>CAZJPN010000094.1:0-7375 GCA_964547905.1 uncultured Pseudomonadota bacterium | reverse complement strand
ACTGACACACAAACACAAAGAAACTACGGCAATGGTAGAGATGGTGATAACACCAAAGTATGGAACAGCCGTGAGAAACTTCGTTTCTCTCGATAAGGAAAACTTTTTTCTTGATGACGTCTTGGCGCCACACTTTAAATGGGTGACCCCATTGTTTGCCTTGTTCTTCAAGCCTTGGACTCCTGCAATAGCTTGATATAAATCTATTTATGACTTAATGATGGGGGAAAGGACTTGTATCCAATGCAGCATAATATAAAAACAAAAAGTATCGTGTTTTATGTTATTCTTACTGCTGCTTTGCTCGTATATTTTGTTGTCATGTTCCCGTCCCTCAAGTCTGCTTTTAAAATAGGAACTGTAGCCCCTTCTGATTTTGTACAAGATTATATAGCTGCAAGACAACTGATTTCTGGTAAATCTGTTTATCCTGCCAATTTTACCGAGATTTACAAAGACCTGCTTCAAGAATCGCCAAATTTCGGTTCGATAAGTAATAATGCCCATCCGCCATTTGTCAGTATGCTATTGTTTCCTCTGGGTTTCCTGAGTTTCAAGGACGCATCGTTTTTATGGTGTCTGATAGAAATATTGTGCACACTTTTTATAATTTTTTTATTGCTTAAATCAGAAGATATTTCATTAATATATTTTCCTTTAATCCTCCTTTTTATACTTGCCTGGCAGCCGTTCCAATCAAACCTTAGGTTGGGACAAATATCTATTCTTCTGACTCTATATGTAATAGTGGGGTGGTTTTTCTATAAAAAAGGAAATGATACAGTGTCAGGCATATTCATCGCACTGGCAACAATGTTGGAATTCTATCCAGGGCTTTTAATTGTATATTTTCTTATCAATAAGAAACGAAAGGCATTTTTGTCTTCGATTATAAGCGTAGGAATTATTATTGTTCTTACATTAATCGTAACAAGATATGATTTCTTTTATTTCATTTTTAAGGTAATGCCGCAAGATGTAAAATACTGGCAAGCCAACTTCGGTAATTATTCTATAAACGGGTTTTTTTCTACACTGTTTTTACCAATGAGCTCATTTAATAACATTACTAACCTTACAATATTGGTAAGTCCGTTTTTTAAGAACCTGTTTCTGTATGTTACAGAAGCGTTGCTTCTGTTGTACGCGGCACTGCATATCAAAAAGTATAATAATGATCTAGGATTTTCTCTTTTCATTATTCTGTCTTTGCTTTTATCGCCCCTTTGCCGGGATTACTGCCTGACTCTCCTTTTATTACCATTTGCCATCTTAATAAAAGAACTTATAAAGAGAAACAATAAATATGAAATAGCAATCTTCCTGGTGGTGCTGTTTCTTACACCCATTAATGAGTATTCCTTTTACTTTAGAAAAGTCGTTTACATAGCTCATTTATATCTTCTTGGTGGCTCTCCCAATTTTATTGATGCATTGACGTTTTTTTTCCTCCGGTTTTATGGGATGCTGCTCTTATTATTTCTGAATTTTAGGATGATCAGAAAATCCACAGCGGCAAGCATGGAGAGCAAGATTTGAACTTGTACCTGTAAAGATGTCATTCATCTTATCGTATAGACATTGTTTTGTTATTATAACAGCCCTTAAAAAAAGAGGGTATTCTATACCCTCCTATAATTCTTTCTGTATTTTCCTTCTGTCCATAAAGCTGGTATACTTCTCAAGGGAACAATGAGGTGGCCCTGTTGCTTCCTATTAACGTACATCCTCTCTGCTTTTCCGGCTGTATAAAAAACTGGTAAAAGGATATGGAATAATGAGGGCAAAAACAAAACGTTGTCTTTGTATTTCAACGTCTGCACTATCAACAGCACCGAGGCAATACAAGTCGATTTAATCAACAACGTTCCCTCGAACTTCCTGCAAGTGCTGTGGTCTGTGTCTTATGAATTCAAAGTGAAATATATTTCTGTTACAGGATCACCATTACACTGACATTTTAATATCTCTGACTTTACATTCGCAAATTTACCTGTGACTAAAAAAAACTGTTCAACCCATCCCTGTGCATTCTTAACATGCGATATATCTATCTCAGGAAAATCTTTTATAATATAAGTAGCCTCTTTATCTGTGAATGAAGGGATCTCCACTTTCCCTGTATCGTAATAACTATTCCAAGCAACTATAATCCTTGATAACATACTTTGAGTGCTACTAAAATTCATAAAGATTTTGAAAATCGTTGAAAGATGATTTTGTGCAGCTAATCTGCCCAGCTCTGTGCAATAGGAAAGGTCGCCATTGCCTATGATCTTATCAAGGGTTCTTAACAAATCGGTATAAAGCTTATATGGGTACCACTCTGTCATAAGTATATGCTCTTGCATATACTTTGCAGATTCTGCCGGTAAGGCATCGATCACTTTGCCGAGAACATCTTTGTAATTCTTTTTAACAAATTTTATAATTAAAAGTATTGCTACACCCTTTACCTTTGGCATACAAACTCCTTTTTTTAATTAATTTTCTTACCACTCATATAAATCAAGTCAATAAATAAGAATAAAATAAACTTGAAAGACTTTAAATGGGTGACCCTTGACGTCCTATATCTAAACCAAAAGGTAGATTAGTTTTCGCATAGCTTGTGGGGAAGGAATCTGCGCTGCCTATTTCATTCCCAGTATGCTTGCAATCGTTTGATAGGATAAAGCGTAGTTCTTTACGGTGGAACCCGAAATAGACGCGGAGCTTGCTTTTGTGAAGAAGAGTTTAATCATCACGAACAGCAGGGGGACAGGACTGAGAAAATCATGTTTGGCATTTGTCAGCTCTTCGACGCTGTCCGAGTAGATGCCTTCGGATCTCAGGGCGGAAAGGACTTCCCGGACAAGCTCCTTCCTCGGGCGTTTTTTATCTGCCAGGTGTAACAATGCAAGCATGAGCATATGGCTCTTCCTGCCGGCCGTCCGAGTCACATGAACCGACGATGCGTCATTGTTCGAAAGCCGGACAAGATACTCCGGTATGTCGACACCGTTGATACAGGCGTTCATCGGTTCGACCAGGCGGGGACTTGCATCGATATAGGAAGGGATGCCCCGACTTTCATCATAGAAATAATCGATAGCCAACGGACCGTGCCATGCGAGTTCTTGCCCGATTTGTTCGAAATGTTTCCAGACTATGGGTCTATCTACTCCAATCTTGCTGCATGAGCTGCCTCCCGCACCTTCCCTGAGTCTTCGACAGCAGTGAAACGCTATCAGTTTTCCTCTATTGTACAACGCGTATGCGATCTCGAATACCCCCGGTGCCTCCTCCTGGATCAAGTACCCGTTCCCGGTTTCCGAAACGTCATGCAGGGTACGGTTCAGGTCATCCTCGCTGGTAATTTTCCAAACTCCCTGGCTGGCGGTCCCGTAATCCAGTTTTAGGAAGCACGGATAGAATATTTTTTCCCAAACCTCGTTCCGGTCTTTACAGGAGATCGTCCGGGGATGCGGTATTCCCAGTTTGTCCAGCAGTGTGATGAACTTTATCTTGCTGAAAAGCTGCACGTAACTCTCGAACCCGGGTAGTTCGAGTTTAACCAGTCGTGACAGCTCATCGATTCGCTTTGAGAACAGCAACGCCTGTTCATGAACCGGCAGGAGGATATCGATCTTTTCCTTTTGAATGATGCGGACGATGGAACGGTAATACCCCTCGAGGTCGTCGTTGATCGAGGGACACCGGTAGTACTTTGTTTTGAACGTGGTGAATCTGCAAATACACAGGGGGTTCGGGTCACAGATTACTATCTCGTGGTCCTGAGAGCCCAGGGCAGAAAGGGCTTCTCTCGCCGACAACGAAGACCCTTCACAGAATAATATCTTCATAAATCAATTCCTCTTTTATATCACATCTGTCCAAGATAAACATTTAAAAGAAGCCCCAATCAGGTAAATATGTAAGGTGTAAAAACAAACATAACCTGAAAGGAGGCTTCTGATGAATAGGTATAGCAGTGTTTTTGGGCAGATTCTACAATTATTTTCAACGGCCGAGTTTTACAAGGCGGTTAAGGAGACAAAAGCCGAGAAGGGAGCAAAGGGATTCAGTTGTTGGGATCAATTCGTAGCCATGCTCTTCTGCCAGTTAGGGCAAGCACATTCATTGAGGGAGATAAGCGGAGGGCTTGCGACGTGTATCGGGAAGTTAAAGCACCTTGGCGTAGAGAGCGCTCCGCATCGTTCCACGCTGTCCTATGCGAAGAATGCAAGGGGTCACCCTTGCCGTCACACCGTCAGTCGCTGATGCTGGTAAGCCGGGCTTTATGGATAATCTCTTTCACCCTATCCAAATCCTCTTCCCTGACAAGAAGACGCACCCCAATCACTCCAGGATAAATCCTGCCCATGTTTCCATCGGCAATAAAACTCTCTATACCCTCTGCATCAAGCCTTGTCTTGAGGATTAATGCTTCTATCTCTCTGGAGAATGTTTCTACCGTGACGAATTTATCAGTCATTATTGTACCTCTTTTGCCGAT
Organism: uncultured Pseudomonadota bacterium; assembly: GCA_964547905.1. GTDB lineage: Bacteria > JAMCPX01 > JAMCPX01 > JAMCPX01 > JAMCPX01 > JAJYLM01. The sequence continues at coordinate 2,877 of CAZJPN010000094.1, read as the reverse complement.
AAGTACATACCAAACTCTATCAAAAACATAATATCGAACGGTTAGCCAGTCAATTTATTATAAGACAGCCTGCGATGCCTGCATCAATAAACCGTTCCATGTAAAAGATCTGATTAAAGTTATAAAGAAACATGTTAAAGAAGAGCAAGAAGACCTGGGATACCCGCGACCTCCCGGATGCCTTGCAAAGAGATGAATTCCCTTTTTATCTCCCCAAGGGTATAGTTGCTTTGATGATAATGACCTTAAAATTTTGGACACGTGCATTCCCGATGGGTGCTCCAGAGGTGACTCATGTATACCATACAATCATTTATTGAACATCACCGCATAGAAAATAGGTGTAACGGAATCGTAAGGGATTTGAACCTGAAGAGTGATTATAACCTTATCTATATCGAGGAGGGAAGTAAAAGGTTTGCGGACTCCCTTGTTTCAAAAATAGGCTATAAGGCAACATTAATTCCAATCAGGATCCGCACCTATGCAGGTACGTCATCAACGTATGATGCACGATTAAACGATACTGATCTTGAGAAACTGAAGAAGGTGGATTATTCTCAGCCAACACTTCTGATCGATGATATTTGTGATTCGGGCCGCACACTTTCCTACGTTCAGTCCCTTCTGCCGGAAGATGTTGTTACCATTGTCCTCCTGAACAAACGGGATAACCATACATGTCGGGTCAGATTAGATCATGCAGGGTTTGAAGTCCCGGGCAACCTGTTCTTCGTTGGGTATGGTATGGATTACAACGGCAGATACCGTGATCTGGATTATATAGGTGTAATAAGGAAAAAAAGTTTTGCATAAAAAAGGCACCACAGATTTATTCCGTTGACTTTATTGATACGAGCGGTAAAATCGTTTTTAAAGAAAGGAGGATATATGCCGAAGGTAAAAGGTGTAGCAGTAAGTGGTCTGATCAAATTCATAAAAAAAAATTACAAAGATACCCTTAGCAAGGTGGTTGATGCGTTACCAGCAGAATCCGCAAAGTATATGCAAGAACATATACTGGTGACAGAATGGTATCCTTACAGGCTTTATACCGACTTATTACGGACCCTTGACAAGGTTATAGGCAAAGGGGATCTGTCCACATGCATTGAGCAGGGCAGGCTTTCCGCAATACACGACCTATCAACATTTTTCAAGACGTTTCTGAATTTTAGTAGCATGCAGACTTTGTTATCAAGAGGTATAGTGGCTTGGAGCAGTTATTACGATACAGGGAAAACAGAGATTCTTTCCTTAACAGACAAGGACGCTATTTATCTTATAAAAGATTTTCCCGACATTGATATAGCACATGTAAAAAACGTAGAGGGATGGGTGGAGCAGTTCTTTTTGACAGCCCTTAAATTAAAGGAAGTAAGATCCGAGATAGTAAAATGCCAGTGTAATGGCGATCCAATAACAGAGTTGCATTTTACATTTAATCCATAAAGATATACTATCTCGTTTGAATTTACTTTGAAATATAGCGTATTGTTTATTTTTCCGAAGAAGAGGATAAACCGAGTGCAAGTGCGCGAAGCTTCCAGAGTAAGAGTGCAAACCTGGATTTGTGCGGTTTTCGGGACACCCTGCCCGTAAGCGTTACCCTGTCCTGGTGGAGCAATGCCTCACGCAATTCGCGTGCACTGGCAAACCTCTCCCTTGTGTCCCTTTCTATGGCGTGCAGGATTATTTCTTCAAGCTGCGGAGAGACTTCATGGCGGAGCTGGCCCGGCGGCACGGGATTTTCCATCATCTTTGCCTGCATGGCTGTATAGACATTGTGCCCCTGGAACGGCACTTTACCGGTCAGCATTTCATACAAGATAATACCAAGGCTATAGATATCCGTGCGTGTACTGCCCCGGTTGCCTTTTATCTGCTCGGGCGACATGTAGTCCGGCGTGCCCACAGGCTGGGACAGCCCTGTCCATGTAATCTTGCGCAGTGCAGTATCAAGGGCAATGCCGAAGTCTATCAATTTTAATCTTCCGTCCTGCATGATCATGATGTTGTCGGGTTTCAGGTCCCTGTGCACCACGTTACGATCGTGAAGATAGATGAGTATATCGGAAAGCTGGATTGCAAAATCAACAGCAGTTGAGACCAGCAAACGGTGTTCCCGCTGGATCCGCTTGCTCAGGAGTTCACCCTCTACATATTCCATGACAAGGTAAAGCATGCTTTTTTCTTTTGTGTGCAGAACCTTTATAATGCCAGGATGGTCGAGACTCAAACCTATGTGCTCCTCGCGCAGGAACCTCTGGTGGAATACAATATCGCTTGCGTACCGAAGGTGCGGCACCTTCACCGCAACTATTTTCCCGTCCTCGGTATCGCGTGCACGAAATATCGTCGCCATCCCGCTATTGGCGACACTTTCAAGGAGCTCGTATTGATCAAGCATTTGTCCGGGGGTAAGTTCGCTCATATGAGGCTTTTAACTAACTGAATCTCCACCGCTTGTCAAACGTATGACGCCGCAAGCGCGGGTTCTTCCACCAGAATTTCCACCATAACGGCTGATCGACAGAGGTTCCCGGGCTGACAACCGACACTATCTGGACGCTGATATTGTCCTCTGCACCGGCTTCACGCGCCCTGCTTACTATGGACGTGCATGCTTGTTCCGGTTTGTTCGACCGGACAATTTCAGCCAGATCCGTATCAAGCAGCGCCTCATACGCGCCGTCGCTGCACTGCAAAAGCACATCCCCGGCCTTGACATCTATCTTCAAGAAATCAATGGATGCAAGCAGTTCATAACCAAGATACCGGGTGAGCATGTGGCGGTTCGGGTGTGTACGTGCTTCTTCGGGTGTGAGGATGCCGTACTGTACCCTTTCCCCAACCCACGTATGGTCCTTCGTAAGC
>CAZJPN010000093.1:0-20288 GCA_964547905.1 uncultured Pseudomonadota bacterium | reverse complement strand
GCATAATACCTGTTTCTTTATCATTCTCGACTTTATCTTTTTTCGGCTTTTCTTTTGACTTATCTTTGTCATGCTCCTCCTCAGCCTTCTGCACGATCCACCCAAGCTGATAGGATTGCTGTTTCAAAGAAATGATGTAATTAAGAAAATCCACAGGTACAAAGTTAGCAGGGGGTGCGTAAGGACCAACCGTCATACCTGTAAAATTGACCGTCTGCCCTTCTGACATAATCCAATGCTGGAATTGACCTGCGCTCCAGTTCTCAGGAAAATCCCTACCTTCGACAGGAACAAATGTTGAGCCTAATGTAAATTTTCTTATCCCTGGAAGCCCATAGCTATACAATATAAAGCCTTTACTATATTCATTAGGAGCAATTCCTATACATTTGTGTCTGCAGGTAGGTGACCAAAACGCGTCTCCAATATGGCCGAGAGTTTCAATGAACTCCTCTGGAGGTATATTATATCTTGCATCCCATCCCGGAGGACTCCATATGCCCACAAGCACTACATTGCCTTCTGGAGGGGTATCATGCGGACCTATTTGCTCGGTTCTGGGGCCTTGCTCTATTCCTCCTGCAGTTACAGACATACCTCCCTGAGGAAATGAGATATCGATACTTACATTTGCTATCTTTTTATATTGACCTATTGATAAATTAGTAACTGTGTAAGCATATGTGTAAATACCCCTGCTATCCATACTAACTCCAACTAATACCTTTGCATTTGTGATCTTCGCCTCTTCCAGAGTCGGGAAATACGATTGTCCGTTATCTCCTGTTACCACAGAAGCAGAAATTAAAATTAAACTAACTGTTATTAATAATGATAACTTTTTCATAGTTCCTCCTTTAAAATTTTTATGAACATGGTTTGCCTCCACAACCTCCTCCGGGTGGTGGGGGCGGTGGTGGTGGTAGGTTTAATCCACGTTGGCTACATTCTATGTGTAATCTGTTTTCCTTCTCTATTATTAAATGACAAGGAAGATAGCGATTGGTCCAATTATTAGGTATAATTTTGTATTTTAGTATGTCTCCAGGCCACACTCCATCGCTATCAGCCCTATCAATATCGGCGCTTGTACCATCACGGTGCCAATCATGAGGAGGTTGCCATGTGCCTTTATAATCAAATAGCCCTCCCCATACTAAACTCATGTCGTTGATACCAAGACTTGCTTCCCTCTTCTCGAAGTAATCCTCTGCTATATCCTGTACCTTTCCAATCGTAAATTCAGTCGCGTAATGATTGACGGGATGGCTATCTGTTTGTCCTGTAAGTCTGTATGAATTGTCAGGGGACAAAGGCATTGCATCAAGCCCTGGAACCATCACCGTTATCTTCTGTTCATCGGTTACAGAAGCATCATCCTCCATCTCTGCTTTTATTGTATACCTTCCGCTTACTTCGGGTGCCAGATAATTTACCGGCACATCACAAGCACCTGTGTTGTCAGTGGTACACTCATCTGTACCATCTTCAAATTCGCCTATAGGCCTATCGCCTGTATGCATGTCATCTTTATGGCCAGCCATATCTGCTGGATCTGTTGGAGGCAGGATGCTGAATTTTATTACCTTGTTGGCAAGATCCTTTTGATCACTGCTGCACTGTTCTGTTAGCTGTACGCTTACATGTGCATATGGATATCCTGTTTCAATATCATATTCTCCTACCAGATTGGATGGCGTAATAGATGGTGGGGAATTGGGGTCTAAAAAGTCGGGGAATATTATATGCAATTTGTAAACGGGCTTTACGCATTTGTAGGTAACGGTAAGAAGGGGAGGTTGACCTGCCATTTCAGCTGTGTAGTATTGATTATCAGTCCAATATGAAGTTGCACCCAAATTTATTCTTGGATACCCATAATTACCAATATAATTATATGTTTCAGTACCGATAGTTGACAGCTGCCTTTGAAAATTATCACAGTCATAATCAAAAACGGTGACTGAATTCTTGTAATTATGTATTGCTTTATAATTACCACCAGTTAGATGCAAAGTTATAGTACCGCCTGTTGTTGGAAATAAACCACTAACATTCCAGTGGAACTCGCCTACGTTTAGTTCAAATGTAGTGTAGTATTGAATTGCGCTTTGCGGTATAAGATATAATAAGTTTCCCATAGCTGAAATACCGTTTAAAAGATAATTAGATGAGGTTGGATCAACAAATAATAAATATGGATGTGAAATTATTATACTTTCTATCACTTCACCATTCTTAGGTACAGGAACGGTATATGTAATGTTATTATCTATATTCTCATTTTCTTCACTATTGGAGGAGGTACATCCAATAGGTTCGCAGCACTCAGTATCAGTCCATTTGTCGTTTTCTTGCATCCATTCCATACGCCATGCCAATTCATTATACGGATATTGTGCACATGGATACATGGATGATGGTTCACATGTGGGTATATAATTATAGCAAAGTGTTAGTCCAGAAAGTGACGTGGTATATGTCCAGATCAAAGCATCTGAACATTTTCCCCAATCAGTTTTTGACACAATATGCGTAGTGAGAACATCCGGATATATAGTTTCAGTTCTTTCAGATGGATTACTTTGACTAAGAAAAGAGAACTTATTTCTACTACTATAATAATTACTGGTGACAGGGTTATTAATAAATACAGGCATAGGTTCCTTAGAAATTTTTTTCTCCTTCATAACAACTACAAACCTTACAAATAATGTCGTCGAACCTGTAAATACTATGGTATCATGATACATATATAATGTTGCGTAATGCGGTTTTGTTTTATAAATAAGCTCCGTGGGTGAGTTGCCGTATTCTATATAAGCCTTATCAATTAAATTCTTCTCTCCAACTACTGCCCATAACACTTCAACAGCGTTTTTATTAGACGGCGAAGGCAAAAAACTTAGAGGCATTATAATAGCTTGAGGTTTCTGAGAAGAAGATAAATTATTTGTCCGACCTTGATTTGAATTCGTTGCTGGATTATTGGACGTTGGATTCGAATCTCCGCAAGAGCTAAAAAAGATTCCCACTGCAAATACGAGTATACCGGCAGTTAAATAAGCATAGCTTTGGTGTGTGTGTGTGTCGCACATACTACCCTCCCTTTTAACTTTATTTATTTTAAGCCTCGTTACGAGGATCAAACATTAGCCCCAAGCATGTTAAAAGTTGTTTAAATCAAGACGCCGTACCGTATATTTTTTTAAATTATAAAAATACGTGTTTGTCAACTTATTCAAATTTAAATCAAATAAGTCCCCTTGTCTTGTTTTCGGGTTAATGGAAAAGTAGACTTATAGAGAGAATGACGAGAACGAGAAAAGTGATGAAGCCGTATTTCCAATTTTTGTTTACAGCTACCATATAAACACCCGTAGCTAAAACCTGGACCATCGGTGCCAGAAGGAGGATCATAAGCCCGGCATTTAATAAAACCTCTGTCCTGAAATGGCCGAGGGTTATAAACTGCATCTCCTTTTCCGTAAATTGGTAGAAATTTTTATAAAACATACTGTAGTCAACGTTTAAGTTAGCATGTTTCACGTAGAACCTTACCATACCTGCGACAAAGAACAGCGTGGTTAAGATAACGCCCCATCTGTATATGAATGATATTATGTCCTCAAGACTTACAACCTTTCTTATGGCAGGTATTGTAGACAGCCTTTTTTGAAGTGTCAGTATGGCCTGCTGGTGCTTTTTTATATCATCATTTAATTTTGCGATTGCATCTTTGTGAGATTTAATGTCGTCGGCTATTACGGATGATACGCACTGATCATCCAAAGTGTTTGGCATAGTATTCGGCATCTCATTTGGCTTTGTTTGAGGTTGTTCAGGTTTGTCAATATTCATTATATACCTCTCCAGATCATTTCAAGAGCGATTACGATCAATATAACAAGAAACAATTTTCTGACGGCCTCTTCTACCATTCTTACCAGAAGCTTGGATCCGATCCATGAGCCTGCCAGCACACCAAGTATGATGGGAACGGCAAGCCCGGGCTTCAGATACCCTGATGCAAAAAACACGCTCGACCCTGCGAGTGCAGTAATACCGATTATATAATTGCTTGTTGTTGTCGAGACCTTTGGCGGTAAGCCCATGAGAAGATCGAGGATCAAAACCTTTAAAGCCCCGGCACCTATGCCGAGAAGGCCTGCAACCATGCCTGCAAGAAACATCAATGGACCGCCCAGAGCAGCATATCTGCTTTTATAATTTATAACCCGAAAGGGTGGAACTTTTTCTTCATAACAACCTGAAAGTTCGAGGTAATTGTCTACAATGCCGCCCTTATTGTCATAATGGGCTACACTGACACCCTTTTTTAGAAGGGTTATCCACGATGCTAACAATATAAGGCCGAACATCAACGATAATGGTTTTTCACTCATATGGAGTGTTAGTGTTGCACCGGCTATGGCGCCCAAGATTGTAAATAATTGAAGAAAAGTACCTATTTTCAGATTTACAATTCTCTCTTTTGCATAAGCTGCTGTGGCTGAACAAGAAGTTGCGATAACGGAAAGCATACTTGCTGCGATGGCATATTTTATGTTGATTCCGAGGAGCACCAGTGCAGGAACAATGATGATGCCGCCTCCCATTCCGCTCAGGGAACCAATAAATCCTGCAAACACAGATATTAAAAATATTAATGTCATCTTATATATTGTATACAATATGCAAAAAATAGTGTCAATATAATTTTTAAATAAAGTGCGAGCGTATTCTTTTGTATCTGATAAGCCGCTTGCTTAGGATGCTTCTGTTGATATTGACAGTATGAATGCTTAATTAAATTAGTATGAAGAATTATAAAGTTATCTTTCATGTTAACGAAGATAAGCGTATATTTATAGCTATTGGTAATATAAAAAATTTGATAAAAGATATTGTACCCGTAAAACCAGAAATAGAACTCATTATAAACGGGGATGCCATAACTGTTTTCAGTGATAAAACTCTTATAAAGAAAATGATGATCATACATAAGCTTGGAGTGACAATTATTGCTTGCAGAAATTCTATCAGGATGTTTTGCGAAGAAAACCCTGGATGTCCAATAGCTGAGGACAAATTGCCTTCATTTGTTAAAGTTGTTCCTGCAGGAGTAACTGAGATCATAAAAAAACAGCACGATGGGTATGCATATATAAAGCCTTAAATTATAATAAGCAAAGGATGATTTATGTTAAAAGAAAAAATCAAAAGCCTCGTATTAAAGGAACAGTACAATGAATTGTGTGAACTGATAAAAGAGAGAAAAAATAGATTATCTACATTACTTTCTTTGAGCTATACAACGGATAACAACACCAGATTTAAGGTTATCAAAGCTGCCGGGTATGCTGTATCTGTAATCTCTGCTCAGGAACTGGATTTTGTACGTACTGTTATAAGTAACCTCTTGTGGTCACTGAACGATGATTCCGGAAGCATTGGATGGTCGTCTCCGGAACTTCTTGGAGAGATTATCAGTAAAAGGATGGATCTTTTTAAAGAATATGTGCCGCTTGTTATTTCCTTGCTTAAAATAAAAGAGACATATTTCAGGCCAGGTGTTTTGTGGGCAATGGGAAGGATTGCCGCAATAGAACCTTCTCATATAAAACCGTATGCGCCCTATATAAATATGTATCTTGCTGATCCGTTAACCGAAACTCGCGGATATGCTGTTTGGTGTCTTGGACAGATAGGGGCGGCCGTACCGGAGGAACACCGAAAACATTTATTGAATGATACTTCAGAGATATTATTGCTTGATGGTAATGGAAGTATATCAAAAAAGACCATTGGTGAGCTTACACAAGAGACATTAACCCAGAAAATGCAATAGTAAAGATTCATTTGTTCGTTCGCGGTATCCCACCAAAGCCGGGATCATGCGATCCACCTTCTTGACGATTTTAACAGTTTAAACGATTCAAACGGTTCAAGCCGCTTTAAGTTCGCTAACTTGCATTTTTCCCTGCATGTTCCGGATCCTGCAAAAGCATATTTTTAAATTATTCTTGAAGATCACAGTGTATGCTGTTTATCTGATATACGGAGGTTTGATTATGAATAAAGAGATGAAAACGATGGACGGACTCTTTTATCCCAAGAGTGTAGCAATATTCGGAGTCTCGGAAAATCTGGATAACCTTGGCCAGATTATTTTAAGGAACATGATAGATAATAAATATACAGGCAAGATTCACCTTATAGGCAGAAAAGACAGCGAAATAAATGGTATGAGGGTTTATAAGAGTATAAATGATGTGCAGGACAGCGTGGATCTCGCTGTTATCCTTACCCCTGCACAAACAGTTCCTGAATTACTGACCGATTGCGGTAAGAGAGGCATAGGATATGCAGTCATAGAATCAGGCGGGTTTTCAGAGACAGGCGATCAGGGCATGATGCTTGAGCAGGAAATTAAAAAGATAGCGGAAACCTACAACATAAGATTTACCGGTCCCAACGGTCTTGGCGTCGTCAATATGGAAAATGGATTGTGTACACCTTTTTCTCCGGTCGTACCTCCAATAAGGAAAGGGGGCGTATCCATAATTTCTCAGAGCGGGGGTATGTCCTTGATGATTATGCAGATGTTCAGCTACGAAGGCGTTGGTATCAACAAGGTTATAAGTATCGGTAATAAAACGAATATAGATGAGATTGGGTATCTATCATACCTTATGGATGACCCTGGCACAAAGCTTATAGCAATGTATCTAGAGGATATAAAGAATGGTACCGGGTTAATAGAGCTCATCCAGAATGGCAGTAACCCTATCGTTGTTTTCAAATCCAATATTAATGCTAAAACAGCCCAGATTGCAAGATCGCATGCCTCAGCTATTGCAAACGATGATGTGGTTGTAACGGAGGCATTAAAAGAAGCAGGTGCGATAAGGGCGGATACTCTCACGGAATTCGCGGACGTTGTTAAGCTTTTGAGTATTACCAATAACTATGGCAACAGGATTGCTGTTCTTTCAAGGTCGGGTGGACATGCAATTATTACGGAGGATGCTGTAGCACAGTATGGTTTTGAAACACCTCAATTTTCCGAAAAGTTTCTTCAAGAAGTAAATAAACATGTAAGAGCAGGTGTTATAAATCTTACCAATCCGCTGGATATGGGAGACATCTATGATTTTGATTTTTACATCAATTTTGTCGAGCTTGCACTGGCAGATCCATCTTTTGATATGGTTATTTTCATACATACGTATTCATCGGCAATTCATGAAGGATCATCCGAAGAAATGGCAAAGAGATTTCTGGAATTAACCAGAAAGTATGATAAGCCGGTCCTCCCGTTGTTTTTTACAGAGATTGCTAATCTGAATAAATTGAGAGAAGGTATTGACTATCCCTTTTTTACTGATCCCGCAACCATGCTCAAGGCTGTGGCAAAGATAAGGGACGCAAGAGCATGTAAGAGGAACCTTGATACCTCTTCAAAAACCTCTATGATTGGCGTAAAGCATGGCATTAAAAATACCCTGTCACTCATGGGCTCTTTAAACGTTGTTCAATTTCACGGCATACCAACAGCACCATGGGCATACGCAAGGTCCCAAGCTGAATTAAAAAATATTATAAAAGAACTCGGCTATCCCCTGGCAATGAAAATAGAGTCCATGAATGTTTCACATAAATCTGATATAGGCGGCGTTATGCTTGATATAGATAATGAAACCAGAGCCATTGAAGCTTATGATTGGCTTACCGACGGGATAAAAAAAGTCCATCCAAATATTGTTCCAGATGGGTCGTTATTCAAAAAATGTTGAAGGGTCCTATGGAATTGATAATAGCTGCAAAAAGGGATGAAGAGTTTGGGCCGATCATCATCACAGGTATAGGTGGTATCTACACAGAAATTCTTCGGGATACTTCTCTTGCCCTATGTCCTGTTGATGAGGCATACGCATTAGACATGCTCAAAAGGTTAAAGGGATATGTATTACTGAAAGGGGCAAGAGGACAAAAGGCTTTGGCAATACAAGAGGCAGTACACCTGATAACAACGGTATCTAAGATGATGATCGACAGGTTCAATATAGTTGAACTTGATCTCAACCCTGTGTTTCTGGATGAAGAAAAAGCCCTTGCACTCGATGCAAGAGTTGTAGTAGAAAAGATGGTATGATAAAAAGGATTCGATGGTATATCATAACATTTTTGCTTATAAGTGCTCTGGTTTTTACAGTACAGTTTTTACACTTCCTTATCATACCTGCAGCTTCGGCAGGTGTACTTACAACGATTAACATCCCGGCGGGTTTACCCTTTAAAAGGGTTTCCAATATCCTTGAGGCCAAACATATCATAAATGAGAAACTAAACTTTAAGCTCCTTGCATATTTGATGAATGCAACGCACGATGTTAAATATGGTGAATATCTATTAAGCAGCTCTATGCGTCCGATAACAATATTGGAAAAGTTGTTAAACGGAGAGGTGGTTTTGCATGAGGTAACGATACCGGAAGGTTATACGGATCAGGGAATAGCGGAGTTACTGAACGAGAAAAGGTTGTTGAATGATGTAAACACATTTGTGGAACTTACAAAAAACAAAGTTTTTATAGCAGGCATGGGTATAAGTGCGGATTCCCTGGAAGGATTTCTTTACCCGGACACCTATAAGTTAAGCAAAGGACTTACGCCTGAAGAGATCATCAAAAAGATGGTGGATCAATTTAAACTAACCTATACGCCTGAGATGCAACAGCGGGCAAAGGAGATCGGTATGACAACATTGCAGGTTATAACTCTAGCATCCATGATTGAAAAAGAGACCGCGGTTCCCGCTGAAAGATACTTAATCTCAGGTGTTTTTCACAATAGATTGAAACTTGGCATGAGACTGCAATCCGATCCAACGGTTATATATGCGCTACACATAACCAATGATGTAATTACGAGGGCGGATCTTAGGAAGAAAAATCCATACAACACATATACAAATTATGGCTTACCACCTGGACCCATATGTAATCCAGGCATCGAATCCATTATAGCTGCCCTTTATCCTGCCAATGTAAAATATCTTTATTTTGTTGCAAATAACGATGGTAGTCATGAATTTACAAGAACATTGAGGGAACACAATTATTACGTAAACCTATATCAACGGAGAAGATTTAAGAAGAAATAATATGTTGAAAGATTGTATATTTGATATAATTAATACGTGTGGTCCAAGAATAGCCGGTTCAGAATCAGACAGGAAGGCGATTGAGATTATAAAGAGATTCATGGGCAAATCGTGCGACAAAGTAGAAGTTGAAGCATTTGATATAGCACCAAGGGTGCTTCAGCGTCTCACAGAAGTGGTAACTTATGCTGTTGTCGCAACGTTTGTTACTTTCTTCATATCTCCAATCATCTCCTTTATAGTTGGTTTTGCTTCTGAAGTATTATTTTTAAGCTCAAGGTGGTACGATATAGAATTTATAGACAAATATATGAAAAAGAAAAAAACTGCAAATATAATTGGTATTATAGAACCAAAAGGTGAGGTTAAAAGAAGATTCATTGTTTCAGGCCACCATGACTCAGCTTTTAACATGACACTGCTGCATAGACAATTTGTATGGCTTACCCCGGTTCTTGAGTTTTTAACGACTATTTCTCTGTTTGGGATGATAGCTCTGTCCATTTATGCTATGATAAAAGGTAAATTACTTTACCCGATTATACCTACGAAACTATGGGCATGGACTGTTTTAATAGGTTTTGTCGGCGTTATTACATCGCAGATCATGCGTAAGGGTCTGGTTACAGATATTCCGGTTGAAGGGGCAAACGACAATCTTTCCGGTGTGGCTACGGTTATTGGTCTTGCTGATTATTTATCCAAAAACAAGCCCTTAAATACAGAGATAATGTGTATATCATTTGGAGCCGAAGAGCCTAATACAAAAGGTTCCCAGTCCTTTGTAAAACGACACCTGCAGGATCTCAAATCAATACCGACCTCTATACTTAATTTTGACATGGTTGGCGAAGAAGGAATGCTGCGTGTTGTAAAAAAAGAATTAGAGGTAAGATCATCTCATTCAAAAAAGTTTATAGAATTTGTATGTAAAGCGGCAGAAGCAAATAAGATTAATCTAAAGCTTGCTAACCTGCCATTCGGTAATACGGATGCTACGCCATTCAGCAGAAAAGGTTTTCAGGCAACGAGTATTGTAAGGCTTGATTCCAAAGGTTTGCCGGGACACTGGCACACACCGGAGGACAAAATATCGAATATTAAAGAAGGATCATTGGGAGAATGTGTAGAGCTGGGCAAGGCTGTATTGGCAGCTATAGAAAAACAGAAGTAATGAAAGATTCTTCATTATTTTGAACGGAACAGTTTAACTCAAAATGCATTTACAAATTAATGTGAATAACTTTCGCAGGGGGTATTCCGTTGAAATTGGTTGAAGAGGCTGTTGTATAAGCACCCATATTTTCTGCGTAAACTATATCACCTTCGTTCAAGAGGGGCAAAAAAACCTTTCCTGTATTGTGGATGTATTCATTTTCTGAAAGCGTATCCAATCCATCGCATGTTGGGCCGAACAGCCTGCATTCCTTCAGTTGGCCATCTTTAACCGCTCTCACTTTTATTGGGATGTGATCATAAATTAAAGCTGAAAAGGTTTGATAGACTCCATCATCAATATAGTAGGAAGGAAGATTTGTCGAATGTTTGGCAAGTACAACACTTGCAACCTCTGTTCCTGCATTTGCAACTAAAAATCTCCCGGGCTCAGCCAACAATAGTACTTTATCTTTTGAAAATAACCTATCAACCTCTTTGTTTATTATATTTGCCAACCCTTCAAAAGATTGCTCATCTCCATGGTATTTTACAGGGAAACCTCCTCCAATATCTACAATTTTTATTGGATATCCCTTCGTTGCCGTTTCTCCAATAGGATAACCCTTTGAATCCGTTTCTTTGAAAATCCCGGCAACAGTTCTTAACGCCTTTACAAAATTCTTGGGCTGGTTGCACTGGCTTCCTGCATGGAAGCTTATTCCCTCAACGGTCATGCCATGTTCTAATGTTTTTTTTATCAAATCTATAGCCCGTCCCGGATCGATTCCAAATTTATTGGAAAATTTTACAACAGAACCTTCATCTGAAATTTTAATTCTCAACAATAGTCCGGCATCCGGAGAATGTATTTTTATTTTTTTCATCTCTTCGATACTGTCGTACGTCAAGAGCGGTTTGTATAAATTTAAAACATGCAGGGAATCTTGCTTTTTAACAGGATTCGCGTAGATAATATTATTCCAGATGAAATTCTGCAGTTCTCTTGGCTCAAGGTGTTTTACCAGATCAAAAATCAAGTTAAATTCATTGAGAGAAGCCACATCAAAGCTCGCTCCGAGCTTCAACAATGTTTTTATTATTTCAGGATCAGAGTTTGCCTTTATTGCATAATAAACCTGTACTCTTGGAAGTCTTTCCCTGAATTCTTGATAGTTTTTTCTTATCTGCTCGTGATCTAATATCAGGAGAGGAGTTCCGTTTTTTTTTGCTAATTTTTTAATAATTTTTTTATTCATGTGTTAAGGTAAAGGCAAAAAACATTCGAATTGCCATGGATCTTCGTCTACACTATGTTTCGGATTTTCTTTGAAAAATATAGTTCTGTTCTTCAGCGGATTCCAGTCATACGGCCTCGAATGCAGCTCCCCAAGATAAGGCTTTGCTATGTTTAGAATATAATCGTGAGGTATATCATCCGGAATAAGAATGCCCTTTTTTGGATTTTCAATCATGTATCTTACCGCTGAAACAACACCGGCTGCTACTTGAAGTGTTGTTGCGTTCTGTCCCGGCGCGAGCTTCCTCGCTTCCTCGATGCTTAAGATTGAACCTGTCCACCATGAATCGTAGGGATGACCCATTAACAATGCCCCAAGTATATCTTTTCCTGAGGTGATCTCATCGGTCATTATTCTCAATTTTGGCTGTAATTCATAATTTCTCGCCCTTAATTCAGCAAGAGAAACTATTGCTTCATGACAGGGCATATAAGCATAATGGACTGTGGGTCTGTAGATTGGCCGTTCCTGTTTGTCATAGACCGTAAGTCTGTCTGAAATACCAAATGCCTCTCCATGTCTTATTATCATACCTTCGATTGGTCCGATTTCCGGGACGTACGATTTAATGCGTGTGTTCATCCCCATCTGTGCCAGGAATATCTGGTTTTTCGGGCCGTACGGCGCTTCGAATGCGAGCGACGGATACTTTTTTTCATGAGTGCCCCAGCCCAGCTCAGCCGGTGCTATTCCTTCCTCTCTAAAACCTTCTATACTCCAGGTATTGACAAATTCATCGACCTCTTTTGGCTTATTTGTTATCTGTGTATCCCGTTCACTGCAATGAATTACCTTAACCCCGAGCACCCTTGCTAAATTTGCGAAGTCTTTTGCTTTTTTATAGCTTGATAGTTCCTCGAGTAATTCGCCTGAAAATTTTTTATCTTTCATAATACGATCTGCGATATCCATGAGGCCCTGTTTTGTAAAGTGAGAAATTAATCCCGGATTTGCTCCATGATCGAGAATCGCGGTTGAGGAATCTCCAAATTTTTCTTTCAACTCTTTTATCCGCATCTGTCTTCTGTAAAGCGTTTTTTCGAAAATATCCTGATTGTTATAGGGATCCCATAATTCAATAGAAGTGTTTACATAAAGTGTATTATTATGGTGACACCATGTTAATGTGTCCGTTGTTTCTATATTCCATGCCAAATCGACAATGAGCCCATTTTTACCTGCATATTTATCCAAAACGGATGTTAGATTTTCAGGCGTTATTTTTTTATGTACAAATTTTATTCCGGTATCTGTAAATGACTTCAATTGTGAAGATTTATCTTCGAAATCGATAATTGTTATGTTTGTTCTTCGTGTATCTATATGATCAAGAAAAATTGGGAGTGTGCATTGAGAAACAGCACCATACCCTATAATTAAAATTTTATTATTGAAGTTTAATTTCATAAATTATTTATTTACCCCATAAGGGTGGGGATACCCGACCGATTTTTATGGTTTAATGAATAAAGAAATGTTTCTATTAAGTCAATATTTTTTTTATTTTCTCTTTCTTTTTGTCGGCTGGAGGACAAACACCTTTCCGGTAAGCAGCTCTTTCATACGCGGCTTACCAAGCAACCCGGAAAAGGCACTGTCATTAACGACAGTCATCTTGTACGAAGGATTTAATTTGAACAAGCTGGCAAGTGCATCGAATGCACCTCTGTCATTGTGAAGCAACATATTGCTCCGTGCAAGGGTATACCATGCAACCGGGTTATCCGGCGCAATCTTTGTAAGCTGTTCAGCATAACCCGCTGCGTTTTGATAATCGTTTGCCTTTTCAAGGCATTCGGTAAGGTTCAGCACCGCATCGAAATCCGACGGGTCTTTTTGAACAGCTTCTTTAAGGTACGTCAAAGCATTGGGATAATCAGCTTTCATATAATAAGCTGTGCCAAGCAAGAAATTATAGACTTCATTTTGAGGGTCGTTTTTTAAAAGGTTCGTTGTGATAGATATTGCTTTATCAACATCGTTTGTACTGAGGTAAGAGCTTATAAGGTAAGGCCCGACCTCCGTTATGGACGGCGGCATAAGATCAACGGATGTATTAAACTCGTTTATTGCTCCGGCATAGTTGTCTTTGTTGTAGTATAAAAATCCGAGTAATTTATGAGCATAGAAGAAGTATGGTGCCAGACTTATTACCTTTTTTGCATCCACTATAGCATCCGCTGTATCAAGCCTACCGGCTTCCGCCCTTGCCAGGGTATAAAGTATCATATAATCGTTATGCGACAATGAATATGCTTTTGATATTACGTTCATTGCTTTTTTTGGCATCTTTAAATCAAGGTATGTTTCAGCTTCCATATTGTATATATCGGCTATGGCCTGTTTATGCGAAAAGGCTGTAAGGTTTCCGAGTATTATTACGGATACGATAAACATTATAACAAAGATAATTGCCAGAGGAAAACTATTCCCGATGCCGATCTCGAAATCATACTTCCATCTCCATTTGAATCCGGACAATTTTTTGAGTATAGATACAAAACCGTATTCATCTTCAAAATGCCTGTATCTGCGTTTACCGACAATGAGCCCGGCAAAAACCCAAAACATAAGGGCAGATGCCGGATTTTCAAGGTTGAATGTAAACAGAGCGGTTACAAGTACCGAAACAATACCCGAAAGCAATGCTATATTCCAAAGTGTATGGTGAGTATTCTTCCTTGAATCTTTTATGCTTTTTGCACCGGTTACAAATATTTCCGATATAAACCACAAAAAGCATAAAAGACCCGCAATACCGAGTTCAAAGATTATCTGAAGATATTCATTGTGCGCATTATTAAGGTATCTTAATTCTTTCCAATCCGTAGTTTTTAAGGCGTTTACCTCATAGAGAGGAATGTTGATCGGATAATTCCCGATGCCGATGCCGAAAGCAGGATTATCTTTTATACCCTTGAGTGTGCTTTCCCACACAAGAAGTCTGAAGGCGTTAGAGGAATAGTCTTTATTAAAAATACTTTCCCCTCTCTTGACAAGCGATGTGCCTGTTCTTGTAAAACCTATCAGCATTACCATTAAAATAATTGCAGCTATACATGTATACAAGAGTAGTTTTTTTGTAACCTTACTTAAATGAATATGTTCCCTATACATACCAAACAGGATCGCATAAAAGAATAACGAGGATACGATTGCTATCCAGCCTGCTCTGTTTTTGCCTATAACTATGTATGCTATGGATAGCATAATACCGGCGTATGCAGCATACTTCAAATATTCTTTGTCATGCTCCGTAAAAAAGGCTGTAATCATCAATGGTATGACCATTACAAGATAATCTGTCGTGAAATTCGTAAGTCCCATTGTACTCGCAGGGTTAGGCCTCCCCCATACGTCCAGAGGCGGGGAGATAATATGCAAGAACTGCATGATACCGTATATACTTACCACTATTGATACGGCGGTTACTATGATAAAGACTGTCCTCATTTTTATATCTTTTGCATAGTATATGAACAAAAAGAACGGCATCTGATAGGCTATCTGCCTGGCAAGTACCTGTAACGATAAATAAGAGTTGTAGGCATGAAAAACGGATAGGCACGCAATAATATCAAGCAGTATTACGGGTATGAGCACCGGGGTATAAAAGAAATCTATTTTTTGGTGAAGAACGGATTTTAAGAAATAAACAATAATAATTGGCCAGAACAATAGATAAATTATAAATATCTTTATCCAGATATACTCATTTTTATAAAAGGCAAGCGGGACAAGCAGTAACATCAACATCAAGCTCGCTATGCTTATATAATCCAGCTTGCTGGCAAATGTATCAGAATGTTTTATAAGAAGCCTGTTTTCACTAATTTTCAAAATCAACCCCGATTTTTTTTAGAGGTGCATTTATAATCTCATGGTAAGATATTCCAAGCCCCTTTTCAATAATATCGAGAGGACCGATTATCCTGTTGTTAAGTTTCCGTATGATCATGAGAAGCCTGCCTGTACTATCTATGCGTAAAACTTCTATAAAAGGTCTTACATCAAGCTCACTTTTCTTATTGTTTGATGTTATCATAAATTTATCACTATTCATGAGTAAATCCACGGCAGAGCCCAGTATTGATATATTGCAGTTGTTTATTGCTTCAAGTTCCATTTCATAGTGTACGGCCATTATTGCACTGGCTACGGGTTTGCTGCCGTAGGACAGGCTGGCAACATCTAAAAAACTTAAGCCGTTATGCTCCATACTTTTGAATGTCCGTATGATATTGTGGACATCCGCATCGCCATAGAGCTTGATATCGATATACTCGGCATAGCTCTCGATCCCGAGCGGCAGGGGCTCGCTGAATGAAACTACAGGCTTTGGGTGAAAGCCCTTTGTATATGCCAATGGTAATCCCGATCTATGAAGGATATGCATTAAGAAATCTATAAGTTCGAGGTGACCTAAAAATCTCATCAAGCCCGCCTTCGTATACTTTACGCGGATATTCGTTGTCCATTGAGTTGTGTCATCATGGCTCGTGGAGTGTGGTTGTATCGTCGATCCGTTTTGTGCGTGAACGGGTTCTATTGTTTTGAAATCACACACACCACAATCATAACATACCTCAGAGAAACAATCCGGCGTAAGTATTCCCGAACCTGCCTTCTGATATTCCTGGAACATAAAAGATTTTGGTATGTATGTGTTTATGTGATCCCATGGCAAAGGGGCGTCATAAGCTTTTTGTCCGAGAAGATCTTGTAAAGAAAATCCCTTATTCTTTATAACGTCAAACCATACCTTGAAATCAAAACCCGTCTCAGAGTTGTCCGCAGTAATTCCATGTTTGACAATTTCTTCAATGACAGCCCCAATCCTTCTGTCACCCCTTGAAAGTACCGCTTCTACAACACCGATCTCAGGTATTTGATGTTTTATTTCTATACCTGTATTCCTTACGATGCCTTTTATTATTGATAGTTTCGCTTTAAATTCTTCAGGTATAATCATTGCAGCCCATTGAAACGGTGTATGAGGCTTCGGTATAAATGCGGAAATACTCGCATTTATTTTTGTTTTTTTGTTGTATTTTCTCACAGCGGCATGAATACGTCTTATGAGCTCACCCATACCCTTTACATCTTCTTCCGTTTCAAACGGCAGACCGAGCATGAAGTACAGTTTTATGGTTTGCCATCCGTTTTTTGCCGCGAGCTCCACACTGGATATTATTTCCTCATCGGTAATGTTTTTGTTTATGATGTTTCTTAACTTCTGTGTACCAGCCTCTATCGCGACTGTAAAACCCGTTTTTCTTGCCTGTTTGATTTGATCGAGCATCTGACCGGTAACAGAATCTACCCTTAATGAAGGCAAAGATACGGAACATCTATCATCCCCGAACTCGGCCATGAATGCTTTCAACAGTGAAAGTATATGAGTATAGTTTCCAGCACTTAAAGATAAGAGGCTCACATCCGAAAATCCTGAGGCATCGATGTTTTGTTTGATCTCATGAATAACGATATCCATATCTTTTTCCCGTACAGGTCTGTAGATCATGCCGGCCTGACAAAACCTGCAGCCCTTTGTGCATCCGCGGGCTATCTCAACGACAAGCCTGTCATGAATGGGCTTTATAAATGGAACGATGATATTTTTTAAAACAACCTTGTTTATATCCGGTAGTATTGCCCTGCTTATAGGAGGAATGGATGCGTTTACCGGTACAGTGCCTTTGAAATTACCGGACGCATCTTCTATCTGTTTGTAAAACATAGGAACATAAACGCCGTTTATATGGGCGATTCGTTCAAGACATCCATATTTTGGTATACCATTTTCCTTACAGGAGATTATCGTATCTATGATTTCTTTCATAACGAATTCGCCGTCGCCGATCACAAATGCATCAAAAAAATCCGCAACAGGTTCCGGGTTGTAAGCGCAACTGCCGCCTCCTATAATAAAAGGGAAAACAGCTTTACGATCCTTTGCACGCAAAGGTAGCCCTGCAAGTTTTAGGATGTTAACCGCATTTGTATAATTCAACTCAGTTTGCAGTGTGATGCCGATGATATCGAATGTATCAAGTGGTGTATCGGATTCTATGGTTGTCAGCTTTACATTGTGTTTGGACATAATAGCTTCCATGTCGCTGCCGGGACTATATGCCCTTTCTGCGAGTGCGTAAGGAAGCGCATTGATTATTTCATAGAGTATCCTGAGTCCGAGGTTTGCGATCCCGATCTCGTAAAGATCCGGATAAACAAGTGCGGCTTTCACTTTTACGGAATCATGCTGCTTTAAAACGGCATTCGGTTCGGGACCTATATATCTGCCAGGCCTTCGTACGTACGGTAAAAGTTCCCTCATAATGGTTTACCATGGTATCTCAGATCGAATTTACCGTCTTGCAGTACAACATAACTATAAGCATTAAACCAGTTACCGGTATTGATATAGCGGATCCTTTTATTGTTTATAGTGTATTCTCTTATTTCGGGTGTGTGAAAATGAGCTGCTATAACAATATCAAAGCCCTGCGCTGCTTTCTTTTCTACAAATTCATCGATTACATGGTTCGGCATAGCCCTTTTTACGGTCCATACCTCCCTGCTGCGGCTTGAAAGGCTCAATGCAATACGTTTTGTAATGGCGGCAGGAAGGATGTCCGCGATTACGCTTATGAGCCTGCTTCTTATAATAACCCTTAAGAGTCTGTACCATTTGTCCGTATAATCTATCATGTCTCCGTGCGTTATGAAACACCGCATACCGTCGAGTTCTATATCCATGCCATTTTCGATTATCTTCATATTGTTGAATATTTTTTCGAATGTATGCTTTACAAAGAAATCATGATTTCCAATGTGGTAATAAACTTTTACGTTGCTTTCGCACAATCGTCTTAAAACATTCATGAGAGGAACATAGACGGGATCTATAAGACCGCCCGGATTTACCCAGTAATCAAATATATCACCAAGCAGGAATATCATATCAGGATGTTCCTTGGTTACGCCTTCAAGGAATTGAACAACCTTCTCCTGATTTTTGTCATCCCGTCCCTTTAGATGTGCATCGGATAGAAATATGCAGTACATTATAAAATAATGTATATGTATTTGCTGAACTGTCAAATGTTATAGTTTTAATTCCGATATTCTCCAGTACGTTTAAACAGAAAAGGATTTAAGTAATGAGGAATTCTCACACGACGTCATTACCGTGTAAACGTGAAGCCAGAAAGGATATATTTTAAACATGGATTTCCACTTTCGTGGAGAAGCCGTTAGCCTAAACGCGAGTGAACGAATATACCTGCGACTCTTAAGTAATTAGAACCCATGGGTCTTAAGCACGAAGGAATTAATTCGGTTTTATCGTGGGGTCTTTTTTTTCTTCTATCTTGGTTTCAGGGAGGGACTTCTTTGTGTCATCCGTTGAAGGGTGCTCGATCTCGTTCATCGCCTTTTTAAAGTTCTTGATTGCCTCTCCAAGACTTTTGCCGACCTCGGGAAGTTTCTTGCCGCCAAAGAGCACCAGTATGATCACGAATATCACTATCAGCTCCGGCATGCCTATATCAAACATTTTATTCTCCTTTATACGCTTTTCTTATTAGATATATTAAACTTTATTATGGTGATTTTCAACTGTTTTGTTCAAACCCCGTTAGAAAGGGTATGCTTTTACCCTGTTTGTTAAGCTTTCTAACGGGGTAAAAATGTCTGTGGCTTTATAGCCTTCGCAGGTACCCGATCTGCCAATACCGCATCAAATCTTATATTTCGTATGCAGGTATTCCCTGAGAGCAGCGGCATTATTATGATCTTCATCCTTTGCGGCATACAGCAACGTGACAGCACCTTTCCGTGAATGCTCTATAATAACGTTGAGAAGTTCTTTTTTTTCTGTCAGGGCACCCAGTTCTTTAAAATACCTGCGCTTGAACTCATCCCATTTTTCAGGGTCATGGCCGAACCATGTCCTCAAGTCATTCCCCGGTGCAACGTCTTTCAACCACAGTTCAACCTTTGCGTCTTTCTTGCTTACTCCCCGCGGCCATAGCCTATCGACCAGTATCCTGAAATCATCGGTATCCGAGGGTTTGTCATATATTCTTTTGATTTTTACCATATCCGCCTCCTGTGTATCCATGAACCGGTACCATGGATAATTGTGTACCTCTACGAGTAATATAAAATCGAACGTATACGGGTCAAGCCGGACGTCTCCTTTGCGTGTAGTCTCCCTCCGACAACGGGGACGAGGGTGATTGCTCCCGATTTCCCCTTTTCAAAGGGGGTGTCCCGTCGCAGGCGGGACGGAGTATTTATTCCCTTTCCTTCCCCCTTAGGGCTGTGTCCCAATCCCCTTTTTGTCACCCTGAATTAATTTCAGGGTCTCATAACCTATTTATTTTATGAGATGCTGAAACAAGCCTGCCCTGATGAATATCAGGGTTCAGCATGACATTTTACCCATTTTGTATATTGTGCCACAGGCTCACAAAGAGCGGCGAAGGGGTTTGTCTCCTGCTATCTTCCCCTGACAAGGGGTCTGATCCATTCTCTTTTCTTGATTTGTCAAAGTAAAAGATTTGACCCCTCTAATTCCCCGGAATCCGGTTCTCATTGCCCTCTTGTATCAGGGGCGGGACTGGAGTGTAATTCATCCACCTTATAAGGGGGATGAAG
>CAZJPN010000092.1:0-80061 GCA_964547905.1 uncultured Pseudomonadota bacterium | reverse complement strand
TGCCTCCCGTAGGAGTCTGGACCGTGTTTAAGTTCCAGTGTGGCTGGTCGTCCTTCCAGACCAGCTACCGGTCATAGCCTTGGTGAGCCATTACCTCACCAACAAGCTGATCGGACACAGGCCCATCTTCAGATAAAAGCTTGTAAACAGAGGCCTCTTTGCTGACTAATATCTCAATTAATCAGGTTATCCGGTATTAGTCCCGCTTTCGCGGGATTATCCCGGTTCCGAAGGTAGGTTACCCATGTGTTACTCACCCGCTCGCCGCTTTACTCCTCCGATTGCTCGGAGTTTCTCGCTCGACTTGCATGTGTTATGCGTACCACCAGCGTTAGTCCTGAGCCAGGATCAAACTCTTAACAAAAAATTCTGTCTCAAAGAAATATAACTATCCACTATTAAATTCTCAAAGAACTATTCCCTCTTGGGGGATTTATATTAAAGACACAGTCAAAAATGTATGTCAAGTATAATTTTAATCAAGTGTTTTTTTTAACTTATTTTACCGACAAAAATCTGATTTGAAAATTTGTACCTTCGGATGTTGAAGTTATATCGATCTTTCCATTATGCAGTTCTACAATCCATTTTACTATGCTTAATCCAAGACCATGGCCATTTGTGTTTGCAGCTTTTCCTCTATAAAATCTGTCGAAAATTTTGTGTATTTCATCTTTTTTTATACCGATGCCCTGATCCTTTATATCTATAACTACACTTGTGCCTTCTTTAGCAGCGGCTATAAAAATTCTTTTATTGGGCGGAGTAAACTTGATTGCGTTGTCTATGATGTTGCTGAATGCTCTTTTTAACAATCTTTCGTTCCCTATTATCGTAATTCCGTCCGGTATATTATGTTCAAGCAAAACCATCTTATCCGTTGCAAGTATGCTAAGGAAATCTATGGTCTGTAAGATCAGTGTCGAAATATTAATCTGAGTGAAAGTTGCTTTTATAGATTCTGTATTGGAAAGGGATGTAAGCAAAAGATCATCAATTATTCTTGTCATCTGATTTATCTCTTCGAGTAAACTGACCAGCAATTCCCTGTACTCTCCGGTAGATCTATCTTCCATAATATTAATTTCTATACCGCTTTTCATAACTGTGAGAGGTGTTTTTAATTCATGCGACACATTTTGAGAAAAGTTAGTAAGGACATCAAAGGTTTTTTTTAATCTTAGAAGCATATCGTTAAATGTTCTTGCAAGCTTTCCTATTTCGTCGTTGTGCGTTTTTATTTTAATCTGTTCTGTTAAATTACCCGCCTCTATGCGTCTCGCCGTCTCTATTATTTCATCAACGGGTTTCATAGCCCTTCCGGCAATAATAATACCGCCCCAACTGGCAATAACGATGAAGATAGGAGTAACAACGGTAAGGATTATACCCAACATATTTAAGAATTCATTTTGCTCATTCAACGGCATTCCCATACTGAGGTAATATTTTATCGTGCCGTTAGAAACAATAGGATAAAGCAACATACGCACATCTATATGCCGGAACAGCGTAACGGTTCTAAAAACATATTTGTCGTGTTCGATGGAATTAAATGCCCTTGTATCCACCGGTAATGTTGCTTTGTAAAGATTTGCAGAACTGTACAACAGGCTGCCATTGATCGAATAGATTTGCAGATAATAATTTATACCTTTTAGCTCTTCGTCCAATTCTTCAAAAGATGGCTTTGCTATTTCTTCAAGAAAAATAGACCTGCATTCCTTTGCCTCTGCAATTATTTCAATATCCGTATTCTTGATGATTTTGTGAGAAATAAACACAAACAAAAATAAGCTATAAAATATCAACGTTATTGAAAAGATGGCAACATACCAGAATGTTAATCTAATCCTTATTGGAAGCATCCTGTTCTCTCAGCACATAACCAAAGCCACGTGCGGTGTGCAGTAACTTTTTATCAAACGGTTGATCTATTTTTACTCTAAGATGATTTATGTAGACATCCACAACATTCGTGAAGCTGTCAAAATCCTGATCCCATACATGTTCCACTATCATAGTTCTTGTCAGGATTTTACTCTGATTGTACAGGAGGTATTCAAGCAACGCATATTCTTTTTGTGTAAGATCTATTTTCTGACCAGCCCTCTTTACCTCATGAGTAACAAGGTTTAGTTCGAGATCGGCTATTGAGAGTTTCGTACTTCTAACGGATTCCTGTCTTCTGAGTATCGCTCTTATTCTGGCACATAATTCTTCAAACTCAAATGGCTTCGTGAGATAATCATCTGCCCCGAGATCCAGTCCGAGGATCTTCTCATCCGTACTGTTTTTGGCTGTAAGAAATATAACGGGTGTGTAATATTTGTTATCTCTGAGTTGCTTTAAAACTTGTATTCCATTCTTTCCTGGAAGCATTACATCAAGTATTATGAGATCATACTCATAACTCATAGCCATGAGATAGGCGTCTTCACCGTTGTCTATAACATCAACAGCGTATCCCTCTCCTTCAAGTCCTTTCTTTATATGGCTTGCTACCTTTTTTTCATCTTCAACTAATAGAAGCCGCATAATGCCTTTTATTTTTTATCTTAAGAATATAAATTTAAAATACGTAAGGAAATATATATACGCTATTGGTAAACCAAAAAGCAGGGCGTCTATTCTGTCCATAACACCACCATGCCCGGGAAAAATATTGCCTGAATCCTTTACCCCTGCATCCCTTTTTATTCTGGATTCTACAAGATCACCCACAAGCCCGGCAATACTCAATATGACCGAAAGGATAAGAGCATGTTTCAGCGGGAATCTATCAGGTGCAATACGCCATATAGCATACGCTGCAACAAGGCCAGCAGCAATACCACCGCCAACCCCTTCCCAGGATTTTTTGGGACTTATGTTCGGGGCAACCCTTCTTTTGCCATACGCTTTACCGACAAAATATGCTCCTGTATCGCTGATAAATATAATGGCTATAGGGAAAAAGACCGCATAAATACCGGTTCTGTCATCTATATGCCGTGTTGTTAGAAATGAACCAAAATATTTATACTGTTCCACAAGAAGAGTGCCAAGGTTTCTTAATTTTATAGCAAAACTAAGCAAACCGGCAATATAAAATACACCAAAGACTGTTCCACCTGTACCTGATAAGGTAGTTTTGTTATCCTTTTCAAAAAGGCTTATAAAGAGTATAAACATCAACACCAAAAACAGCATCAGAAAATAATCTCTAAAAAAGTAAGAAGAAAACACTATGATAAGCCCTGACAAATAACCTGCCGTTTTGATTGGTTTATATCCCCTCAATTCCATAATATGAAAGAACTCCCATAAGCCTATGACTGCAGCAAATGCTATGAGAGTTAACAGTACATATCCTCCCTTTATGAGGGCAAAGATAAGTATCGGTATACCTACAATTGCAGTTAATATTCTTTTTGTCAGTTCACCTAATTTCATATTTGATTTTTGTGATTTGTAATTTCAGTTATCATATCCGAAATTTTTTGATACCGCTGCTCCTTATTCTTCGAAAGACCCTTCAATATCAATTCTTCAAGCCAGTTTGGAACAGATACCAGCGAAGAAGGCTTTGCAGGGATTGCCTGTATCTGTTTTGCTATTACATCTTGTGGCGTACCGGTAAATGCGGGTGTTCCTGCGGTAAGCTCATACAGGATCATAGAGAAGGAGTAAATATCGCTCCTCTCATCAGCCTCTTCACCAACTGCCTGTTCTGGAGACATATACATGGGTGACCCCATCACAGTACCGGTTATAGTGACCGACGAACTCCCGACAAGCTTTGCAAGACCGAAATCAGCGATTTTAACAATACTATCCCTTCTTACCAGGATATTCATGGGTTTTAAATCTCTGTGTATGATCTTCATGCTGTGTGCATAACCAAGACCTTTCAGGATCTGCACTGCATAATCCAGTATTTTATCTATCGGCAGCCTTGATGCTTTTGATACCAGATCAAGCGACATCCCCTCCACATACTCCATGGTATAATACAGCAAATCTCTGTCTCCAACAATATCATAAAGCTGCACTATGTTAGGATGGGTTAATCTCGCAAGTAATCTTGCCTCTCTCAAAAACCTTTCTTTAAATTCTACATCCTCTGCACTATGAAACGGCAATTCTTTTATTGCTACCTGTCTTTCCAGTACAACATCGTCCGCAAGCCAGACCACTCCCATGGCACCCTGGCCTAGCCTTTTAATCTTTCTATATCTTTTGGCTATGTATTCTGTATTGACTGCAGGTCGTTTTACTACAGTTTTATCCGGTTCTATCTGTTTTTGTTCGGCAACCGTTTTATTCAATATTGCTGATCGAGAGGACAAGGAAGATTTCAATTTGTCTATCTTTTTATTAATATCATCAGTCAGTTTCTCGTCTATAGTGAAAGAAGCTGCAACCTTTAGATTGTAAATAGCCTGCGACAGATCGTTAGCGGCCTCCGCCTTATCCGATTTCTCCAAAGCGGCCATTGATAAATCATTCGCTATTTCCGATGTTGATTTTAGTAAAACAAACATCCATATACAAGCTATACCAGCAGCAACTAAGTAGAAATATGGAGACCATTCGCCGTACGCAACAAGCCATCTATCTCGGTGTAATACTCTATTTGCAAACGGAAGCCGCACCCCGAGGATTGTGTCTTCCTTTATGAGAGGCGGGTATTTGTGCTTCAAATATGATGTTAAGCCGTATTTGATCGTTATGAATGATACAATCAAAAACAAATACACCGGTATTGCTCTTTTCAACCATAGTTTTATGATTGCCGTCCTTTTAAAGACATTCATGATACTCATAAATGCTCTTTAACCCTTATTATAGATGTTGATCTGCCCTGATCATCCGTAGTAACAACAGCACCTTGAAGTTCTTCTTTTCCCTTTGCAACATCTGCATGCCTTTGTACAGACGTCGTAAACCTGGGAATGATTTGTTCTTTGTCCATTCCGAGTATTCCATCGATAACACCCGTCATGCCTGCATCAGTCATATACGCAGTGCCCTGCGGTAAAATGATCTCATCCGATGTTTGTACATGTGTATGAGTTCCTAACAGGGAGGTTACTTTACCGTCGAGGAACCAGCCGAGAGCCTGTTTTTCTGAGGTAGCTTCCGCATGAAAATCAACAAATATATGCCTCACTTCGGGATAATCACGGGCTATTTTTGTTAATGCATCAAGCGAGGCATGAAATGGACATTCCGCAGGTGTCATAAACACCCTGCCGATTAAGTTGATGACGGCAAGTGGCTGCAGTCCTGATTTTTTTATAATAGTAATCCCTTTTCCCGGCGCAAGTGGCGATATATTCAGAGGTCTAACAAGATTATCACTCTCAGACAAATAAGGAATGATCTCTTTGTGTTCCCATATATGATTACCGGTCGTTACGAGATCGATTCCCATGGTCAGCAGTGCTTTTGCAATGTCAGGTGTAATGCCGTATCCACCCGCAGAATTCTCTCCATTTGCTATTGTATAATCTATGCTGTATCTATCCTTTAAAACAGGCAGAAGTTCAGATGCAATATGTCTCCCAGGCCTTCCAACAATATCTCCTATAAAGAGGATGTTCATATTCAATCACTGTGCCGTTTAACCAGCATCATTGTTTTGCATGCAATTTACTTTGCATATACGGATGAGCGCGTTTCTCTTAAAACAGTAACCTTAATAGTTCCTGGATAGCTCATTTCTTTTTCTATTCTATCTGCAATTTGCTTGCTCAATAATGGTATTTCATCATCGCTGACCTTATCCGGTGAGACTACCACCCTTATCTCTCTCCCTGCCTGTATGGCATAAGCCTTTTCAATACCATCGAACGATGTTGAAAGTCTTTCAAGATCCTGTAGTCTTTTCACATAAGCCTCGTACATCTCCCTGCGTGCACCCGGTCTTGCCGCTGATAAGGCATCCGCAGATTGCAGGAGGATACCGAGAAGGCTTTCCGGTGTATCATTATGGTGCTGCTCTATAGCTTCTACAACCCTCGGAGGTTCGCCATATTTTTTTGCAAGATTAGCGCCGATTACCGCGTGTGAACCTTCCACCTCATGATCAACCGCCTTACCAATATCGTGTAATATACCGGCTCTTTTGGCATGCTTTATATTCAGACCGAGTTCTCCAGCCATTATACTCAGTATAAACGCAACCTCCATGGAGTGCTGGTAAACATTTTGAGCATAGCTTGTCCTATATTTTAATCTTCCCACAAGTTTCACGAGTTCGCTATGTATACCATGCAAACCGAGATCGAACATCGCCCGTTCTCCTGCTTCCTTCATGCTCTTATCAATCTCCTGCGAGGTTTTGTTGACAATGTCTTCTATCCTGCCCGGGTGAATCCTACCGTCTGCTATAAGTTTTTCTATTGAAAGGCGGGCTATCTCTCTCTTGACAGGGTCATGACCAGATATAACGATCGCCTGCGGCGTATCATCTACAATAATATCTACACCGGTCGCTGCCTCTATAGCCCGAATATTTCTGCCTTCTCTGCCGATTATCCTGCCTTTTAACTCGTCATTCGGGAGATCAACGGTTGTTACGGTATGCTCCTGTGCATATTCGCCGGAATATCTCTGTACAGCCACAGATATTATTTCTTTTGCTTTGTTCTCGGCACTCTGCTGAGCCTCTTCCTCGAGCTGTTTCAGCATTTTACCTATATCGTGTTTAGCCTGTTCCTTAACGCTGTCCAGCAACATCTGTTTCGCCTCATCCGTTGTCAGCCCTGATACCCTTTGAAGCTCAAGACTGATCTCGTTAAATTTCTTTTTATACTCTTCTTCCTTGGTTGAAAGGTTCCGTTCTGCGATGCTTATATTCCTTTCTCTCCTGATAATGTCGGACTCTTTTTTGTTTATTATGTCCTCTTTTTTTTCAAGGTATTCTTCTTTCTGCAGCAACCTCTTTTCGAGTGAAACAAGTTCCTGCCTTCTGTCTTTTGTTTCCTTTTCAAATTCCGCCCTCAACTCGAGAAGATTGTTTCTCGCATACAGTGCTGCTTCTTTTTTTATAGATTCGGCCTGTATTTTGGCTGAATCAAGGATTTCCTGCACCCTCTGCTCTGATTGCCTTATTTTTGCTCTGCCGATAATTTTATTCAAATACGTAGCCATCACGTATCCGGCTGCTATACCTGCAATGCCGATACCGAGAGTTATCAACGTGTTCATCATATTTTTTGCTCCTTTGTCCGAATACCAGTTTCTGTAAAAATCATATCAACCGGAATATCCCATTTATCCGTGTATATCTTATCAATTATACACCTGTTGAAAGAGAAACCGGCCTTTACAGTTTGTTTATTCAAACTACTTAGAAATTTATCATAATACCCTTTACCATACCCTATTCTGTTGCCATAAGGATCGAATGCGATACCGGGAACAACAACAGCACCTATGTCCTTAACAGGATACTCCTCTGCATGGACAGGTTCTTTGATTTTATATGTACCATATTTTAGAGGCATATCTTTTTTATATATAACCGGATAAACACTGTCACCCTTGATATAAGGCAACAACACGGTTTTATTGTCATTCCATGCCTCTAAAATAATCCTACCGGTGTCGGGTTCATTGTTAACGGGCAAATAGAGCATAAGTGCATGCGTTTTTTTATACACTTGAGATCGCATGAACAAGTGTTGAATTCTACTGCTCAATCTTTTATAACTCAGCGACGAGATAGCTTTTCTGCATTCCAGCATGCTGCTTCTTATAGCTAACTTTTTGTCCATTGTATGTTTTTAATACTACTGTGTTGAAGACCTTACAAAAAAACAAAAGTCCCCGCCAACATGCCGTGTGAATCCCTTTTCAGACCTGGATTACCAGGGGGAAACCATTTTATTGCTTCATGCTTCCTCTTACGGGAGAGGCTTGCTATCAACAATAAGGGACGGTCTCCATTCTGAATAGTTAAGGGTCTAAAAAAATTAAGATCCATCGCGTGCAAGAGCAGGGACATTATCATATCGTTATCTTTGTTTCTATCATCTTTATTAATTCTTCTATCTTTGTCTCGAGATAGAGAATCCTTTCTTTATACTTGTTTTCTGTCTTGAATAATTCATCGGCGATATTCATTGATGCAAGAACAGAGAGAATGGCCGTATCGGAGATATTTGCGTCGTTCATAGCGGATTTCAGTTTTTCCTCTACATAAGCCGCAATCCTCCCAACATATTCTGGTTCATCCTCACTCATCACAATGAGCTCTATTCCAAGTATGTTTATAGTGTAAGGTTTCTTCAACAATCCCTACCTTAAAGGCTTACCTCATTGAGGGTATTCAATATCTTGTCCACCTTTGCTATAGCTTCTTGTTTAAACTTCACAAGCTCCTCCTTTTCTCTTTCCATGTCCTCCACCTTTGTTTTCAAAGAACCGTTTTCTTCCTTCAAAGCTGTATACTTATCTATGAGATCAGTAATCTTATGTTCAAGTTCATTAACCTTCTCGATTTCCATTTTCGCTCCTTTTTTTATAGGTATATAGTATCCATAATACGCAATGATGAATAATGCAAGTGCAAAAGCAAAAAAACAAAGAGTTACTATTTTATTGACAGATTTGTGTTATTCTTAAATATATAAGCTATATTTCAAAATATAGGAGGAAAGTATGGTTAAAAGGTTAGGACTCACTGCACTGGCGTTTCTATTCATGCTTGGCATCGCTTCTGCAGCAACAAGTAACGGTATGTTGAAGGGCTGGGTACATCCTGGCGCTGAAACAATAAAAGAAAACGGCTATCAGGGGGCACAAACATGCGCAATGTGTCATCCCGAGGCATTAAATGAGATTACACAGACCGCACACTGGCACATGGCAACACCTATCAGAAACGTTCAGGGGTTACCCGACGGTTCGTGGTGGGGCATGGTAAACAGGGAATGCGCACTCGCAGGCTCTCTGACGATTGCCAACTGGACTGCTTCCACAAACGGACATTTTACTGTTCAGGCTGCAGGATGCGGCGTATGCCATATAGGGAGTCTGCCAACACCTCCGCTTCCTCCGGGAGCACCGGCAACGGAAGCACAGGCAAACACCGTGGACTGCCTCGTATGCCATGCAAAGGATTACAACATGAATGACAGAAAAACCCTCGTTACGGATGCAACAGGTACACATTGGGGAGAGGACACATCACTCAAGGCTGCTCTGAGCATAACGAAAACACCGACCAACGAAGCCTGTCTGAGATGCCATGAGCATGCGTTTTCCTACGACTACAAACGGGGCACGCCCTACACACCACAGACCGATGTCCATGCCAAGGCAGGTCTTCAGTGCATAACCTGCCATGTCACGGAACACCACAAGATGCCCAAGGGACAGTACGAGTCCGATATGGCTGCAAACGATCTTCCAAATGTAAAGGTCACATGTTCAAATTGCCACGGCGATACACCTCACCGGGGCAAGGTCGGCAAGATTTTGAACGAACATGTCGTCAAGATTGCGTGTCAGACGTGTCACATACCGGTCGTCTCCGGTATATCGTATGAAAACTGGGGTGAGCCTGTAAAGGATGATATTCACGGAAAATATAGTGAGCTCTCGAAGTACGACAAGATCCCCTCGATCAAGGGTCTGTATGTGCCCACGGTAAAAATAACGATGGGCCACCCAAACTATATCTGGAGGGTTGCGAACACGAAAACGCACGAGGACGTCCAGAGCTGGATGGCCTTCCAGGTGTCGAGCATCAAATCACCCGGCGCAAAGATATACCCGGTGCGCGGTTTGACCCAGGTGCTGTTGTTCGACAAAAAACTCAAGATGTGGCAGGAGCCTGGCATGGGCTTCTTGAAGGACAACCCTCAGATGGCAAACTTTCCGGCATTGCTTGCGCCTAATAGAGAGGTATACAACAAGACAGGGAATGTAAAGGAAGCGATAGACGCGGGCATGAAGCCGTTTGAAGCAATGGGCTTTACCTGGAGCGGAGAATGGATGGCAATGCAGGTCCCGGGCACATCATACATATCGGTGAATCATGCGATAAAGAAGATCGGCCTTTCCTGCAACAAGTGTCACTCGACACACGGGGTCATGGACTTCAAGGCGCTCGGTTACACACCGGAACAGATCAAGGCACTTGAGAAGCCTCAATATAAATAGAACCAAATAATCTCAAAATTGTAATTAGCTAAAGTCAAAGGGGCGAACTTATGTGTTCGCCCCTTTTTTATTTCGACAGACACGCAAGTCTGCCTATACTATTTATTCGAAAACAAAGTAGATATTCTGTCCAATATGACATCCGCAAGATCGGATTTGCGCATCAGAGGAAGGTCATCGATAGTTCCGTCGCGGAATATGATTAACACCTTGTTCGTGTCTGCTTCAAAACCGCTGTTCTTTTCCGTTATGTTGTTCGCAACGATCATATCCATATTTTTTTGCTTTAGTTTTTCTCTTGCGTACTGCTCGACATTCTCCGTCTCCGCGGCAAAACCGACAATGATCGTATCCCTCTTGTTTTTTGCCACAGAAGACAATATGTCCGTGGTCCTGTCCAGCTGAATATCAAGATGCTCTGCTGTTTTCTTTATCTTTTGCGGGCTTGTTTTTGAGGGAGTAAAATCCGAAACAGCGCTCGACATGATAATACAATCCATCACGTTGGCAAGGCTGTTTATCTGCTCAAACATTTGCCTTGCCGACTCAACCTCTACAAACTTCACGCCGTAAGGCGGCTTGATATTTACCTTTCCGGAAACAAGCGTTACATCTGCACCTCTCATCCTCGCAGCCTTAGCAAGAGCATATCCCATTTTTCCGGAGGACGGATTTGATATAAACCTTACAGGATCAAGATATTCCCTCGTCGGCCCGGCAGAAACAAGCAGTTTCTTTCCTTCAAAATCTTTCTTCGTCAATAATAATTCTATCTCTTCTACAATCTGGTCGGGTTCAGCAAGCCTGCCCTTCCCTTCGTACCCGCACGCGAGCCAGCCCTCACCGGGTTCTATAAAATGATATCCATATTGTTTGAGCCTTTTCATATTATCCTGAACAATACGGTTTTCGTACATGTGAACATTCATAGACGGGGCAATAAGCACGGGTTTTGTCATGGCAAGCATCATTGTACTCAGAAGGTCGTCTGCTATACCGTATGCAAGCTTACCTATAAAATCGGCAGTCGACGGTGCTATGACTGCGAGGGATGCATTATCGGGTATAGAGATATGCTTGATTTCTACACTGGAAGCAAGATCAAAAGTATCTGTGAGTACGGTATTGCCGGACAATGCTTGAAAGGACATCTTTCCTATAAACTTCTCCGCATGAGCGGTCATTACGACATTTACACCGGCGTTTTGTTTTGTAAGAAGCCTTACAAGCTCTAATGACTTATAAGCTGCTATCCCTCCGGTTACACCGAGTAATATGTTTTTATTTTCAAGCTTCATATCTATAAACACCTGTTAAAAATGGATTATATAATCTTTCATGTCCAACCGTTGTTTCTTCACCATGCCCGGATAATATCTTTGTATCATCAGGCAGGGTGAGTATATGTTCCTTAATGCTCTTTAACAATGTCTCATAATCACCGCCGGTTATATCCGTTCTGCCGATAGACTCTAAAAATATGAGGTCTCCTACAATGGCTATACCTTCTGAACTATTGTACAGGGTTATGCTGCCCAGAGAATGCCCTGGTGTACTGAGCACTTTGAACGTGTATGAACCAACATTGATATTGCTGCCTTGTTCAAGATAAACATTTATCTCCGGAGGTTTTATCGGTGGGAAGCCGAATAATGTTGCCTGCTCTGAAACATGTTTAATAATTGGCAGTTCTACCTTGCTTGCAAGCACCGGAACTTTCAGTTCAGCACTTACATACGCTGCATCCTTGAGATGATCGAAATGACCATGCGTTATGATGATTTGTTTTAAAATGATCTTGTTTTTTTTTATTTCCCGTATCAATCTGTCACCCTCATCACCAGGATCAACAAGTATACCTTCCATGCTGTCTGCATCCCAAACTATATAGCTGTTCGTCCAGAGTTGTCCAACTGCAATACATTTTATTCTAAGCATGCTTCAATATCTCCTGTACACTGTTTATATACTGTTCCGTTTCTGTTTGCTGTCTTCCTTCTGCATAAATCCTTATTACAGGCTCGGTTCCCGATAATCTCAAGAGAAGCCATGATCCGCCTTCCAACAGCAATTTTAGCCCTTCTGTTCTATCAACCTCCAGGGGCTTAAACTTATCAATCAATATCGAAGGGTTTGACATTAATGCCTTCGCATGCGCATGGCTATCATTATCAAGCTCTATATCCCTTCTGTCGGCATATAAGGTTCCAACCATTTTATAGATATCTTCCAGAAGGAAACTGCCCGTCTTATTCGTTCTTGCAACTGCCTCAAGCATGAGCAGACCTGCAATAATCCCGTCCTTATCCGGTATATGCCCTATAATAGAAAGCCCGCCGCTTTCTTCTCCTCCAAACACGATCTTTCCCTCTGTCAGCAGTTTACCTATGTACTTAAAACCTACGGGTGTTTCATAAACCTCTCTTTTGTGCTGACGGGCTATCCTGTCAATAAGATGTGTTGTCGCAATTGATCTGCCAAGCCCTCCCTCAAAATCACGTGTTGAAAGCACATACTCCGATAGAATCGCGAGTACATAATCAGGTATTATAAACCTGCCGTGCCTGTCTAAAATACCGAATCTGTCTGCATCGCCGTCGGTTGCCATGCCGAGGGCAATGGTCTCATCTTCCGCCATAAGCTTTTTCAATTCAAAAAGATTAGTTTCATTGGGGTCGGGAACGGCACCGCCAAAGTATGGATCTCTTGCCTCATGTATGGATACATATTTTATACCATGTGTTTCACATATTCTTTTAAGATAGCCTCGGCCTGCTCCGTGCAGGGGATCTATTGCTATCTTTAAATTAGCCTTGGCAATCTCTTTAAAATCTATCATGTCGTTCAGATGATCGATATATTCCGACATAGGATCTACAAATTCTGTTTTACCCTTATTTTTTTGTGTTTGCCCGAATAAGCTGTTCTCAGCAAGGTATTGGTTCGCCATAGACTCTATTTGCTTTGTCTCTTCGGGCATGGCCGGCCCCCCCCATGATGGTGTAAATTTTATACCCGTGTAGATGGGCGGATTATGACTTGCGGTAATATTTATAGCCCCATCAAGCTTATGAGCTATAACATAGAATGCTATAACAGGTGTTGGGGTATCCCTATTTGTTAAGACAACATCTACGCCGCGCATATTCAGATTTTCCGCTACATCTTTTGCAAAAACCTCTCCCATAAACCTGGGATCATAGCCTACCATAAGTCTTGGCTGGGCATTGATTGAATGCGCTTTTACGTAATCTGCTACAGCATGTACTGTTGCAGTAAGAGTCCTAAAAGTAAACGAGTCTGCAATAATGCCCCTAAACCCAGATGTTCCGAATTTAATTATATTGTCCAATTTACCGCCTTCTTGAGTTTTACTGTGATATGCTTATCTTGTAGCCTTCTGATGCTGCAAATGTCATTGCATTTGTTGCAATGCTCTGCAATCCGAGCGTTTTAGCCGCTGTAAGATTAACCGTGAGTTCCAATCCCGTGGGAGGAGAAATAGGAATTTGAGATGGTTTTGTCCCGCTGATTATCTGATTAACGATACCGCATCCCTGACTTCCTATATTTGCATAATTAGGAGCAAGCGAAACAAGCGCTCCCCTGTCTACCATAATCTTTGATGGAGCAAGAAACGGTATCCTTCTGTCGTTTGTATAGTTCAGGATCGTTGTAAATGCCTGCATGACTGTTATATCGGGAAGCATCCAGTATGCATCTATACCTTCAGCAAATGCTCTGAGTGCCCTTGTAACGTCATTGGGGGTATCCACTTTTGCTGCAATAAGCCTGAATCCAAGTTGATTGGAGATCCTCATTGCCTGATTGATTTCCTGAGCCGTATTCCTTGGGTTGTATATTGCGCCAACCCTGATTACAGAAGGAACCAGGGCTTTTAATGCACGCAACTGCGTCTCTACGGGAATATTGAGTGAAATTCCTGTCAAATTGGCTATATCTTGAAGACCTATTTTCTCGGGGCTCTGAACCATTATAAATACAACAGGAATTGATTTGTCTATATACAGTTTTGCTATTTGGGCAGCAGGGGCGCCTACAGCGAGTACAACGGATGGCTTACTTTCATTTATCTGCCCTGCAATCTCTTCCCCGCGTGCCTGGTTCTCTTCCATGTCATACTCTTTGGTACGTAGAGCACTACAATTTACGGTAAAACCCGTGATAGCCTCGTTGTATGGCACAAGATTACGTGTTTTTATAATGGCAATATCTGCTGCCCATGTGGATGAAACAAACACAAATGTCATTATTATAGCAAAAATCTTATAAATTAATTTATGTTTGAACATAATCAATATATTTATATATAAATGGAATCTAATTGTCAATCACAAGGACAAACTTAAAAAATACCTATCTGTAAGTAATGTGTAAGTACATTTATGTTATAATTTTGCAAAAAAAACAGACTGTGCAAATAAATATAGGCTTTAGACATTGATCGTTTTAGTGCTTGACAAAAATATTAATATTATTACAAATAAGGAATATGGAATCTATGCCAAAACTTATCAAACAGGTAAGTAGTGTTTCAGGGTTAACAGAGCAAGAGAAGTTTGTAGTATCGCTCATCGATGGAAGAACATCGGCAAAAGAAATAGCAAAAGTAACAGGTTTTGGATTAACCTCGGTAAATAAGATCCTTGAAAATCTAAGAAATCACAATGTGGTTGAATTTAAACAGAGTGATTCCTCTTTACATCCCCCTATTAAATCCAATGAACAGAAACAAACCGAGCAATCAATAAAAGACCTCTATGCTATTTATGAGAATGCAGATCCATATTCAATGCTCGGTGTTTCTGAGAGTGCTCCTATGGAGCAGATTAAAGAAGCATACTTCGAAAAGACAAAGATGTTCCATCCGGACAGTTATTACGCAAGAGCCGTTCTTCCCGAAGACAAGCATTTTCTTGAGGATATATATAAAAAAGTACAACAGGCTTACGAAACATTAAAAAACAAAGCTACCAAAAAAACAATAGAGACTAAACCAGAGGCATCAACTGCTAAATCAAAGACTGATACCCTCAAGCTTGAAAAAACTACCGTTGAAACATCAACAAAGCACATCATAACGGATCAGATAAAAGATCGAGTCAAAAAAGCATCGACATACTACAAGCTTGGGATAAAGGCCTTCATGGATAATGACTATTCCAACGCCTATATTAACCTAAAATTGGCAGTCTCCTATAATCCTTATGATAAAGAGTATATCAACAAGGTGCAAGAGGCGGAAAGGCATATGAAGGCAAATAGATATGAGGACTTGCTAAAAAAGGCGGATATAAGCGTCGAATTGAATAAGCCGGAGGATGCATTAAATTTTCTGAAAACTGCAATAGAACTTACCAACGAAAAAAAATCCATATACTATAAACTTGCCTCTGTAATGTATGACTTTAATCAGCCTATGAAGGAGGCTAAAAATTACTGCCAAAAGGCCATAGAACTAGATCCGAAAAACCCCGATTATCATCTTTTGCTTGCTAAAATATATAAAAAAGCCGGGCTTCTTAAAAGCTCCTTATTCGAATATGAACAAACTATTGCCCTTGGTGTTAAAACGGATGATATTAAGGTAGAAATAAAACAATTGAGGAGTTTGATTAAATAATTATGGGTAAAACAATAGGTATCGATCTCGGTACCACAAACACATGTGTTGCTGCCATGTTAAACGGCAAGCCTTTGGTTATACCATCTTCAACAGGCAACAGACTCATACCGAGTTACTTTGCTATCACCAGTGATGAAAAAAACCTTGTCGGTGTAAGGGCTAAACGGCAATCAATAACAAATCCCAAAAATACAATCTTCGCAGCAAAGAGACTTATAGGCAGAAGATATGATTCTAAGGAAGTACAGGTTACAAAGACGAAAGTGCCCTATGAAATTGTGGAAGGCCCTCACCAGGATATACGGGTTATATGCGGGGAAAAATCTATAAGTATTCCCGAGATCAGCGCCTTTATACTGCTTGAGGCAAAAAATGTAGCACAGGGGTTTCTCGAAGATGATATAGAGGGTGCATGTATTACAGTGCCAGCCTATTTTAACGAAAATCAAAGACAGGCTACAATAGATGCCGCTGAGATAGCCGGATTAAAAGTCTTAAGGATCATAAACGAGCCAACTGCATCCGCTCTGGCTTATGGACAGAAAAGGGGGAAAAAGAATGAACTTATAGCCGTCTATGATTTTGGAGGAGGCACCTTTGACATCTCGATACTCGAACTTGGGGAAGGAGTATATGAAGTATTGTCTACAGCAGGTAATACATACCTCGGCGGAGAGGATATCGATAATAGAATTATTAATTACATACTCGAAGATTTTAAGAAAATAAATGGAACGGATTTAAAACAGGATGTAATGGCAATGCAGAGATTAAAGGACGCCGTAGAAAGGGCAAAGATAGAACTTTCTTCTCAAATAGAGACAACAATATCTTTGCCATTCCTGACAGAGACTTCACAGGGGTCGATTCACTACAACACAGTAATAACAAGGAGCGTTCTTGAAGGATTTATGCATGAACTGGTTGAACAGACCATACAGATATGTAAGAATACATTAGATGACGCCGGGCTTAAAAAGAGTGACATTGCTGAGGTTATACTTGTAGGGGGTCAGACAAGGGCACCACTCATTATAAAAAAGGTGGCTGAATTTTTCGAAAAACAACCAAACAGGAGTATAAACCCTGATGAAGTAGTGGCAGAAGGGGCAGCCATACACGCTTATAATATCGTATCACCTCTACCCTCAAATATACTTGTCGACATTACTGCCCTGTCCCTCGGTATACAGACAAAAGGCGGCGTTTTTACAGAAATCATACCGAGAAATACAGCGGTACCTGTAACAAAAACGCGTCGGTTCACAACAACCTATGATAATCAAGATGCGGTAAGAATAGCTGTTTATCAAGGCAACGAAAAGATGGCGAATGATAACGAACTTCTCGGAGAGTTCGTTCTAAGCGGAGTAAGACTTTCCAAAAAAGGCGAACCCAATATCGAGGTCGGTTTCGACATGAACAGCGAGGGTATTCTCAGGGTAACGGCGAAGGACGCTGACCTCGGGATAGAACAAACTGTTACTCTTGAAGCAAAGAGCGGATTAAGTGCTGAAGAGATAACCACTATGAAAGAAAGCATGATCTCTCTTGAATTAGAACTAAAGGACCAATGAACCAGGAAGAGATAGAAAAATTATTACAGGATGGTTTGACACTTTACGGCTATGGCAAGACCGAGGATGCAGTTACTATATGGAGAAAGGTGGTGGAACTTGATCCAAACAATCAACAGGCTATTGATTATATCGAATCAGCGGGCTTCAGTACGGAATCTCCGGTGATTTCACCGCCATCAGAAGAAGTTCCAAAGTCCGACTTTAAAAGTGCTGAATTTGTCAATATGAACTATATAAGAGAACTTTTAAAATCACGCAGGTACGAACTTGCGTATGAATTCCTCGAAAGGCTTTATGAAAAGGTTTATCATTCGAATAAACAGCTCATGGCATATCTCTCCATTGTAAAAGCACAACTGATTAAACTTTATTATAATGAATTGTACAGTTTCAAAAAAATCCCTAAGTTAAACATCAATGAACAGGATCTTATAAAGTATAACCTCGATAAAACAGACGGCTATGTTGTGTCAATGATTGACGGCTATTCTACAGCCGAAGAAATATTTCAGACGATCAACAACATAGACCGTTTTGAGACTATGAGAAGGTTTTATAAGTTAACAAAACTTGGGATTATAGGATTTTAAATGGTTGGTACGGAATTATTCAAAAAAATGAAAACGCTTCTGGCTTTCGTTGACAGCGGGATTTTGATAGCCGATTCGTCTTACAACATAGTTTATGCCAATCCCTCTGCTCTGCGGTTTCTTTCTAAAGAAGTAGACAAGCTGATAGGTACGCCCATTTCCACAATATTTTCAAAAGAAAACTGGGAAAAGATATCCGAGTCAATAGAAAAAGTAAAACAAACGAATACACCTGTAAGGATACACATAGAAGAAAAGAACAAGTTTATGAAACTCGGAATATCTCCCATTATGGTAGAAGAAAAATACACCGGTTTTATTTTAAATATGCTTGATACAACAGTAGAAGAACACCTTCTTATACAGAGATCAGAGCTCACCTCCATGATGATAAACGAATTGAAGGATCCCATCTATACATTATACGATCTATTCAACAACAAACAAATACTCAAAGCCGAAGACGTATATGTCCGGCAGGCAAAAGATTCTACCAGGATGCTCATGAACGCACTCGAAACACTGCTTGATATAAATCAGTTGACATCCGGCGTTCTCAATCTCGAGTTTGACGACGTAGATGTTTTAAGGGTTATAAAATCGTGTGTAAAAAGTATTGAGCCTTTTGCACAGAAACAAGGTATCATGCTATACACCGCTTATAAAGCTGAGAACTTTACAATAAAACTCGACAGGGAAAAATTCACCAAGGGGTTGATAAATCTGCTAAGCCTTGCGATAAAAGAAGAACACGAAAAGGATATTCTGTACATAGAAGTCAAGGACGACATTGTGGATGATAAACCTTATATTATGCTTGTAATCGCAAATACAGGTATGGGGACAGCGGAATCAATCTTTGAAAATGTAACAGACAAGCACACCTTCTCCCACATGAAAGATGAGGAAAAACTTTATATAGAGGTGCTTACAGCAAAGAGGATTATTCAGGCACATTCCGGTCAGTTACAGGTAGTAAGCGAATTCGGCATTGGTTCAAGTTTTGTAGTAACGCTGCCTGTTGCTTCTTAGTAGCAATAGCCACGCCCTTTCTAACGGGGTTTACTTTTCAAGGTTAGATGATAGTATATCCATAATTATGACAGACGATAAGAACAATGTTGTAAAGCTGGCTGGAAAAGCCATAGGGGACTTCAATCTTATAAAAAACGGCGACCGTATTCTTGTTGCAGTATCAGGGGGAAAGGACAGTTATACATTGTTGGATACACTCGAGATTCTACGGCACAAAGCACCGATCAAATACGGTATCGTTGCAGTCCATATAGATACCGGTGCACCGGGAATGAAAAGCGATCTTGTCGAATCATACCTTAAACAACATGGCTACGATTACAGGATAGAACACACACATATATTAAGGATTGCGCTCGAACATAACAAAGGCAAAAAGCTATTGTGCTCTCTATGCTCGAGACTGAGGAGAGGCCTGCTGTACAGCCTCACACCAAAAATTGGATGCAATAAGATCGCTCTTGGACACAACATGGACGATCTTATAGAGACACTATTGATGAACATCTTTTTTAACGGGCAAATAAAAGCAATGCCTGCAATAAGCATTTCTGATAATTATAAGGTTATGGTTATAAGGCCCTTGATATATGTCAAAGCTCAGGCAGCACTTGCCTATGCCTCGGGTCTTGAAGCGCCTTTGATTGATCCACAGTGTCCTGTTTCAATGATGCCTCGGTTGACAAACAGACAAAAAATAAGGAAAATAATATCAGAGCTTGAAAAGGGGCATCCCCATATAAAGGATTCGATATTTGCATCATTAAAACATGTAAAAACAGATTACCTGTTGGATAAACTTTTAATAGAAGATGGACTTGAACATTTAATAAAGGATGGAAACATTCAATGAAGATCAAAAAAGCAGTGATACCTGCAGCAGGATATGGTACAAGATTTTTGCCTGTAACAAAGGCAGTACCAAAAGAACTTTTGCCGATAGTGGACAAACCCATGATTCAGTATATCGTGGAAGAGGCAAAGGCATCAGGCATAGAGCTTGTTATCCTCATTGTAAACCATGGTAAAGAGGCAATAGAAGACCACTTCGATATCAACTACGAACTTGAAGATGCGCTGAGAAAAAAGGGCAGCAACGGCCTGGGCCTGCTTGGCCTTATCGAAGGTTTGTCGGACATGATAAAGATTGTATCTATAAGGCAAAAAAAACCGCTTGGGCTCGGTCATGCCGTTTTACAGGCTAAATACCTTATAGGCGATGAGCCATTCGCAGTCATACTCGGTGATGATATCCTAGATGCTCAAAAGCCGTGCCTTTTACAGATGGTAGATGTTTATGAAAAGTATAAAAAACCTATCATAGCGGTGCAGGAGGTTTCAAGAGAAGACACGTCCAGATACGGCATAATAAAGGGAAGACAAACGGATAAAAGAATTTATATGCTTGACGATGTTGTCGAAAAACCAGCGCCTGATAAAGCCCCATCCAATCTTGCAATCATAGGCAGATATATACTCACACCCGAGATCTTCGGCATATTGGAAAGCATACCTTCCGGTACAGGGGGGGAGCTTCAGCTTACAGACGGGTTGAGAGAACTGTTAAAACAAAAAGGCATGATAGGATACCAGTTTGAAGGAGACAGGTACGACGGTGGAGACAAGCTCGGATTTTTACTCGCAAATATTGCTTATGCAATGAAAAGGGAAGAAATAAAAGACAGATTGCTTGACTACATGAAAGGGTATATCAAATGAAAAGAATAATATTGGTCTTACTGGCGGTTGTGTTGTTTACGGACTTTATCATCCCTGCATATAAGATGGCAGAACTGATGAAGTCACAGA
Organism: uncultured Pseudomonadota bacterium; assembly: GCA_964547905.1. GTDB lineage: Bacteria > JAMCPX01 > JAMCPX01 > JAMCPX01 > JAMCPX01 > JAJYLM01. Next base: position 59,242 of record CAZJPN010000092.1, on the reverse strand, counting down.
AGAGCTTAGATGTACTCGTGCTCAACGGAAATGCGTTTTTTAACCTTGGTAAGGATTATATAAATATCCCTGTACCCTGTAGGGTTATAATAAAGCCAGATGGTCATGTCAGACAGGATTATGTATTTCCAAAGGCTGTTGTCAGTATTATAAACGACGGGCTGCGCCAATCAATACTTGTAAATAATGTAAGAATGCTCACACCCATGCAGATATTTTCGCAAAACAACCTCTTTACAGTTTTGGTAGGGTTATATTTGTCGGATAATCCACAGAGAATATTCAATGAAATCGGGCTAAATCAAACAAAGGTTGCTTATGGACTTGCGGACAACAGAGCCGCATATATCATCGGCGATGATAACGATCAATTATTTATAGATAACGAAGATACAGTTCCAATAATGTACAGAATAAAATACGAAAACAATTATGTACTGGCTGTTGTGAAAGACTATTTGACAGACGTTAAACTCGCAAACAATACTGCAAAAATTAAAAATGGCGACGATAACAATGATGCGACTGTGCATATCGAAGCCGACACCTATACACAGACAGCCATGACGCTGCCAGAGGTAGCCGAACTGTACAACGGAGATTCTCTTGTTCAAAGATGGGAGTTTAAGGATGCAGTGCTGTTTCATAAGAATGCGTATATCAATAACTTGTTCTTAACGCCCTATGAGATGAAAAGGCTACCCATTTCACGACAGACATTGTCGTCATTTATATTGTTCTGATTTTCAACCTGGATTAACCCGAAAAATGCAAACGGAATATACTGAATGTCAGATTCTTATAGCTGGAGCAGGCATAACAGGTATTACCATTGCACGCGAGTTCCTTGCTCGTGGTGCGGAAGATATAGTTATCATTGAGAAAGAGGATAACGTTGGTTGCCATGCAAGCGGACGCAACAGCGGCGTACTCCATGCGGGTATATACTATACGCCGGATAGTATGAAGGCTCGCTTTTGTATCGAAGGCAATCGTCTTATGAAGCAGTTCTGCTATGAGAAAAATCTGACATTGAAAGAAACAGGTAAGGTTATTGTTACTAAAAATCATGAAGAGCTCAAAAGCCTTGGAGAACTAAAAAAAAGGGCGGACGCAAGCGGTGCAAAATCAATTATTATAGATGAGAAGGAACTGTCGGAAATAGAGCCTTATGCCGTAACATGTGAAAAGGCATTATTCTCTCCTGAAACCGCGGTTATGATGCCTGTAGAGATATTAAACGCCCTTACGAAAGAACTTGTTGATTCAAAAAAGGTTGGATTGTTTTACCATACACCTTTTATAAGTCTTGTTGATGATCATGTTATCCGCACATCAAAAGGATTAGTGCATTTTAAACAATTCGTTAATGCTGCAGGTGCTTATGCGGATAGGATCGCCCACTGGTTTGACATTGTAAAAGAGTATAAGATCCTTCCATTTAAGGGTACTTATAAAAGGTTGATCAAGGAAAGGAATTTTCTCGTCAGGGGCAACATATATCCTGTACCTGATTTAAGAAACCCATTTCTTGGTGTTCACTTTACACATACTGCTGACAATAGGATTTATATAGGCCCTACCGCCATTCCTACCTTTGGCAGGGAAAATTACAGGATATTTGATGGTTTGGGAACCGAAACATTGTCTATCCTTTATCATGATGCACTGATGCTTATAACAGATCCTGTTTTCAGATATTCTGCAATTGAAGAGATAAAGAAATATAGAAGAAGATTCGTTTTTGACGAAGCAAAAAAGCTCGTCAGATCACTTGTATTCAACGATATCGAGGACACCGATAAAGTAGGTATAAGACCGCAGCTTATAAACTGGCACACGAAAAAACTTGAGATGGATTTTGTTCTCATAAAGGATGGCGATTCGCTGCATGTACTGAATGCTGTTTCCCCTGCTTTTACCTCGTCAATGGCCTTTGCAAAGTATGCAGTATCAGAGTTTGGTTAGCGAGGGCTACTTCTTCAGCCACTTCAGGTGCTTGTGGACTATCTGCAGCAGGGCGGGAAACAGGGTTATGGAAACGATAGAACTGTATATGACCATGCTTGCGGAGAGTATTCCAAAGTAGATCATCGGAAGGAAGCTTGAAAGCGTCAGCACGGAAAAGTCCCCGACAAGCACGATTGCGCTGTTCAGTATGGATCTGCCCGTTATGACCGTGGCCTCTTTCATGGCAGAATCGATGGAATGACTTGAACCTTCTTTGAGTCGCTCTCTGAATCCCATGACGAAGTGTATGATATAATCAACTCCAACACCTATTGTCATGCTCGCAATAAGCCCTGTGGCAACGTTCAGTGGTATATGGAAGAGCTCCATGATACCGTAGTTGTAGCTGACCTTTATCACGAGCGGAATAAGTGTAATCAATCCGCCTATCAGGGATCGAAATACAACAGATAATAAAAGGAAAACAGCTATAATCGATATATAAAGGCTTGTCTCTTGGTTTTCTATAAGATGTTTATTGATGGTTAAGATAAGCATGGGTGAACCGGACAGCGTAAAACGGATGTCCTTTGTTTCAAGAGGTTGTATTTTTTGTTTGATCTGATTAATGATCTGCTCTATCTCATGAAAGCCAAATTTCCCGATCCTTGCCTGGATGATAGCCTCTTTCGAATCAGGCGTAATGAGCGTATCCAGCATTTTTTGATCCGACATGGAATACAGGAGCAGGTACTGGGCTATGGCGTTCTTTGTCGCAGGTATCGTGTGATAGGCGGGATTATTATCATGCATGACCTCATTCATTTTCTCGATCAGGTCGGCTATGCTGAATGGATAATGAACCCCGTTGATGGTGTCCACCTCATCCTCAAGTTTGGCCATGGTATTCATTACTGCAGGAGAGTTTATGTCACCGTGTACAAGAATCTGAAGCACGAATATACCGCCGAAGTTTTTAACCGCTTTTGCGGATGTCTTCCGTACAACCGAATCTGCCTTGAAAAACTTCGTAATGTCTGTTTCCGTGTTGATGGTCTTTACCCTATAGATCGCGAGAGCTGCAAGTCCTATGCCTATAGCAAGGATTATGGAGTTGTGCCTCTGCACCCATACAGAGAGGTTCTCGAGGAAATTGTTGAACCCGCTCTTTTTGCTTGCACGCTGCTCCTCTTTCCCCTTATGCCTGAGTGTTAGCAGGGCTGGTACCAGGGTCACGGATATAAACATGGAAAATAATATACCTATACCTGCAAATATACCAGCCTGTTTTACCTGCACGATTGTGGAAGATACATTGGCGAAAAAGCCCATCGAGGTTATCAATCCTATAAACAGCATTGGTATGCCGAGTTCCTTTATCATACCTTTTAATGCTTTTTCATTGTTCTTTGTATGTTCGAGCAGCTGGTAGTACCGTGTCATGATGTGGATGCTGTAGATGCTGCCGAGTGCGATAAGGAGGGTGGGCATACCGACGGAAAGCATGGTGAACGGGGTGTGCGTTATACCCATGGCACCCACGGTCAGGACTATGGCAATGAGTGCAGGGGTAAGCCTCAGGACAACACTGATAAAATTGCGGAACAGTATATACATTATGACGATATTGATCAGTATCGCAAGAGGCAGCAGTTTTCCTAAATCGGAATGTATTGCTTTGCTGATAATATCGTTATCAACAGGCACACCTATCAGGTAAATATTCTCGGGTCCTTTGTAAGGCTGGATGATCTTGTCGATCCTGTTTACAAGGGATTCACTGTTTATGTCCTTTTTGATCTGACAAAGTACGGCAAGTGCCTTCCCATTCGGTGAAATGAGGTTGCCGAGATACAGTTTGTCCGAGAGTGCATCCTGTTTGATCGTTTCCAGCGCCTGTGGATTGTCCGGGATGTGTTCCATAAATTTCGAGATATCAAGCTCTCCATGGCTTGCCTTGATATCTTCGACATTGGTAAGGCTCTCGACCCTGTTGAGTTCGGGAAGCGATTCGAGTTTATCGGTAATGGTTTTCAGTTTTTCAAGGCTTGAACGGGTAAACAGGTTGTCTCCCTCCATAACGACAAGGAAATAATCCGTACCGCCAAAACGTTTTCCTATATTGTTGAACAGCGTTACCTGGGGGTCATGTTCAGGGAGCGTTTTCATGATGTCATCCTGAACAGGTACGCCGATTGCAAAGTAGCCTGCTATGGCAGTAAGCATGGCAATAACTATAATGACACGCCATGGATATTTTATTGCAATCTCAACCAATTTTTTCATAATGTTTTTGCATATAGATGATAATACGTTATAATGCAAGCAAAGTTGACATGATTGTCAAACAGACAGGAGAAGGAGACATGAGTGGTATATGGATATATCCCCGGACGCAGTAACCTTTATTGTGGACAGGATGCTCGGCAGGCTTGCAAAGTGGCTGAGGGTTGCAGGATTCGACGCACTTTACAGCAGCAAATACAAAAGGGAAGATTTAATAAACATATCGGAACAGACAAACCGTATCATCATAACAAGAGATACATGGTTTGAATCGCATGGAGATATAGATGCTATTGTCCTGCATGATAACTACACTATAGGACAGTTAAAAGAGCTGTTCAAAGAACATAACATTGTTCCTGATCCGAACAGGTTCTTTACGAGATGTATTGTCTGCAACAGAGAACTTATTGCCGTTAGCAAAGATGAGGTAAAAGACATCGTACCTTCATTTGTACTGTCTACACAGGATGCCTTCTCAAAATGTCCTTCATGCAAAAAGATCTACTGGGGCGGCACGCACAAGGAAAATATGCTTCAGACACTGAAGGTCGTTCTGCCATAAGATATACATGCATGTTTCAGCTTATTTGAAGATGAATAACGACACAATAATACCAGCGATGAGCAGAATGACCGGATTTATTTTCGTATAAACAAAAAGTACCAGTGAAGTAAGAGCGAAAAGGGCTGTCTTGTAATCCGTTATATTTGTCTTTGCCAGCTGTGCCACGACAAGGGCAAGCAGGCCTATAAAGGATGTCAATATACCCTTCAATGCCGACAGCGCCCATTTATTGTCTTGATATTTTATAAAAGGTTTGGCAACAAGTGCCACAAGTATGGTCGACGGCATGAATATGGATGCAGTAGCTGTTAGCGCTCCAAAAAAACCGCCTACTTTATATCCTATGAATGTGGCTGTAATGACAACAGGGCCGGGTGTTATCTGTCCCATTACAATACCGTCAGAAAACTCTTTTGGTGTAAGCCAGTGATAATTACTGACCACTTCTTTGGAAATAAACGGAAGCATGGTGTATCCATTCCCAAATGTTAACAAGCCTATTTTAAACAGATTACCGTTCATAAGCGCTATGTTCGGTGAGATATGATATAGAATAGTGTTTCCTGCTATAAGCAGAAATCCAAGCCATACTACCCATATATTATTTTTTATGAAAGAGTATATATCTGTCGAAGAAGGCCATTTAACATGTACATACTTAAATTCCAGTTCCTTCTTATAAATACCATAAGAAATCATTATACTTATGCCGATGATCAGGATCAGTACAATGTTTACATTGATCAGCAGGAGTAACAATGCCAGTGCAGATACAACAAGATACAGAGGGTTTTTAACACCTGTTTTGTATATATCGATCATTACCTTTATGATAAGTGCTATCATAATAGCCGAAAGCCCACGCATTATGTTCTGGATCAACGGGAGCTGCCCGTACTTCATGTACAGCACGCTCAAAACAACCATAAGGAGGAATGAAGGTGCTATAAAAAACATCGTGGCAAGGAACGCACCCCTTGTTTTTTTTATCAAGAATCCAAGGTATGATACAAAATCAACGAACACCGCACCCGGCATTACCTCTCCGACAGCAATACCTTCTGTTATATCTTTATTTTCAAGCAACTTCAGCTTTTCGACAAACTCGGTTCTTGCAAGCGTATAAACCATGGGTCCATAAGAAAACCCGATATAAAAAAAATATTTCCACAATGTATTCCATGCATTTATTAATCTTTTTATCATGTTAATTCCCTATAGTTCCAAGTCCTGTAAGGGTAATGGAAAAGGTTACGGTGTTGAGGGCTGGCGTTAACGGCCTCTGTATGTATGATGCATCGATACTCCAACAGTTGGCGTTTGTACCGAACTTTATTCCATAAACGTCTTGTATCATAGCGCGGTTATAAAAAGAGTAGTTTGCACTTCCGTAAAATGAAAGGTGCGGTGTCAGTGCGAAACTCAGATACGCATTGATACTGTTGACCATACTCCGCAAATATGCGTAACTTAAAGATAGACTGTCACCCCTTGTATCTCTGGTTGATTCTATTATGGTTGTCTCGGTAAGACTCATTGTTGCGGGATCAATGGCCATGTTAATATTTGTATTAAGAAAACTCTGCGGTTGAAGTACAAGAGCAAGATTCACAGGAAGAAATGGTTTTATATGTTGAGTCGTACCTGTCAATGTTTTTGCCGTATTTATCAGATTATAACCGGAATATATGTCGAATCTCCCTATAACAGGATATGATACCATGTTTTCATAAGGTTTTGTCTTTCCTATAAAACTATTGCGGATGCCGAAATTCACGACTCTCGTTTCAAGCGGAGAGTTCTCTACCTCATCGAAACCATAAAGCTCATTGCTTATCAATGTATGATCCGATGTTATACTTACAAAAGGGGATGCTATATGTTTAACGGCTTTTAGTGAGCCTATCTTTATTGGCAGGACTCTTGACAGTTTTGTCGATATCTCTGCAGACAGGTGGTACGATAATAGATTGCCTGGTTTATAAACGCCGTATACTCCGGCATTATAGAAATATGCTCTATACTGAGCCTCTGAATTAAAATAAAGGTAGTGACCTATAGTAAATGGTAAATAAACACCAGGGATTATACCGTACCTCTCACCTCTGGGAAGCGAAGGGTCGCTTCGTATAAAGTTTTCAATAGTGGTATTGAATTCGGCATATAATGGCAGCGCGGAAGAGATACGTACCGGGAAATAGCTGAAAGATCCGAATGGCAGTTGCTGAAGCGTTGCATTGTTATTGGGTGCCCACATATCTTCGAGATATATCAACGAAGCGATAGCGTCGGCATCATTAAAATTCTTTTGTAGGGTAAACATTGATTCGACGTATTCTACGGATGATTGTTCCAGAAGCGTATCGAAATCGTTGAGATATTGTCTGTCACTGTAATAATTCAAAAGTCCCTTAGAGAAAAATCCTCCTACAAGGTCCTGATAATAATGAGCACCTAAAAAGAATCTATCTCTCTTGTAAGGTGAAACAAATTCTTGGAAATATCTTGCATTAAATTCTCCGCTGTCTTTTTCATTCAAGGCATACCTGTATTGTCCTCCTACACCGGCACCTCTTTTAGTCATAGCATCAAAATAAAACGTAGCATCCTGATCCTGAGATATTGCCCAGAAGTAGGGTATACTAATGGTAAACCCATTTAATCCTGAATAGGTATACTGTGGTATTAAAAGACCCGATGCCCTATTTGTTTTCACCGGTATTGTTGCTACCGGTATATATATAAATGGCATGTTTTTCACTTTGAAGAAAGCATCTCTAAGAGTTGCATAACCGCCAAGGGTGGCATCGATATGTTTTGCAGTAATGTCCCATGCCGGACTGTTCAGATCGCACTTGCATGTTGTCAGAGAACCTTCCTCCACTATAAAGTGCACATTTGAAAGTTTTTTTATAATCTTACCTTTAATCGTATAGGTGCCGTTATCTATATTTATATAACCGTTGTGGATAACACCTGTTTGGTTGGATAGGTTTATCTCAAGTTTATCGGCATCGATCCGTTCATTTCCAACAGCCCAGTGTACATGCCCCTGTGCAATGATATCCTCTGTTTTTGAATTGAAGATTATGTGTTGTGCAGACACAGCAGCATTACCTTTTTCTATATACACATGTCCCTGTGCGTCATAGATGCCTGTTTTGTCGTCGTACATAATATTGTCTGCACTGAACTTTATAATGCCTTTCTGTGTTAAAAGGGAAGAAAGCTCAATCGCCCTTACGTTTTGTGCCGTAAAGAGAGAAAAACATAGTATAATAAGTAATTCCGACTTCATAGAGAGCAATTAGCATATACAGCATGGTTTGTTCAATATAATATGGAAAGGTACGGCTTTCTTCTCATTTCCCCCGGCACACGGGAGGGCACTACAATGCCTGATAAAAAATAGAAAGTAAGGGAAGGTGTCAACAGCCTGTCAAGGCCTGACACCTTTTCAATCTATGGTTAGATTCTACATAACTTGATTCGTCCCCTTGAATAAATAAATAGTGTGCCGCACCCTGCATCCGTCAGCCACCTAATCAATATCCACGGCGATCTGGAAGGGATCGGCGGTTCCATTGCCATTGCCGCTGCGCTGTGGACATTGGTCATGAAAAACAGGTACCGGATTGTACGATTGGTTCTGTTTGCGCTGTCAGCGGGTATCATCGGATTTGGAGCACGTTACGGCGGCATGATGGTGTATGACCATGGCATAGGGACGGCATTGGTCACGAGCAAGACTGTCAATGCACCCCCCGCGGTAAACCCCGTTAAAAAAGCCCCGGCTTCGCCTCGTTAGTACGGAAAGGTGTCAGGTAATTGACACCTTTCCCTCAGAATCCGCAAGTATATGCAAGAACATATGTTGGTTACCGAATGGTATCCCTATAAGTTTTATACTGATTTGTTAAGATCTCTTGATAAGATCATAGGCAGTGGGGATCTTTCCTACTGCAGAGAGCTGGGCAGGTTGGCTGCACAAAATCATCTTTCAACTTACATTTAATTCATAGGGCGTTGCATTGCCTATTGCTTCTTTCTTTGTCTTTTCCTGATTTATACATCCAGCAGTAGGTATCTATCCCTAATTGCCACCTATTACCCAAAAATGTTTCTGAATGTTCTAAATGAGGGATTTACAGTCTTCATAGCTTTAGGATATTAAGTAGGATAAACAAAGTAGAATCATACTAAACTGTAAAAACATATCCATATAAATAAATAGGGGAATGATTATGAATCAAAAAAGAAAAAAGAATAATACGTCTTTTGGTTTTGTAATTATGAGTATTTTTGCCATACTGGTTATGGCAGGATGTTCGGGTTCAAACAGCGCAATCGGTCAGCAGGTGTCAAACGGCAGTCAGAGCGTGTCCGGCGCATCGACAACTACCTCATCATTACAGACAACTACTTTGGGCACGCGCTCGTTAGTCAGTCAGCCCAATCCGCCTATTACCATCAATGCCAATGCAACGTGGACGAACTATTCACGCAACCCCGATTACACTGGTGCAGTGACCCTTCCACTGCAGTTCATCACGACAAAAAGCGGTGATAAACTGGCAGTGCTGGTGTCGGTCCCGGCCAATGCTAACGGTAAACCGGTTGCAGGTAAATTCCCGGTAATCCTGACACAGACGGCTTACCGCATCGATCTGGGCAATTTGTTGGGTACTATAGTACCCGCTGATACGACACTGCTGATCGGCGGCGAAGACCAATTCATGATCAAGCGCGGTTACATTACGGTAGCTGTGGATGTTCGCGGCACCGGCATGTCTTCCGGTATCACACACCTTCTGGGTGTTCAGGAACAGGCGGACTACGGAGATGTTGTGAACTGGATAACCCAGCAGCCATGGTGTAATGGCAATATCGGCGTTGCCGGTACCTCTTACCTTGGGATTACCACCCTGCTGACCGCAGAGCAGCAGAACCCTGCAATCAAGGCAGCGTTTGCTGAAGTTCCTATGGGGGACCCGTACCGCGCAACGGTCGCACCTGGCGGATTGCTCAACGCCAATTTTATCAGCATCTGGCTCTCACTGACCCAGAACCTCAGTGTTGCCAATATCCCGGCTGAGCTTGCACACCTGAATTATGCTTCACAGATTGCAGCTGCCACCCAGCAGCACGTGGAGGCCATCAATGACTGGTATTTGCCGACTATTAACCAATCTCTGGATGGCGTTACGGGCTACGCCACCGATGACGGGTCTTTCTGGGCAGTACGCTCACCCTTGGAAAATGCGAGATTTATCACGGTACCTACCTTTATTATTGGTGGAAGCAACGACCTGTTCCAGCGTGATGAACCATTGCTGTACGAGCAGTTGAAACGGAATGTCACGACCAAGCTGCTTATCCTGCCGGGCGGGCATGTGGAAGCCATACTTGACTCCCTGATCAATCATGACAATTCCGTCTCGAACGGAGCACCAAGTGCCGAGACCCTCATGCTGCAATGGTTTGATCAATACCTGAAGGGGATCAATATCGGGGCAGTATCGATGCCCAATGTTACCCAGTATGTCGAAGGCTATGGACTCAACGGTGTCGAGCGCTATGCCAGCACCACTGACTGGCCAAACCCTCTGGCACAACCGCTGCGTATGTACCTGCACGGCAACATGAGTCTCAACATAACTGCACCGACTTTTGATGAAGCCGACCACACCATTGCCGAGCCTTCTGCGCCTGATTCTATCTCTATCAATACGCTCATGGGCGGGACTATGCTTGACGCCCTCGTAACTCCTCATGACGGCAGCGGATGTTCCAGCAGTGAAGTACAGTGGAGTCTGGGTATAGCGGGTCTGCTCCCACTGCCATGTTACAGTAATGATACCACGGTTGAACAATCACAGCATGCTCTCATTTACACGACGGCACCATATACTTCAAACTTCTATATCAACGGGCCCATAGAGGCAGACATCTGGATGTCCGCGACCAATTCCGAGGCTGCCATCGTCGTTCGTGTCGACGATGTCGATGCTTTCGGCAATGCAACACCGCTTACCACGGGAATCCAGTCGGCCGCATTCCGCGCGGTTGATACCAGCCGGTCCCGGTATATCGATGGCGTGATGATACAACCATGGCATCCCTTTACCCTTGCATCCAAACAGCCGCTGGTGCCCAATCAGCCAGTACTGGTGCGTGTGGAAGTATTCCCGGCTGCGGCATTGATCCGTCCCGGGCACAGACTACAGATTGCCATCAGTTCCAGCAACCAGGTGGAAGGTGTGTGGACAAAGCCGGATCAGGCAAGTGCCAACGGCAATGTGACCACGATTTATAACGGTGCTTCGCATCCTTCCAGTGTGGTATTGCCGGTTGTACCCGTAAGTGTTTTGAATTAACCAGAAACATGCGTTTGCAAAATATCGCTTTTTTCTCATAATTTCACAATTCATTTTTTTCGCTCTATCGGTGTTGCAGGCACCCTTGCCTTTTTATACAATGGATTATACATTATTCTACATCCTATAAGATGATTTTACACAGCGGTATATTTTGAAAGAAAAGGAGACTATATGAAGCAAAAGGTTTTAGTGATAGTTTCAACGGAAAATAAGGAAAAGGCACTCGGGGCACTCGTGTTCGTACAGAACAGCATAAAAAATAAAAGGTTTGAAGACCTCAAGCTTATCCTGTTCGGACCAAGTGAAAAATTGGCTTCAACGGATCAGGCATTACAGTCCATCATCGCCGATATTGTTTCCATGAACGGAAGTCCTGTTGCCTGTAAGGCCATTTCAGACATGCACAATATCGGTAAGGAATTAACATCCCTCGGCTTCAAGCTGGAATACGTCGGCGATCCCATTGGACAGTTTATCAATGACGGTTACCTGCCCATGGTGTTTTAGCCAACGTTGGATGTTCGATTAACAAGACAAAAAAAACTACAAAAAGGAAAAGAATGTATGAATGAACAGGTTTTGACCATAGGGCATAGTCCTGATGCTGATGATGCATTTATGTTTTATGCGCTTACGCATAATAAGCTGCATATACCGGATATAAAATTTGAGCATGTACTGACGGATATAGAGACCCTGAACAAACGTGCTATGGAAAACACCGGTCAACCGTTGCTCGATATCACAGCGGCTTCACTGCATGCATACCCGTACATTGCAAAAGACTATCAGATACTATCCTGTGGAGCAAGTATGGGAAAGGGGTATGGTCCAATCGTGGTAAGCAAGGATAAAAAACTAAACCCAGATATGGAAATAGCCGTACCGGGAGAGTACACATCCGCACTCCTCGCATTGAAGATGTATATGGGTAATTTCAAATACAGGGTTATACCTTTTGACAAGATTATGCCTGCAGTTAAAAACGGAGAAATACATGCCGGCCTTATCATACATGAGGGACAGATCACCTATGCGGATGACGGGCTGAACATCATTGTGGATCTCGGGAAATGGTGGCTCGAAAAAACAAGCCTGCCGCTGCCACTCGGCATAAATTTGGTTAAACGTGCTCTTGATGAAGAACTGAAACATAAAATCAACCAAGCTATAAAAGACAGTATTGCTTATGGTTTTGCCCATGAGGATGAGGCTATGGGCTATGCTGCGAAATATTCCAGAGGCCTGGATATGAAAAGGGTGAAGCAGTTTGCCCTGATGTACGTAAACGATTATACCCTGGAGCCGGGCAAAGAAGGCAGGGCAGGTATTCAGGAGTTTATCAAACAGGCCGCGGACCTGAAACTGATACCCGGTGTGAATGTGGAATTCATCTCCTGACCGGACGGTTTCACCATCAGTGCATGATCTCCATCCAGTATGTTTTGAAGTCAAAGCCCCGGAATGTAGGGCTGTTTTTGTTGTGGCAGTTTACGCAGGTCTCTGCCGCATGACGGTTTAACCCGGCGTCCCAGACCTTTTTAAAGTTTTTCATTGTGTCCATATCTACATAATCGCTTCCTGGTCCGTGGCACGCCTCACACTGTACGTTGGGGAAGGCGGCTGTTCCGCCGGTAGTATGACAGGACAGACATTGAGGGTTGGTCTTTTCCTTTGCAGGTAAAGCGTCATAAGCCCTGGCATGGGCGCTTGCTTCCCATATCTTGTACTGGTTTTCATGGCACATCTTGCACGCCTCAACGCCCACATACGTGTGAGTCGCGGCCATGACAGAGGATGTATAAGATATCAGAGACAATGACAGCACAGCAACAATCAGGAGCAATCTTCTCGCATTATACAGTTTCATAGAGTAACCTCCAATCGGACAAGTTAAACCAAAAGCACAGCAGGGAAAAAAGAGTTTGATACGAAGTGAAGTGAAACACCAATGAACTGCCTGATATTTTTTCAGAGTACTCTGCATGGACAACATCTCTTTCAGTATCAAAGAATACATACTGCATATTATGGTAACAATTTCCTTTAGCAACAAGAGCGTTGTTTCACGAACAGAGGAGAAAACTCTTTCTTCCCTATACAGATTATCAATCAATCCACAAACTCCATTCACTTTAAATTTCTTACGGGTATTAAACATCATGGATAATCTCAACCGGTCCTTCCTCTTCTTTCTCAACATGCACAAAAACATTGAGGTACTTTGCAGCAAAGGCAAAAGCCAGGAATCCCATGGTTACAAGGAATACAGAGATCATGATCTCACCAAAGGCCGGGAAATACGTTGTTCCGGATGAGGCCTCTACCCCCGTTATTGCGACATCAAGCCTGTTCATGATGAACCCTATCACGATAAACAGTGAAGTAACAAACAATCCCTTTGCACTCGTCCTTACAGCAGGGATCAAAAGCAGCAAGAACGGTATTACAACCTGTACGAGCGTCTCTATATCAAACATGATGCTTTCAAATCGTGTTGACATAATATCACCGAGCACACCTCTGCCGGCAAGGTCCAGTATTTTTAAGGTAAGGTAAAAGGCCATGACAAGCACGTTAACTCTTGCAAGGCCGTTGAGCAGGTTGAGCTCTATACCCTTACCAAGAAACCTCATGCTGAGAAAGGATTCCATGGTCACCATTGCAAGGCCTACGGACACGGCAGAGATAAAGAAGAACAAGGGAAGATACGGTGAGTACCACAGTGCGTACAATTTTGTAGGTACTATGAGGAATAAGGAGCCAAGCGATGATTGATGCAGGGTTGAAAGTATGACCCCCAATATGGACAACGGTATAATGAGTATATGGATTAAATGATTAAGCCTGTGCATTTTTAATCGTTCAAATACAACGGTACTGAACTCAAGTCCAAGGACCGTGAGATACAGCATAACACACCATGCAACTTCAAACATCACGGAATGGGGGTTCCAGAAAATAATGGGGTGCCATACGTCAAACCACTTGCCGAGGTCATACAGCAGACCGACCGCAACAAGCGAGTACCCCAAAAAGCCGGTAAGTATAGCAGGTCTCAGGATTGGTTTATAGTCATCGATGCGGAATATGTAGACAGTCAGAGCTATGATAAACGCACCTGCTGCAAGGCCTACACCGGTTACTACGTCGAATCCTACCCATAGCCCCCACGGGTATTTATTGCTCAGGTTGGTTACAGCGCCAAGGCCTTTTGTGTATCGTATAATGGTATAGTAGATACCGAGTATTGTTATTGCGGCAATTACAATTCTCCAGAATGTTATCTTCGGCAGTTTCATAAATACCTCTCAGTCCTTTATTTGATACTTTTATCCCGTTCTGCTTCTTTGACCTTGTCTCTCCTCTTTGTTATCCACCATAAGCCGGCAACCATGGCTCCACCGGTCAGGAGCTTTGGTGTTAAAACACTATGTTTTTTCAACCTGTTTGCCAGCACCTGTAATTGTCCTTGCTTTATATCAACAGAGGCTTGTTTATCGGCTGTATTTTGGTTGAATAGTTTTGATAAAAGTGTACCGAGTATGTTCATGGTTTATCTCCTTTGTCGGTGAGCTTCTTTTTTTCTTTGCGTTTAATTTCGAACTTTTTAACCTCATCCCTGCGGCTGGTTATCCACCATATTCCCGTCAATACGACTCCGCCCACTACCACGATGGTAGGTACCTTTTCCAGGGCAGCCCATGTATACATCGGAAGAGGCTTATCCGGCAGGTTTATATTAAACGGTTCGCCAAGTTTCTCAAACGGAACACTTGAAATATACAGCACCGAGGTGCCGCCTACTTCCTGCAACCCATAGATGTGATCCACGTAGGTATGCGGATTGTCTTTGATCCTTTTCTGCGCTTCTTCGATGAGATTATCTCTGTCACCGAATATGCTTGCACCTGTCGGGCATGCCGCTGTACATGCCGGTTCAGAGCCTTCTGCAACCCTGTCCGCACACATATAGCATTTCTGTATGTAGGGAACAACCCTGTCCCATTGGTACTTCGGCACACTGAAGGGACATGAATACATACAATACCTGCAGCCGATACATTTATCCTTATCGTATATTACAGGACCTGCCGCTGTCTTTGTGAAGGCACCCACAGGGCAGACCGATACACACGTGGGATTCTCGCAGTGCATGCACATCCTTCTTACATAGGTGTTCGGCAGCCTTTCCTGAACCACAGTATAAGCAGTTGCAGAGAGGTTATTCTCAAGGTCAAGAGGCAGATCGTTTCGCATCTTACATGCCTTTTCACAAGCACCACAGCCTATACATTTGGTTATATCAATGAGAATACCCATCTTAGCCATATATCTGCTCCTTTCTTATCTTTGTTCTATCATAATACCGCACCCAGTTAAAGGTGTTATGCAACCCGCCTTGTGTACGCCTTTTTATTCTGTAAAAAGCCCCGCTCTCCGTAAGTCCTTCTAACGGGGTTTACCGAGGAACTCTTCTTCAAAGTACGTTACAGCCTTCTCATCCATGCGGCTCAACATACCTTCCGTAAGGCATCCGCCGTCCTGGCTCGTGCGCCCGACTTCATACTGGAGTTCATCCTTTACGTAGTGAAGGTTTTCACCAAGCGCAAATTCACGGAATCTTCTGATCTCCGCCTTGAGCCATTCAACGGCTTCTTCTGCGATCTTCATTACCTTAAGATTTGCAGAAAGGTTTGTTGGCTTTACCGCCAGTATCCAGCCGCTGTTGTATGCACTCTTTGCAACTTCAGTAGGATTGGCAAGCATGAGCTTGTTTATATTGGTTACCTCTCCATCAATTGGAGACCGGAATGTAAGCGTTTTGTTGCCTGCCTTTACTGTAAAGGCTGCTTCTCCCTGTTTCAGTTTCTTGCCCTGTTCCGGAAATCCCACGCCTTCTATGTCGCCGATTACCTTCCTGACAAAGTCGTCGAGACCAACACGCACTTCACCGTTGGGAAGTATGTTGACCCATGTGTGTCCCGGATAAAAGAATGTACTTACCGGTACCCTGAAGTCGGAGAAATCAAGTTTTACCTGTTGTTCCTCTTTACCCTTTTTACCCTTTAAGCTCTGAACTACAAGGTCAAGTACAACGAACCCTATAATTGTTATTGCAACCATTATCGCTACCATTTTAGTATCCTCCTTTCTTTTTAACACTTACTCATTGAGCAGGAATGCCCGTATGAGTGCTTTCCATTCCGCTTCATCTATTACAGCGGCAAGGCTTTCAATTATGATACCGCCATCGGTAATTGTCATGCCGATATCCTGTCTGATAATACTGTGAAGTCTTTCCGCTTCTATCTCCATCCATTTTCCTGCCAACTCCTCATTCAACAGCCATTTCAAGCCGTCATTTTTAATACGCGCAGACAGAAGCCATCCGTTGTCATAAGGCTCTCTATTTACAATACCCGCATCGTGTTGAACAGATTCGTTTACATTTAATATGCCGCCGTCTATAGGACTCATGAGCAAACCCGTTTTACCGCCGCATTGAACCTTCATAAATGCCTTGCCGCTGTTCAGGATGTTCGTGTCAGATACCGGTTGTATGTTCTGTATGTTGCTGAGTAACTTGCTCGCAAAGCTGTCTATACCGATCTTTACCGTGTTCTCACCCTCCTTTTTTACCCAGGTGTGCCCGTAATGATAAAAACAATTCTTTCTGATCATAAAGCCTTTTACATCTTGTTCCGCAATTTCAGGAGTATATACAGGCGGCTTGTTTCGTTCTTTTTCAGCAACATCTTCATATTGGCTGCACTGCTGGTAATCACCGGATAAACACAGGCTTGCTGTCTTCATCTGATCAACAGGTATCATCTTTTTGAGCGGAAATAGAGAACAATAACCGCATACCTGAATCTTCAAGAATGGACATCTTTTGTTGCTTTCCATTTTAACCTCCTTTCCCTATCATTTGTATACTGCATACTTTATGCCATAGAGGTATTATAAATACATGACGGGCTATAATATTGATTTATTAGTTAGAGATAAGACACAGGAAAACAAGCATTTTAAACTGATGTTGCAATAATCAACACAGTGTAGCAAATTTCTACATTATCCTACTATTAACTTGGAAAAATACAATTTTATACGAGCAAAAAGGCATCTTTAAGCTTTTTGATGCGGTCTCTTATCTCAGCCGCCTTTTCGAACTCGAGCGCCTTGGCTGCTTTCCTCATATCTTTCTCTAAGTCCCTGAGCATGTCCGGTATTTTATCGGGATTGACATATTCCTGCCCGCCCTCTGCAGTTGAAACAGGCACGGTGTAATAATCCTGCTCATAGATGGAGGTGCGTATCTCCTGGATATTCTTTTTTATGGTTTCGGGTATAATACCGTGCTCTTCATTATACCTGAGCTGTCTCGTGCGCCTTCTGCTTGTCTCCTGCATTGCCTGCTGTATGGATTTGGTCATCACATCGGCAAAGATGATGACCGTACCGTTTACATTTCTCGATGCCCTGCCTATGGTCTGGATAAGCGAACGAGCCGATCTCAAAAAACCTTCTTTATCTCCGTCCAGTATGGCAACGAGCGACACCTCGGGCAGGTCAAGTCCTTCCCTGAGGAGGTTGATACCGATCAGAACATCAAACTTGCCCATTCTGAGATCCCGTATAATGTCCATTCTCTCGAGTGTCTCTATGTCCGAGTGCATGTACTTTACCTTTATGCCGAGCCCCGCATAATACTCCGTAAGCTCCTCTGCCATGCGTTTTGTCAATGTTGTAACCAGCACCCTTTCGCCTTTTTCGATACGGCTTCTTATCTCTGCAAGCAGCGTATCCACCTGATTGGTTGCCTCCTTGATAACGATCTCCGGGTCTATGAGCCCTGTCGGCCTGATGATCTGTTCAACCACCTTACCCTGGGATTTTACCATCTCATAGTCAGCCGGTGTTGCTGAGACGTAGATGATCCTGTCCACCCTCTTCTCAAACTCATCAAACTTTAACGGCCTGTTGTCGAGTGCCGAGGGCAGCCTGAACCCGAACTCGACAAGGGTACGCTTCCTGCTGCGGTCACCTTCGTACATCCCGCCTATCTGGGGAATGGTGATATGGCTCTCATCGACGAGCATGAGGAACCGTGAAGGAAAATAATCAAGCAGGGTCGGCGGCGGTTCTCCGGGTGCCCTGCCGCTCAAGTGCCTTGAATAGTTTTCTATGCCGTTACAGTATCCCATCTCCTCCAGCATCTCGAGATCGTAGAGCGTTCTTCTCTGCAGGCGTTCGACTTCGAGTAGTTTGCCCGTCTGCCTCAGCTCTTTCAGACGGTCTGCAAGCTCCTGCGTTATAGATTCCACTGCATGGCTGAGCGCATGCTCTTCCGTTACATAATGACTTGCAGGATAGATAACAACCCGCCTGAGCATGTCCCGCTTTGTTCCCCTGACAGGATCGAATGTGTATATCGTGTCGACCGTGTCCCCGAAAAATTCCACATGGATTCCTGTATCGTTTTCGTACGCAGGGAACACCTCGACAATATCCCCCATGACCCTGAATACCCCCCGGTAGAAATCATAGTTGTTCCTGTTGTACTGGATCTTGACGAGCTTGTGGATGAACTCATCCCTGTTGAGCTTCCTTCCTGTCTCAGCATAGGCAAGCATGCCCTTGTACGCCTCGGGCGAACCCAGTCCATAGATGCAGGAAACGCTCGCAACAATGATAACGTCTTCCCTCTCCAGAAGAGAGTGCGTTGCAGAATGCCTGAGCTTGTCTATCTCGTCGTTTATGGATGAATCCTTTTCAATGTAGGTGTCGGTCTCGGGTTTGTACGCCTCGGGCTGATAATAATCATAATAGCTCACAAAGTATTCGACGGCGTTGTCCGGGAACAGGTCGCGCATTTCCGTGTAGAGCTGGGCAGCGAGTGTTTTGTTCGGCGCCATGATAAGGGTGGGAAGCTGTACCTGCTGGATTACATTCGCCATGGTAAATGTCTTGCCGGATCCGGTCACCCCCAGCAATGTCTGATGCTTGTAGCCCTTGTTCAGGCCGTCCACGAGCCTCGCTATCGCATCGGGCTGATCCCCGCTCGGTTTATAATCGGAAACCAATCTGAACTGTGTCATGATAGTATCAAAATAGTGTTCACTGACATGTAAAGTCAACCGGGTTAACCAAAAATACCGCAATAGGGAAGCTTGTAAAATGCGCGGGGTACCCATCCGGGGGATGGGTCGGAGTTACTTTTTGTTTAGGGTTTGATAGAAACCAGCAATCTTTTGTCCAAAGTCAACGGCTTTTCACAGAAATGGGGCACTGACCAAGGTTTCTTTTTTAAGGCAATCAAGCATTGGTGCTGTTGACTTCTTCATAAGAAATTATATTATGTTATTATGAAACTTTTATATATTGCCGGGTATCGTAAATTCGATTTGTTGGAGGTGTAACTGTGTTGAAGACCCTGAAATTACCTAAAATTGAATATATAACTTCAACGGAAGGCAAACCCAAATCTGTGGTACTGAGTCTTGAAGATTGGGAAAGGATAGCTGAAACATTGAAAATAATGTTCAGCAAAGAACTCATGCAGTCTGTACGACGAGCAAAGAAACAGCTTCATGGTGGTAAATTATTGACTCTCAAAGAGGTAATGGAAAATTTATAGAACATACTTTACCTTGTCGGTTGTGCACCGCTGATTTGTAAAGAATCAGATTCAAAGACCATAGTTTTCCTTACCCTTGGCCCTCATGACGAAGCATATTCTTAATGATATTCACTGAATAGGATCGCATCATACCTCCCGAGTTTCTCATAGAAGTGCCGGATAAATTCCAGCGGGAATGACAAAAGAGAGGAGACAAGGGTCAGGCCCAAATATTGGACAGGTTTGAATTATACAGTCTTATTGATGATTTGAGAATGGACGGCCCTGCCTTATCCGCACAGGGCGAGGAACGAACAATATTTGCAGGTGTTCTCATCGGAATCATCACGTGTGAAAGGTACTGCCGGATCGAGGATTTCATCGGCCAGATTTCTTAATGATGGAAGGAACACCTTTTCCATCAACTCTCCTCGTAGATGATCATGTTTTGAGTCAAACAGAGGTTTGTAAGTCTTGTCTTTATTTCTTATCATATAGAGGCATGCATTGAGGTGCTCCCAGCCCGCGTTGTTGATGCTGAGTTTATCCATATTATGATTGCATAGGTAAAGATACATGGGCAACTGGAAAGATACGATAAGCTCCTGCATGTCCTGTCTTGTAACAAGGGCTTTGCCATTCTCAAGCCTTTCTTTCAGCTTTGATATCTTCGGTATCTTTGCCGTGCTGCCCGTTTTGTAGTCAATGATCAGATACTCATTATCTATCTTATCAATCCTGTCAATTTTACCGCGGAAGCGGACAGGGACACCGTTAAGGGAATCGAACGGCGCATAAAGTTCTTTTTCAAGACTAAGAATGTACGGCTTCTTCAGCCCGTCTTGCCTGATAAACCCCTTGAGCAGCCTTTTTATGATTTCCTGAAGCAGGAAAAACTCTCCGTTGTCTTCTCCGTGAAATGTTGTTTTAAATTCCTTCTCGATAAGCCCTTCGAGGACGGCGTCGTGGGATTCATGATGGGTATAGGTCTTGTTCAGATGAGCGGTATAGAATATCTCGAGTACTCTATGAATAAACGAGCCTATGTCCTTTGCTTCGATCTCTTCACCAACCTCATCCGTCTCTTTTAATCCGAGGATGTACTTATAATAAAACTGGGCTGGACATTCTATATATGTGTCCACAGCACTTGGAGAAAGCCCCCTTGACATGATACCAACGATTACTTCCATTATGGCGTGATTCTTTTCTATGGTTATCTTGTTTTGATCATGAATTTCCGTCTTGAATTGTTTTTTCACAAATCCTATTTTTTCGTTCAGCGCAGCTTCGCTTCCTTTTTCGGACTCCATGAGTCTTTTTTCTTTCTTTTCCTCCTCCCATATCATTTCTTCTATGAATCTGCTTCTCTCCGCATCATCGCCTTTTCTATAAATAAGATATGCCTCTTGAGTACCTTTGATGAGCCTTCTGAAATGATACCTGAAAACATGCTCATGTTCTCTATATGTTGGCAGCTTGAGCGTTTTTTGTACCTGAAGCGGAAGAAGGGGTTCATATTTAGATACCGACGGCACAACCCCTTCATTACAATCAAGCAGAATCACCCTGTCAAAATTTAAAACCCTTGTTTCAAGTAATCCGAGTATTTGTAACCCCTTCAACGGGATACCGTTGAAAGGTATGGTCTGCATTTCGGCATAGCTGTTCAATATAGAGAAGATCCTTTGCCTTTCAAATTGTTCTTCCTTAAACTCCGCATGCCTTAGTGTATCTATGATATCCATCAATCCTTTTATGAAGGATGGTGAAAATTTATACTGTATCGCAGAGCTATTTTTAAGAATCGACTGGATAACCTTATCAAGAGCATCGGCAAAATCGCGAACAATCAATCTGTCGGGCTCAAATGGTTTGAAGAACAACACGTGCAGTTCATTTATATATGATTTTATAATATCGATATCGATGGATTTGTTCTCTATATGTTGCAGACTCTCTATTGTCTGATTATAAAGTTCTTCGGTTTCTATATCTTTTAACTCAAAGAACACCTTACCTTTATTTATAATATACCTTTCCAATTGTTGAACAATGGTATGTATGGTTTGATCATGCATCCCCTTTACATATGGATGCTTGAGCACCCTCAAATAATCTTTTGCATAATAATGTCTGTCATCCCTCCTTGATTCCTGTGCATTAAAAATATCATCTATCAATGCATAAAATGGCGTTCTCTTCAGAGGATAGCCCATTGTTACGTTATAATCATAAGGGAAATAATCCATAACATTCGATAGAAGCGGCAAAAGTGTACCTGCGTCAGGTAAAACTATTGCCGTTTTTGACAGGTTTAAATCATTGTTCTTCAATATATTGTATACCGACTCTACCTCTTCATGCGTATCAGAGGCTTCACACAGCACTATTTTGGGTGATTCGGTGTTCAACCGGCCGTTTATATTTAACTCTGCATCGAGGCTCTGTTTGATTGTTGTAACGGTTTCATCCGTTGCTTCTATTTGGGTAAAGAACGAGGCTTTTTTATTGTTAAGTAACGCCTTTATAACCTCTGCCTCCGCTTTTGTAAGTGCAATAAGTCCAACAAAATAGATATGATCGAATTCTTTGAGTGTTTTATCTTTTATATCATGGGCTGCCTTATAATAGTTTAAGCCCCTCGTTGTAAGATGCGCATTTTCCAGTTTTTTATGAAAATCAGATCTTATGTTGGAGAATTGACGGAGCAACTTTCCAAAGCCCTCTTGCATATGAGGCAAGTTCGCGGAGGTAATACTTTTATCTTCTACAAGTTCTGTATCAAACTCCTCTATTACCTTGAATATCTCGATACCCCAGAAAACAAAGTCTTCAAAGCTCTTAAACGTATGTCCTTCTACCAACCTGTCTAACCCCCTGACGATATGAAACAGCATATATACCGCATCCAATAATTCTATTTCTCCTGTATCCTTGCCTGTCAGATAACGCATAAATTCCGTTATGGTGAATATACGGGGAGGGAAGAAAGATAGATTTAGCCTGTTTGAAAGATAGTTTGTAATGTAAATGCCCGGCCTTTTACCGGGAAACACCACGGCATACCTCGAAAGGTCCATATTGGTTTTAGCCTCTTTAATCAGCCTCTCGGCAATATGGGCAATAAGGTCTTCTTTATATGAGAATGCTTCTATAACAGCCATAATTTATAACAGTCTGTATTGTTTCTATGTAAAAGTTGTTTTTATACTGGTATTCCTTATATCATATTTATGAGCACCTTTGCATAAAAAATTATCAACCTGGGAATGCATCTTCCCCGCGGTTAAGCCGTACAAGCATTCCCAAAAATGTTTTTAAATGTTCTAAAAAGGGTATTTACAATATCACTGTTTAAGCTTATATAAAAAACCAATATCTAAAAAAGGAGCATGATATATGTCCTACAAGAATGATACCCTTTGCGGTATTTTTTACAATCAAGCTCAACGATACGGGGATAAACACGTCTTTCTCATGGGTAAATTCGATAAAGAGGGTAAACCTATTAACACCTGGCGTGCTATTACATGGAAAGAAGCTCAGGATGAAGTAATGGATTTTGCAGCAGGACTTTTTGTTCTCGGACTGAAAAGGGGTGACAGAGCAGCTATTTTTTCGGAAAGCAGACCAAGGTGGATCATAGCAGACCAGGCTGTTCATGCGTGCGGTGCTATAGAGGTACCATTGTACCCCACGCTCAGCAAGGATGAGCTTGCTTTTATGCTTAAGGACAGCGGATCAAAAATTGTAATCGCATCCACTCAGCCAAAAGCGGAGATGGCCATGAAAGCAATAGACACGGATTCTAATGTAAAAACTATTATTACAATGGGTCCGTGGGAGGGATCGAAACCTGAATTTGTACACACTTTTACGGAGGTGATGAGGATAGGACAAAACAAAGGCAATAAAAAAACTATAGAAGAAAATATACAGGCAGTAAAGCCGGATGATATTGCCTCCATTATCTACACCTCCGGTACCACGGGAAGACAAAAAGGGGCAATACTTACCCAGTCAAACTGGGTGGCAAATATGCAACAGAGTTCCAACTCTACATTGCTCAGGCGAGTAGCCGACCTCGATCTGCATATGCTCAGTCTTGTCCACCTTCCTCTTTGCCACGTCTATGGCAGAACATCCGACTATCTCGTAAGCGGTCTCAAATTAGGTGGTACACTTGCATTCGCTGAAAGTTTTGATACCATTCAAAAGAATCTTCTCGAATTGAGACCCAACGTTGTCGTAAGCATCCCGAGGTTTTATGAGAAAACCTATGATATGGTACGTTCCGTCTTTTCAAGGCAGCATAACTTTTATAGGAAACTCTTTGACTGGTCGCTTCGTCAAGGCGAAAAGTTTACCAACAGTATGGCAACCGGAACACGGCTTCCACAACTTGATCTATTAAAGTTTTCTATCGCAAATAGCCTTATGTTTAATAAGATAAAGCAGCAGGCCGGATTGGACAGATTGGTACTCGCCGTATCCGGCGGAGGCAAATTATCAAAAGAGGTTTGTGTTTTTATAAGGTCTCTCGGTATTCAACTCAACGAGGGTTACGGCCTCACAGAAACAGCCCCGGTTATAAATTTTAATGAGCCTGAATTTAGAGATATGGATGTCGATAAGCTTGGTTGGTTTAAAAGGAAAATGGTAGATTGGACAGTCGATCTCATGATTACCCAACAGGCAAAGGGTAAATCGCCATACACAAACCCTATTCGTTCCCTGAAACTCTCTCTCGCCTATAACACGGTAGCACACAGACTCCAGATAAAACCAGGTACTGTGGGCAGACCCGTACTCTGGACAGAAGAAAAACTTGCAGAAGACGGGGAAATACTTGTGAAGGGACCGCAGATATTCAAAGGCTACTGGAACATGCCCGCAGAAACAAAAGAGGTATTTACCGAGGATGGATGGTTTAAGACAGGCGATATAGGAGAGTTTGATAAAGAAGGGTTTTTAACCATAACGGATCGGAAAAAAGAGTTATTCGTTACATCCGGAGGCAAGAATATAGCCCCGCATCCGATTGAGCTGTCTTTAATAGCAAAACCTTATATTGATCAGGTCTGTCTTGTGGGAGATGGAAGAAAGTACATTGCTGCACTCATTATCCCGGATTTTAAAGAGCTTAAGATATTTGCGAAGGACAATGGTATTCAATATGCAAATGAAAAGGAGCTCATGGAACACCCCAAGAGCAAGGAACTTATAAAGAAACAGGTGGATGAGGTAAACGAGAAATTGGCACGTTATGAACAGATAAAATATTATACTGTTATGGAAACACCTTTTACAGTGGAGACAGGCGAACTTACGCCAACACTGAAGTTAAAACGCAGGATAATAAACCAGAAATATAAAGATGTAATCGAATCCATGTTTGTAAATTCTTCTTTTAATAAAAGCAAACAGTAAAACCATCTCAACTGTGCCAAAGATGTTTTGTGTCATTCATGCAGAGAGACGAAAAACAAAAAACTTGACATATTTGTCAATTTTGAATTATACACACTTAAAAATTAAGTTAGGGGAGGAGAAAAATGGGTAATGTCGAAATACCGGCAGACGCAAGCGTTAAAAAATATTTTGAGGAGATTGTTCCACAATTATTCCAGAGCGAATTAAAAAGTCACCCGGTTCAGGGGATGGAAGGAATCGATTTCAAGCTGCAGTTCAAAGTTACCGGAGACACCACAAGTACGTACAGCGTTGTTGTAAAGAACGGCTCCGATTTGCAGGTAACAGAAGGCTCTATTCCGGATGCTCATTTAAGTTTTGAACTTAACGAAAAAGACTGGCGTGATTCCATCACAGGTAAAGAAGGTGCGGGAGCCGTTATGGATATGTTCTTTAATCCCTCTATGCTGAGCAGAAGTAAATATGATTCTTTACTTGGTGTAAAAGGGAGTTTGAACCTTGTCCTCGGAAGAGAGTCCGGTACGCCATTCAATGCAAAATTAAAGTTCAACAATTCCGATATACCGGTAAGCACAATAAGTATGAAGGCTGCCGAGTATGGCGCAATGTTAAAGGGACAGCTCAATCCGGTTACTGCATTCATGTCCGGGAAGCTTAAGATAACAGGCGATATGGGGCTTGCAATGAAACTACAGATGTTTACAAAATAACAAAAAAGTAACGCTGCTGCACTCTATACAAATTCTACCCTTGTTTTTTTTGTATCGGAGCGGCGCATTTCTCCTGTTACATACGCCTTTCCCCTCTGTGAGCGTATAACACTCAAAGCCTTGTCAACCCTGTTCTTATCTACTATTACAATCATACCGATACCGTTGTTGAATGTCCTCAGCATTTCCATATCATCGACATTGCCAAGTTTTTTGATCATATCGAAGATGGGGAGGCCATCCCATGAGTTTGTTTCGATAACGGCATTGTACTGCTTCGGGAAAACCCTCGGCAGATTATCTATTATCCCGCCTCCTGTTATATGAGCAGCAGCTTTTATGAGTTTCTGTTGAAACAGTTTTTTTATCATTTTCACGTAGATAATTGTCGGCTTCAGAAGTTCCTCTCCAAGGGTGCATCCGAGCTCGTCTATATAAGCATTGAGCTTCATTTTTTTCTTCTCGAGAAGGACATACCTTGCCAGAGAATACCCGTTGCTGTGAAGCCCACTGGAGCCTATGCCTATCAGCACATCGCCTTGTTTTATATCCGATCCATCCATAATCCTATTTTTCTCGACAACACCGGTGACAAATCCTGCAAGATCATATTCATCGTCCGCATAAAAACCAGGCAGTTCCGCGGTTTCCCCTCCTATCAGCACGCAATCTGCCTGCTTACATCCGTTCACAATGCCCTTCACGATATCAATGACAATATCGATACGGATTTTTGATGTTGCAATATAATCAAGGAATACTTCGGGCTCCGCGCCATTAACAACTATATCATTAACATTCATGGCAACGAGATCAATGCCAACCGTATTGTGAACACCCATTTTAAAGGCCACCTTGAGCTTGGTACCAACGCCGTCCGTAGATGTAACAATCACGGGATGCTTGTACCTTTTCATGTCTATCTCAAAAAGACCCGCAAACCCCCCTATACCTGAGAGCATTCCCTTTTTAAAGGTAGCACGGGCAACAGGCTTTATTCTTTCAACAAAGGCATTACCCTTGTCTATGCTGACACCGGCATCGCTGTACTTCATGTCAATCAGCTTTTTTTCTCAAGAATGTAGGGATGTCAAGTTCATCTTCATCATAACCGGTCAGCATAACCTTCTTTACTGACTTTACCGAATCGATCTCATCTATCTTCTTATCCATACGCTTAAATGCCGGAATCTCTCTGTTCCCGTTATTGTGGATAACGGAAAGCTTGCCTGGATATTTTTCCTTTATATTCCTCTCTCCGAAACCGGTAGCAATAACCGTAACATTGAGATTCTCACCCATATCATCGTCTATTACCGTACCGTAAATCACATTTGCGTTTTCGTCCACCTGATCCTTAACAAGCTCGCATGCCTCTTTAACCTCATTGAGCGTAAGAGACGCATCACCCGTAATATTGATCAACACACCTTTCGCGCCGTTTATGGAGATATCTTCAAGCAGCGGGTTTGATATGGCTTCCTGAGCGGCATCCTTTGCCCTCTTTTCTCCACCGCTTTTACCTGTACCCATCATGGCCATCCCCATCTCACCCATCACCGTTTTTACATCGGCAAAATCCACATTCACAAGTCCCGGGATTGTTATTATGTCCGATATACCTCTGACGGCATGAACAAGTACATCATCTACTTTCAAGTAGGCATCGAGTACGGTCGTCTTATTATCCGAGATATTGAACAATCTGTCGTTCGGTATGACGATCAATGTATCCGCATACTGGCTCAACTCTTCGATGCCCTTTTCCGCCTTTGAGATCCTTTTTTTTCCTTCGAATTCAAAAGGCTTGGTTACTACAGCAACTACAAGCGCACCGAGAGACTTGGCTATCTCCGCTATAACAGGGCTTGCACCTGTTCCGGTCCCGCCCCCCATGCCGGCGGTCAAGAATATCATATCGGCTCCTGTAAGGGCATCTTTTATCTTCGACTCATCCTCAAGAGCCGCTTCTTTCCCTATATCAGGATTCGCACCCGCACCAAGCCCTTTTGTTA
Organism: uncultured Pseudomonadota bacterium; assembly: GCA_964547905.1. Taxonomy (GTDB): domain Bacteria; phylum JAMCPX01; class JAMCPX01; order JAMCPX01; family JAMCPX01; genus JAJYLM01. The sequence goes on along the minus strand of CAZJPN010000092.1, from coordinate 31,271 downwards.
ATTTGGCGCCAAGCTGTATTTTGTATGTCGCTTTATTTCTCGTCAGCACCTGCATATCCGTATTTGCCGCAATAAAGTCGACACCCTTCATTCCCTGCTTTATCATCGTATTAACAGCGTTACCGCCGCCACCACCGATACCGATAACCTTGATCTTGGCAGAATGATGATATTCATTACTCAACTCAAACATTTTATCCTCCTTTTCTAACAAACAATTTTGAAGCTATATTCGAAAAAAACTCTCTTATACTTCTCAAAAGATCTATGTCCCTTCCGTTGTACGCCCTGACTTGCATATGCTTGCTTCCATAAATAACCAATCCAACCGCCGTTGCGTAAGACGGATCCTTCACTACATCCGTAAGACCTCCAACACCCACCGGGAATCCTATTCTTACCGGCAGATTAAATATCTGCTCGCCGAGGTCGACTATGCCGTCAAGCAAAGAACTGCCGCCGGTTAAAACAACACCCGCTGAAATAAACTCTTTGAATCCGGACTTCACAAGCTCCTTATCAACGAGTGATAGGATCTCTTCCACCCTGAGTTCTATTATCTCCGCGAGCGTTGAACGGGATATGGTTCTTGGCTTTCTGTTGCCTATGCCGGGCACCTCTACCATCTCGGCCTTGTCCACATTTGTCCGGAGCGCAGTGCCGTATTTTATCTTGATCTTCTCAGCCTCGTGTATCGGCGTCCTTAAACCTACGGACACATCCTTGGTGACATGCTCCCCTCCAAGCCCTATAACACTCGTGTATTTTATACTTCCCTCGTAGAATATCGCTATGTCTGTCGTGCCTCCGCCAATATCTACAATAACAACACCGAGATCTTTCTCCTCGGGATTAAGCACGGCCTCGCTCGAGGCTATGGACTGAAGTGCAATATCGGAAACTATAAGCCCCGATCTGTTGCATGCCTTTATGATGTTCATCGAAGACGACATATTGGCAGTTACTATGTGCACCTTGGCTTCAAGCCTTACGCCGGACATCCCCGTCGGGTCCTTTATACCCCCCTGATCATCTATTATGAATTCATACGGTATGACATGGATAACCTCCCTATCCTGAGGAATAGGCATTGCCTTTGCAGCATCAACAACCCTCTTTATGTCGCTTGCTTTCACTTCCCGGTCTTTTATCGCTATCACCCCGTTACTATTGAAGCTCTTTATGTGATCGCCAGCTATACCCGTATAGATACTCGATATGTCATAATCAGACATAAGCTCCGCCTCTTCAATAGCCTGTCGTATTGCCTTAACGGTTGCCTCAATATTAATTATGTTTCCCTTACTCAAACCGTGAGACGGCGATACCTTCCCTATACCAACAATATCTATGGTACCTTCTTTCAACTCCCCTACAATCGCACATATCTTTGTTGTACCTATATCAAGGCCAACAATCATGTTATCCTTTTTTGGCAATGTTGTTCACCTCCTTTAATGTATTCTCAACACCTGTGTTGCCTGTCAAAGAATGGCTGTCATTCCCCTGTTCATCTGTGCCTGATAGGACACCCGCTTTATAACGCAGGACCCCCATACCGGAAAACCGCAGATCAACAGAAGAAAATATTTGCATCCTGTCTCCAAAATAGCGGATCAAATCGTTCAATTTATCTATCCTCGAAACGAGATCATTCCTGCCGAACTTGATCAACAGTCCGTCCGTCGTGATCAAAGTATATCCGTTGTCATCAACATGAAGCTCTGAGATGTCTTTTCCTACAACAATTGAATTCTGATCAAGTTCTTTTATAAAGGATATAGCGTCAAGGACTGGTTGCATCGGTACATCCACAAAATCGGCATCGTTGAAAGTAAAACCCGTAATAACGGGATAATTCGTCGAATCCGCTGCGGTTAATCGCTTAAATATGATACCATTATCATCAACATAATAAAGACTGCTCAGGAGGATCATACAGTACGCCCTTCGCTCCGTAACCGTAATATCTATTCTGTGCGGCGGTGATTTTCTTATAGACACACCGTTTATCCATGGTATGGACATGATGTTTTTTCTTACGGTCTTCAGCGGAACAGAAAAGATATTCTCCCCCATACTCAAGCCAGAGGCCTTTATGATCTCCATCGGCGGAACGTGCTCGTATCCTTTGATACTTACCTGTTTCAAAGCAAATATTTTGGATGTGCTTATAAAGCCCACGGCTTTATTATAAAGCACATATCCGCCGAAACATATAACCGCGGCAATAACAATATAACCCGAATACCTCAGGTATGAACGTATCCTGGCACGCCTCTTAAAATGCATGCTGGCTGCGTTTTTATGTCGTGCTTTGAAATCCAAATCCATAAATTCTTTCATCAAATCTTTCCTTTTAATGATGCGGATTGCAGTATGCCGTTTATAAGGCTTTCATAATTAATGCCTTTGCTCTCCGCTATCTTCGGCACGTAACTCAATGAGGTAAGTCCAGGAAGCGTATTGACTTCGAGTAAATACGGCCGGCCTGCTGATGCAACCTTGAAATCTATTCTCGAATAAAAGCTGCATCCAAGCAGTACATGTGCATTCAAAGCGGCTTCCTCTATAGCCTTCACCGCACTGTCCGGAAGCGATGGAGGAATATTGAATACCTCCATTCCCTCTGTATATTTGACTTCATAATCCAGGAACTTCCTCTCAGAACCGCTCTGTATCCCGATCTCCATTGATCCAAGCACTTTATCATCATAAATCGCCACGGTAATATCCCTGCCCTCTATAAACTTTTCGACGAGCACGCGGTCATCATGCTTGAATGCCTCTGCGAATGCCACGGGCAGTTCCTCAGATATCGATACCTTGCTTATACCAATGCTTGAACCTTCACAGGATGGTTTTATGATGTACGGCAGGTTCATACCACCCTCTTTTATCAGTTGTGAATACTCTATCGGCGTGTTCACAACAAGGTATTGCGGCGTAAGTATGCCTGCACTGGTAAGAAGATGCTTTGTAAAGATTTTGTCCATTGCTATTGCACTGGCCGTAGTACCGGAGCCTGTATATGGTATGCCCATCAATTCGAGAAGTCCCTGAACAACGCCGTCCTCTCCAAACTTTCCGTGAAGTGCATTAAATGCTATTTCTACATTCATTTCTTTCAGTTTAAAAGGCAGTGTCCGGTCCACCTCTACCTTAACCGCATTATACCCGAGTCCGATCAAGGCTTTAAAAACCGCTTCACCTGTTAGCCTCGAGATATTCTTTTCGGCGGACAGCCCCCCGAGCAAAACTCCTATCTTCATATTTTTTGTAATAGTACCTTTCATTGTTCACCTATAATAACGACTTCCAACTCAAGTTTTATCTTGGCTTTTTCCTTTACTTTCTCGATACCGGCATCGATAAGCGCAAGCACATCTTCTGCATTTGCATTACCCGTATTGATAATGAAATTTGTGTGCAGTTCCGAATACTTCGCCCCCCTTACCCTCACACCACGCATGCCTGCCTCATCAAGCAGCTTCCAAGCCTTTATCTTTGGAGGATTCTTAAATATCGAACCACTGCTTGGATAATTGAGAGGCTGTGACTGTGTCTTTTCTTTGAGAACGGATTCTACTTTTTTACTTACCTTATTCTTGTCCGACTTCTGCAAGTTTAAAACAGCGGATACAACAATGCTGCTCGAAGAAAGTTCTCTGCATGTTCTGTAGCCAAACCCCATGGCTTTCTTACTCAGTGTCCTTGTTCTGCCTGTCCTTTCCAAAAAAGTAACTGTCTCTACAACATCCGATATACTGCCATAATCTGTACCCGCATTCATGAATATCGCACCGCCGATTGTTCCGGGTATGCCTGCGAGCGGTTCGATACCGGACAAGCCTCTTTCAGCACAGTACTTAACAAGCTCCGCAAGAGGCTTTCCTGCCCCTACCGCAATTTTCAAAGAAGACCCATCCTCATACGCAACATCGAGAGAATCAAGTGTATTTTTAATCCTTATTACGGGATTTTTCATGCCTCCGTCTCTTACGATAAGGTTCGTCCCTGCACCGATCACGAAATACCGCTCTTCGTTGCGCTTTGACCAATCTATAAATTTAAATATATCGTCTAAATTTTCAGGCGTAACCATGCACGCACAGATGCCCCCGACCTGCATGCTTGTGTACTCCTTCATCGGTACATCAACCATGACATTACCTTTTATAATCGATTTTAATTCGCTGAAATCAGCCATTCTTCTTTAACCTCTTTATGAACGCATCCCCGACCGTAAATATATCCCCCGCACCCTGCGTAATAACCATATCGCCCGGCACAACCGTATGTTCCAATTCATCCACAATCTTATCCTTATCCCGTATGTATCTGACATCCTTGTAACCCATGTCCCTCATACCGCTGTAGAGCTTGTAGGCGTCCACACCTTCTAGAGGCTCTTCTCCGGCGGCATATATGTCCGTAATAATGAGGACATCTGCCTGATAAAATGCCGTAAGAAAATCATTGAACAACAGCATCGTCCGCGTGTACCTGTGCGGCTGGAAAACCACGATAAGCCTCCTCTTCCATCCGTTTTTCGCCCCTGCAAGCGTGGCCTTTATCTCTTTTGGATGATGACCGTAATCATCCACTACTATTATATCGTTTATATTCGCCTTTATCTGAAACCGCCTTTCTACTCCATTGAATTTCCCTATACCTTCTTTTATTTTCTCGGGCTCGAGTTCAAGCTCAAGGCCGGCAGCAATGCTCGCGAGGGCATTGTAGACGTTATGTATACCCGGCATGTGGATTGTGAATGAACCATACTGCCTACCCTTTACGTTAACAGAGAAATCACACTCCCCGCCTCTTTGCACGACATTATATCCCTGAACATCTGCCTGTGCAGACAAGCCGTATGTCATCCTTCTAACCTTTAGCCTCGGCATAATGGATGCTACATTTTCTTCATCGAGGCATAGGATCGCGAGACCATAGAAAGGCACCTTGTTGATAAATTCCACATAGGCATCCTTTTCCCTCTCAAACGTCTTATAGTAATCAAGGTGTTCGGGATCTATGTTCGTTACAATAGCTATCGTCGGTGTAAGCTTCAAGAAGCTGCCATCGCTTTCATCAGCTTCGGCAACAAGGTACTCGCTCTGTCCGAGTTTGGCATTGGAACCGAATATATTGACCTTACCGCCGACTATACTTGTAGGGTCAAGCCCGCCTGCAGCAAGCACTATGGAAACAAGCGATGTTGTCGTTGTCTTTCCATGGCTTCCTGCGATTGCAACCGCATACTTAACTCTCATAAGTTCCGCAAGCATCTCAGCCCTTGGTATTGCAGGTATGTTGTGTTCCCTTGCATAAACGAGCTCCGGGTTGTCGTCTTTTACCGCTGATGAAAACACGACGACATGCGCGTCCTTTGCATGAACTGCTTTATGACCGATCATAACTGTTGCACCAAGCGTCTGTAGTCTATCCGTTACCTTCGAAGGCTTGATGTCCGAACCGCTTACCTCGTATCCTATATTCAGCAGTAATTCAGCTATCCCGCTCATGCCGGCTCCGCCTATGCCAACAAAATGTATACGCCTTATCCTCTTGTGCATGCTTTTGCCTTTCTGGATAACGTTATCATTTCATCCACTATGTTTGATGCTGCATAAGGTTTTGCCCATTTCATCATTGCCCCTGACATTTTTTCAATCCTTCCTTCATCAGAGATCAGTTCGTGTATATCCTCTACAAGTAGATTCGGTTCTGTAGCTACAGCCGGTATTACAACAGCGCCTCCATGGGAAGAAATCTCCTGTGCATTCAAAGTCTGGTGATCCGACGCAGCGAACGGATAGGGTATGAGGATTGACGGTACACCGTAAGCTGCAAGTTCGAAAAGCGTAGATGCACCTGCCCTTGACACAGCAATATCCGCTTTCTCGAATACCGAGGCCATATCATCTATAAAATCGAACACATCCGCTTTGAATCCATACTTATCGTATGCACTTTTGACATAAGTACGATCCGCCGCCCCTGTCTGGTGTATGAACCTGACCCTGTCTTTTATATCAACAATGCCGTCAAGCCCTTTAACCATCATTTCGTTTATTTGATGTGCACCCTGACTTCCGCCCAGTATAAGGATCGTTTTTACCGCTGCAGCGTATGTCCTTTGTTTACGCATGACGTATCGTATAGGCAGGCCTGTCATCCGGGTATTGCCGGAAGGAAAGTACTTTCTTGACGTTTCGAAGGATATAAAAACCTTCTTTACAAATCGTGAAAGGAGTTTGTTTGCAAGCCCTGGAACAGAGTTTTGTTCATGTATTGCAGAAGGGATATGCATCATTATTGCCGTCATAATGATCGGGAATGAAGCATATCCGCCTACACCGAGCACTGCATCAGGCATGAAATCCTTTATTATGTTTCTTGATTCTACCATGGAACCCACCAGCAAAAAGGCGGACGATAGTTTTTCTCCTGCTGTTTTGTTCTTGAAGCCCTTAACAGTAAGAAGCCTGCGGTTATCCGCAGGAAGCGTCCACTTTCTGCTTTCTATGCCAGAATCGGCACCAACATACATATATTCGATATCCTTTCTTCTCCTTATAATTTCATCCATAATTGCCTGTGCAGGGAAAAAGTGTCCACCGCTACCCCCACCTGCTATTATCAGCCTCGTCGCTTCCATCGTTAACCCTTCTTGATAAATTTAATATTATGCCTATTGAGATAAGCTCTGCTGTCAATGAACTGCCTCCGTAGCTTATAAACGGCATGGTAAGCCCCTTCGTAGGCAACAACCCCAACGTAACCGCTATGTTTATAATTACCTGGAGAGCTATGAATAAAGTCAATCCATAAACCGTTGTTTTGGTAAAAATACTCTCGGAACGGGCTGCTATGGAAAACGCCTTGGTAATAAGAAAAATGAATACCCCGATCACTGCGGCTACTCCTATAAAACCAAGCTCTTCTGCAACGACCGAAAAGATAAAATCTGTATGTGCCTCCGGCAGATAGAATAGCTTTTCAAAGCTATTCCCGAGTCCAACACCGGTTATGCCCCCTGCTCCATAAGCAAGGGTCGACTGAACAATCTGAAACCCGCCGGTTTGTGCATGCTGCCATGGATCAAGGAATGCTTTTATGCGATTAAGCCTGTATGTGGAATGCACTACAAGCAATACAGCAACGGGTATGACAGGAACAAAGGCCAAAGCCAGCGACATAATATCCACACCGGACAGGAAAAGAATGGCAAATACCACTGTCGTTATGATTACCACACTGCCGAAATCGGGTTCCTTAATGATCAGCAATAAGACCACCGCCGTATAGAGCAAAGGAAGCAGCACAGGCGGAGAATTGTTCAACCTCTGTCCTTTTTCTTCGAGTATATGTGCTATAAGCAATATCAATACAGGTTTTGCGAACTCCGAAGGCTGTATTGTAAATCCGCCAAGCCTTAACCACCTGTGTGAGCCGCTCACAACAACACCAATATGAGGAACAAAAACAAGTATAAGCAAAAGTATGATAAGCCAGTACAAAAGATTCGCGTATTTCCTTACAATGTCGATATTTATAACGGCCGCAACCCCACCTGCCAATAAGCCTAAAATCAGGTAAACAAGCTGCCGCTCTACAAAGTAGTACTTTGTGCCGTACGCCTTCAGCGCATATATTGAACTTGCACTGAACACCATAATGACGCCGAAAAGGCACAACATCAGGGTAGCAATAATTATTCCGCGGTCATAGTCCTTCATGTGCAGTGCTCCTGTTTATATTCATAACCGCTGATTTAAACATCTCTCCCCTTTGTTTGTAATCAAGGAACATATCAAAGCTTGAACAGGCAGGCGATAGAAGTACAGTGTCGCCGCGTTCGGCATAATGAACAGCCGCTTCCACGGCAGATTCCATGGAATCAACAGGCACTATTTTGACAATATCCCGAAATGCTTTTGCGATGCGTTCTTTCGCTTCACCCATGACGACAAGCAGCTTTACCTTTTCCTTTACAAGTGGTGACAGCGGACTGTAGTCGCCTTCCTTATCTCTTCCTCCCATGATAAGTATCACCGGAGAAGAGATGGTTTTCAACGCAACAACCACTGCGTCGACATTTGTGGCCTTTGAATCGTCATAGTATTTTATGCCGTTGACATCCGCCAGGAACTGAATCCTATGGGGAAGCCCTTTGAAACTGTTTATTGTTTCCCGTATAGTGCTATCCGGTATATCAAGAAGTTTCGATACAATAATGCATGCCATTGTATTCTGAACATTATGCATACCGATGAGAGCGGAATTATTCAGTTTAAATGTAGTTTCGTATCCGGATCCATCGACATAGATTATCTCTCCATTTTTATGATAAGCACCCCTTCTTGTCCTTTTGCTCGTGGTAAAACAGTAGGGCCTTGATTTTATATTTCTCTTACCTTTTACCGTATATTTGTCTTCTGCATTTATAACCGCATAATCATCTATGGATTGATTCATGAATATCCTGAATTTCGCATCTGCGTAGTCATTTATGTCTTTATATCTGTCGAGGTGATCGTCCGTGATATTGAGTAATCCTGCTATCCATGGCTTGAAGCTGACAATACCCTCGAGCTGGTAGCTTGACAGCTCAAGCAGATACATTCCGTATTCGCTGTCATGCTCAACAAGCTGAATAAACGGCATGCCGATATTACCGCCTACTCCGGCCTTTTTGCCTGCATTGTTAAGTATCTGGCCGAGCAGGGTGACGGTGGTAGTTTTACCATTGGTACCGGTAATGCCTATGATTCTTTTGTCGGTGAATCTGGATGCAAACTCGATCTCGCTTATTACCTCCGCGCCTTTACCCTTTACCGATTGTATGCCTCTCAATGCCATAGGAACACCCGGACTGACGATAACAAGCTCATAGTCATCCAATGCACTACCGTTCCAGCTGTCAATAATGGTTATATCGGATTTTATACCGTTGATGCCTCTTATTTCAGAAACCGGTTTTTGGTCGTAGCATGTCACCTTGCCTTGTTTCTTCAAGATAAAGCTGGCAGTGGCAAGGCCTGTATTGCCCATGCCTATAACCGCTATCTTTTTACCTTTTAATTCCATCCATCACCTCAATTTAAGCGTTGCCAGCCCAAGCAACGCGAGCAAAATGGATATGATCCAGAACCTTACGGTTATTTTCGGTTCAACCCATCCCTTCAATTCAAAATGGTGGTGTATCGGTGCCATTGCAAATACACGCCTGCCGATCAATTTGAACGAACTCACCTGAGTTATCACGGAAAGGGCTTCAATCACGAAAACGCCACCGATGATAGCAAGCAGCATCTCCTGCTTTAGTATGATAGCCACAACACCAAGCACGCCTCCGAGCCCGAGAGAACCCACATCACCCATAAATATCTCGGCAGGATATGTGTTGAACCATAAAAATCCCATTGCAGCGCCGATAACAGCCCCTGCAAATGTTGCTATTTCTCCTGTTCCAGAAATAGGGGCAAACATCAGGTATTCGGAGAACTTTACGTTGCCCAGCACATAAGCGAACACAGCATACACGCCGAAGCAGGTCATAACCGGGACAATTGCAAGTCCATCCTGCCCATCCGTAAGATTAACCGCGTTCGAGGTTCCTATGACAATAAACAGGAAAAACAGAAAGTACAGCCAGCCCAAATTAACGACAAATCTTTTGAAGAATGGAAACGTCAATGTATAGTTGATGTCATCAAACCTCAAAAGCAAATATATAATCACAATGGTAAGTATTGTTTCAAGAACTAATTTATAGCTTCCTCTCAACCCTTTTGAATTTCTATTTTTAAGTTTTTTGTAATCATCTATAAAGCCGATAGCTCCAAAACCCAGCAGGGCGAACATGAGTACCCATACATACACATTGGCAATATCCATCCACAGTATGGTCGAAATAATAATGGATACTATCATGAGAAGCCCGCCCATTGTCGGTGTTCCTTTCTTGCTGATGTGGTTTTGGGGGCCGTCGGATCGTACGACCTGTCCCATGCCTATTCTCGTCATTAATTTTATAAAGGGGTTGCCGAATATCATGCTTATGATCAATGCTGTGATCATCGCACTCAATGTCCTGAATGTTATATACTTTAAAACATGAAATATTATAAACTGCTTTGCCAGTGGATATAAAAAATATTCAAGCATCTCTGTTCCTCATAATATTATCATACCCCGATATTATCTGTTCCAGTTTCATACTCCTGGAGCCTTTGATGTAAATCACAACGTTGTTTTTCGATAGACCTACAAGTTGCTGGACAGCGGACTGTATATCACCGGCTTGTTTTGCATAAACCTGTTTTTTCCCGGATGAGCGTATGCCTTCGAACGTATTGTCGGAGAACCTGCCTATCAGTATAAATTTGCTTATGCCCTTTTCAGCGAGAAACTCCCCCAAAGAAAAATGCTGCTGGGCTGTCTGCTCTCCAAGCTCGAGCATGTCTCCTATAACAGCTACGATTCTTTCTGCCCCGTACCTTTCTATAGCCGACAGGAATCCGCTGCGCATCGAATCCGGATTGGCATTGTACGTGTCATCAATAACGGTTATGTCATTTTTATACGACATTCTATTGCCTCTTCCTTTGAACACCGTAAACCGTTCACACGCTGCCCTTATGTTATCCCATTCTACGTTCAAGTGTCTGGCACATAGTATTGAAAGGGCCATATCGTATAAATAGTGTTTGCCTGATATCCGCATGCTCAAGCTGTGTTCTTTACCTTCGCACGTAATTTTGAAATCCATGCCCTTGTCTGTAAGATTGTAAGAAAGTATACGCAACTGTGCATCCGATGCAAAACCAGCTGTGAGGACCATGCCCTTGAAATGATCGGCTATACTCATTACAAAGGGATCGTCCGCATTCATCACGGCAGTTCCATCCGTCGTCATGACTGAAAACATCTCCGATTTGGCCTTTGCAACTCCTTCAAGATCTTTAAAAAACTCAAGGTGTGCCCTGCCTATGTTCGTCAGTACGCCTATATCCGGGGAAGCTATTTCAGCGAGGCTTGCCAGTTCTCCATACCTGCTCGTCCCAAGTTCAAGCACCCATATCCGGGCATCCTGTTCCATGTTGAGTATAGACAAAGGCAAACCTATAAGATTGTTAAGATTACCCTGAGTCCTTCCGGTATTATATGAACTCGATAAAAGCTCATACAGCATTTCCTTTGTGGTTGTCTTACCGTTGCTACCCGTTATTGTTATGACCGTTGGCTTGTACCTTTCCCTTATAATATGCGCCAACTCTCCAAGAGATTCAATCGTATTATTTACTAAAAGAACAACCGTCTTGTTCTCTAATCCATCCATCAGATACTCGTGACTTTTATTTATAACAACACCGGCAGTTCCCTGTTGAATTGCATCATTAACAAAGGTATGGCCATCATAGCGCTCTCCTTTAATCGCAAAGAACAACATGCCGTTTATGGGCTTCCTTGTATCCGTAGATACACCATAAGCACACCAGTTTGTGCCGGCATTGAATACTTTTATATTTTTTAACTTCTGTATATCATGCATATCTATTTTCAATTTTGCATTCCAAAATAATCATGTACGTTTTCTCTATCGCTAAAGTGAATAGTCTTATCTTTAAATATCTGATAGTCTTCATGCCCCTTTCCGGCTATAAGCAGAACATCACCTTCATTCGATATCTCCAGTGCCCTTCTGATGGCCTGTTTCCTGTCCGGAATAACGATATAAACCTTTGAATCGTAACGGCTGCCTGAATCTATTGATTCGACCTTCGGTGCATTCTTTATGCCTCTTTCTATGTCCGATATAATCGTTTCCGGTTGTTCGGAGCGCGGGTTATCGGATGTTATAATAGTTATATCGGAAAGCCTTGTGGCGATCTCACCCATGATCGGCCTTTTCCCTTTATCTCTGTCTCCACCGCATCCGAACACACATATAACTCTTTTCTTTTTCAACTCGTTTAATGCTGTCAGAACCTTTCCCAGTGCATCAGGACTATGTGCATAATCCACAAACACATAAACATCCTTAGGATTTACAATTCTTTCTACCCTTCCAGGCACATTGTGCATGGATGCAATACCATGCTTTATATGATCGATTGATATGTTTGAAACAATAGCAGTGGCAACCGCGGCCATTATATTATAAATATTGTAGTAACCAACAAGAGGGGACTCCAGATCTATTATACCTATAGGGGTTGAAAGTTTCATGGTTATGCCGTCGAGTGATGTCCTGGATTCTATAAGCTTTATATCAGCCTGCTTTGAATTCCCAAATCTCAGGATATGTATGCCCCTTTTTATCTTTAACTTGCTTACCCACGGATCATCACTGTTCAATATGGCAAATTTTTTGCTCTTGCGGCTCGCAACAAGTAATTTCTCGAACAACATTGATTTTACGAAAAAGTAGTTCTCCATAGTTTTGTGATAATCAAGATGGTCCTGTGTAAGATTTGTAAAGATCGCCACGTCAAAGTCGATACCGTTCACTCTGCCCTGTGAGATTGCATGTGAGGATACTTCCATGATTACATCGGTCGCTCCCTCCAATAGATAATCACTCATCATCATATTGATGTCCAGAGATTCGGGTGTTGTATTGACAGCCTTTACTTTCTTATTCATAAATCTGTAATTTATCGTGCCTATTACTATGGGACATTTTTGTGCCGAATTGAGTATGGATTCTAAAAGATATGCGGTTGTTGTTTTACCGTTTGTGCCGGTTATTCCAACAACGAACAGCCTTGTACCCGGATTATTGTAAAATTCCCTCGATAACAATGACAGTGCTATGCGAGGATCTTCCACGATGATCTGCAAAACTCCTTTTATTGAAGGATTGTATGCTTTTGCAACAATTGCAACTGCCCCATTATTGACAGCTTCGTTTTCGTACTTTATACCGTCTTCTTTTTCCCCGGGTATTGCAACAAACAAATAATCGCTTTGTACCTTCCTTGAATCATACGCAATGCCTTTAATATCTCCGACAGCATCTCCATGAAGTGATAAAAAATATATACTTTTTAAAAGTTTTTTTAAATCCATTTTCAACCCTTTATTGTCCCTATGTGATGGGAGCTACCATGTTTACCTTCGTACACAGTCTTTTTTATAGGGGAAGCATAAGGTTTGTTTGATTGCAAAAAGCGATCGCTTTGTACGCCTGTTTTTATGGAAAACAATACCTTAACCGGTCCCCTGGAGTAAGGTGTATATGGTTGGGGACTCTGATCCGCTGCATAGCCCGAACCTTTCAGAACAAGATCTTTTATGCCTGCCTGCCGTGCCTGCTTTAATACGACTCTCATTGTTTCACCCTTGAAATCCGGAATAAAACCCGTTTGTGTTATGCCGCTGAACTGTGCCTGTTCGATATCCATAGAGGAAGGCTCATCCGAAGGCATTGCCATTATATTCAATTTCGAAGGAACGCCGAGATACGGCAGCACCTTTTCCGCTACCTCTTTAAAAACCGGGGCAGCGATTGATCCTCCGTAAATATTTTTCTGAGGATCAACAAACATGATAAGCATAACTATCTTTGGATTGTGTGCAGGCACAAATCCGAGAAAGGATGCTACGAATCTATTTTTATAATAAGCCCCTGTCGAAGGATCAGGGATCTGTGCTGTTCCTGTTTTCCCTGCCACGGTATAACCTTTCATCTCGGCTTTGACTCCGGTACCTCCGTCATTAACAACGCCTATCATCATATCCGTCATGATCTGTGCTGTATGCTCGGATATAACCCTTCTTCTGATAACGGGTTGAAATGTTTCAATCCGCCCATCGGGTTTTCTTATCTCTTTTATGATCTGAGGAGCAACGAGCAAACCTCCATTGGCTATGGCCGACATTGCGGTAACAAGTTGAATGGGGGTTGTGGATACACCCTGGCCAAACGGTATTGTATCGATTGAAACACCCGACCATTTGGCAACGGGATTCAATATGCCTGGTGATTCTCCAGGCAATTCTATACCGGTCTGGCTGCCAAAACCAAAACGTCTTAGGTAATCGTACAGTGTAGTGCTACCCAATTTTTCCCCTATTTTTGCGGCACCTATGTTACTGCTGTATTTGAGTATATCTCCAATGCTGAGCATGTTAAAATCGCCTTCTGCGTCCCTTATAACAATGTTGTAAACCTTGTATTGGCCATCCTCGCAGAATATCTTTTGATCCGGCGATATCACACCCGCATCAAGGGCAGATGAAATTACAAATGGCTTGAATATAGAGCCTGGCTCATAGGTGTTTTCCACTGCCGTGTCCTTGAACGCAAACATTGGATAATCCATGTATACGTTTGGGTTGAAGTCTGGTATGTTCGCCATAGCAAGTACCTCGCCCGTTTCAGGATTCATGATTATACCTATACCTTTTTTTGCCTCCTGCTCCGACACGGCTTGCTTTAAAGCTTCCTGTAGTATAAATTGGATATTGAGATCTATTGTTGTAACAACGCTGTCTCCACTCGGTGAAGCATCGTTGAGCAAGTTACCCGTATAAATGGGGCTGTTGCGTCCGTCCACGTCTATGACCGCCGAGAACGGGATGCCGCTTAAATACCTGTTCATAGACAGCTCTATGCCCGAAAGCCCGTTTGAATCTACGCCTACAAACCCCAGTACACTGCTTGCAAGTTTAAGATCCGGATAGAATCTTCTGTACTCTTTCAAAGAGTATACACCTTTTAAATGATACTGCATGAGTTTTCTTGCTGTATCCGGATCTACCAGTCTTTTTATCCATACAAACTGCCTATCCGATTCTAATTTTTTTAAAACGGTATCAGGGTTAAGCTTCAGTACGCTCCCTGTAATGATCGCCGTTCTGCTTTTGTTTTTGATTTTTGAAGGATCCGCATAAAATGAATCAACCAATACGCTCTGTGCAAGTATCCTGCCGTCCCTGTCCATGATCAACCCTCTTGCCGGAAGAAGTGTGACCTCTCTTGAATACTGTCTTCTTGCAAGCTCTGCGTATCTTCTTCCTTTTACTACGTCAAGATAAAATGCCTTCGACAGCACCAGTGCAAAACCTGCTATTACACACAGATATATTATGAATAGTCTTACAAGATGTTGTTCATTTATACGCTTTACCGAGTCCATCCTACCTGTCTATTGAAATTAATTGTCTGCTGTCGGGATAGCCCATGTTCAACCTCGTCCTCGCTATATTTTCAATCCTGTTTCTGCTTTTCAGTGTGGCTATTTCAAGGTCGTATTGATCGATCTGCTGGTTTAATTTTTGTGTTTGTAAAGTCAGGTTGGACATCCTGTAACTTGCCGCTATAAAGTTGATCCGGCTCCATATCAAGATCAGTATAAAGAAAAGGATCACCGCGAGCGTTAAGAGTATTTTGAATGGAGATATACTTATTGCCGGTACTGTCTGATAATCCATTGCCCTGTTATCCACATAAGCTTTCATCTAATATTGCCTCCTAAGCTATTCGCTTTATGGCCCTTAACCTTGCACTTCTTGCCCTATAGTTGTGTCGTAATTCCTCTTCATCGGGTATCGCAGGTTTACGTGTAAGTGTTTTGAATACAGGTTTTGCAAGAATGGAAAGCTGCCTGAATGCATGTTTTACCACCCGATCTTCGAGAGAATGAAATGAGATGATGATCAACACACCGCCGATATCAAGAAAATCCGCTGCCTTTTGAAGAAATGTTTTTAAATTTTCCAGTTCATCGTTTACAAAAATTCTTATAGCCTGAAAAGTTTTCGTGGCTGGATGTATACCGCGACGGCCGATGACGGTCTTCGATATCAAAGATGCAAGTTCCGTAGTATTTTTTATGCGGGATTTTTTCCTTGCAGCAATTATAGCCTTTGCAATTTTTTTATACTGCCTTTCCTCACCGTACTCTTTTATAATTCTTGCAAGCCTTTCCTGATCAAACTTGTTTACAACATCATAAGCCGTAATACCGGATGATGTATCATACCGCATATCAAGTGGCCCTTCGCTCGAAAAGCTAAAACCTCGTGCAGCATCATTTATCTGGGCGGTATTAAAACCGAGATCAACTATAATGCCGTCGAATTTTTCGATACCTGTTTCTTTTGCAATATTTTCAATATCCCTATAATTGGCATGCAAAAGTTTTATCCTTGTTCTAAAAGCCTCAAGATTATCTTTTGCTTTATTCAACATGTTGTCATCCGCATCCGAGCAAACGACATAACCTTCCGGGGCGGACGCTTCAAGTATAGCCCCTGCATGTCCACCCTCACCGACTGTTGCATCGAGGTATATACCTTTATCTTTAGGATTCATGTATTCAATGACTTTGTTCAACATTACAGGTATGTGCATTTATACTCCCAATTGAGCAATGCCTTTTTTGATATTCGAGAAGTTATTTTTAATTCTCTGATGTTCCTGTTCAAAGGTCGTGATATCCCATATCGAGAATATCTCGTCGCCTCCTGCTATGATAACCTCTTCCCCGAGGTGCGCCTCTTCTCTCAGATATGCAGGTATGAAAAGTCTTCCGAGTCCGTCTATTTCGTATTCGAACGCATCCCCATAGTGAAATAGTTTATAATCTTCCACTACATCCAGAGTTGGCGGCAGTGCTTTAATTCGTTCTTTACGCAGTTTAAAAACCTGATATGGATATACCTCAAGCCAGTTCTGATTGTTTGTCAGTATTACCCTGTTGTCGTACTCTTCGGTCAGTATTTTTCTGAATGCCGACGGTACACTTACACGGCCCTTTTTATCAATCCTATGTCTATACCTTCCTATAAACTCCATACAATTTTGTCACACTTTTATGCCCCTTTATACCACTTCATACCACCATATAATTAAATGTCAAGCCATTATTGATAAAAAAAGTGGGTATTGAATGTTACCAAAATTGGGTTAGGTAGGGGCTTAAAATTTTAAGCCCCTACCCTCTTATTGCTTTGAGGGAATAAACCTATCCCACCTTTACAAGCTGTTTGCCGAGGTTTTCACCTTTGAATAATCCGATAAATGCCTTTGGTGCATTTTCGAGTCCATTGATAACATGCTCTGTGTATTTTAATTTCTTCTGTGAAATCCATTGAGCAAGTTGGACAATGCCTTCTTCGTATCTGTCTGCATAATCCATGACAATGAATCCCTTCATCATGGCACTCTTTATAAGCAGGTATCCTTGAATCCGTGGGCCGACATCCGGCTTAGTTATATTGTACCGGGATATCTGTCCGCACAGCACAATACGTGCCTTATAATTAAGCAGAGGCATAACAGCATCCGAAATCTCTCCTCCGACATTATCGAAATAGATATCAACTCCCTTTGGGCAGGCATCTTTAATCGCTTTTTTTATATCCGGAGTGGTTTTATAGTTTATTGCAACATCAAATCCAAGCTCATTTACAAGATATTTGGTTTTCACATCAGAGCCTGCAATACCGACAACCCTGCAGCCTTTTATTTTTGCAATCTGGCCCACAGCAGTTCCTACTGCACCTGCGGCACCTGACACTACCACTGTTTCTCCTGATGATGGTTTACCTATATCAAGTAAGCCAAAGTATGCGGTAAGCCCGGGCACGCCGAGTATGCCAAGTGCCGTTGATACGGGTGCAATCCTGGGATCGATCTTACTGAGTTCCCTGCTGTCCGTTACATTGTAATCGCGCCAGCTAAGGTTACCGGTAACAATATCTCCGGCCTTAAGATCCGGAGACATAGTCTCTACAACCTCTCCGACAATGCCTCCTGTTATGACCTTGTCGAGCTCAAAGGGAGAAATATATGTTTTTACACCGCTCATCCTGCCACGCATATAGGGATCAACAGAAAGGTACAAGGTCTTGACAAGTACCATGCCGTCCCTGCACACGGGCATCTCTGCTTCGATAAGCTTAAAATCTTCTTCCCGTGGCATACCATCGGGTCTTCTTGTCAGAATTATTTCTCGGTTCTTTTTCGTATCCATTGTTATTGCTCCTTTTCACAAAATATAAGTACTCGAACACCATCATTCCAGACATCGGGACAACCTAAATTTGTAACAAGGCACGTTGACTGTGTTGACTAAAAGTCCCCCTTGACGGGGGGAGGATAGGTGTGAGTGAAATATGTTGACTGTTGATTTACAAACCAAAATGCTTTATATAAAATAACTTGATGAACTACCTCGCAGCAAGCTGCGAGGTAGGAGAGAGAGGATAATACATTTGTTCGTCGTCATTCCTGCAAAAGCAGGAATCCAGTTTTTTTGCCTTGCTTTTCTGGATTCCCGTTGGAAATTATCCCGCGTTCCGCGGGACGGGAATGACAGGCAAGAAGTAACCCTGTAGCAAGCGACAGGGAATTATGAGATTAAAAATGGAGCATGTACATGGATATTGAACGAATAAGAAAAGATTTTCCGGTTTTATCCCGTATGGTAAGGGACAAGCAGCTCGTCTACCTTGACAATGCTGCAACCACGCAAAAGCCTTCTGTCGTAATAGATGCCATATCGGATCTTTACAAGCATTATAATGCGAATGTTCACAGAGGCGTATACCTGCTTGCAGAAGAATCGACACAGGCTTATGAAGATTCGAGAGAGGCCGTGCGAAGGTTCATCAATGCGAATAGCGCGAAGGAGATCGTCTTTACCCGCAACGCAACAGAGGCATTAAACCTTATAGCCTATACATGGGGAGAAGCAAATATAAAGGCCGGCGATGAGATCATCGTGAGCATTATGGAGCATCACAGTAACTATGTGCCATGGTTCAGACTCGCACACAGAAAAGGTGCTATTATCAAGATCGTACCCTCGAAGATGGACGGAGAGCTTGATATGGATACCTTTAAATCCATGCTGTCGGACAAAACCAGGCTTGTCGGTATCGTCCACATGTCGAACGTTTTTGGTACCATAAATCCGGTGAAAGAGATAACCTCACTGGCACACAAACATGGTGCCACTGTTGTTGTCGACGGTGCACAGAGTGCACCCCACATGAAGATCGATGTCAGGGATATTGATTGCGATTTCTTCGCCATTTCAGGACACAAGATGCTTGGTCCCACGGGTATCGGGGTACTGTACGCAAAAGAATCATACCTCCAATCAATGGAGCCCTTTTTAAGTGGCGGCGAGATGATCCTGAGGGTTACGCTTGATAGTGTGACGTACAACGAACTGCCTTGGAAGTTTGAGGCGGGTACACCAAATTATGAGGGTGCAATAGGCTTAAAGGCAGCGATAGAGTATCTTGAGAATGTAGGAATGGATACCATTGAATCTTACGAAAGAGAGCTGACAACGTACGCACTTGAAAAGATGAAGACAGTACCGGATATTTTCCTTTATGGCCCACTCGATTCAGCAAAAAAGGGGGGGATCATGGCATTCAATATCAAAGACGTTCATTCGCATGATATCGGCACGATACTCGATAACGAAGGCATAGCAATACGGGCGGGACACCACTGTGCCCAGCCGCTCATGATAGATTGCGGCGTATCGGCAATGGCAAGGGCAAGCTTTTATTTCTATAACACAAAGCAAGAGATAGATTTACTCGTAACGGCGTTAAAGAAAACAAAGGAGATATTCGGTCATGTCGCTTGAAGAATTATTCAAAGAAATTATCATAGAACACTACCAGCACCCAAAAAATCACGGTCATATCGAGCATCCTGATGCAAAGTCGGACGGCTCTAATCCTTTATGCGGCGATGAAATAGCAATGGAGCTCAAATTTGACGGCAACAGAGTAAAGGACATCATGTTTACAGGGAACGGCTGTTCTATCAGTCAATCAGCAGCTTCTCTGTTAACAGAGGCAATCAAAGGAAAGACAATCGAAGAAACAAGAAAGATAATGGAGGAGTACAAAAATATGCTTGCAGGAAAAAATTACAACTCGGAGTTATTAGGTGATCTCGAGGCTCTTTCTGATGTGAAGAAGTACCCTGCAAGGGTGAAATGCGCAAGCCTGAGTGTCGCAGTACTCGATCAGGCACTGCAGCAGAAGAAGTGAGGATATCAAATGACTATAAACTATTATACTGATTTATTAAAGATCAGAAATGCTAAACCGCTTGTGCATCACATCACAAACTATGTCGTTATGAATGTGAGCGCAAATATAACGCTCTCTCTCGGCGCCTCGCCCATTATGGCACATGCAAGACCGGAGGTTGAAGATATGGCTTCGATTGCAAATGTTCTTTATATAAACATCGGCACGTTAAGCGATCATTGGATTGAATCAATGCTTGCTGCCGGAAAAATGGCAAACAAGAAACATGTACCCGTATTGCTCGATCCTGTCGGTGCCGGGGCAACGAGGTACAGAACGGAAACAGCGAAAAAAATATTAAATGAAGTAAAGGTAGATGTCATCAAGGGGAATGCAGGTGAGATGCAGTCTCTTGCCGGAGAAAAGGTTAAAGTAAAAGGTGTCGATTCCACAACCTCTGCCGGTCTGGAAACCGCTGAAGCACTTGCAAAAGAGTACGGGTTAACCGCTGTTATTACAGGGCGTGAAGATTATATTTCAAACGGCAGGCAATCCGCCAAGGTAAAGAACGGTACGGATATGTTTTCACGTATTACAGGCGCGGGCTGCATGCTGGGATCCGTTATTGCAAGCTTTATGGCGGTTAATAATGATTCCTTTGCTGCGGCTATCGAAGGACTGACATCTTTTGAAATAGCCGGTGAAAAGGCAGCAGCACGCACAAAGCTCCCGGGCAGTTTTATGGTTGCACTCATCGATGAGATCTATAGTTTGAATGAAGAAATATATAAGCTTGCGGATGTCGAGATTAAATAATCATGCATGCCGTCAGGCCTGTTCCTGGATTCCCCTTTTCATGGGAATGACAGAATGGAGTTAATCTGTGTCGGTAAAACCTGAGCTTCCATACGGTATCTATGGTATCACCTCGCGTGATTTTGGGACATCTCACGAACAGTCGGCACTGTATCTGTTAAAGGCAGGCATCAAGATCATACAGTATCGGGAAAAAGATGCACAAACAAGGACAATGTATGATGAGGCACTGAAGATCAAACAATTATGCAGACAATACAATGCCCTGCTTATTGTAAATGATAGAATAGATATTGCACTTGCCGTTGATTCAGATGGCGTTCATGTTGGACAGGATGATATGCCTGTTAAGATCGTAAAAAAATATCTCGGGGATAAGATCATAGGGTTATCTGTCAGAAATGAAGCAGAGGCAATAACAGCACAAATCAATGGCGCTGACTATGTGGGTGCAGGCGCTGTTTTCCCAACATCAACAAAACAAGACAGTACCTATATAGGATTTGATATGCTTGCAAAAATAGCCAAGGTTTCAAGAATTCCCGTCTATGCTATAGGGGGCATTACAATAAATAACCTGAACGAATTAAAGAGATACAACATACACGGGGCTGCCGTAATTTCAGCTATCCTGGATACCCATGACCCTGAAAATACAGCTCGTGAATTTATACGCACCTGGACAAAAAGCTAAAAAACACTCCGTGCGCAGCGGAATCCGATCCCCCTGCTGCTTCTTAATGGAATGATCCCGTTACGATCCGAGGTTCGCAAATTATGAGTAACGCAAACACTCCATGATCCACTATGAACGACAAATTCCTTACCACTATCAGGTCCTTGGGGATTTTTAGAAGGCGATTTCTCATAGTAATACTCATCATACCAATCATTTGTCCAGTTAGCCACATTACCGGTCATGTCCATTACCCCATACGGAGAGGCATATTTTGGGTAAGAACCTACCGGGCATGTACTTTCATGTTTGCAGGGCTTTACTGAATTACAACTCTTTTTACAATCCCACGCATTACCCCATGGATATATCCGTCCATGTGTACCTCTTGCAGCCTTTTCCCATTCTGCTTCTGTTGGTAATCTCTTACCTACCCACTGACAATATGTATTGGCTTGATCCCAGGTAACGCAGTTTATCGGATTATTCTCTCTGCCTGGTGCCCCGTAATTGCAATTGCCTCTTGTGTCGGATACTGTGCATGCCCCGGCATTGACACATTTGGCATAATCATCCGCTGTTACATCATTTTTGTCTATGTAGTATGCAGAAAGGTATATACGGTGATATGGCTTTTCGTCATTATCACACTGATTATCTTTCGGTGCACAGCCCATCCAGAACCAACCAGCAGGGATATAAACCATGCCAAGCGGGGGTTTGATATGAGGAGGCAGTCCGCCTATAAGTAATGCCGTATCCCCGCCCTGCTTTGTGAATATATTTGCCACGACTCTCTTTTCATTATAGCAATACCAACACCCTATAGAGAGCACTACAATTATAAAAAACATACGAACGCCTCTTACCATAGGCGTAATATGCCCTTTTGATTGTTCTTTATATGTATATAAGAGCTGTGTTAAACCTACCCTTTCTGATAGTTGGTGCTACTCCATTATAAATTTTTTATCAACAAATTTAAAGATTGAAACAATAATTAACCAGAAAAATGCATTTGGAATTTATGTCGAAAAGAAGGCGGCATAATCAGAATCCAACCTGAACTTGAGCTGCGAGGAGATTGCTATTTCTGGTTGCTCTATCCACATCTTTTATCTCGTAGTCAACCTGTATCCTTGTCAAGGTTGTAAAAAAACCAATTCAGCCCTATGGTGTACACGGTAGATGGATTATCCGGTATGTTTACATCAGGGTCGTATGTGTCATACTTCAGGACACCCTGAAGTTTTTTGGGGAGCAAAAAGCATGTCCCTTGAACATACCAGCCCTGTCTTGTGGTAATAGTTGTTTTGGAGCCATATATAAACTATGATACCAAGTTTATAACCAAACAATTGTTTAAATGCCGGCATTTTAACCACCTCTTTTTTGAAATAGCTATAGATAAATACGAGCAAATTTTATACCATTTTTAAAAACAGAAATGTTCTTGTTCTTGAGTAACATATCATCTTGCAAAAACAATTACAAATTTAGAGTAAAATAACTTATCAAAAGCTTTCCCTATAAGGGAAAAGTCATTTGAGTGCTGAAGCCGCACTCATTTCGATCATTCTTTCGAGCGGGAGTCTTGCCTTTTCTATGATTGCGGGTGACAGCTTGATTTCATATTGGTTCTTCTCGAGTGCGAGCACGATATCCTCGAGCCTTGTTCTTTTCATATTCGGGCATATGAATCCATGCGAAGCAAGGATGAATTCCTTTTCAGGATTGTTTTTCCTGAGTTGATACATGATGCCTTCTTCAGTACCTATGATAAACTGTTTGTGAGAGTCTTCTCTTGCAAATTTCAAGATCCCTGACGTAGACGCGACCTTATCTGCGAGTTCAACAACCTCGGGTCTGCATTCGGGATGGCATACAAACGGTGCATCGGGATATTTTTCTTTTAACAGTGTTATCTCTTCAGGATAAATATGATGGTGCGTGGGACAATAGCCGTTCCAGATGATCATGTCCTTGTCCACGAACTTTTTCACATAACTGCCGAGATTTTTGTCCGGTATAAAAAGTACCCCTTTTGCATTAACAGCCTTAACGATATTTACCGCATTCGACGATGTACAGCACACATCCGACAGTGCCTTAACATCCGCATTTGTGTTTACATAGCTTACGACAGCAGCTTCCGGGTACTGTGATTTGAGCCCTTCCAACTGCTGTACGGTAATCATATCGGCCATGGGACAGCCGGCATTGACATTGGGCAAAAGCACTGTCTTTTCAGGCGAGAGTATCTTGGCGCTTTCTGCCATGAATCGTACTCCGCAGAATACAATAATATCCGCGTCTGTTTTCGATGCCTTAACGCTCAACTCATATGAATCACCGGTAAGATCCGCGATCTCCTGTATCTCGGCCCTCTGATAGTTGTGTGCCAGAAGTATTGCATTCTTCTCTTTTACCAGTCTCCGTATTCTATTCTGAAGTTCTTTTTTTTCCATCGTACGAATATTCTAATCACACGAACATAAAATGACAACCCCGGTGCTATATCTTCACCAGCTTCCACTTGCCCATTTTTAGCCCTATAAGCATAAACAGGCTCAGCAAGAATACGTATATGTCCACTGATAACCATAATCCAACAATATTTAATCCTGCAACTACTCCGAGCACGTAAGAAAGAGGTACGAATATCAACCAGTGCAAAGATACGTCAACAACCATGACATACTTTGTATATCCTGCCCCGAATAACGACTGACTGGCTATAATGCCGATGGCTTCAAAAACCATTGCAAGGCTGAATATGATCAATGCCTTTGAACCTTCAGTTATAACGGCGTTTGTATCGGTAAACAACCCTATAACGTGCTGAGAAAAAAATAGGAACACCAAAGCCAAAACAGTTGTTATAATAGTGCCAAGTTTTATCGAGCTGTAGGCGTATTTTTCCGCTTGATCCGGGCTGCCTGCCCCGAGACTCTGTCCAACCATGGTTGCCGCA
Source organism: uncultured Pseudomonadota bacterium (assembly GCA_964547905.1). Lineage (GTDB taxonomy): Bacteria > JAMCPX01 > JAMCPX01 > JAMCPX01 > JAMCPX01 > JAJYLM01. The sequence continues at coordinate 6,780 of CAZJPN010000092.1, read as the reverse complement.
GCAGTACCGAACCCAAGAAGGGGCAAAAATGTCAGCGAAGCAAGCTGCGTCAGTATGGTTGTTGCTGCCTGTGTTACAACGTTGATCTTGCCGGATATGACAATGAATGCCTCAAACCCTAATGTCGTAAGCACCGCGGCAATAGCTGCCGGGTAGCTTATCCTTATGATTTCTTTTATAAGCCTGAGGTTAACTTTGCAGACTTTGTATATACCAAACGCCCGGTATCTGCGCTCAAAGCTATAGATGATGATGCCCACTGCACCAACGAATGAACTGACTGTTGCAGATATGCCGGCGCCTTCGACCCCAAGCCTCGGGAACCCCAGGTGCCCAAGGATCAAGCCGTAGGACAGGACCACGTTGACGATGTTCATGATGATCTCCACATACATAAACACCCAGGTCTTGCCCAGTGCATCGAAAAATGCCTTGTATACGATGATAATAAGGAACGGGAGCAGTCCTATAAACCTAAACCTTATGAACTTTGCTCCCTCGATCGCAACAATCTTATTGTGGGTAAGCATTGAGAACAGCGGCTTTGATATTACATACCCGAGGACACCCATCATGGTCCCGAGAACAATGGCCATGGCAATACCGACGAACAGGACTTCACCAGCCTTCTGGTATTCTTTTTCTCCAAACCTTCGCGTAACAAGGCTGAGTATGCCGACCGATATTGCATTCAGTGCACCGCCGAACACCCAGAGTGTTATGATGCCGACCCCGAGCGCTGCGAGTGCTGTCTTTGCATCCGCACCGAGCCTGCCGACCATTGCGACGTCAAACAGGTTTATGAATGTCTGGGTCAGCATGCCTATCATAACAGGCGCTGCAAGCCTTGCCACCGTCGTATAAATATTTCTCACTGAATCGTTTCTCCTAAAAGGAAATAAAATGATGATGCCGGATATATATTGTACGCATAAGCATATCCTATTGTAAACCGAAACGGGAAAAGATAACCGATATATGTATCTAAATTCAATTCTATGCCCGTCGAGGTAACAGACTTATGTGTATTGCCTGCACTATCAACAAATGGGAACAGAGATATCTTATCGAGATAAAACGGCAGGGTACTTATACCCCTGTCTATGATGCCCGCGGGATACCGGTACTCCAGGGTTGCCGAGTATGCCTGTGTACCGGTCAGTGTGCCTGCTGGATAGCCTCTTACCGGTACACTCGTATAATCGGGATTTCCATAAAACGGCTGGACGCCTCCGATAGAAAACATGGAATCATTTTTTGATGCACCTGCCACAAATCCATATATACCTTTTACATAGATAACATGGTTGACACCAAAGCCCGGTAGGTATCCTTTTATTGTTGAGTATGATTGAGAGAGGTCCCTGTCACTGCCGAGGAATGAAAGATCCTTTTCAAAGTACGTGTTGAAATATACACCGTCTTCACTGCTTATGGATGTGTTAAAAAAAGACGTCGTATCAATGGAGTAGTTTGCCGTAACCCCGCTTAACACACCGGTAAAAGGAAGATTTGTAACATAAGCAGGAAGCTGTGTCAGCGATTCTTTATACGTATAATTATATCCGATACCTGCCGACTGTCTATAACGCACATGATTTATAGGGTATGTTACACTCAGCGCTATGTTGCTGTCCTGTTGTATGTATGAATGATAGATACCCGAGGCTGGATCCCTGTACGTTGCTGCAATAGAGGGTATTATCGATCCGGCAATACCTATATCAGGCGGATAGGATGTATTATCGTATGTGGCTGAAAATCCAGGTCTCCATTGTAAATAAGGGTATGCTGTATAACCGACTTGAACCGTATAATTATTATGATCGAGCAAATCAGAGCCTGCAGTATAAACACCAAGAGAATAGGCATCGCTTGCCAATGAAATTGTCGGTAGCCACCATGTTGGTAAAAGTGTTGAAAACGGAGAGTATCTTGTTTCTTTTATCTCAAGGTGCTTGTACGGATTGATCTGCTCAACAGTGAATTCCCTCGCCGGGTTCACCTTCCTGAACGTAGCCGGCGAAAACGGCATCGTGTAAATATTGAACCCAGAGCCGTCGTACTCAGTTAAAGCTATATTTTTATTGTCATGGGACACCTGAGATTCATAAGCACCACCTATAACATTTGTAACCTGATACAAAGCCCCTTCTGTTATTGAATATGCGTACAGGTTAGCTATGCCTGTCATATCTGAAGAAAAAAGCACATACCGGTCGTCTCTGGACCATGAGGGAAACAAATTCAGATGATCGTTGAATATTACGGTAGTAAAACTCCGGCCCTCACCATCCATAATTTTTATGCCTGATTCTCCGTTGTTGTTTTTAACGGTAACTGCGATATGCCTGCCATCCCATGACCATCTCGGATCAAGGAATTGTCCTGTCCCTTTTATGCTTGCAATGGTCGTTATAAAGCCTGGGTCTGTCAAATAATATGTCATCAGGTCTGATGTAGTTGCTGTATTTGAGACAAAAACCACCTTTGCACAGTCCGGTGATACATCGGGGCCGTGCACGTGTAACCCGTATGTAAGCCTTTTTAGACCGCCGGTTTTGGTATTGAGCTCATAGAGATCATTGTATAAATAAAAATTTTTATAAAATTCATTTTGAGAAAAGAAAAAGCTGCCCTTGCAAAGAGAGCCTGTATATCCATTGTTCCTCCTGACAACCCATTTATTTTTGCCATTGTTTAATCCTGCATAGAAAATACCCATCTGACTTTTGCCACTGTAAGAGGTATAATATATGCCATTACCATTGGTATCCCATACCGGTCCTCTTGTGTAAGCACCGATATGCGTTATCTGCTTTGAGCTTGTACGCCATGAAAACATCAGAGATATTACCGAAAGCAATGCTTGCTTTCGTACGTTGTTTTGCCAATCCTTCCATAGAGAAGTAAAACCCTTCTTGTCAAATGCGAGCTCTGCATCCCTGTTCAACAGCAACGGGAGATACGTATACTGTTCTGAATAATCCGCAAGTGCCTTATCCGAGTATCTGTTGGCTATATACTGCATGAATTTGCCGCCGTACACATAGGGGTATTCACCGAACGGCCATTTACTCGGCGTACCGTCGCCTTCATCTATATCAGGCAGATCATTGTTGAGTGCCTGCATCCTTAAAACCGTGTTGTAATAGCTGCTGTTATCCCTGCCTGCGGATGTAAGCGTTGATTCATTATAAACAGCATACCCCTCTATGATCCAATCCGGCTCTATCTGATTTACAAACAATATCCTGCCGAAAATATCATTTAAAAAGCCGAAGAAACCTCTCGTCTGATCCAGATGTAATATATGTGTATATTCATGGGTAAAGATCATCTTGAGCCAATCGTCATAATTGATAATACTTGAATAGGCATCGGGCGGAACCGCAAAGATGACGATATGGTTGTAATAATACGTTGTGGTTTCACCGTTCGTGGAATCCGTTGCATTCGAGATGAGTATGTATGTTTTTCTTGCCGGCGTCCATCCCATACGTCTGATCATACGCGGATAATAATATTCAGCCATATCGATCAGCTTATGCGCAAGCTGGCTATCATGCTCGGGAAAGGTAATAGAAAAATGTTCCGATTCTATGGTACACCATACCTCACCCGGAGGTGCATTCCTGAAATCCTGAGCAATGGCCACGGCCATCATGAGCAACACGATAAAAATGGTTCCTAAAAAAACAACTATTGGTTTCATAGCTATAGCAAATTACACAAAGGACGCAAACTGACAATGATAACGATCAGACTGTTCTGGAGGGATCGGCTCTGCCGATGCACGAAAATAAATGACTGTTACGGGTTGAACATGTGGAACACAATGCCGGATAAAAGCTTTGGATAGAAAAAGGTTGTCTTCTGGGGCATGTTCAGCCCGTCCAGTGCAACAGCCTTTACGTCCTTTGCAGACGGCGCATTTAAAACGAATGCAACATCCCCTTTCTTCATAGAGGTCAGAGCTGTATCCATCTCATGAAAATAAGACAACCTGCCACCTGTGGAGAAGGTGCTTTCCGGTATATTGAGGATACCTTCGAGTATTTCTTTATTGAGGATATACACATCGAGTGATTTCAATGCCTCAGGCGTGGGATCCTCCTTCCGCCTGTTCTGACGATAATTGTGAAGTATATAAAGATTACCACTGCCATAAAATTTAGCACCGCATGCCTTGCCGGATTCCTCTATTTCTTTGACCCAGTCGCTTATGGTTGTTTTCCCAGTTGTACTGCTGAACAGTTTAACATCAAAAACCGGCTTCAGCTTTTCAATAAACTCTTTTTCCGTATAGGGAACTTCATGGACTATCCTGTGGGTCGGGAGAATGACAAGGCCTTCATCGCTTATGTTGGTAAAGTACGTGAGCACATAATTATAGCTTGCATTCTCATCCCTGCCGTGCAGTGAAAACATATAATCCCTGTATCGTAGCGCGGTCTCATACCTATGGTGGCCATCGGCAATATATATGCGCTGGTTGGAAAGCAATTTTGTTACCGTGTTTATAATCTTTTCGTCCGTGATCCTGTAGAAGAAATGCTCTTCATCCCCTTCTTTGATGTGGGCAAGCAGTGTATGTATTGCAGGACTTATGGTGATGCATTCGACGCACCTTTTTTCGTCATCGTACAGAACAAAGATCGGTGACATGTTGCCTTCACACGCCTTCATCAACTCAAACCTGTCTTCTTTTGGTTTTGAAAGCGTTTTTTCATGTGTATAAATATCGGCTCCTAACTTCAAAAGCATTACAAACCCATGACGCTCATAGATTTTACCCTTGATTCCAAATTTCTGAATATAAAGATAAATAGAAGGGACATCGTCCCTGATCAGTACGTCAGACTGTATCCATTCATCGATAAACTTCCTCGCCCTTGTATACTTGTTGTTTTTATCGTTGTCATCCTCGTGCTGCTTGCCGAGTATGAGCCGTATGACATTGTACGGGTGTTTTTTATACAGCATCTCCTGCTGGGCTTCATTGATAACATCGTACGGCGGTGCCACTACCATGGATGGGTCAACTATTTTACTATTATACCTTGTTCCTTTAAACGGTTTTATTTCTGTCATACAACAACCTTTCTATTGAAGTTTTTTTTATTGCTCCTTCTCTTACATACACTATTCTGTTGTCAGTAACATCAATTACAGTGGAAGGCACATTGCTTATTTTACCCCCATCAATTATAAGGTCAACATTATCAGTAATAAATGTTGATATCTCATCTATAGCTGTAGATGTTTTATCGTTTGAGATGTTCGCGCTCGTAGAAACAAGAGGATGATGGAAGTCTTCAAAAATAGATGCTACCAGAGGATGTGGGGACTGTCGTAAAGCAATCGTGCCTGTTTTGCCTGTCAATAGTTTGCTGATACCGGGTTTCGCCTTGAATATCATGGTAAGGGGGCCTGGCCAGAATGCCTTTATTAACTGTTCTGCAACAGGTGTGATCTCAACAGTAAGTTCCTTTATCATTTCTATATCCTTGATAAGCAGTATCAGCGACTTCGATAGTGGGCGTTTCTTTATTTCAAAGATCCTATTTACCGCAGTCTCATTGAAAGCATCACATCCTATACCGTATATGGTTTCCGTGGGATAGATCATGATTTTACCGTTTCTAAGGTCATCAACTATGAGCTCTCTTTTCTTCCTATCTTTCAGGATATCGCTCATCCAAAAAATGCAATAGGGACAAATCCCCCGACCCAGGCCCCGCTTGGGTACCCCTCCCCTTTTACTAAAGGGGGAGGAAGGGGGATTAAAGATCGGAGTTTTTTCGCTCATTACACAAATTCCTCTGTTTTTTAAAACATTGCCGGGAATTGTTGAACAATTTTACTTTTTCTTGGAAACGTTTTGGGCAAGCGTCTGTCTGTATTCCAGCAATTTCTTATGCAAAGATTCCTGCGTGAGAGCAAGAATCTCAATTGCGAGCAGAGCGGCATTCTTTGCACCCGCCTCTCCAATAGCAACAGTTGCAACGGGTATACCACCTGGCATTTGCACGGTCGACAGCAGTGCATCCATGCCGGAGAGATACGATGATGGCAGCGGCACACCTATTACAGGTAATACGGTTTCAGACGCTATGACACCGGCAAGGTGGGCTGCACCGCCTGCACCTGCTATAATAACACCGTATCCATTGTCTCTTGCTTTTACTGCAAGCTCTCTCGTCTTATCAGGCGTTCTGTGGGCAGAAGAAACAACCATGTCATAGCCGACAGAGAAACTCTCCAGCACCTTTGCGCATTCCGACATGAACTTCTCATCAGAACTGCTTCCCATAACAATTAATACTTTTTTTGTGTCCATGAAAATTTGGTATCACACGGATATTATATGATCAAGCAAATTGCTCTTACCGTATGCCCTACTTTATACGTTCCTTGTAATGCTTCCTCGAGACACTGCCGGACAATGCAGACAGGGCGAAAGCGGCAATGATGAGCATATAGGGCAATACCGGCAGGCGGAACCTCGGTTCTGCCTCAGGACCCGCGGACACAACGATAAAATAAGCCATTATGAATAAAAGGAATAAAAGCTCTTTGATAAACCCTTCACCGGTAATGATAACAATACCTATTGCAATGAGTAGTCCGGTTACCATGGTAAACAGGAGCTGATACATGACAACACTTGATACAACAAACGGATCAGACATCAGCATGTTTATTGCTTTGCGTATGCTGTGCCCCTGCCACATAACGCCTAAGAATCTTGGCTTTATATTGGCAAGTTTAAATACA
>CAZJPN010000091.1:0-6712 GCA_964547905.1 uncultured Pseudomonadota bacterium | reverse complement strand
TCTAAAGTGGATACCAATGGAAATCTTAAAACAGAAAATTTCTCATTTAACAATATCTATTATGATGGACTATGGGAAATTGGTTATATTTTAATAATAAAATATAATCCTCTCAGCAACTTATTTTATGCTGTAATGTCGGCAGACAACTTTAACGCTATATTTACAATTTCTCCTAACCTTACATCCTGTAATTTAATTTACCTTGATGATCAATTAAGCTCTCCAGTGACTGATTATCTGATTGTCGATTTGTTTTTTGATTACTTAGGAACTCCCTATTTCGCTATATCAGATCTTACAGATGGAATACATAGTATCATAAAGATAGTAAGCCTAAGCACTATCAGCACGTATTCTGTTATTGCAACAGTAGATCAGTGGTCTATAGTTACATATAGAAGTTTTGCTAATATGTTCTCAGCTTGCTCTTATTATTCTCAGACCAATATAGGGTCTGCCGTTGGAACAGGGAATTATCTTACTCTTCAACAGCAACAAGGGATACCTCAATTTAAGAGATTAAATTATAATGCAATGATCAAATAGGAGGTCTTATGCAGGCAATCAACATAAAAAATATGAGACTTGGTTTTCCTTCCGGTGAAGGTAGTGGTGGTTCACTTACAAAAAACGTTATCTTAAAGCCGGTTCCAAACAGCAATGATATTGCTACAGCTATTCAGAATCTTTATAACCTTGAACAGAATAGGTTAAACCTCGAATTAAGGCGTCAATATTTACATGAGCCTGATCCGGAAGAGGTTGTGTTCAAATACTATGCGGATGTTCAAACAGGGATTGGATCAAACGTAACAACTCCGATTAAGAACATATTCCCTCTTGATTATGATTCTATGCCAACAGATGGTATAGTTACACATATAAGTGTTTATACAAGCGGGAACGTCCTTGGCCAGACAGGACTATACACGTTGAGAATGAATAATAATGTATATAATCCTTACAACTCTATTCCGGTAAATACTTCATCCTCTCCCAGCTTATTGAAACTTCCAGTTCCTATAGAAGTTAAAAAGAGCCAGTTCTTACAGTATTCTATATACAACAATACGACAGTAACGCTTGACTTTTTTATCATTATGTTAGGATACTTCAATAAAGGATATTAACAGAGGAGAAGACAATGAATAAAATAATTTTAACTCTTACAGTCCTATTGTTATCCTATGTCCCCGCATACGCAGGCAATGTGATTACAAATATTATAACTCCATCAGCTTGTGTAACAGTGGGCACTGGAGCTACATGGACATCTCAGGCATATCCTATAGGCGGATACGATGGATATATTGCATATTCATTTACCGGAGTTGATGCAAGCGGGGGAAACTTTACGCAGACAAATGCTTATCTTGCTTTTCAAACATGGGATAGCACGACATCCTCGAACTTCTTGTCGTATTCAGGGACTCCGGTATTGTACGGTTCAGATGGTCTTATTGCAACATCAGCAACTCAAATAACACCAACTACAGCACAGACTCCAACTCAGACAAACACGGCGGTTCTTAAGGGAAGTGTTGCAGCTATCCAGTCTCAATATATTGAGTGGATGATAATCAATCAGAGCGGCAATTCTATCACTGCCTGTACTCTAAACATGATCACAAGATGAGGGAAATAAATATGAATAAAAATAAACAAAAAATATTGCTTGGTGCCGGAGTTGCTGGTGTGATAGGAATTGCAATATTCCTTTCAACAAAATCAGCAAGTGCAAGCACAAGTTCAAGCTCAGGAAATGCAATAGGGGACGTCCTTGCATACGATGACCTTTTGCCTATTGTAAACAAATATTCATCTCAATACGGAGTCCCTCAAGCCCTTATATTCGCTATCATGCAACAGGAATCAGGAGACCCGCAGCTTGGGATGGAATATTTCGATACAAATGCCTCGCTTATGAAAAACCCAACTGAAATAAAGGCAGGTGGTTCTCAGGGGCTTATGCAAATTCTGTTATCTAGCGCACAAGCTCTTGGATATACCGGTGATGCGGCCGGACTTTATGACCCCGATACTGGCATTAAATACGGGGTATTGTACATAAAACAAGTAATTCACGATGGTAAAGGCATTGATTACTCAGATGTTGGTGATGTAGCAGCAGAGTACAATAGCAATAAGACTTACGTTGATGCACCATCTTCAACCGAAGGCACTTACGTCCCACGTGTTATGAAATACTATACTTATTATACTAATAGGCTGGCACAGGATGGTATATCCAGCCCACAGGCACAGGCATTGCCATCATTGAGCTTTACAACTAATTTGTATACATCTATTACAAGTTTTTTATGAGAAGGATATAAAATGAAAATATTTAAATTTATTTTGATTGTATTATTCACGCTTATCGCAACTTCAGGTTATACAGACTCTTGGAACACTGGAGCATGGAACACTGGAGGATACTGGACAAGCGGAGGCTACTCTCCATGTCCTCCGAACTCCTCATGTGTCCTTAATTCTCCGTTGATATTTAATCAAGGGAGCTACATTAACTCAACCATTCTGTCAACTCCGATCCCTGCTAATTTAGGGAATAACGCTCATACTGGAGTTGTGCAAATGAAAGGAACTTATTTGCAGACAGAATCACTTAATTATGTTAATTCAGGACTCTATGATAACGGAACATCAACTACGTGTGGCATAATGGAAGCTATTGCGCACTTACGGAGCGAGAATATGCTACTTTTTAGTTATATCATCCCTGAATCCCCATGTATAATTACCTCCCCAATAGTGCTTGACAATGCAACGGGAATAACAATAGGCGGAAACGGCTCAATGGGTAATAATGCTCTGATAATTACTAATGCACCCATGCAGGCAGCGTTTATCATATCATCGTATTCTGTAACATTAGCAAATATTTCAATACTCGCAAATGCATCTATGCAATCGGCTATAAATATATCCCCCCCTTCTGGAACAAATGATTATGTCGTACTTAACAATCTGCAGTTATATGATCCATTTCAAGATATTACAGGAGAGTATATTTCTGAAACCAACAATTCGGAAGGTGTTATAAAAAACCTAAAAATAATGTCTACCTCTAATCCAGTCTATGCAATCTATGCTCAGGGAATCCTTAGTAATTCATATATCAATGTCAATGAGGATACTTCCTTAGGCTCGTTTTTTAGCAGCACTTCTGGAAACAGTGGCCAGAGTATTAAAATTGATAATTATGTTGGTGGAGCTGGAAATGTTTCCGTTTACACGTATGGGGGATTAGAGATAAACCGAATGTGGCTTGGAAGAGGCTCATTACAAATTACAGAGACTACAAGTACAACCCCTATTCAAGCTCCTGCCATAAAATTGGATCAGTTAGGACAACTCGGCTATGGGTTATGGCTATATAATGTTTGGAATGCAACTATAAGCAATACAAATTTTTTATATCTAGATGCGGGTATTTCATTTTCCTTAGACTCTAACTGCGGTAATGACGTACTCATCGGAGGGGGACAGATAATGGCTAATATTGTCAACAACTCGCCTAATCCCTTGATGATTATAGGTGCACAGGCGGCTCCGTCTATTGTCGGAGCATATATGCAGTTTGGGGGTACAGGTGGTTCCTCCTATCCTTTAGAGTCAATTAAAACTGATAACGGTAGCCTCACATTTTCAACAACCGGAGTATGGCTCACGACAACCAGTAAAGCGTTCTTAAACAACATACCTATTGCAACCTCTATGACATGGACGACAGCATATACCAACGGAGCGGTAACGATTTCTAACGCCCCGTTTCCTGATACAAACTATTCATGCACCTCTTCATATACCGGCACACCTTCGGTATCAATCGGATACCCTGCATTCACATACTCAACCGGTTCTGTGTTTACCGATACCAGCCGGACAAGCACCGGGGCAATGAACACAACAGACAACAATGCAATCAGCATATCGTGTACCAAGGTGCTTCCATGATGCAATTTATCTTGCTACATCCGGCCTTGTCTCAATACATAGTTACTGGACTTGTAACGCTATGTATTGCTTTGATTGTTGCTGGACTATTCTTATTGCTTAGGATCGGAGGGATAGAATGAAGATAAGTGAAAATGGAATAAAAATCATACAAAGGTTTGAAGGATTCAGAGCACTTCCGTATAAGGACCAGGGGGGACTTTCAACTATTGGTTACGGGCACTTAATCAGAGAGGGTGAGCACTTTCTACTTCCCTTGACTCCAGAATCGGCTGTAAATATCATGCTCAATGATCTTGCTCCTGTGGAACTTTCAATTACAGATTGCGTAAAAGTCCCGTTGAATCAAAATCAGTTCGATGCATTATGTTCATTCACCTACAATGTAGGTATCAGCACGCTTGTTTATTCTCCAATGTTACGAATCCTAAACACGGGTAAGTTTGATGTTGCAATGGAGCACTGGAAACTTTACGACCATGTTGCTGGAATAGTGAATGATGGACTTTATAAGAGAAGACTTGCAGAGATAGAATTATTCAATACTCCAATAGAAACGGAGGCTGCATAATGTCAGAATTCATGATGACTAAAGAGATGTGGGAAGTCCAGCAACAGATGCTATATGAGATTAAATCGCACCTGATTGTGATTGAAAACAAGCTGGAACGTAAAAGCGACAAAAGCGATTGTGAGGATAAGCATAGAGCCTTGTTAAATAGCCTTCTTATCAAGAACTATTCGGATCGTAAGTTAAACAAATACATCACGGACAATGTCGAGGATACTCCGGATGAGAAAAAAGATATATGGATTATAAGAGCCATGAATAAACTGTTCGGTAAATATACGGATGCTGTTAAATGGACTATCTTACTGCTAATTCTTTCCGCACTCATGGCATATCTTCACATATCGAATCAGAACAAGATTAACTTGCTCGAACAAAAGATTGCCCCTATAATAATGATGAACAAATAGAGGACAATATGGGACATGGGAGAGACAAGCGTAAACGGAACAAAAAAAAGCACGGAGGTTAATATGGCAGATACAAATCCAACAACATGGAAAGAAAAGGTTTTAAAGGTTCTTACCGTCATTAGGGACGGGATAAATAAACTCATGGAGTTTTTACAGGATGCTCCAGATGCTGATGGGAAGGCAAGGGGATCAATGACAAGGCTCACAATGCTTGCCGTTATAGGGACACTCGTCTTCAATGACCTGTATCTGCTTATCCGAGCTGTTCCGGTTCAGTACGACATACCGTCCGGATGGCTTACATTCCTCTTAGGGTTGTACGGTATCAATAAGATCGGCGGGAATATAAATATCGGAGGCAAGCAATAATATGTAATGGCCGCCCTCTGTTCCCATAGGAAAGGGTTGACGAAAGTCAAATCACATGGCGGCCAATGAAATATTAAGGAGGCTCTATGAATTACATGATTGTAGTTGTAGTAACAATGGTAATATCGGTCATAGGCACACTTGTTGCAGAGTATCTTGTCATCAGGAATAACACGGCGTATTTGCTGCGAAAGTATGCCGAGACTCTTGTTAAGGCCAAAAACCTGAAATCCAGCATTGCGGATGTTGAGAACTTGGTTAACGGGGTGATCTCAAATCTCAAATGAACATTGAAGAGATCAGAAAATGGTATGTAACAGTCTCGTGGACGATTGTCATATTGCTTGTTGTCCTGGCCCCGCTTGTTGCGTACCACGAGTATGAGGTCAATAAACTTGACACAGAAAACAGGATACTGTCAAAAAAGATACAGTCTCTCATAACCGAGCTACAAAAGAAGCCTACGGTTAAGGTTATATATGTTAAAGTGCCTTTGCCAGGCCAAACTGTAACGCAGACTGTCTATATTCAGACCCCTCCGCCAGCAGTACAGGTAACTAAGGACCTGTATTGTAAAACGGCACGGGAAAACGGAGTCGAACCTACTGTTGACATCAACAACGGGAATATAAGGTGTGTTGCCGACATCTGTAATAACTCAGGGACAATAACCGTATCTCAGGCAGCTATCAACGAGATTAAAAAGGCAGTACATCGGGGGATATGGCAGCCCAGTCTTACCGCAGGCTATGAGTTCGACAAATCAGCCTTCTCTTTAGGGTTTTCTGCGCTAAACTGGAATGGCCTTATTGCCGGTATCAATGTAGCCTCAGATTTCAAGACCTCTGAACGATCAGAGGTCGGAGTATTTATTGGCTGGAGGCCGGTACTTAGGGGATGGCAATCTGCCTTTTCAATAGCCGTGGGACCGGGATACTCATTCAATCGTACATGGGGTGTTCAGGCATTATTACAGTTCCACTTCTTAGACAAGGAATAACTATAGGATAGCAATAATGGCATAGCGGTACATAGGATAGGGTCAACTCAAAATAATAGGGTGCTTAGAATCTATCCTTTAGCCCCGTGTTCCTTTAAAAGGTCAACTATTCCAGTATAACCTTTCAGACGTGCATTATCTAAAGCCTTGCAGCTAATATTTGCTTTATGCTGAATTAGCAACTCTATAAGTTCTTTGTCATTATGTCTTACTGCCCAAATAATAGCAGTATAGCCATTTATATCTTTCGCATTAACGTCCGCACCTTCGTTTAACAAAAACTTTACTTCGTCAATATCCCCTATCCACGATTCTTTAAGCAGCTGTTTATCCAAGTCCTTCATCTTCAACCTCCTTTCTACTCTCTGACATAATAGC
>CAZJPN010000090.1:0-53818 GCA_964547905.1 uncultured Pseudomonadota bacterium | reverse complement strand
CGGCTAATTGGTTAAATTCTGTATTAAGCCAGTTTTTCAGGCTTTCAGCAGTTTTTTCTCCTACAGCTTCTATCGTTTCTTTGGGAGGGTCCGTAATCATACGAACATTATAAGTATGCTAAAAGCAATGTCAAGAAGTTTAATGCATCTTATGCGTTAACAAGTACTTACCTTTACCCAAAAAAATACATTAAAAGAGTTTAACGATCCAATACCGGTACCTAATGGAGGAGCTTTCTTGCTGCATCAGGAAAAAAATATGCAAAGAACGCCTGCGCCCCCAAATAAGAACCTTTGATCGTCCACTTGTTGCCGTTAACAACAAGTGCTGCTACGGCGACCTGAGGATTTTTTACAGGGGCAATGCCGACAAACCACTCATAATCCCCCTCAGGATCATCTCCATGTATAGAACCTGTTTTGCCTGCCACGCTTATATTTGCAAGAATGTATCTTCCTCGCCTGTTAAAGAAAGCCCCTCTTGAAGTACCTTTCGTTACGGTAAGCCTCATCATATCTATGAGCTCTCGTGCTGTTTCAAGGCTTATGATCTGTTTCGTTTCCTGTTGAGAGTTGCCGAAACCTTCATACGGTACGCACATCCTCCCGTTATTGCCAATTGCCTGGGCTATGAGTGCGGCATGAAACGGACTCAATGTTGTATCAGGGTTGAGCCCGGCCCCTGTCTGGGCAATGTCCACATTGTTGTCATCAACGATTGCCCTGCTCTGCTGTATAAAGGAGGGACCAAGGGGTTTATTAAAATAAAATCTGTTAAGATATGTCTTAAAATTATTGTTACCGATTTTATAAAGGGCAAGCTTGCCAAAAACCGGATTGTTTGATTTTGCAAGTGCCATTGAGAATGTTATTCTATGCCTTCCATCATCGTAACCATTTGTCAGCGCCCTTATGCTTTGAGACGCATTGCGCGAGTCATAGTAAAAAAGGGCGTAAGGAGATATATGGTGAAGCTCGATTGCCGCGGATGCGGTAACGAGTTTTATTAATGAGGCTGCCGGGTATGCTTTAAACGCAGAGAAATCCACACCCCTGCTTACGACAGCAATGGGTGCACACGTTTTTACATCAATTACAACAACAGCTCCGTACCTTATCCTGTATATGTCCATGATATGGTTTATCCATCTTGCTACATCGTTGTGAGGGAGGTTGACTGTTATAGCGTTGCTTATCTCTGTATGTGTCTGCCTGGGCCCCAGATGCATTGATACGGAGGATGTTATAGAAGCCGCAGTTTTGTTTTGTATTATCCGTACTCGAGGCTTGGTATGGGGATAATTCCTTATTGTAATATAAAAGATTATGCCTATGACAACGAATATAGAGATAATCATGTATGGAATATAACTGTGCCTGCCCCCTTTTTTCAGAGCTTTTAGATGATTTTTCTGATAGGAACGCCAGTTCATTATGCGTGTATGTATGGCAGCAGTGATTTATTGTTGGTAATCAAATAGGCGAGCATCCTTGCATGATCGCCATAGCGTTTTATTATGCTGTCGAGCCTGGACGGACTCTCCTTAAGCAGATTCATGAGCAGTTTTGTGTCTATGATAGTGCTGCGTTGCTTTTTCGTCATACCGAAATAGCTGGACAGATTCGTGATCTCATTCGGCGTATGATGTATGAACAATGCCGTCAGCATGAGCAATCTTTTGTTCCCCTGATCCAATTTACCTTCTTTCTCTATCCTGTCAAATATGTCTTTGATTTCCTCGAGTGCCTTGCGATCGGAAATAACATTCGACATGACCCCGAGCTCATAAGCCCTCTCGATTACAGGGAAGGGATTTTTTTCTGCCAAGTACAGATTTATCTCTTTTATACATCTCTGTCCGCTGATAGTTTTCAATGCGTTGTTGGATAATGCGGTTTTCATGGCTTTAAGAGTTTGATCCTCTATTTTAAACCCAAACCTCGTTTCGAATCTTATCGCCCTGTATATGCGGGTTGGATCATCAACGAAGCTTTTTGAATATAGGATCCTTATGATGGATGATTTAAGGTCTGCATAACCTTCGAAAGGATCTACTATTTCTTCCTCGTTGCTTTTATTGAGTCTTATTGCCATTGCATTGATCGTAAAATCCCTCCTCGATAGATCTCTGACAATATCAGATGTCGGCTGGACGCGCGGAAGCGCCCCGGGGCGATCATATGTTTCCGTCCTCATTGTAGCTATATCAATGTGCGAATCATCCTGCAGAGAAATAGATGCGGTCAATCTTTCTTTATAAAGGGTTAGGGTGCCGCCTGTTTTATTGACGAGAAGCGTTGCAAATTCTATTCCATCATCCTTTACCACTATATCGATATCGATAGTATCCCTATTTAACAGTAAATCTCTCAGAGGGCCACCTACGAGGTAGACCTCTGTGTTAAGCTCTGCCGCTGTCTTTTCTATTATTGCAATGTATTCCTGCACATTACTGCGCAATTTCTCAAGAATGTTACCTATATTGATCTTCATAATAAAATTTGCCGAAGCAGGGACTCGAACCCTGACAGCCTTTTTTTAACACTCAAATAACCTTTGTCTTTTTAAGACCTTACGAGCCATACATAATTCAAGCCTGCTTCATTGTGTCCGATTTGTGACGTAACTTTTACCTGCCTGCCCATCTAACACCCTTACCGCTGTTCTCAGATTATCCGGTGCAAGGTGCGCATACCGCCTTGTCATCTCACCTGTCTTATGCCCAAGAAGCCGTTGCACTCTATACAGGTCAACGCCATTCTGAACTAACCAGCTTGCAAAGGTATGACGCAAATCGTGGAACCGGAAGTCCTGAATGCCTGCCTTCCTGCATGCTCTCTTAAAAGAATGCAGTATGGCTTGCCTGGTCAGCCTGTTACCTGCTTTGTCATGGAATACAAAATCACTGTTGATATGCCTCACCTTGTTAAGCCCTGATAACAACCCCTGAACCGTTTCGTTCATGGGCAGACCAAGACGCTCTCCGTTCTTTGTGTGTTCAAGCGTGATTATACCTCTGCCGAGGTCTACATCCTGCCATTTAAGACTTAGAACGTTACCTTGACGCATACCGCTCTGAACGGCAAGCAATACAATCGGCTTTAACCGCTCATTGCACGTTTGATATAGCTTTTCAAACTCCTCTGTGGTCAGATAGCGAACTCTTGGTTGAGGTAGCTTTTCCGCACTCACCTTCATAAATGGATTGTCTCGAACCCATTCCCATTCTCTTATGGCAATGTTAAAGGCGTGCTTACAGAAGCCAAGTTCATGGTTTATGCTTTTCGGTGAAGCTCCCTCATTTTCCCGCTGTACCTTGTAGCCTGCTATCTGGGCAGGGGCAATCTGTGAGAGATACATATTCCCGAACACCGGCAGCAAATGTCTCAAAGATGTATTGTCTCTTTCCTGAGTACCGGGTGCTTTTCTATCCGCACAATCCTGCATATACCGATTTGCCATATTCTCAAACGTCCTCTTGTCACCTTGCCCTTTATCAAAATACTTACCCTCTACAAGCTCCATTCTTCTCTTTGCCTCGATCTGCTCTGCAAGCTTCTTATTACTTGTACCCGTTGACTCCCTTATCCGTTTACCGTTGTAAGTAATGTCTAACCACCATTTTTGACCTCGTTTAGTCAAACTCATATTTTACACCCCCTTTCTTTTAGATTCGAGGTCGAGAAAGTGGTTAATTCTCTGCAATTGCATACATAACGTAGAGGCACGGGAATTGCAAGAAGGAAGGCTTTAAAAGCCGTTAAAATAGCTAATTGGTAGTATGGCATGGAGTTCATCGAATTAAACTGCTTATGTGTATGCAAATAGCCTATAAATGGAAGCACGCCAATCATGTTATCTCTGTTTCAGAATGACCCTGTTCTATTGCGCGTTCTCGTTCTACAGCCTCTTGTATCTCATCAAGCATGGATTTGCCTCCAGCAGACTCTGATTTTTTTACGGACTCTCTATCAAGAGTTCTGAAGGCAAATTCTAAGATGCTCTTTGCAGCGGCAATCTCTGCCGAAGGCACTCCACAGCCAAGATTCCTGCGCAAAGCGTATAAGGCAGCCCTGCCCGCGGTTTTCAGTATCCGAATAGCATCTTCAAGCATCTCGCTGCCTGCCCTATCGTAGGCGCTTCGGAAGTCCGGGCGCTTCAACCAGCGGGATAAAGTCCGTTCACTGATACCAAGCCGTTTAGCCACCACGGACTGCGTAGGCTCCTCTAAGAGCAGGGCAATAGCCTGTTCTTGCTTGCGTGTGAGTTTCCCCCCGTGTCCATTCATTTTATGCCTCCTTGTGGATTAAAAACGGACATCTGCGGACATCTGCGGACATTTTATGTAGACTTGTGTATCTTTGCATTGAATTTGCGTTTGAATAAATGCAGGCTCCTGCGTTCCTCATCATTTTTCGCATCAAGCATGATGTCAATTTCTTCATCGTCATAAATGGGTATGCCGTCCTTCTGTATCTCCGGCAGTGCGGACTTTTCTATTAACCACCAAAAATGTCCTTGTAGAAGCTCAGACCATAACAGGAGTGCCCGTACCGGCTTGAGTTCCGGTTCGACCCATGCCTTTTTCTGTTGTGATAATATCTGGATTGCTTCCGGTTTATGGGCCTTCAGTTCTTTTAACAAGGCGTCTATTTCAGGGTGTGCCTGTTGTGTAGTATCCGGTATATGTACTTTTATGTTTCCTGCAACCACAGCTAAAGATACGCCGATGCTTTTAAGCTGGATAATGGTATTGCTCAAATTCATATAACCATATCCTCCCCGGTCCCCTCGCCAGCGTTGTTTTTGCTTCCCCTATCCCATAAATCGCCCTGAACCATCGGTTTTTTTGATTCATTGTTCATCGGTTCATCGGTTCTGACACCCCCTGAACTATTGAACTCTACTGTATTGATGCGGGTTTGCGGGGAATTTAAGTTGCGCATCGGTTCAGAGGTTTTTTCTCCTCTACTGCTTATCGGTTCAGGAGTTCTGCCCTTAAGGGGCTGAACTAATGAACCATAGATGACCGACCGCCCCCGTTTTTCTGTTGTCCAGTACCTCCCGACCCCCTTTTTCAAGAGCTTTAGGAATTGCGGTTTATTCTTAATGCCAAGTTCCCTGTAAGCCAAAATATACACTTCGTTTGTTGTCATCTCGCCCTTATCCTGCAATAGCTCGCAAATGGCTTCGAGGGTTTCGACCTCCGGGTCTGTTGCAATTTCAAAGGTCTTTGTTGCCGGATTAAATTTAAGGAATATCTGGTATGGATTGTATCGGGTCTTAATGCGTGTTCCAAGCCCGTAGAGGTTATCGGCGTCAAATTCAACCGGTACGCCTTCCGCACTGTGCACGTTTTCAAAACCAAGTACATGATCAACCAGATCAAGCAAGGCCGTGGATCCCTTGTAGATACTTTCATTTCCTTTCGGGGTGTGATGTAAAAGAAGGACGGTAAACCCTATTTCTCGCAGCTCCTTCAAACGGGCAATTATAAGCGCCATGTCCTGAGAATTATTTTCGTCCGAGAGATTGGCTGCCCTTAAAGTATCGAATACAATAAGTCCCGGAGGCAACTGTTTATATTGCTGCCAATCCGCGCCATCGAGGCGTGGAGGCATGGGGGTGGAGCTAAGATGCCATACGTAGAAATTTTCAGCCTGCCCGATATTGACCGCTCTTTCTTTGAGCACAGGCAAAGGGTTTTCGAAGTCTATATAATAGACGGGCGTTTTTATCGTACACAAATTCCCGAAAGGAACACCCTCTGCTATTGCCCGTGCTATTTGCAGGGCAACGGTAGTCTTTCCGATGCCGCCGCGACCAAATAGAAGTGTTATGGCAGTTTTTGGAATTAAGCCTTCGAGAACATATTCTACTTTAACGTTCATCTCACGAACATCATTCCACCTAATGAAATAGGACATGAGGTCTGAGGGTAAGAATTCGCTAACGGAAAACTTTCGCTGAGGGCAAGCGAGGTTATATTTTTTTATCGCGTCTTTTACGACATCAGGGGAATAAGAACATATAGTTTTAAGAATGTCTTTTTTTTCTCGCGCATAAATCTCTGTGTCCAGGTCTCTGACCTCACGAAATCCGTCAAGCGTGTGTAATGAATCCACGATTTTTTGAGATTCGAGCTCAGAGCTCATGGCTATACCCCTTGAGTTTTTCTGTTGATTGTTTGTCAGCGAAATATTGCAACACAGCTTCAGGATCAAACCTCAGCGCCTTCCCGAATTTGCGGTACGGAATTTTGTGCTGGGATACCCAGACGTAAATCGTGTGTACCCGCACATTGAGCATATCAGCCAGTTCCCCGATATTCACGAATCGTCTTTTAGTGTTCATAATGTTCCCCTCTATTTATACATTTGTGAAATTTTATATCCTGTGCTATTGTATATATCTGGAATGGTTGATATGCACGAAAGCGAAACAAAATTAGATCACCCCGATTCCGATAAGGAGTGGGCAAACTGGTATAAAGCATGGCGACTCCCTATGGATGCCCACGAATTTTATGAATGGAGAACCGATGAGAGGCTACATTTAAGAATATGGTATTATCAAGCCAGAGCATTTTATGAATCCATACAAAAAAAGGGTGTTAGTTTTTTAAAGCAACAATCTAATTTAATAAATGCGGTGGCTATGACATGTCCTTCGGAGTTAACGAAATTTGAAATATCTACGCCTTATGATGAGGCTCGTAAAAAATACGAAAAATTAATAAGGAATTTTTGGGATAAGAATAGGATGGGGGTTTCCAATAAGAAAAGGAGACAGATAGAAAGAAAACTTAGAAAAGAGGCAGGCTTAAAGAGGGGCGTACCCACTTATAAGCAGCGACAGGACATTGGCATCATTCGTTCTCTCCTCTACTATGAACTGTTAAAGAAGCGGGGCTTGGCTTCCACTTACAGGTTATGGGTTCACCTTAGCCAATATTTAAAAACCAATCAACCCACGCCAAAAGATAAAAAAAGTGCAAAAGAACTCTTTGTAGAGGATATGAAGAAGTTAGGCTTGAACCCTTACGATACTTTGAGGAGTTTAGCGTCAAGAGGGGTAAACTATGCCCCGAACACTATTAGAGTGCAAACTAAGAGAATTGGTCCTATTTCTAATAAACAATTTAATGAATTAAAAGACAAGGCTTTGTCAGTGCTAAAAAAGTTAGAGGAGGTTTTCACATGAAGATTAAAGCTTACAGTTTAATAGTTTCTTTAATGTGTCTGATCCTGTCTGATCTTGTTTCAAATTGTGCACCCATTAATAGCGTACCTTGTGGCAGTAGTTACAGCGGAGGTTACTGTGGGAACGGGTCTTACTGTGAAGGCAATCTTTGCTATAAGTCTAATTTTAGCGACTCAAAAGAGGCTCAAATGTGGTATAATGCAGGGTTCAATGTTTATGGGCACAATAATGAGGGCCATAGATGTATTTTACACACACCTTACAATAATGCTTCATCTTGGAAGGAAGCCGGGTTTACAGTTACTGAAGCAACTTCATGGTGTAGGGCGGGATATGATTCTGATGATGCTTCATCTTGGAAGCAGGGTAGATTTACTATTGATGAAGCAAGTTTGTGGTCTAAGGCTGGATATGATCCCGTTAAAGCTTTATCATGGAAGCATGCCGGCTTCACTGTTAGTCAAGCAGAGCAGTGGAATAAAGCTGGGTTCTCAAGTCCTGATGATATTGCAAAATGGAAGGAAGCCGGGTTTACAGTCCCTGAAGCAACTCTGTGGTCTGAAGCACGCTTTACTGTTGATGAAGCAAAGCAGTGGTCTGAAGCAGGCATTAGTCTTGGTGATGCTATAGAGTGGAGGCAGGCTGGGTTTACTTCTGAAGCAGGATATACACCTGATGATGTTAAAGCATGGAAGCATGCCGGCTTCACTGTTAGTCAAGCAGAGCAGTGGTCTGAAGCAGGCATTAGTCTTGGTGATGTTACAAAGTGGAAGAAAGCCGGCGTTACCGCTGATGAAGCCGCGCAGTGGAATGATATAGGATTTAACCTTGATATGGATGTATTACGTATATTAAAGAAAAACTGTAAAAAGGGGATAATAAATGATTTGTCTGAAATTAACCCTTATAGTGATAGAGATAAATGTGTTGTATTTGAGAAGGCTTCGAGGTTTCAAATAATAAATGCAAACGTAGGGTTGTTTTATTGTGCGAGTGGAGAGGCCGCCGGTGGGCTCTGTTATATAAGCTTTGACTATCCAATAAATTTTCTTATGGTTACCGGAATGGCTAAATATTTAGGCCAGTACACCTATAGAACACAAGCGAATTTTCACAATACAGTCCCGAAGTTAAAAACAATATTGATGGAAACTCCATTGTATTGAAAGCCATACGCTGCTAATAAGCAGAGGTGAGAAGATTTGTCAACTTGACAAAGTCTTTAAAAGACAGCATTATAAATGTGCATAACATTGCATAATATATAATATGATATGCTTAGATTTGATAGCCTTGAGAAGGGAGGCAAAGAATGCTAAATGGGCAATGGGCATTTAAATTACCAATTGAAATAAAAAAGAAAGGGAATCTCTATATCTCATCTTGCAAAATTTTGAGGGTTTATAGCCAAGGTTATTCTACAGAAGAAGCAAAAAAGAATATAAAGGAAGCTATAAAATTATTTCTTACAAGCTGTTTTGAGCGGGGGACTCTTGATGCAGTTTTAAAAGAATGTGGATTTCATATAATGAAAACCTCTAACAAACCAATTAAGGATCATAGGTTCGTTACCGTTCCTATACCATTTTCTACAAGGGGGAATTGCCTCCCTGTATGCCACGCATAACTCCGCTCCATTGGAAAGTACTTGAATGTATCTTTAAAAAAGATGGTTTTGTTTTTGAGCGTCAGGAATCATCTCATAAGGCTTATGTAAAAAAGGGAATTAATCGTCCCTTAATCATTCCTACCTATACCGATGTAGGGCAAGGTATAATTCATGAATTAATGAAAACGGCAGGAATGTCCAGAAAAAGATTTTTTGAACTTTTAAATGGATGTAAATAATAACATGCAAGCTCCGTATAACTCATATAAATACTACTTTTACACTGTGTCCGATTTGTGTCTAAAATGTGTCTAAAATAGAACTTAAATGATGTAGAATCATGTATAACAATGTAACTATATAAAAGTCCGCTGATTCGCTTGTGATAAGGGTTTGCAGAGAATTAACCTTATCTTTCAAGACCTTTAAAAATTTGCCGAAGCAGGGACTCGAACCCTGACAGCCTTTCAGCCACCAGACCCTGAATCTGGCGCGTCTACCAATTCCGCCACTCCGGCTTTGTATAAAGTCTATACAGGCGTATGATTTTGTCAAGGTTAAGAATGGTTTGAACGGACTTCAGAATCTTACCGCAGCAATGAAGGTAAGCCCGTTTTCGGACGGCAATATTAAAAAATTCGATTCGATTTTAGAATGGTATTTGTCTATGTAATTTTTTTGGTCCGATATCGCCTGGGTCGGTTCAGTCCATATTACCAATTCACTTATAGAAATGCCGATAGCAAAGGTTGACAGTGCCTGTTTCCATGGTGTGCCGCCTGCTTCCCTTATTTTGTTTCCGTATACCTGCCATGTTATAACCGCACCTAAGGCATTAATCAGAAATCCATAGACGTGCGGTATCCATGATTTGCCGGCTAACTCTTCCTCGGATGATTCCTTGAGAAGCAATTCTGCTTTTTCGAGTTTTTTGGCCTTTTCTTCCGGTGTATTTTCCGGCATGCTCCTGAGTTCCTCTGCAGCATTCTTGGGGGTAAATGGAAATATAAGCATACTGGAAAACCCTATGAACGACTGTGCCGCTGATAATCCGCCTGTTATATGAAGCATTTTGATGTCATCCGATATATGAAGTATTCTGTCGTTACCTGTCATCTTGATCATTCTGTTATCGGATATAAATGCCGCTGTTAAAGGAATTACGGTTGCGACGGTATAAAAACCAAACCAGCCATTCCACCAGAGCTTTGCAGAGCTTGTTCCTGCATCCAGAGCTTGCTGTATGGAGTGGATCCTTTCTGAGGTATCATTACTCTTGGTTGCATTCGCACGTGCATTGGTTGTTGCGATTATCATGACCATGATAGCTGCCATGCAATTTATGAATGCCTTCATAGAATTCGAGATAGCACAACCGACAGACATAAAGAAATAAAATTTTTAAGCAAGAGAGGTGTTCGAGCATCCTTATTGCATTTATGGACAATGGGGAATATACTATACACAGAAAGAGAGGATACTATGGCGATGAAGACACCGGAAGAATATATCGAGAGTTTGAGGAAACTCAATCTGACCGTCTACATGTTTGGAAAGAAGGTTGAAAACGTAGTCGATAATCCTATAATCAGGCCCTCCATGAATGCTGTTGCTATGACATACTCCATGGCTTTGAAACCGGAGCATGAGGACATAATGACTGCGACTTCTCATATTACGGGTAAAAAGATAAATCGTTTTACGCATATTCATCAGAGCGTCGATGATCTTATGAAAAAGAGCAAGATGGGAAGGCTTCTGGGAAGTCATACAGGCTGTTGTTTTCAGAGATGTGTGGGCATGGATGCCCTGAGCGCACTGTCGATAGTTACCTACGATATAGATGCAAAATATGGGACAGAGTACAACAAAAGATTTATGAAGTATCTCCAATATGTCCAGGAGAATGATCTCGTTTGCTCCGGTGCAATGACCGATCCAAAGGGTGACAGGTCTTTACCTCCTCATAAACAGAAAGATCCGGATCTTTACCTCAGGGTTGTTGAGGAAAGGAAGGATGGTATTGTCGTACGCGGGGCAAAGGTTCATCTAACAGGCGCTGTGAATTCTCATGAGGTTATCGTGATGCCGACAATCACCATGAGGGAAGAGGACAGGGATTACGCGGTTTCCTTTGCCGTGCCGAGTGACACCAAAGGGATTGCGTATATTATCGGACGCCAGGCAAGTGATACAAGAAAGCTTGAACACGGCAGGATGGATCAGGGAAATGTTTCTTTTGGAGGGCATGAGGCTCTTACGGTATTCGATAATGTTTTTGTACCGTGGGATCGAGTGTTTATGTATAAAGAGTATGAATTTTCAGGCCGGCTTGTGGAGCAATTTGCATCATATCACCGGCAGAGTTATGCGTGCAAGGTAGGTGTCGGTGATGTGCTGATCGGCGCGGTACAGACCATTTCGGAATACAATGGCACCGATAAGGCTTCACACGTTAAGGATAAAATTGTTGAAATGAACCATCTTAATGAGACACTGTACTGTGGATGCATTGCGTGTGCTGCAGAGGGGCACAGAGAAAACAGCGGGACGTACAGCGTGGATCCGCTGCTTGCAAATGTCCACAAGCAGAACGTAACGCGGTTTCCTTACGAGATTTCAAGGCTTGCACAAGATATTGCGGGCGGTCTTGTTGTAACATTGCCGTCCGAAGATGATCTTGAATCGGAAGAGACCGGCAAGTGGTTGAAGAAATATTTCAGAGGCAAGGATAATGTTGCTGCGGAAAACAGGATGCGCATTTTCAGGTTAATCGAGAATCTTACGATCGGTACTGCCGCAGTTGGATACCTGACCGAGTCCATGCACGGTGCCGGATCCCCGCAGGCACAAAGGATCATGATATCGCGTCTGGTCAATATGAAAGAAAAACAGGACTTCTCCAAAAAACTATGCGGCATAAAGGATGATGATGAGCATAAGAATACATTAAAAAAATAAGTCGGAGGACTTATAATCGTTCGGCTCAAAGGAAATTTATGTGATCCTGCCGTTGGTTGTTCGTTTGTTTGTCATTCCGTGCTTGACACGGAATCCAGTCTTTTCGTTTTCCGGATTCCTGCTTTCGCAGGAATGACGGACGGAAGTCATGGAGCAAACTTTAGGGAGTTATGAAGGTTAAAATGAGAAACAAAATAAAGCAAATAATAAAGGACATTGGTGAACGACTAAAATCACCGTGGCAATGGCTGGAACAGAAGTTTTATAACCTGCCTCTCAAATTCAAGCTTACACTGGCGATGCTCATGATCATGATTCTCATGATAGGACTGCTTTCATTCCTCCATTACAATAGTGAGAACATGCTTTTGCGGAACATCATGGATGACACACTCGAACTTTCCTCGGCAATTCAGATCGGGGTTCAGCAGTTGACCATGGGCACGGGCAAAACAGACGAGGCAAGGCTGCAGTCGTACATAAAAAGCCTTAAGGAAAAGGGTGTTAAGGAAATATCCATCGTCAACAACGAAAATCAGATCATCGCGAGTTCAAACCCGAAACACAGGGGCAAGATGATATCCATCATCCATCCCAAGAGGGAATTTATGATAACCGCCAATCTTGGAGAGGTACACGAGACGCTGCCGCAGAAATCCTACAATATCATCGTCCCTATCATCGTCGGTAATGTACAGTTGGGTTACGCCCATATAGTCATGCATCTGGATGATATCCAACAGATGCTGGAATCGACCTTTTATGAAAGGATTTTTGTTACGGTAATCATCCTGAGCCTTGGTATCGTTGCGATTATGTACCTTTCGAACAGATACACAAAGCCGATATATAATGTTATCGATGCAGAAAAAATGGTTTCGGACGGTGACCTTTCCGTCCGATTAATCGAGGATCGCAACGATGAGATCGGCACACTGAACAAAGGCTTCAATAACATGGTCAGGAACTTATCCGAGAAGAAAGAACTCGAAGACAAACTGCACAAGTCAGAGGAACTTTCAAGGCTTGGACAGCTCTCGGCGGGTCTTGCCCATGAGATTAAGAACCCTTTAAATCTTATAAACCTGAGCATAGATCACCTTAAGACAAAAGCCGCTGTACTCGACGAAAAGACAAAGGATGAATTCATAAATACGATGGACACTATAAAGGCCGAGCTGTACCGCTTGAACAGGCTTACAGAACAATTCCTGAATCATGGAAAGACAATGATTGGGAATAAAGAGATAATCAGCATAAACATGCTTCTTGAGCAATTGGCAGGACTTATAAAGAATAAAGTTGAGTCTCAGAGTATAATGCTCAACTTGATATTGCCGGATGATCAGGTATACGTATCAGGAGAGGCAGAGCAATTAAAAACGGCCTTTCTCAATATCGTGCTGAATGCCATGGATGCGATGCCTTACGGCGGCACGCTTGACATAAAACTCTTATCGGATAACACGGGATGCAGGGTTTTTTTCCATGACAGCGGCTCTGGCATACCGGATGAGATTGTTGACAAGATCTTTGAGCCATTTTTTACGACAAAAGAAACAGGTATAGGACTCGGTCTTTCCATAAGTAATGATGTTATTTCCCAGCATAATGGGAGCATTACAGTTACAACCACAAAGGATAAGTGCACTGAATTTATAGTCCATCTACCTTTGACAAGATCGGGTGTATACAATGCAGTATAATATAGTTGTTGTTGACGATGAAATAAGACAGGCCGAGATTATAGTCAAGATACTTGAGGATCATGGGTACAATGTAAAAGGTACGAATAAGCCGCATGAGGTTATTGATATCGCAAAGATCAATCCTATTGACCTTGTTATCACTGATCAGGCAATGCCCGGTATGGACGGCATGAAGCTGCTTGAGACACTTTCTTCAATACCAGATCCGCCGCTCGTTATAATCCTTACAGGATATGGAACTATATCAAAGGCCGTTGAAGCAATAAAGAAAAAAGCCTTTGACTACATCACAAAACCTATCGACATGGATCGCCTCCTGATGATCGTGAAGAACGCTCTTGAACTGAAGAGGCTTGATAAAGAGAACAGAGAATTAAGGGCTATCATAAAGGGAGAAGGGCTGGACATAATAATCGGAGGCAGCGGTATTGTCGAAGATATAAAAAAAATCATCAGAAAGATAGCCCCGACCAACTCCACAGTTTTAATAACGGGTGAAAGCGGTACGGGTAAAGAGCTTATTGCAAAGGCCATCCATAATTTGAGTTTGAGAAAGGATACGGCATTTTCCGCTGTAAATTGTGCTGCAATACCCGAAGCACTTATAGAGAGTGAGTTGTTCGGCTATGAGAAGGGTGCCTTTACAGGGGCAGGTACCTCGAAACAGGGCATTATCGGAGCAAGCAATGGAGGTACGCTCTTCCTCGATGAGATCAGCGAGCTCAGTCTTGCCGTGCAGGCAAAGTTGCTGAGATTGATACAGAACAGAGAGATCAAGCCTCTGGGTAGTTCTGAGATTATGGATGTTGATATAAGGATTATAGCAGCAACGAACAAAATCATCGAACAGGAGATTAAAAACGGCAGGTTCAGGGAAGATCTTTATTACCGGTTGAATGTGATTCCCATACAGATCCCGCCTCTGAGGGAAAGAAAAACAGACATACCTATACTCATAGAGCATTTTTTGAAAAAGTATAATAACATTCATTCTAAGCATATAAACAAACTTGACGACGATGCTGTTTCCCTGCTTTTGAAGTATGGTTGGCCTGGAAACGTGAGACAGCTTGAATCTGTTATCGAAAGGACGGTGCTTTTGACCGAAGGGAATACTATAACAAAAGACGATCTGCCGCTCGAGGTGAAGGTTACGCCGATAGAAATAAATAAGTATGAATTGGACCTGCCGGAAACGGGCATAAATTTCTATGAACTTGAAAGAGAGATACTCGTTAAGGCTATGAAAAAATCGGACGGTGTTATTTCCAAGGCTGCAAATCTTCTCGGCATGAGCTATAGGACACTTCAGTACAGGCTTGAAAAATTCGGGATAAACAAGAAGTCAGAGGAAGTGTAAAAACAATCCAAATCTTTTAACGATATTACTCTGTACGTTTATACGTTGTTGCCCTGTTACTAAAAGTAATGGTGTGTTCTCTTCGGTTACTTCAAGTTACGTCGCACGCATCTGCAAAAGAAATCTATGTATGTAACTCCTTAAAAAATAAACACTCAATAGTTTTTTCTTGTCTGGCATTTATTTTGCTTTGATTTTCAGAGAGCTGGGGGCATTGTTCATATCAAAAAATTCTAAAGGAGGTAGTTTATGTCAGAAGAAAAACAGGTGGTTTTAACCACAATTCAAGACACAACAGGAAATCCTGCACCATTGGGCTTATTAGGTTTTGGCATGACAACAGTACTTTTGAATCTTGCAAACGCGGGGATAATTTCTCTTGGAAGTATGATCATGGCAATGGGTGTTTTTTACGGAGGTATTGCTCAGGTTATAGCGGGTATCGAAGAATGGAAGAAAAAAAATACCTTCGGTGCTACCGCATTCACATCGTATGGACTTTTCTGGTTAACTCTGGTTGGGCTTATTTTCTTTGGAAAATGGGGTTGGATCGGAGGGCAGGATACAGGCGGGATGGTAGCCTATTTAATCCTGTGGGGTATTTTTACGCTGGTTATGTACATCGGTACATTGAAGCTGAACAAAGCACTTCAATTTGTATTCTTCACATTGTTCGTTTTGTTTTTCTTACTTGCGGCGGGTGATGCAACCGGCAGCAAGATAATCCATCTGATAGCAGGATATGAGGGGATCATCTGTGGCCTATCGGCAATTTATGCGGGTCTTGCCCAGGTTTTGAATGAGGTTTATGGCAAAATAGTCTGGCCCGTTGGTCCTGTTAAATAAGTACAGTTTCAAACAGTCGTTTCAGCAAACAACCTGTAGAGAGGAGAGAGGACTGCTGTGAAGCTGGGTATGCGTACGCAGAAAAATAAAAAGGCAGCACAACATAAAACATCACAAAAGGAGGTTAATAAAACTATGGCAAATGAAATCAAACAGAACGGAAGAGGATTTAGCGAGGCGGAGATTGCTGTTCACTGGAAGGAAGAGGAGCTTATCTATCCACCAACAACGTTTGTTGCCCAGGCAAATATGGCGGATCCGAATATATACGAACGTTTTAGCGAAAAAAATTTTCCTGAATGCTTTAAAGAATATGCGGATATGCTTTCATGGGACAGGTACTGGCATACAACGCTTGATACAAGCAATCCGCCGTTCTGGAAATGGTTCGTGGGCGGCAAATTGAATGCGAGCTATAACTGCGTTGACCGGCATCTGCAGAAGTATAAAAACAAGGCTGCACTCATCTGGGTACCGGAGCCTGAGGAAGAATCGGATGAGGTAATTACCTATCAGGAGCTTTTTGTAAGGATAAATGAATTTGCCGCGTTGCTGAAGGATTTTGCCGGACTCAAAACAGGCGACAGAGTAACATTCCATCTGCCCATGGTGCCGGAACTACCCATATCAATGCTTGCAAGTGCACGGCTTGGTATCATCCATTCAGAGGTGTACGGCGGGTTCAGCGGACAGGCATGCGGTGACAGGATTCAGGATTCGGGAAGCACGGTCCTTGTGACCATAGACGGTTATTATAGATCTGGCACTCTCATCGATCATAAGGCCAATGCAGATATAGCTGTACAAAGGGCCGAGGAGCTTGGACAGAAGGTCGATAAGGTACTCGTGTGGAGAAGACACAAAGGACAGTATGCATCCAAATCTCCCATGGTAAAGGGCAGGGATTTCTTTGTCGATGAACTTCTGAAAGATTTCCGAGGTGCAAAGGTTGAGCCGGTATCCATGCCTGCGGAATCACCCTTGTTTATCATGTATACCAGCGGCACAACGGGTAAGCCAAAGGGCGCCCAGCACAGCATCGGCGGGTATCTTTCATACGTAGCAGGCACATCGAAATACATACAGGATATTCATCCGGAGGATGTGTACTGGTGTATGGCTGACATAGGGTGGATTACCGGGCACTCATACATCGTCTACGGCCCCCTTGCTCTTGCAGCGACAAGCGTTATGTACGAAGGTGTACCGACGTATCCTGATGCGGGACGGCCATGGAAGATAGCCGAGCGTCTCAACGTCAACATCTTTCACACGGCACCGACATCCATACGTATGTTAAGGAAGTCGGGTCCCAACGAGCCGGCCAAATATAACTATCATTTCAAACATATGACAACCGTTGGAGAGCCAATAGAGCCTGATGTGTGGAGATGGTACTATTATGAAGTTGGAAAGAAGGAGGCCGCTATTGTTGATACGTGGTGGCAGACGGAAAACGGCGGATTTCTATGCAGCACTGTTCCGGCACTCAAACCAATGAAGCCTGGCAGTGCAGGACCCGGAATGCCCGGCATATATCCGGTCATATATGACGAAAACGGCAAAGAAATCGAAAAAGGCTCGGGCAGGGCAGGGAATATCTGTATTCGTAATCCATGGCCGGGTATCTTTCAGACAATATGGGGTGATCCGGATCGGTTTGTAAAAACCTATTATGAAAAATACTGCAAGAACAAAAACAGCAAGGATTGGCACGATTGGCCTTATTTTGCCGGTGATGGTGCCATGCAAGCCGAAGATGG
The DNA here is from genome assembly GCA_964547905.1 of uncultured Pseudomonadota bacterium. Lineage (GTDB taxonomy): Bacteria > JAMCPX01 > JAMCPX01 > JAMCPX01 > JAMCPX01 > JAJYLM01. Next base: position 36,366 of record CAZJPN010000090.1, on the reverse strand, counting down.
GTATTACAGAATACTTGGCAGGATCGATGATGTAATCAACGTTGCAGGACACCGCCTTGGAACAAAGGAGCTGGAATCCGCGTGCATCATGGTTCCAGAGGTTGCGGAAGCAGCGGTCGTGCCTGTTGTGGATGAGGTAAAAGGCAGGGTGCCTGTTGTTTATATAGCTTTAAAGCCTGGCTACGAAAATCAGGGGGAAAAGATAGCACAAAAGGTAGTGGCAATGATTGAAAAAGAGATCGGCAAGATAGCCAGACCCCAAAATATTTACATAGTGCCCGACATGCCGAAAACACGATCCGGTAAGATTATGCGCCGGGTACTTTCGGCCATTTCAAACCGATTTAATATAGGTGATGTAACCACGCTTGCCAATGCAGATGTCGTTGAAAAGATACGTGTTCTTGTTCAGGGCAAAGAGAAGGTAGCTGCGGAAAAAGCCCCGGAGGATCTTGAACGCTTCGGGGAAGAAAAATAAATATAAGGAGGATATATGAAACATAGTTTATTGGTTTTAGCTTCCGTTGTTTCCATCTTCATGATTTTGAGCGTCGTACGCAGTTCTTATGCTGTAACAGTTACAGAGGGTAAAGACGCATCAACCACTGTAAAATTTTTATTACAGGTACAGGCTCAGGCAGAGCAGAATGCAACATACAATGAAAAGGGTTGGGCAGGGGACTTCTTTGTTAGGAGGGCAAGGATTCTTCTTTTTGGTGATGTAACACCGTTTGTGAATTACTTTGTTGAGACGGATGAGCCTGACTACGGCAAAAGGGGTAACAATAATCCCAGTTTCTTTGTTCAGGATGCATACATCACGCTGCATCTTTACAAGAATGACCTAAAGCTTGACATGGGCATGTTGCTGCTTCCATTCTCTCATAACGGCAGGCAGGCAGCAAGTTCATTGCTTCCGGTGGATTATGATATATCTTCGGTATTCGGAAGGTATCCTGTAGAAGGCAGTCAGAGTGTGGTGGGAAGGGTTTTTGGTGCTGAACTGAGCGGTTTTGTGATTCATGGTCACCTTAATTATATATTTCTTGTATCGAATGGCCAAGATGCACAAGCCACGAAGATAACAACAAGCACCGCGGTTTTGAATCCAAACGACACGAAAAGATTTACCGGCAGACTGCAGTACAATGTGTTTAATACGGATGATGTACTTGGATTTTTCTATGCCGGAACCTACCTGGGCGCAAAGAGGATCCTTTCGGTTGGTGCAAGTTATGACGAACAACCGAATTCAATATCCGATGACCTGGAGAACGTTAATTTTACAAAGGTTGGCAATTACAGTGCCTACGATGTTGATGTGTTCCTTGATTATCCTATAGCTTATCCATCGATAGACAGCGGAGTGGTTACCGTGCAGGCAGCATACCTCAGGTATAATTATGATAACCTCAATTACAATGATGGAACGGCATTCTATGTAGAAGCTGGTTATTTATTCCCTTGGGTTGTAGGCTGGGGAAGGCTCGAGCCTGTTATAAAGATCGACAATTTTTCGAGTTCCGAGACACCTTCAAATGGTACATATCTTAAATTTACACGATACCACTTTGGTGTTAATTATTGGATCAAAGAACACGAGGCAAACATAAAGGCTGAGTATTTGGTCGACAGTGAAAACGGCAAGGTCGCGGGTGTCAATGCGATGAGCCAGGATATAGCTACGGTACAATTCCAAATACTTTTTTAAAACTTACGATTCTCCATTCCAAATGCCCCCCATCTGTTATTCAGTCACAATTTGAGCAGATGGGGGTTTTATATAACTTTACCCGAAAAATGCATTTGAAGATAAGGGAATTTTTGTAATGAGCGATAAGCCTGCGTCAAATAAAGGTATTCTCCGAAAATTCGATAAGGAAAATACACAGGGTAATAGCATATATACATACAGAGGACTAAAACCCCGTTTATAATAAATCCTCCTACCCCCCCTTTAGTAAAGGATTGGGGTAGGAGGGGATTACAGGTGGATCGCAGGATTGAGCGAATGAAAAAATTTTCTTATTGCTTTTTTTGGGTTTATAGAGACAAAATGCAATGGATTCTTGACTCTTTTGGTATATACAGTTATATACTAAAAGGAGAGAGTTTAATAACTGAGAAGAATGAGGGGAGTTTCTTTTGAAAAACAAAGAGCTCTGGATATTCATATTCCTTGTTGGATTATTGGGCTTTAGCTGGCCTGTCCTTGAGATCGTGCGTACATGGGTTGATTTATATCTTTTCATATTCTGGGCGCTGTTCATAGGCATTGTTGCATTGCTGGCCAATATAAGTGAAAGACAGAAATGAATATTCACTCCGTATATTTCCTCTTTATCGCATTGGCTTATCTTGTATTGCTTTTTATAATAGCATATTACGCTGAAAGAAAGGAAAAGACAGGCAGCAGTATCGTAAACAATCCATATATCTATTCGCTGTCACTCGCGGTATACTGCAGCTCGTGGACATTTTATGGAAGTGTTGGAAAGGCGGCCACTTCTGGTCTTGCATTCCTGACTATTTATATAGGCCCGACCCTTATGGCTGTGCTCTGGCCCGTTGTGCTGAAGAAGGTCATAAGAATCACAAAAGCCAACAGGATTACAACAATATCGGATTTTATAGGCTCTCGCTATGGAAAATCACTTACACTTTCCGCTGTAGTTACAGGTATAGCGGTTATAGGCATTATCCCTTATCTTGGTCTGCAGATCAAAGCCATAATGAGTACATTTACTATTATAACCGGTGAGTCAGCGAGCAGCGGTATAGTTGGATTGATCATTACATTTGTCATCAGCATATTCGCAATCATCTTTGGTGCAAGGCATCTTGATTCATCAGAAAGGCACAGCGGTATTGTTTTTGCAATAGCATTTGAGTCCATTGTTAAATTGATTGCATTTATCACCGTCGGTATCTTTGTAACGTATTTTTTGTTTCATGGATTTGGTGATATCTTTTCTCAGATCGAACATGCAGGATATGCAAGGCTACTCTCACTCGGCAATGACTCGAAAACGAGCTACGGCGAGTGGTTTGCACTGAACTTTCTGTCCATGATGGCAATCATATTTCTGCCAAGGCAATTTCAGATGTCTGTTGTGGAGAACTATGACGAGTCGCATGTTACAAAGGCTATGTGGCTTTTCCCGCTCTATCTTTTTTTGATCAATATATTTGTATTACCCATTGCCTTTGCAGGGGTGCTGAAGGGCATAACGGAACACAGGGCCGATTACTTTGTTCTCACCCTGCCATTGAAGTATGGCAGCCATTTTCTATCCTTGTTCGCATTTATCGGGGGGTTTTCTGCGGCAATGAGCATGATGATCGTATCCTCCGTAGCACTGAGCACCATGATCATGCACAGTATTGTCATGCCGGGTATTGTAAACTTTTCCGGCATGCCAAGGTTCCATAATTGGGTGCTCAATATAAAGAGATTTGTAATCTTTATGATTATATTTTTGGGTTACCTTTTTGCCGTATATATCGGAGAATTTTATAGCCTTGTGGATATAGGGTTAAGGTCATTCGAGGCTGTAGCCCTTTTTGCACCGGCTTTCTTTCTCGGACTTTACTGGAGGAAGGGAAGCAAGGCGGGTGCAGTAACCGGACTTGTCGCTGGGTTTTTGGTGTGGTTTTATACGCTTATGATGCCGGGTATGGTTAAAGCGGGAGTTATATCGCATACAGGAATGGTTAAACGTATGATGGACTCCAATTTGTTGAATCCAGATGCATTGTTTGGTGTACATGGCCTTGGAAAATGGGGAGGGCCTCTTTTATGGGCCATGCTCTTCAATGTAATACTATATGTGGGGGTATCTGTGTTTACAAAAAGATCGAAAGATGAAGAAATCCAGTCCCTTGTATTTGTAGAATCGTATGAAAAAATAAAGGATCTTGCTGCCGGCAGTTCTTACACCGTGGCAGATATAGAAGGCTTGCTTGCGCAATATATAGGCAGTACAGAAGCATACGATGCTGTCCAACAGTTTCTCACCAGGAAGGATACTACCAGAGAGCATCTAACACCTAAAGAGCTTTTTGAACTGCGTAATGATGCGGAGATGATCCTTGCAAGTGCAATAGGAATACCAATGTCATCCCTTGTTTTCGAGAACAAGCTCGTTTTGACAGAGCATGAAAGGGGAGAACTCTCCGAATCCATCAAGGACATAACAAGAAGCCTGAGAACATCACGCCAGGAATTGACGGAGAGGAACAGAGAATTGATGTATTTGAAAGAGTTCAGTGAGAATATTATAGAGAGTGCACCTGTCGGCATTATTACCATTGATGGCTTATTAAGGGTGAACTATTGGAACAGGGAGATGGAAAAACTGAGCGGCATCCATCAGGATGAGGCATTGAATAGATCCATACTGCTCTTGCTGCCATGGCTCCCAAACAAGGTTTTTATGCAAAGCGTAGAAAACGAATTAACCCTGCGAGATCAGGGCGGTAGAACATTTAAGGTAAAAACAAGTCTGCTGAAGGACTCACTCGGCGGTTTTGTCATCATTATCGAGGACATATCCGAGAGAAAAAAAATGGAAGAACAATTGCTGCAAACATCAAAGCTGGCCAGCATAGGAAAATTGACGGCAGGCATTGCCCACGAAATAGGTAATCCACTGGCATCAATCTTTTCTCTCGTACAGGAGTTGAGGATATTGAAGTTTAATACCAAAAAAGACATAGCGTTTACAGTTGAGTCATTGAATACAATAAATAATCATATAGAGAGGATCGCCAAGATAGTCAGGAGTCTCGGAGATTTTGCAAGGGTGCATACATCGGGAAAGGCGGTTTCCAATATATCTGAAATCCTTGACCGTACCATTAATCTCGTAAAATATGATAAAAGATTTAAGTATATAGAATTCAATAAATATGCCAGCGACATTCCAGAGTTGTTTGTGAATGCTGATCAGATTCAGCAGGTTTTTTTAAATCTTATACTGAACTCGCTCGATGCAATGCCCGATGGGGGAAGACTCGATATCAGTATGCAGACGGTTGATGGATTTGTCGGAATACAGTTCAGGGATACAGGAACCGGAATCGATCCCTCTATCATAGATAAAATATTCGATCCCTTTTTTACAACGAAGCCGTTAAGCAGGGGCACAGGGTTGGGATTGAATATATGTTATAACCTTATAAAGGAATACAACGGCAGTATCTCGGTTGAGAGTAAAAAGGGCGGGGGAACAATGTTTTCAATAAGGCTTCCCATACAAGATAATATCAGGTAGAGTTAAACTATGGCAGAAAGATTACTTATCGTTGATGACGAACAGACCCTGCGCGAGTCGATACAAAGAGTATTCTCGAGAGAAGGCTATGATGCGGATGCAACAAACAGTGCAGAATCAGCCCTTGATATGCTCAATACGAATATTTATCACGTCGTGATAACGGATATTATACTGCCGGGCATTGACGGTATAGAATTACTCAAACGGATAAAAGAAAGGCTGCCGGAACAGATCGTTATCATTATCACAGCCTATGCATCCATAGATACGGCTATAAGGGCGATAAGGCTTGGGGCTTACGATTATATTGTGAAACCCATAGTTCACGAAGAGATAAAACAAACAGTGAAGAATGCCGTAAAACAACACGCGCTGCAAAACGAAAATTTAATACTTAAAAAGCAGATAGAGAGGCAGTATGCCTTTACAAACATAATTGCGGTCAGTGCTTTAATGAACGGTGTGATAAATCATATAAAGAAGGTTTCGGATACAAAAAGCAATGTATTGATACTTGGAGAAACGGGTACCGGCAAAGAACTTATAGCAAGGGCAATGCACTTCAACAGTAAGAGGTCGGATAAACCATTTGTACCTATAAACTGCAGTGCAATACCAGAAAATCTTCTTGAATCGGAACTGTTTGGATATGTAAAGGGTGCCTTTACAGGGGCATTAAGTTCCAAGAACGGATTATTGACACAGGCGGATAAGGGAACTGTGTTCTTCGATGAAATAGGGGATTTGAGTATGGGGTTACAATCAAAGCTTTTGAGGGTTCTCGAAGACCGCGAGATAAGACCTGTCGGCAGTACACAGAGTATAAAGATCGATGTAAGATTTCTTTTTGCTACAAATAGAGACATAGAAAAGATGGTGAAGGAGGGTACGTTCAGGGATGATCTTTTTTACAGAATAAATGTTATTACAATAAAACTACCCCCGCTCAGACAAAGAAGAGAGGATGTAGAACCTCTTGTAAAGTACGTTGTCCAAAACTATTCCAAAGAACTCGGTAAATCCATCAGCGGTATAGATGAAGTCGCTATGGATTATATAAAATCCTATCCATGGTACGGTAATGTAAGAGAGCTTCAGAATGTTATAGAACGGGCGATACTTATAACGGAAGATGGTATTATAAAGCCGGAACATCTGCCTGAGAATATCAGGTCAAGAGGTTTCCCAATTAATGATGCGATATCCGATAAACTATCTATCGAGGATTATGCAAAGAAGTTTATTCTTGAATATCAGGGCAGTCACACTGAAACACAGCTTGCAGGCATGCTTGGCATAACAAGGAAGGCCTTGTGGGAAAAAAGAAAGAGATGGGGGTTGAAAAGATGACAGACAATAACCTGGAAACTCTTAAAAAGTCTTATCCCGACAAATTTGTTTCGGAAAACAGGATGTTCGGTCAGATACACCGCGGCAACAGAATATTTATAGGTACCGGGTGCGGAGAGCCTCAATATCTTGTAGGTGCGCTGATAAATTATGTTCAATCGCATCCCAAAAGTTTTGTAGATGCGGAGGTGCTTCAGGTATGGACGCTCGGAGTTACGCCGTATCTCGACGAGAGATTCAAGGAAAATTTTCGTCATAATTTTTTCTTCATAGGAGCAAATACGCGGGATACGATCAACAAGGGTATAGCGGATTATTCACCTGTGTTTTTGTGGCAGGTACCGGAGTTGTTACGTAAGAAATTCATACCCATTGATATAGCTTTTCTACAGACTTCACTGCCGGATGAGCATGGATATTTCAGCCTTGGCATAAGTGTTGATATAGTCAAATCCGCTGTTGAGAATGCGTCCATGATTATTGCACAGGTCAACAGTCATATGCCGAGGGTTCTCGGAGAAACGTTTATTCATGCCAAGGATATAAACTTCATAATACCGCACGACGAACCTTTATTGGAATTCAGCTTCAATGCGCCGGATGAGATTTCGAATAGAATAGGTACATACGTTTCGAGGATAGTCGAGGATGGTGATACCATTCAGGTTGGATATGGAAGTCTGCCGAATGCGATCCTTTGCCAGCTCTCGAATAAAAAGAATCTTGGTGTGCATACGGAACTTTTATCGGATGGTATTGTTGCCCTTATGAAGAAGGGCGTTATCGATAACAGTAAAAAAGAACTCAACCGCTGGAAAACGGTTGCAGCTTTCTGTATGGGCAAAAAAGAGACCTACGAATTTCTGCATGATAATCCGGCAATAGAATTTCGTCCCGTGAATTATACAAACAACCCGACTGTAATTGCCCGTCAAAAGAAAATGACCGCCATAAACAGTGCACTGGAGGTTGATCTGTCGGGGCAGGCAACTGCGGAAACTATAGGCAGGTCGTTCTATAGCGGGATCGGAGGACAGGCAGATTTCATGCGCGGAGCGATACTGTCTCAGGGAGGGAAAACCGTACTTGTAATGCAATCTACGGCAAAAAACGGAGAGGTTTCCCGCATTGTGCCGTTTCTGAGCGAGGGTGCCAAGATAACATTAACACCCGGTGACATACACTATGTAGTGACTGAGTATGGAATAGCGTATCTTCACGGCAAGAACCTGAGAGAACGCGCAATGGACTTAATATCCATAGCGCATCCGCGCTTCAGGGGATGGCTTATAGATGCGGCAAAGGCGAACAATCTTATCTACAGGGATCAAACCTTTATTAAGGGTACACAGGGTGAATATCCGGAAGCACTTGAAACATACAGGACAACTAAAATGGAATTCGAAATTTTATTGCGTCCTGTAAAGATCAGCGACGAGCCTCTTTTAAAAGATTTTTTCTATGCTCTTTCGGACGATTCTATATATCGCCGTTTTATCTCGACCAGGACAGACATGCCTCACAACAGATTGCAGCAGTTTGTCGCAATCGATTACACAAAAGAGATGATAATACTCGCAATAAGCAAGAAAGAAGACAAAGAAGTGATCCTCGGCATGGCACAGTATCTTATAGATAAAACAGAAAATACCGCCGAGGTCGCCTTCGTTGTAAGGGATGATCACCAGAATAATGGCATAGGTACCGAGCTGCTTTCTTACATAACCTATATCGCAAAGAAAAACGGACTCCATGGCTTTACGGCCGCCCTGCTCATGGATAATAAACACATGCTTCACCTATTCGAAAAGGCAGGATTCAGCATAGAGAAGAATGCCGGCGGCGGCATATACGAACTCAAGATGTCGTTCAGAGATGAACGATAAGCAGGGTATCAGAGGCGTCAAGGTTATAATCTCCTGCATCGTTGTTGTTGCATTTTTGGGGTTAATCAATTATAATTTTGGACAACAAGGAGGTGTGTATGGGCAAAGAAAAAAGACGTGCAAAGCGCTTGGATACCAAACTTGGAGTAAAATATGGGGATGTCACGAGCTTTATGTCGGATTATGCAATGAACATAAGCAGGGGAGGTATGTTCATATCAACAAAAATGCCATTAAAAGTAGGTACCGCTATTTCATTAGAATTTATTATACCGGATATAAAGGTACCAATAAAAGTTAAAGGCAAAGTCTTATGGATTAACGAGCCGAAACAGATCAAAGGCACAAACCTGATCCCGGGCATGGGTATTAAATTTCAAGGTCTCCATGAGAAAGAAAGGAAGAAACTAAACGATTTTGTAGGTAATATCTCGTTAAGACAAAAGCCATAGGGAGTGGACATTATGGCTGACATAGGCATGGATAAAAGAAAATCCCCAAGGGTTATGGTGAAGGTTGTCATTGTATCTGCAGATGATGCGACTATAAAACTGCTTTTGGATTATCCCGATAGCGAAGCCTATCTGTATGATTACTCGACAAACCTGAGCGAGGGTGGTATATTCTTAAAAACTACCGAAGTCATACCTATAGGTAAGTATATATCTATGAAGTTTACAATACCAAACGATATAAACCTGTTAGAGGCAACAGGCATTGTCAAATGGATCACAACCGAAAAAGAAGCCAGTCTCAACAATATTTCGCAGGGTGTTGGTATCGAATTTTTACAGATAAAGGAAGAAACCAAGAAGATAATAAAAAGCTTTATAGATGATATCAATGAATGATCTGACTCGTGAGGATATTGAAAAGGGAATTAAAAGCAGGGTCTCTTTTGAAGGGGCAAATCTAAAAGGTATCGACCTAAAAAATATGGATCTTTCATCCGGTATATTCAAAAACGCCAATTTTAGATATGCCGATCTTACCAATACCAATCTTTCCAATACTGATTTGTCCGGTGCTTCACTAAGGCATGCAGTGCTGGTAAATACGAATCTGAGCGGTGCTAATCTGACGAATGCGGATTTAACACATGCGGACATGCGTGGTGCAGTAATGATAGGTGCTAAGATCAACAACGCCAAGGTCCGGGATGCTAAGGGCATATCCGAAAAGGTGTTTTTCACGCAGGAGCTGCTTGATGAATTGAATACCAGAGGAAAACTCTTGCTTGAAGGTGAAACGATAACGATTCTTACAAAGGCAAAACCGAGGTTTAATCTTCAGCAGGCTGTGAGACTGACCGCTCTCGACAGCGGCGAAGATACAGATAAAATTGTCGGCAAAGTAAAAACACTCGATGAATTGAAAAATATGGAGGCAGAGATATTTCCTGATTCTGTCGTTATTAAGGACAACGTTTACAGGATCGAGTCTGGTTTTATAGGCTTACCTGTAAAAGAAGAGAACACGAACAAGGAAAAAGAAGAGTCCAAGGCTAAGAAGGATGAAGAATTATTGGCTGAGTTTTTTCTTAAACATGTTAAATGAGGATTGCCGTCATAGCGGACGTACATGGAAATCTTGAGGCGCTTGAAGCTGTTGTGGTAGATCTGAAAAGATCATTGCCGGATACGGTAATATCCCTTGGTGATGTTGTAGGATATGGAGCAAATCCGCAGGAATGCTGCGATATTGTCAAGGATATTGCACAGGATAACATAATGGGCAACCATGATGCTGCCGTTACTGATGTCATCGATACCGAGTCCTTCAATGATGATGCAAGGCAAAGTATACAGTGGACGAAGGAGCAGCTTACCGGCTCATACATATCGTGGCTGCGGAATGCTTCGTATACCTTAGAACATAAAGGTGCGCTGTTCAGTCACGGCTCGCCTGTCAATCCTGAAAATTTTGATTATATTGTGTCTATTCAAGATGTAGATAAGGTTTTTTATGCCTTTGGTAAAAGATACAATATTTTTTTTGTAGGGCATTCTCACCGCAGATTTGCTGTATCAAAAGATATCGATGGTGATGAAGAACCCATTGTCGATTATTCCGATGTTGTGAATATAACAGAACATCGTCAGTACATCATCAGTGTCGGTAGTGTGGGACAGCCAAGGGATTTCGATAACACGACATCTTATGGAATACTTGACACGGATAAAAGTATATATAGTGTTAAAAGATTAAATTATGCTATAAAAAAAGCAAGCGATAAAATCCTGAATGCAGGGTTGCCAAAATGGCTTGCTTATAGATTAATGATAGGAGCTTAAATATGATAATTGTGATGAAACCTGATGCAGCAAAAAAAGATATTGAGCACGTTCTTAAAACAATAAGAGACATGAAATTAAGGCCTCATGTATCAAAGGGTAAGGAACGCATGATAATCGGGGCAATAGGAGACGAGAGGAACCTCGCAAATATACCCCTCACAACCTTTGCAGGCGTGGAAAAGGTTCTGCCTATCCTGAGTCCTTATAAAGTTGTTAGCAGGGAGTTCAAAAAAGAAAATACACTGATAAGGGTAAATGGAGTTACAATAGGGGGTAAAAGGATAGTCATCATGGCGGGTCCGTGCTCCATAGAGGGCAGGGAAATGCTTATGGAGATAGGCAAGAGTGTAAAATCATCCGGTGCTGCAATCCTCAGGGGCGGTGCCTACAAACCAAGGACATCGCCGTATTCATTTCAGGGTATGGGCAAGGAAGGGCTTGAAATTCTTAAAGAGGCAAAGCATCTGCTCAAAATGCCTGTTGTAACGGAGATTATGGATACAAGGGATATCGATCTAATTTCCGATTATACGGATATATTCCAGGTCGGTGCGAGGAACATGCAGAATTTCTCGCTTTTAAAAGAACTTGGTTCCACGAACAAACCGATCCTTTTAAAGAGAGGTCTTTCGGCAACGATCAAAGAATTGCTTATGTCTGCCGAATACATCGCAAGTAAAGGAAATGATAAAATCATCCTCTGCGAAAGAGGCATAAGGACCTTTGAAACCGAAACTCGAAATACACTCGACCTGAATGCTGTACCTGTTCTTAAAAAACTTACCCATCTTCCGGTTATCGTCGATCCGAGTCACGCTACGGGCAGGAGTGATATTGTTGCAACAATGTCAATGGCTGCGATTGCAGCAGGGGCGGATGGTATCATCGTCGAAGTGCACCAGCAGCCGGAAAAGGCGCTGAGCGATGGAGAGCAATCCCTGAAGCCGGACGAATTTAGGCAAATGGTAAAGGCTATTGAGAGGATCGCACGGGCAATCGGCAGGACAATATAACAGTTTAATGGCTGGATTTGTCTGCCTCACTTATTTCACAACCCTCGTTACTTTTCAAATGAATTTTTCTGTTTTATATTGTCAAGATGAACCGTATTTTATTGTCAGGGAATGAAGCCATAGCACGGGGATGTTTCGAAGCCGGATGCGGGTTTGCAACAGGATATCCAGGAACCCCGTCAACAGAGATACTGGAAAGCATAGCTCGGTACGCAGGTATCTATACAAACTGGGCAGTCAACGAAAAGGTTGCCCTTGAGACGGCATCCGGTGCCTGCCTTGCAGGCGCCAGGTCTATCGTGACCATGAAGCACGTCGGTCTCAATGTTGCATCCGATCCCCTCATGACACTTGCATATACAGGGGTTGGCGCAGGTCTTGTTGTCGTATCTGCCGATGATCCGGGCATACACAGCTCACAGAACGAGCAGGACAACAGGTGGTATGCTCTTATGGCTAAGATACCCATGCTTGAACCTTCAGACAGCGAAGCGGCACGCATATTTACAAAAAAGGCCTTTGAAATAAGCGAACTTTTCGATCTGCCGGTTTTACTTCGCGTAACAACAAGGATTTCGCATTCGAAAACCGTTGTCTATCCTGAAGAGCCGGAGGCTGTAAAAAAATCTATATACCCTGAAAAGGCGATAGAGAAGTATGTAATGGTGCCTGCGAATGCGCGCAAAGCCCGGCTGTCTCTTGAGGGCAGATTTCGTAAGCTCGTTCGGTTTTCAGAGCAATGCTCTCTCAATACCGTGGAATCCGGGAGTACCGATTACGGCATCATAACATCCGGCATTTCATACCAGTACGTAAAAGAGGTAATGCCTCATGCAAACATACTGAAATTGGCGTTGACAAACCCCCTGCCTCTCAATCTGATAAAGGCATTTGTGGAAAGATTTGCAAAAATACTTATTGTTGAGGAGCTTGATCCCTACATAGAGATGCAGATACGCCACATCTCAACCGACATACATGGTAAAGATTTTATACCATCGATATCCGAGCTTACCCCTGAGAAGGTAAGAGAAGGGATAAGAAAGTTTACCGGCGGAACAAACTCTTCGGTAATACCTTCCGTCAGACCTGCTCTTGATGTAATACGGCGGCCGCCTATCCTGTGTCCGGGCTGTCCTCACCGTGGGCTTTTTTATCAATTAAGCAAGCAGCGGACATTTATAGCCGGTGACATAGGATGTTACACCCTTGCCTATGATGAACCGCTCAAGGCTGTTCATACATGCCTCGATATGGGTGCAGGTATAGGACAGGCAATGGGTATTGAGAAAGCCATGCCTACCGTCGGTAAAAAACCTGTCGCGGTGATCGGGGATTCTACATTTCTTCATTCCGGTATGACATCGCTTTTAAATGTAGTCTACAACAGAAGTAATATCCTGATTGTGATTCTCGATAACCGCACAACTGCAATGACCGGTGCACAGGCAAATCCGCTGTCCGGAACGGATATACACGGCAATCCCTCTCCGGATATCTCCCTTGAGCAGATCGTATCTGCATTGGGTGTCACATGGGTTAGGACCGTAAACCCGTATGAAACGAAGCTGCTGGAGAAAACAATAAAAGAGGCAATAGCCTTTGAGGGTCCTGCTGTCATTATAACAAAAGCACCGTGCGTTCTACTGCCTGAGTTTAAAAAGAACAGACCGAGGCCATTTACCGTAAAAACGGATCTGTGCACAGGCTGTACGATATGCCTCAACATAGACTGTCCTTCCCTGTGGTGGGAACCGTCGGAGGTGAAGGCCGCGGGCAAGAAGCGTGCAAAGGGCATAGCATATATAGACCCTGTAAGCTGTACCGGGTGCGGACTGTGTGCGGATGTGTGCTCTTTTGACGCGATCGTGAAACTTCCAGGGACGAAAGACAAATCCCCGACCCAAGCAGAGCTTGGGTACCCCGCCCCCTTTCCTAAAGAGGGAATAGGGGGGATTACCCAGAGTAGTGAAAGGGATATTACTGTACAGGGTAAAAAAGTGACTATGAGTGCCAGCACAGTGGTGACAGGGGTTGGAGGACAGGGCGTTGTGTCGGCAACGGATATTATTTCAATCGTTGCACTCAAGGCAGGGTATGAAGTCAAGAAGAGCGATGTTCACGGTATGGCACAGAGGGGCGGTGCTGTAACGAGCTTTGTCAGATATGGTAATAAGGTATACTCTCCCATTATAGAACAGGGTACTGCCGATTACCTTATAGCGCTTGAGGAGATGGAAGCGCTGCGGGGCATTGTCTTCCTTAAAGATAATGGGACGGTTATCCTGTCTGATTTCCATACACCGCCGCCGGATGTTGCATTGGGATATAAGAAGTATCCTGAACACATCCAGGAACAACTCAAGGCAATAAAACCCGCTGTAAAATGTTACAGGGCCGGGGTGATAGACGTGTTGAAACAACATCCTACCTACTCGATAAATATGTTCCTGCTCGGCATATATGCATATTTTCAATCGTACGAAAAAATGTTATGGCTTGAGGCGATCAGACAGAGATTCAAAAGGTCGGACAGAGCTATTGAAAGTTTTTTGTATGGATATGAAAAACAGAGAAAGGAGATGTTATGATTCTGAGGGATGTCGAAAGTTATACCAGGGAACAGCTTGATGAGATCAGGCTGAACAAGCTGAAATGGGTTATAGGTTGGGTTTACGACAGAGTACCTTTCTACAGACAAAGATTTGATAAAATAGGATTGAAGCCCCATCACATAAAAACCCTTAAAGACATAGAGCATATACCTTTCACGACAAAAAGCGATCTGAGAGACAATTATCCATTCGGCATGTTTGCCGCTACTATGGATGATGTTGTCAGAATACATGCATCTTCGGGAACCACAGGAAAACCAACGGTCGTCGGATATACACGCAATGATATAGATATGTGGGCAGAGCTTATGGCAAGGGCCCTTGCGTCGGCGGGTGTTCATAAAGGGGATATACTCCAGAATGCGTATGGTTATGGTTTATTTACCGGAGGGTTGGGTATTCATTATGGCGCCGAAAAGATAGGTGCTGCTGTTATTCCGATATCCGGCGGCAATACACAGAAACAGGTGATGCTGATGCAGGATTTTGGTACTACAGTACTCACCTGTACTCCCTCGTATGCATTGAATATTGCCGAGGTTGCAAGGGAAATGGGTGTTAAAATATCATCCCTGAGATTGAAGGTGGGTGTTTTTGGTGCAGAACCATGGACCGAAAACATGAGAAACGAAATCGAAGAGAAACTGAATATAGATGCAATCGATATATATGGGTTAAGCGAAATCATGGGGCCCGGTGTTGCGGTTGAATGTCTTGAGGGAAAGAGCGGACTGCACCTCTATGAGGATCATTTTTTGCCAGAGATTATAGATCCCAATAAACTCCAGCCTGTGGGATACGGTGAAGGGGGAGAGCTTGTCATAACAACGCTTACAAAAGAGGCTATACCCCTGATAAGATATAGAACGAGAGATTTGACAGCGTTGAATGCGGACCAATGTATATGCGGCAGGACAACCTTGCGTATGAGCAAAATTACCGGCAGAACGGATGATATGCTTATCGTAAGGGGGGTGAACGTTTTCCCGTCGCAGATAGAAAGTGTTATATTAAGAATAGATGGTTTGGAGCCTTATTATCAGCTCATAGTCGATAAAGACGGCCCGCTTGATACGCTTGAAGTACGTGTCGAGGTAAACGACAGTATACAGTTCGATGAGATCAAGGTACTCGAGACTATGGAAAAAAGGATCGAGTACGATATAAAAGATTACCTTGGTGTGAATGCAAAGGTAAAGCTCGTGGAGCCGAAAAGCATCGAGCGCAGTGCTGGCAAGGCTGTGAGGGTCATAGACAAACGTAAGAAATAGTAACAACCCTCAAAAAAGCATTTGCAAACATCCTCACACTTTTTCTCTTATGTTGGTGAGAAGTAGTCCACGCAGAATACCAGGAAAGCATTGCAAGCAGTTCACAGGAGTTTTACTTCGCATCCTCTCAAGCTCTTTCCTTGCGGCGAACAAATGAATAAATAAGCTAAAGGACGTATCTTCTCCTGCAGCAGATGAGCCTCGGGCTCAAGCCTATGCCCGACTTTCCTATTGCATTTTCGGATTAGGCGAAGCCGATTACCTTCAGGACATTATCGATAATCGGATCTACAACAACGGGCTGCTCGAATGTTTTGAGTGCGGTGTCCGGATCCTTGAGTCCATGCCCGGTAAGAGTACAAACTATAGTTGCTCCTGCCTTGAAATAACCCTTGGTATTCATTTTTATAAGCCCTGCAATGGATGCCGCTGAAGCTGGCTCGCAGAATACGCCCTCCATACTTGCGACAAGCTTATACGCTTCGAGGATCTCTTTGTCCGACACCATATCTATAATACCGCCCGATTCATCTCTTGCCTGTTCTGCCTTTTTCCAGCTTGCCGGGTTTCCGATCCTTATTGCAGTTGCAATTGTTTCTGGATTTTTTATTGGGAAACCTCTTACGATGGGAGCAGCACCTTCTGCCTGAAACCCGACCATGACCGGCAGTTTGTCTATATATCCTTTGTTTCTATACTCTTTATATCCCATCCAGTATGCTGTTATATTTCCTGCATTGCCGACGGGCAGGACGTGGTAATCAGGCGACATTGCGAGCTGGTCACATACCTCGAATGCCGCTGTTTTCTGTCCTTCAAGTCTGTACGGGTTTAAAGAATTGACAAGCGTTACAGGATATTTCTGGGAGATCTCCCTTACCAATTTTAAGGCATCGTCGAAATTCCCCCTTACCTGTATCACAACTGCTCCATGCACAATAGCCTGAGAGAGTTTACCGAGTGCTATTTTGCCTTCCGGTATTATCACATATGCCTTTATGCCTGCAGATGCAGCATATGCCGAGGCCGATGCGGAGGTGTTACCGGTTGAAGCGCATATAACGGCCTTTGAATTCTGTTTCTTTGCCATGGATACCGCAACCGTCATGCCTCTGTCTTTAAACGAGCCCGTAGGATTTAAGCCTTCATACTTCAAGTAAATGTGGAGAGAAGGGTTTATAAAAGAACTGAGGTTCTTTGCAGGGATAAGAGGGGTATTGCCCTCATTGATTGTTACGATCTGTTCATCTTCTACTTCCGGCAGAAACTGCCTGTATTTTCTTATTACGCCTCTGTACGCTGTCATTGTTATATAACCTCTTCTTCTATTCTGATAAATCTTGTTTTTTCTTTTACCACCCTTAATTTGTCTATTATACCGAGGGCCTTTGTCAGATTTGCCTCAACGGCGGTATGCGTCATTATTACAATAGGCACGAATTTTTCAATACTCCGGCCTTTCTGTATGACGGATTCTATACTTATAGTATGCATGCCAAGCACCTTTGCAATACTTGCAAGTACGCCGGGTTTGTCAAGTACCGTAAACCTGAGGTAATACCTTGTTTTTATATTGCCTATATTCATTATCTTAAGATCAATTTTATCTGTAAAGATGTTTTGCTTTAAAAGTACTCCATTGTTATGCTTCAGCTTTCTGGATATATCAACAATATCGCTTACCACTGCACTTGCGGTCGGCATCATACCCGCGCCTTTTCCTACGAACAATTGTGAGCCTATCGAATCTCCTATGATGTGAATGCCGTTATAAACATCGTTTATCATCGATATAATCGTCCCTTTTGCCACCATTGCCGGGTGTACCCTTGCACTGACAGCATTGCCCTCTACCTTTGCAACGGCAAGTTGTTTTATTACATATCCGAGTTCATCTGCGAATTTTATGTCGGTCTGTGTTATATCTCTTATACCTTCGACATAGATATCTTTCGTCGATACGCTGCCGCCGTAGGCAAGCACAAGCAGGATGGTCAGTTTATGTGCAGCATCGATACCATCGACATCAAGAGATGGGTCTGCCTCTGCATAGCCATGCCTTTTTGCCTCCTCGAGCACATCTTTAAACTCACCGCCTTCGCCTGTCATCTTTGAAAGTATGTAGTTTGAGGTACCGTTTATAATGGCAGATATCGATAGGAACCGGTTTGCGACAAGGCTGTTGCTTATGGCATTTATAATTGGTATACCGCCACCCACAGAAGCCTCAAAGCCTATATACACGCCGTTCTTATACGCTATCTTGAAAATCTCCGCTCCATGACTCGCAATGAGCGCCTTGTTCGCAGTGACCACGCTCTTGCCCTTTTTTATGGCCTTTAGGATAAACTCTTTTGCAGGGTGTATGCCGCCCATAAGTTCCACAAAAATATCTATGGAATCATCGTCAAGGATTGCATTTATGTCTTTTGTCAACACAGAAGATGGTAGTTTAAAGCCCCTGTCCTTTTTAAGATCAAGGTCAACAACCTTTGAGATCTCAAGGTCAAACCCGGTTCTTTCCTTGAGCAGGTCCTTTTTATCATGTATCGTTTTTATAAGCCCTGTACCTATAGTCCCGAAGCCTGCAAGTCCTATTTTTATCCGTCCATTCTTCATTTGTGCAAAACCCTTTTAATGCCTCGTATGGCCTGCTGTGTACGTTCCTCGTTTTCAATGAGAGAAAATCTCAAATATCCTTCGCCATAATCTCCGAATCCTATGCCTGGCGATACAGCGACTTTACCCTCGCTCAGAAGCAGTTTTGTAAATTCGAGGGAACCGAGTTTCTTGAACTGCTCCGGTATGCCCGCCCATACAAACATGGTTGCCTTGGGTTTTTCTATATGCCATCCAATCCTGTCCAGCCCGTCTATCAAGGCATCCCTTCTCTTCTTGTACAGATTTGCGATCTCGATTACAGGTTCTGTCGGTCCGTTCAAGGCGGTTATTGCGGCTATCTGTATAGGCTGGAACATTCCATAGTCAAGGTAACTTTTAATCCTCGAAAGTGCATGGATCATTTTTTGATTGCCCACTGCAAATCCCACACGCCAGCCGGGCATGCTGTAGCTTTTTGACAGCGTGAAGAATTCGACTGCAATATCCTTTGCTCCCGGTATCTCGAGTATACTTGGTGCGATATAGCCGTCGAATACAAGATCAGCATATGCAAGATCATGAATCACGTAAAGCTTGTTTTCTTTTGCGAAAGAAACAACCTTTGCAAAAAAATCACGATCGACAACAGCGGTTGTCGGGTTATGAGGGAAAGATAATATCAGCAGCTTCGGTTTTGGCCAGTTGTTTTTGATTGCCTTTTCAAGCTCTTCAAAGAATGTTGCATCTGTCGAGAGAGGTATGGCCCGCACATCGCCCCCTGCGATAATGACGGAGTAAGGATGTATAGGGTAAGCCGGACCCGGAACAATGGCGACATCGCCCTTGTCAATCATTGCAAGCACAAGGTGTGCTATGCCCTCTTTTGCACCGAGCGTAACTATTGCCTCCGTTTCAGGGTCAACGTATACATCATATCTACGTTTGTACCAATCGGATATGGCGACCCTGAGCTTGTATATGCCTCTTGAAACAGAATACCTGTGGTTCTTGCCATTCTGTGCTGCTTCTATCAGTTTATCAACTATATGATTCGGCGTCGGCTGATCGGGATTACCCATGCCAAGGTCTATAATATCCTCGCCTTCTCTCCGTGCCTTCATCTTCAGCTCATTTACTATATTGAATACGTAGTATGGAAGCCGTGTAATCCTCGGAAAATCACTAAAATCCATGTCCATCTTATTCCTCCGTAATTCATTTAATCAGAAATGCAAGTGGAATACAATATTTTTTGAAGCTGCGTGGACAGCTTCTTATCAGCACGAGAGACAAAGCATGCATGCGGAATAACCCGGTTCGCAAAAGAGCGTTGTTTTACGAGCAGAGGCGAATAACTCTTCCCTGTAAATAAAGGTTTGAGCGTCGCCAGAGTCGAAGCCGCCAGAGGTGGAAAATGAGCAAACTTCCTTGTTATTTCCGGGGAAATTATTTTTTCTTCGGGATTGTAAAGTGGAAGGCACTGCCTTTGTTCAATTCGCTTTCAACCCATATCTTGCCGTTATGTGCAAGCACAAAGTGCTTAACAATGGAGAGCCCGAGTCCTGTACCTCCAAGCGCTCTTGAACGCGCCTTGTCCACCGTGTAAAATCTCTCGAAGATCCGATCGAGTTCGTTTGAAGGAATGCCGGAACCAGTATCCCGTACGACTATTTCGATCTCTTTGTCCTTTTCGTATGCGGAAACGCTGATCTCGCCCCTCTCGTTGTTGTACTTTATTGCATTGTCTATAAGATTGAGGAGTATATCAAACAGTGCTTCCCTGTCGGCATAAACGATATCAAGTTCATCGGGTATAGTTACGATGAACTTTTGATGCATTCTTTCGATATCGTTGTTCAGCAATAGCTGGATTTCATTTACGACATCCGTGATGCTGACTTCCTTGATATTGAATTCGGATGATCCTCTGTCTGCCTTTGAAAGCGTCAGCATATCATCCACGATCCTCTGCATTCTCTTTGCATTTTTATAAACGATCTCTATGAACTCTTTATTGTAATTCTCCTTAAGGGCCTCGACGTATCCTATAATCGATGTCAACGGAGTTTTTAATTCATGAGAGGCATTCGTTATAAAATCCTGTCTTATTATATCAACCTGTCTAAGCCTTGTTATGTCCTTTAAAGTCATAAGGTAACATTGTTCATGAGTGTAGTACTCTATATGCTTCATTTGGAGACTGAATTTTTTCTCTTCGGGTGTAAAGAGGGAAATGTCTTTTTGACCCGGCTGTGAACCTGATACGACAGCGTTGAAAAGAGCCTCCCCTTCATAGCTCCTTATGATGTCCAGGAAATAGATGCCTGTTAAATCCCTGCCGAGCGCTGCAAATCTCTTCATGTATTCATTGGCGTAAACAACGCTTCCGTGTCTGTTCACGACGAGTATGCCTATATCTACAGCATCCATGATCCTTTTTATATCATCGACATTTCTATTCAATTGTTCCTCTGATTCTTTTGTCTTTGATATGATAAGTTGTATAATAGACGCTATATCGTCCATGCCTGGAGACGAAGAATACGGCAGGTTGTATATCTGAAGGTTGTTTCTCGCGGCTGTGATTATCTGTTTGATCAATGCCTTTACACTCTTTGCATAAACAACGGCAGCCATGACGCCTATGAATATCGATATGAGTAGTATTATGAAGATCGATAGTTCTATACCGGCATCCTTCATGAACAGGACCACAGCCCCTGTGAGAAGGGATAGCGCAGTAAATATGATGAATGATGATTTATTCATCGTTAAATTTATAACCTATGTCTTTTATATTCTGAATATGGTTGTTTAAATTGGATAATTTTTTTCTCAATCTTGATACGTGTACATCAACAGTGCGGGTAGTTCCGAAGTAATTATAGCCCCAGATATCCTGCAACAGGGTATCCCTTGATAATACTACGCCTCTGTGGTCCAAGAAATATTTTAGCAGCTTATACTCCTTTGATGTAAGTATTACTGTTTTGCCGTCGTTCCTTACCTCATGTCTTATATCATCTATTTCCAATTTATCAAATACGATCTTTTTCAGTGCAGTCCCGTCAGTTTCATGTTCGATGCGGCGCAAAACAGCCTTTATCCTGGCGATAAGTTCACGGGGGCTGAAGGGCTTTGTCATGTAATCGTCCGCACCGAGTTCCAACCCCAGCACCTTATCGATTTCATCCGATTTTGCCGTGAGTATGATAACGGGGACAGACGCCGTTTCCTTCCGGCTTTTTAACTGCCGCATGACTTCATAGCCGTCTTTACGCGGCAGCATGAGATCAAGAATGATAAGGGCAGGGAGCTTTGTTTTAATCTGCCACAATCCCTCTTCACCGTCCGCCGCCGGAACCGGCAGAAAGCCTTCCTGTTCCACGTAATGGGATATGAGAGCTGATATGTCTTTGTCGTCCTCGATAATAAGTATTTGTTTATTCGTCATCGTCCAGCTCCTGCTCGGCAAACCTTTCCGACCTTTTGCGCTCTATATGGTCGAGCACCTTTTTTCTCAATCGTATCGATTCAGGAGTAATCTCAAGCAATTCGTCTTCCTGTATAAATCCCAGTCCGTATTCGAGTGACAGTTTCAGAGGGGGAATGAGTTTTATTGCATCGTCGGATCCCGCAGCCCGTACGTTCGAAAGATGTTTTTTCTTTCCCGGGTTTACAACAAGGTCCGTCTCTTTATTGTGTATGCCGAGGATCATGCCTCCATATACCTTATCGCCAGGTGACAGGAACAGCGGGCCCCGTTCCTGAAGGAACCACAGGGCATAGGCAACCGCGACGGTCTGCTCTTTTGCAATCTGGACACCTTTTTTGCGGGACGGCAGGTCTCCCCGGTAATGTTCATATCCCGTGAACTGGTGGTGCAGGACAACGTTCCCTTTTGTCTCAAGCAAAAGCTCCGATCGTAATCCTATAATACCTCTCGAAGGGATTGAAAAGATTAACCGCGACATGCCTGACGGTGTTTTATTGGAATGCAGGAGCTCACCCCTCCTCGGACCAATCTTTTCCATGACCCTGCCGAAATATTCATCCGTAACCTCGATGGTCAGTTCTTCTATAGGTTCCATCACCTTGCCGTCGACGTTTTTCAATATTGCCCTCGGCATACCGACCTGGAACTCGTACCCTTCCCTGCGCATTGTTTCAAACAGGATGGAAAGGTGCAGTTCTCCCCTGCCGGCTACGTCGAAAACATCCGGGCTGTCCGTGGGTGTTACCTTGAGTGAAAGGTTTGATTTAATCTCTTTTTTCAACCGTTCGGTCAAATGCCTGGATGTGAAAAATTTGCCTTCCCTGCCTGAGAACGGGCTGTTGTTGACCAGCATCTGTACGGCGATAGTTGGCTCTTCTATACTGAGACCCTCGACAAGCACAAAGTCTTCCTTCTGGGTAACGATCGTCCCTATATCATGCGTATCGATACCTGCAATGGCTATTATGTCGCCCGCGGCCGTCTCGTCGATCTCGAGCCTCTGCAGGCCTTCAAAGGTAAACAGTTTCAGGATCTTCTTTACCACCGCCTCCCGGCCCTTTGCATGGATATAGACGTCTTCTCCCGGGTGGAGTTTCCCGCTTTTTACCTTGCCGATAACAAGCGGTCCCATGTATTGATCGTAGGCGAGCTGGCTTATCATCATCTCAAAATCATCGCCTGCACTGACGGCGGGTGAGGGTATGTTGTCCACGATTGCATCGAACAACGGCTTCAGGCTGCTGAGCGGCTTGTTCATTGCGGTGGTTGCCGTTCCATTTCTTGCAGACGTATAGATGACCGGAAAGTCGAGCTGGGATGGATCAACAACAAGATCCAGAAACAACTCTGAAACAGCATCAAGCACTTCATCGGGACGTGCCTCGGGCCTGTCTATCTTATTGATGACGACGATTGCCTTTAATTTGTTTTCCAGCGCCTTTCTCAGCACAAACCTGGTCTGCGGCATTGGACCGTCTATGGCATCGATGAGCAGGAGCACGCCGTCTACCATGGAAAGGGCCCTTTCGACCTCACCGCTGAAATCGGCATGTCCCGGCGTATCAACGATGTTGATCTTATAGTCGTTGTACCTGATTGACGTGTTCTTTGCGAGGATCGTTATGCCCCGTTCCCTCTCAAGCTCGAATGAGTCCATGACCCTCTCGATTACCTGCTCATTAATGCGGAAAATGCCTGCCTGCCTGAGCATAGCATCTACCAGGGTCGTTTTCCCGTGATCGATGTGCGCTATAATCCCAATGTTCCTTATTTTATCTGCCGATAACATATCGTAACCTTATCTCCCTTAATTTAATTCTTTTGTAATAAAAGAAAACTCCCGGTCTTAGCCGGGAGAAACATTATTATATCTGAAATTTACAAATATGCAATGAATACCTTTACCCGATGTACCGCCTTTCCGTTCCAACGGATTCTGGCGCGTTCTACGATTAACGTACTCCTGATAAAATGTTTTCAACAAAAAACGTTGACAGCTAAGAAGAATCGACACTATTTGATACACACACAATAAAAATTGTTGAACAGAGAAGGTATTTGCAGTTAGAAGACAGTAAGAATTTACAAATTATATAAGGAGGTTAGTATGAAGGAAACTATCAAAACAATGGTTATTTTTTCAGTGCTGGTACTCTTATCCTTGGCAGGATGCAGCGGTACGAACGGCAAGAACGGAGTCAATGGAGCAAGCAGTCCATTTCTAACGGTGACGAACATTAGCGGACAACAGGCGCGGCTGACATGGACGCAACCGTATGGGGCAACAAGCTATAAGGTATATTCCTCGACGACTTCAGGAGGCCCCTATACTGCGGTAAGTACAACGGCGGTACCCTCGTATATTCTGACCGGTTTAATAACCGGTACGACCTATTACTTCGTGGTAACAGCAGTACTGAGCAGCGGGGAAAGTCCGTATTCAAACGTGGTAAGCTTCAGACCGTATGCGATGTACGCCTATACGGGCTTTAGTTCTCCCATAGGCATGGCGATCGATAATGCAGGCAATGTATGGATTACAAATGAGGGTGATAATACGGTCAGTGAATTAAGCCCGACAACTGTATCTGACATTTATCAGACAATCGCAACCTATGATGTTGGTTCTTCTCCCTACGGCATAGCGATAGATAATACAGGTAATATATGGGTTACAAATGCGGGCGACAATTCGGTTACTGAATTAAGCCCGACTTCTACCCCCGGTATCTATCAAACAAATACAACCTACGGTGTTGGTTATTATCCTTACGGCATAGCGATCGATGCTTCAGGGAATGTCTGGGTTGTTAATGAATGTGCAGACCCCAGTTGTAACAATGGTACGGTTACGGAATTAAGCCCGACATCTACCCCCGGTATCTATCAAACAAATACAACCTACGATGTTGGTATTTATCCCTACGCCATGGCGATCGATGCTTCAGGGAACGCATGGGTTGTTAATGAATGTGTTGATTCCAGTTGTAACAATGGTACGGTTACGGAATTAAGCCCGACATCTACCCCCGGCATCTATCAAACGAATACAACATTCGACGCTGGTTATGAGCCCTACGGTATAGCGATCGACAAGTCCGGTAATGTATTGGTGGTAGATTACGGTGCCGGTAACAATGGCTCGGTTACAGAACTAAGTCCGAATGGTACAGGAGGCTACTACACCTATACTACCTATACCGCTGGTATTGGTTATGAGCCGCAAGGGGGTATTGCAATTGATAACTCGGGTAATGTATGGATTACGAATTACTGTGCTGATTCGAATTGTAACAATGCCTCGGTTACGGAATTAAGCCCGATTGATGGTACCAATTATTACTTCAATACAGCCTATGACTTTCCGGGTTATGGATACGGTATAGCTATTGATGCTTCGGGCAATATCTGGATAACCGATGATAGTAGTACGGTAACAGAATTGAACGGTATTACCACCGGACCGCAATCCTGGCCATATGCAGGGCCGGTATTCCCGGGGAGCGGAATGTGGTAAGATTTAATAAATCGAGGTTGAATGGAGAATAAAATATGAAAGAAAACATCAAAAAGATTTTATTGTTTTCATCCCTGCTTCTTATGGTAATGGCAGGATGCAGTGGTACGAACGGCAAGAACGGAGTCAATGGAGCAAGCATTCCGGTCCTATCGTCTGTTGCCTTTAATAATGCAGGCGTCATGCTGGCGTGGTCACAACCGTATGGGGTAACAAGCTATAAGATATATTCCGCGACGACTTCGGGAGGTCCTTTCTCTGCAATAGGAACAACGACGACTACACATTATCTTGTCAAGGATTTAACCTTGGGTACGACCTATTACTTTGTGGTAACATCAGTACTCGGCAGCGAGGAAAGCCCGTATTCAAACACGATAAGCTTCCGTCCGTACATTATGTATACCTATGCAGTCGGGAGTTCCCCGTATGGCATAGCGATCGATGCATCCGGCAATGTCTGGGTTGCCAATAACGGGAGCAACACGGTCAGCGAGATCAGTTCGACGACAAGCACGCCCCAGACAACAACGGTTGCTGTCGGTTCCGGGCCGTTTGGCATAGCAATCGATCACAGCGGCAATGTCTGGGTGACCAATGGAAATAGTGGTAGTATCAGCAAGATATCCGGGGGTGTGGCCACCACGCCGACGACCGGGTTTTCGAGCCCTGTAGCTATTGCGATAGACCAGGCAGGCAATCTCTGGGTCTCAGATTACTCTACGAGCCTGCTCACAGAGCTTGATTCGACCGGCGCAATACAGCAGGCCTTCCCTGTTTGCAGTAGTCCCCAGCCTGTAGCTATCGATGGCTCGGGCAATGTCTGGGTTGGTGCTTATGGCGGATCATTGATTAGCGAAGTAACTACCCAATTTACCGGGTATACCTACAATCTCGGTGATAATAACGTTGGCCTGGCAGTGAATCAATCCGGCAATATCTGGGTTTCTGCCGAGAGCGGCTATCTTTACGAGATAACCTCGACGACAGGCACGCCGGTCACATCAACTATTTTCAGCGGGTTAAACGATCCCCAGGGTATTGCGATAGACCAGTCGGGCAATATCTGGGTTGCTAATATGGACAGTAATGATGTAGTAGAGGTAAGCCCTGCGGGCGCTGTCCTTAGGACGTATCCTGTTGGTAAGGGTCCTTTGGGGATAGCCATAGACGACTCAGGCAATGTGTGGGTAACGAATATTGGGGACGGTACGGTAAGTGAGATTGTTGGAGTGGCCAAGGGCCCTCAGTACTTCCCGTGCCAGTATTCAACGGCAGCGGGAAACACCTGCCCGCAGTTCCAGGGCGGCGGCAATTGGGGTTGGCCATGATGTGCAAAGCAACAAAAAATTAAAAAGGGATGATGTAGAAGGGCGGGTTGTGTACCCGCCCTTCTTTATTCGAAATACGGAAAACGGAAGTTCGCTCATGCATGAACCTTTGTATATATAAGCAGGTTATGAAGCCGCAGACTTTCCCGCGGTACTCACGAGCCGCTTTCCGAGCACGTTGAGCTTGAACGTCCGTAGCGTTTCCGGCGGGATAATGCTTCCGTCAGGACTCGTAAAGTACAGGGCATCAAACGGGCACTGAACGATGCAGGCGCCACACTGGACGCAATCGTCCAATCGCGGTATCGAGGCACGGTGCATTTTCCTGTCCACAGCATAGCAGTTTTTCGGGCAGACGTCCTCGCAAAATGCCGCGCCCTTACACCTGTTTTTGTCGATGGTGATCTTCAGCAGACTGTCCTCGTGCAGACCGCTCTTAAACAGGGGCGTGCTGCCTTTGAGGTCCATGTTCAGGAGAAGGACGATAATCAGCGTAAGGATACCTGCGTGGATCATAAAGTCGCCCTGTACCCCATCAGTAAGGTTACCAGTCAGCAAAGCATAGCCTGCCACCAGCAGGATGAAGATTGCCGACATGCCCAGCGACGCCTTGTTGAAATCGAACAGCACGGTGTACCTGCTCAAACCGGGTTTCCTTTTTTTGTCTCCGGCCCACCGGGCGTAGACTGGAAAGAGCAGGAATGTCGTAAGTGACACGATCCATATAAGAAGGACTGTAAAGACGACCCCGCTGCGCCATGCGAACAGCATGATCAGGCCCGCTATAAGGGAAAACGGGAATGCCCATGAGACCCCCATTTCAATACGCTGGACAGGGTCGAAATTCACGGTGCGCATGGCCGGGGTTTTTTCAAGTACCTTTCTCATGAACCCGGGTACGTAGAAATTATCGGATGTGAACTCAGGCCCCGGAAGTCCCTGTCTGCTGTTCAGAAATGCAGGGATGTCTTTCGCATAAACCGGCCCCCAGATGGCTCTCCACCCGGCCTTCAAAAGTATCGGCTTTGTCTCGATGCCTGTTGCCGCGAGTTGCGGAAGTATGACATACCTATGGGCAACGAGGTCTTCTATGCCGCTCGTTTTCAATATCGAGATAACGTCATGGGTTGTAAAATGTCCTCCAGCTGCCGCACACCAGACATTGATGCCCCTGCTGTTGGCAACGAGCAGGTAGGCGTCCATGCCTTTCAGTGCCCTCTTTACCCGCTCCACGGTCAAGTGAAAGTTGCACGTCAGGATCACAGGAGAGTCTTTACCGGGGTTGCCTATCTTTATCAGACCTGTCTTGCGCGGAAAGGGCAGAACCCTGATTAACGTCTCGAAGATGTTTATGCCGATATATGCGATCCCTGATAGTAACGCCTTCATTGCAGTTTCTTCCCAACCAGGGCGACAAAATCGCCGATCGTATTGAACCAGACCGATTCTATGGAAAAGCCGTTTTTCCGTACCTTTTCCGGCAAATGCTTTACCGCTCGTGTGCTGGTCTGGGCTATGATGTAGGTAATGATTGACAGGGGAACCTTGATTAACCAATGCAGGACCTTCCTGCATACATTCCCGGGTACTGTCTCATCGGCGACGAGCAGCATGCCGCCGGATCTCAGCAGTCTGCTCGCCTGTTTCAATGTATACGCCAGCTCGTCCTCGGATAGTTCGGAAAAACACAGACCGCTCATGACCACATCGTAGCTGGCGGTTTTTTCATCCACGAGTTCCGCAACGCCCATCTCGGTGAACCCTGCATTTCGTTCAAGTCCTGCATCGGCTATGCGCTTTCTCGCAATCTCCAGCATGCCTGTATTGACATCAATGCCCTTCACCACGGCGCCTTTCCGTGCTGCGCGCATGGTCAGCGCTCCGGTACCGCATCCTATGTCGAGTACGTGTTCCCCACTCTGGATGCGGGAGGTGAGATGATCGTATACCTTGTCCACCATTCCGAGCGTGAGCATGCGTATGCCCCGATCGTACCGGGATGGCGTTGATTCAAGTATTTTCATCAAAACATATGTACTCACAGCAGCACCGATTTATTATAGGGATCGCAGTATGACTGATCAGCATCCTTCTCTATTACCCTATTTGTAAAAGAATTTCCATCGTCAAAGTTGTTACGAGTATCGGGAAAAACTTTCCTTCTTTCATACCCTCTGATAGCCGCTTTTACCCTTCTTTACGAGACACTGAGTCCTTCACTGCGTTCGGATGACATGTAATCCTGGTTTTTGACCCGCCCCTGCGCGTTTTCCATGAGAAGAACCACGCTGTTGACAGTGTGGTTCTTCTTTTTTTTCCTCTTGAACAACCATTGTGCACAAGGCAAGTAGTTCCTATTTAAAGACAAAATAGTGTAACTATCTAATAATTAAAGTCTATTTCAAATATAAAAATGCTTGACAATATGGGTGAACCTGATAATTAGACTGACATGTCAGTCTAATGGAGGGGAAATGCTGCCTGAGGAAAGAAGGTTGTCTATTTTAAACGCCGCAAAGGAGATGTTTGCCATCAAAGGCTATCATGAAACAAGCATCAGCGATATCATCAAACGCGCGGATATAGCACGCGGAACGTTTTATCTCTATTTCAAGGACAAACGCGAGATATTCGATGCCCTATTCGATCAATTGCTCCAGCGTATCAACGAATCCCTCCAGCGTGTGGTGCTGTCTTCGGATCAAAAACCACCGCTTGATCAGATATCGGACAACCTCGGCCGGGTGTTTAAGCTTGCCATGGACGATCCGGAAATTGCGCATATCCTGTTCAGGCATGCACCGGGACTGGACAGCATCACGGACCGGAAGATCGAACTATTCTACAGCAAGATCGCATCGCTCATCGAGAGCGCCCTCTCGTTGGGAGTGCAGATGGGCCTCGTACGGCCGGGCAACCTTAAACTGCTCTCCATCTACATGATGGGCGGCGTGAAAGAAATCATGGACATGGTT
Source organism: uncultured Pseudomonadota bacterium (assembly GCA_964547905.1). Lineage (GTDB taxonomy): Bacteria > JAMCPX01 > JAMCPX01 > JAMCPX01 > JAMCPX01 > JAJYLM01. The sequence goes on along the minus strand of CAZJPN010000090.1, from coordinate 6,735 downwards.
ACCCGTCCTCAAAGCAATATGCCGCCGCTCGACCAGCTCATCAAGGAACTGCTGGATTTTAACCTGCACGGGCTGGCCACAGACTCTGCAAAGCAATAAAAAAGCACAGGGAGACTTATGAAAACGGATTATTCCATAGGACTTGATATTGGTTCAACGACAGTCAAGGGGGTCGTGACGGACGCTGCGCAGGCCATCCACTATAGCTCGTACCAGCGGCACGAGGCCCGGCAGATCGAAACGGTCATCGAGTTCCTGTCAGAGATAGAACGGCGCTTTGCCGGCAAGACCCTGAGCCTGTTCGTTACGGGCAGCGGTGGAGGCACAATCGCATCCGTACTGGAGTGCAGGTATGTCCAGGAGGTAATTGCTATAACCCTGGTAGTGGAAAAGCATTACCCCGACATAAACAGCGTAATAGAGATTGGGGGCCAGGATGCAAAGGCCATAATATGGTCTGTAGATCCATCCACGGGCAGGAAACGCAAATTTACCACGATGAATGACAAGTGTGCAGGCGGTACCGGTACTGTAATAGACAGGATTGCCGGGAAGCTGACTATTTCACAGCAATACCTGTCAGAGCTTCAATACAACGGCGTAAAATTACACACTGTCGCAGGCAGGTGCGGCGTGTTTGCGGAGATGGACATAAACAGTCTCCAGAAACAGGGCGTGCCTCCGGAAGAACTCATGGCCTCATTGTTCGACGCAATAGTGCAGCAGAACCTCAGCGTGCTCACGCGGGGCAATACGCTGAACCCGGATGTCCTCCTGCTCGGAGGCCCCAATACATTTATACCCGCGCTGAAGCAGGCGTGGCAGCACAATATACCCATGCTCTGGGAGCAGAGGGGGATAAAAGTAAAAGATGATCCTGCATCTCATATAAGGGTGCCGGACAATGCACAGTTTTTTGCAGCCATAGGAAGTATCCTCTATGGCCTGGAAGATAACCGTGAAAGTATATTCAAAGGCACGGATATGCTTGAACTGCATCTGAACGGAATAAGGAACACGGCAGATCCTGTAACGCAAAGGGCTTCAGAGAAACCAGGAGCATCTATGTTCTTTCTCAGAAATGATACTCCAGTCTGTAAGCCGCCGCTCAAATTTAATCGAGGTAAAGACGTCAGGGCATACCTTGGCGTAGATGGCGGCTCCACAACAACAAAAGGCGTACTTATCACAGAGGATGGAGAGGTCGTTGAGCGTGCTTATATGCTTTCGCGAGGCAACCCGATCGATGATACGAAACAGATCATCATGAGCTTAAACGATGCTGTAACCGGTAAGGGAAAGACTCTTGAGATACTCGGGGCGGGTACGACAGGCTATGCCAAGGACATTATAAAAGAGGCAATCGGTGCGGATGTTGCCGTTGTGGAGACCGTGGCCCATACAAAATCAGCGCTCTATTTCTATAAGGATGTGGATGTAATATGCGATGTGGGCGGCCAGGACATAAAGATTATTTTTCTCGATAACGGCAGGGTAAAGGATTTTAAACTAAACACGCAGTGTTCCGCGGGCAACGGATATTTCCTGCAGAACACGTCGAACAGGTTCGGGTATCAGATTCACGAGTATGCGGACGTTGCGTTCAGGGCGAAACGAGCGCCGGTGTTCAACTACGGCTGTGCGGTGTTCCTCGAGGCTGATATTGTAAATTTCCAGCAGCAGGGATTTACAAGGGAAGAGATCATGGCAGGGCTTTCGGATGTACTGCCGAAAAACATCTGGCTCTATGTCGTTCAGGAATCCAACCTGGGCAAGTTCGGCAAAAATTTTGTTCTGCAGGGCGGTACCCATAACAACATGGCCGTTGTAAAGGCACAGTATGATTTTATAAAGGCAAGAGTACCGGATGCCAATATAATTGTTCATAAATACACAGGCGAAAGCGGTGCAATAGGTGCTGCTATGGAGGCAATCAGTGCCTTGGGCGATAAGGCATCAACATTCATAGGTATGGATGCCGTGCGCAATCTGAGTTACTCGATAAAGCAGGACGAATCCACCCGTTGCAATTTCTGCAAGAACAAATGTCTCAGAATATTTATCGACATGCACAGAGGTGATGGGAAGGACAGCAGGTTTATCGTGGCATCATGCGAAAAGGGTATGGCTGACAACGTGGATGCAGTACGAACGGCGAACGCACAACTAAACAGGGTAAAGAAAGATAACCCCAATTTTGCCGATATTCTTTTACGTCTCGCATTTTCCACAGATATTTATCAGGCAAAAAATACAATGCATCATACCTATTACAAATCTATTTTATCAAATGCATTAAGAAAGAAGATAAATGAAAAATATTTTGATGCTCGAAAACATACAAGGATAGGTATACCACGGGCGTTGAACATGTACAACGTTGCACCCTTCTTCACCGGATACCTTAAGGCAATAGGTGTACCCGGTGAAAATATTATTTTTTCGGATGTGACTGATGAGCTTATGTACAAAGAGGGTACAAGGAGAGGCTCTATTGACCAATGCTTCCCGAGTAAGGCTGCATTGGCCCATGTCCATAACCTGATATACAAGAAGAAAGTCGATCTAATATTCTACCCAATAATGCTTACGCTTAAAACAGAGATGGTGAATACGGTAAACAGTCATGCCTGTCCTTCCGCCACAATAACACCCGAAGTTATCAAAGCTGCATTCACGAAGCAGGACAACGTATTCGAACAGCAGGGCATAAAATATTTGGATCCGGTACTCAATATGTCCGATCCCGATCTGTTAAGGGTGCAGATGTACAGATTTTTCAATGAGTCTTTCGGGGTAAGCAGGCAGGAAAACATCCATGCAATTGAATCCGGAGAGCTTGCACTCAATCAGTTTTATGGCGAGATGAGGGATAAAGCCAGAAAAGTAATGGAAAGGCTTGAGAAAGAAAAAAGGGTAGGGATAGTAGTACTTGGCAGGCCTTATCATGCCGACCCCGGAATAAACCACGACATACTCCCGGAGCTGCAGAAGCGCGGTTATCCTATATTTACGATAGAATCGCTTTCCGTGGATCACGAAACGCTGTTCAAGCTGTTCGGAGACGAACTCGGAACAGGAGAACTCTATGCTCCTATGAGCATAGATGATGTCTGGAAAAACTCTTACAGCGAGAATACAAATAAAAAGCTCTGGGCTGCAAAGTATGTCGCACGGCACAAAAATCTTGTTGCAGTCGATCTTTCAAACTTCAGGTGCGGAAATGATGCACCCATTTACAGTACCGTAGAATCTATTCTCAGGGCATCCGATACACCGTATTTTACATTCCACGACATAGACGAAAATAAACCTGCGGGTTCTATAAAGATAAGAATAGAAACAATCGATTATTTCCTCAAGCAATATATAGAGGAGATGCGATCCAGCAATGCAAGCACAGAAACAAATATGGCTTGTATGCCGATGCAGGATGATGCAGAAGAAGTTAGCGGTGGTATATGAATAACGCAGTCATAAAACATTATAAGAAACCCGTCGAATTGCCGTTTACAAAGGAAGAAATAGGCACAACAACCATACTCTTCGGGGGGCTCACTCCCAACCATGAGCATTTATTAAAGAAGGCTATAGAAAGTCTTGGATATCATGCGGAGTATCTTCCTGTCCCAGACAACAAATCACTCCAGACCGGCAAGGAATACGGCAACAGGGGGCAGTGCAATCCAACCTATTATACCGTTGGCAATCTTATAAGATACCTTAATGAACTCAAAGAAAATGGTATAAAAGATATTGAGAAAAAATTTGTTTTTCTTACCGCAGGGGCATGCGGCCCGTGCAGGTTCGGCATGTATGAATCCGAGTACAGAAGATCACTGCAGAATGCCGGCTTTGATAACTTCAGGATTCTTACCTTTGATCAAGCAAGCAACCTTGAGCAAACGTCCGGAAAGCCGGAAAACGGTATCGATACGAACAAAGCATTTTATGTGGCACTGATAAAGTCACTTGTACTCGGGGACATACTGAACGAGATAGGATACAGGTTAAGGCCGTATGAAGAAATAAAAGGAGAGACCGATGAGGTAATAGCCGTATACAGGGAAAGACTTTCAAGTGCACTGGGGAATGGCTCACCGATAAGAGTGCATTTGCATGAACTTCATGAAAGGCTAAAACACCTCAGGGTTAATTATCTTCATGTTAAACCCATTGTCCAGGTCATAGGAGAATTTTGGGCTCAGACTACGGAAGGGGATGGGAACTATAAACTTGCACGATGGCTTGAATCCGAAGGCGCTGAAGTAAAATTGGAACCCGTTTCAACGTGGATAGATTATTTGCTCTGGAGCAGCATGCTTGAAGAGAAGGAAAAATTAAGGATCAAGCCTGTAAAATCAACAGAAAGACTGATAGGCATATTCATGCTGAAGCGGCTTTTTAAATTTTATTTCAATATGTACAGAAGAGCACTTGGCTCATGGATATACAAACTCCCATCACAGGGAAGGCTGGCTGAGTACGCTTCGCCTTACTTCGACGTACATATAACAGGCGGAGAAGGGCATCTTGAGGTGGGTAAACATATAATGGCTTTCAAAGATGGGAAGGCGCACATGGTTGTTTCTGTAAAGCCATTCGGGTGTATGCCGAGTACCTTAAGCGATGGGGTACAATCGAAGGTAACAGGAGATATACCGAGCAGTATATTCGTTTCTATAGAAACATCCGGTGATGCGGAGATCAATGTTAAAAGTAGGGTACAAATGAAATTGTATGAGGCACGACAGAGAGCAAAAGATGAATTCAACACCGTACTTTCGAAATGCGGCATAGGATATGACGATCTCAAAGATTTACTGCGGCAAAATCAAAAACTTTCGAATCCTATGATTAACATACCGCACAACTACACCGGAACAGCGGCAAACTTTGCTGTGTACCTATCCAAATAACAGCCCAATTTTTATGTATATGCTTGACACAAGCATCAGCAGAGAGATAGAGATTGATGCGAAAAGTAAATTAAATTGTTTGAATCACTAAGGAGATGTTATGAATATCATTGAAACGGACATACTCATCATTGGCAGCGGCATATCAGGGCTTTACTACGCGATAAAATCACACAAACAGGGCAGCGTGATGATTATAAACAAATTGGCCAAGTACGAATCTGCAACATACTACGCACAGGGCGGCATAGCCACGGTTTTTTCTTCAGAAGACAGTTTTGAGGATCACATCAACGATACACTTATAGCAGGCGCCGGCCTATGTCATAAAGATGCAGTCTCGCTTGTGGTAAGGGATGCGCCAAGCCGTATAAAGGAGCTTATAGATTTAGGTGTAAAGTTCAGCAAGGTTTATGACCCCATAGATAATGATATGGTTTACGACCTTACAAGAGAAGGCGGACACACAAAAAGGAGAATACTTCATGCAGATGATTTGACAGGCAGGGAGATAGAGGTTGCACTTATGCGTGCTGCCGAGGGCATGGGTATAAACGTCGTTGACCACCACATGGCAATCGATCTGATAACCACAAACAAACTGTTTGGTACAAAGGAATCAAAGAACAGAGTACTCGGTGCTTATGTCCTTGATATTCTGACCGGCGAGGTGAAAACGGTCATATCAAAGGTTGTTGTCCTTGCAACAGGTGGGGCAGGCAAGGTCTACCTGTATTCCAGCGTTCCCGATACCGAGACAGGCGACGGTATAGCAATGGCTTACAGGGCAGGTGCTTCTATTGCGAATATGGAATTCATCCAGTTTCATCCAACATGCCTTTTCCATCCCGAGGCAAAATCATTTCTTATATCGGAATCCGTGCGGGGAGAGGGCGGCATATTGAAGAGAAAAGACGGCACTCCGTTTATGGCTTCGTATCATCCCATGAAAGAGCTAGCGCCAAGGGACATTGTTGCAAGGGCTATAGACAGCGAACTCAAAAAATCAGGGGAAGACCATGTCCTTCTTGATGTTACACACCTTGATCCGGAATTCACAAAAAAGAGGTTTCCTCACATTTACAATACACTATTGAAATTCGGCATTGATATGACAAAGCAGCCGATACCGGTTGTCCCGGCTGCACACTATACCTGTGGTGGAGTACAGACAGATCTGAACGGGAAAACCGATATAGACGGCCTCTTTGCAATAGGAGAAACGGCGTGTACGGGGTTGCACGGTGCAAACAGGCTTGCATCCAACAGCCTTATAGAAGGTCTTGTTTTTGCGAGCCAGACGTCCAAGATAACGCAATCTTATCTCAATGATGTACTCCCCTATGAGGCAATACCGGCATGGACTTCGGGTAATGCGGTTGACAGCGATGAAATGGTTGTCGTTTCACATAACTGGGATGAAATAAGAAGGTTTATGTGGAACTATGTCGGTATTGTGAGGTCGGATAAACGGCTCATGCGTGCGAGAAGAAGGATAGAGATGCTCAAAGAAGAGATCAACGAATACTACTGGAACTTTAAGATTAACAAGGATGTGCTGGAGCTCAGAAATATTGCGACAGTGGCTGAACTTGCCATACGTTGCGCCCAGATGCGCAAGGAGTCGAGGGGCATTCATTACAACATAGATTATCCGCACAAAGATGATGCATCGTGGTTGAAGGACACGGTGCTCAAGAAGGGATAGAGAGGAGATAAGTCCTTTGGCTTATTTATTCATTCGTTCGCCGCAAGGAAAGAGTTTGAGACGATGCGAAACGGAACACTTACGAACTGCTTGCAATGCTTTCACAGT
>CAZJPN010000089.1:0-107765 GCA_964547905.1 uncultured Pseudomonadota bacterium | reverse complement strand
GCAACACCGCCCCCGGGTGAATTGATGCGGACGATGATAGCCCGGATACTGTTATCCTTGGAAAACTCATCGAGCTCATGAATAACGGGTTGCGGCTCGGCTATGACTCCCTTTATGTCAACAACGCCTATTCGGTTTGACGACTGGAAGAGCGCGTCCGAAGAGATTGTTGAAAGTCTTCCGGTATGAACTCTGAAGAATAGCGAAGCAAGAAAAGACAGTACAACGACGATTATGAGTGTTACAGCAAGAATGTTGGCTCTTTTTTTATCCATAAATATCTTTTATTTGCCGTTACTTTTTAGTTTCAGCAATTCTCCTATATTCGATACGCTTTCTTCATTAGTTTTTAGGTATTCTTTTATGACCATTTTCTCTTTTTGTTTATGAAGTATTTTCAAACCAAGGGATAATTTTCTGTTTATTTCGTCGACATTAAGGACCGCACACTCTATTTCATTCCCGACACTGTAAGCTTCTGGAGATAACCCTATATTCGTATCCCCTTTTCCTTCTATCTCGGAAATATGGATTAAGCCCTCGACCCCGTCTTCAACTTCAACAAACACCCCAAAATCTACATTACCCGTTACAGTACCTTTTAGGACGTCGCCTTTTTTGTAGCGTTTTGAAATGTTGCGCCATGGATCTGGCGTTAACTGTTTTATGCCGAGTGATAATTTTTGGTTGTTTTTATCGACACTGAGTACAATCGTTTCAACCTTTTCACCCTTTTTATAAGAGGATAAAGGACTCTTTATCTTTTTACTCCATGCTACGTCATCAACGTGTACAAGCCCTTCTACACCCTTTTCGACTTCGACAAATAAGCCGAAGTCGGTAATACTTGTTATTGTACCGCTCACCCTGGTTCCTGTGGAATACTTTTCTGCGATTTCCTCCCATGGGTTCTTTAACAATTGTTTGTAACCGAGTGCTATCTTCTTTGCTTCAATATCCACACTCAATATGATTGAGTCAATAATGCTGTCAAGTGTCAGATATTTATTGGGGTGCTTTAGTCTCCTGTCCCATGACAAATCTGTTTTATGTATAAGGCCGTCTACTCCCGGCTTCAGTTCTACGAATACGCCGAAGTCCGTTATATTTACTACCTTACCACGTACCTTGCTGCCTTCTTTGAATTCTTCTTTTGCCTTTAGCCATGGGTCCTCTTCAAGTTGTTTTAAACCGAGTGAAAGTTTGCCCGATTCGGGCTCATATTTCAGTATCTTAAGTTTCAACTTCATACCTGTGTGGAGTATCTCTGATGGATGTTTTATTCTTCCCCATGTCATATCGGATATATGCAATAATCCGTCTATTCCTTCTACACCTACAAAAGCGCCGTAATCCGTTATGGTTCTTACAATACCATCTATAGTATTGCCTTCCTTGAGCAGTTCATTTCGCCTCTTTTCCTGCGATTCCTTTTCCCGCTCAAGAAGTTGTTTTCTCGAAAGGATAATGTTTTCGCTTTTCTCCTCATAGTTAAGGACAAGTGCCTTAATGTGCCTTCCTATATAGCTGTCGAGGGATTTTACAGGCTTTATGTCTATCTGTGACCACGGCATGAATGCCTGAACACCGATATCAACCATCAAGCCGCCTTTTGTTTTAGAAACCACTTCACCGTGTATAGGAGTTGAGTTTGTCAGAGCCTTTGCAACATTTTCAAACGTTCTTATCCTTTCTACTTTCTGTCTGGATAATTGCACAACATTGTTCTTACTGTCGGCATTCTGGATGAGTACCTCTATCTCATCGCCCACTTTAACCTTAAGTTTACTCTTTGAATCCACTATTTCGCTTACGGGTATAAAGCCGTCTGCTTTGTATCCTATGTCTACCGTAGCGCCATCATTTCTGATTTCTATTATTTTTCCTTTTACGATATCTCCGATCTTGAACGTTTTTACACTTTCCCGCATGAGCTCTCTGAACTCTGCTGTATTTTCATTTTCTTGCCCATTACTGACCACCATTTATATTTATCCTCCTGATTTTTATATTATACCTTAAAAAATAATAATCAAATTGTATATATCTTTAATTATGTTAAGTCTTTACTTATCTCTTTCAACCTCTTTAGAACATCTTTTATCAGCCATATAGGAGTTGATGCTCCAGCTGTAATACCAACCTTTTTTGCCCCGATCAACATTTCTTTTTTAATTTGGTCCTCATGTTCTACATGGTATGTATTAGGATTGATCGCTTTACATATATTTGCAAGTTTATTCGTATTGGAACTGTTAAATCCACCTATGACAACCATGAGATCGACCATTTTTGCAAGAGTAGCGGATTCATCCTGTCTTATTTTTGTAGCATCACATATGGTGTTATAAATGGCAAGTTCATAAGCACCGTCTAAAAGAACAGAGATGATTTTCTTAAAATTCTCCATAGACTGGGTCGTCTGGGCAAGTACCGCAAGTTTTTTGGTGTTCCATACAGGAGGCAGTTCCTCAGGACTCTTCACAACGGTAACCTGATGCGGCATCGCATAACTCAATAGACTCTTTACCTCGGGATGTTTGGCATCTCCGACTATAACGACATGAAAGCCTTTTTTGGTAAGTGTCCTGACCAATTTTTGTGATCTGGTAACAAAAGGGCATGTGGCATCTATTATGTTCAAACCTTTTTCTGCTGCGTTTTTTGCCTCTTCGGTGGTAACCCCATGCGAACGATAAACCAGTGTTCCGGATGATATAGTACCTATATCTTCGACTGGTTTTATTCCGAGTTCCTCAAGCCGTTTGACTTCCTGCGGGTTATGAATGAGTGGCCCCAGAGTATAAACATCATGGTGCTGTTTGCTTGTTTTTATCGCTATATCGATTGCCCTCTTTACACCGAAGCAGAATCCGGCAGAAACCGTAGTATAGAATTTAACACCATTTACGGTATCGATATATTTTTGGGATAACCGCGTTTTTGTTTCATTGTATAAAAATGCAATTACGGCGTTTATGTCCATGTTTGTCGTGTCTAACATAATAGCATCATCCGCTGGTGTTAATGGCGCTATTTCCCTGTTCCGATCTCTGAGATCGCGCATCTCTATTTCCCGCAGCATCTGTTCGTATGTTATGTCATTTTCTGCCGACTTCAGCTCTTCATACCTCCGCATAGCCCTCACTTCCGAAGATGCCGTTAAAAAAAATTTTATATCGGCCGATGGAAAGACGACCGTTCCGATATCTCTCCCTTCGACCACGGTATTACAATTTATCATATCATGAATAATAGAGTTGACTATATTCCTTATGCCTGTAAAGACCGAAATCTGCGATGATACCTGGGCAACATGTGCGTTTTTAATTTCATCCGATACGTCCTTATCGTCCATAACGATACGCCAATTATCGGTTTCCTTCTTTATGTCAAATGTAGTGTTTTGTGTGATTTCCGATATCAGTCGTTCTTCGTTGACGGTAATATTATTATGTATTGCTTTAAGGGCTATCGCTCTGTAAATACCGCCGCTGTTTATATAGTTATATCCAAGGCTTTTCGCAAGTCCTGCCGCAGCAGTACTTTTGCCGCTGCCGGATGGCCCGTCTATTGCTACGATTGTGTGTTTTTTCATACATGTCTCAATATATTAAATATATCTATAAACTGAGGAAATGAAATGCTGACAGCATCAAAATTGTCTATTAAAATTTCTTTTTTACTCGATACAGATGCAACCGCAAAAGCCATTGCAATCCTGTGATCTCCATAGCTTGAGACTGAACCGCCTTTTACTTCTCCACCCTCTATACGAAGACCATCTTGGAATTCTCTTGCTTTTATACCTATGTTCGAGAGTCCGTACACGATCGCTTTTATGCGATCCGTTTCTTTCACTCTGAGTTCTTCCGCATTCTTTATTAAGGTTTGTCCCTCGGCATAAGCCGAGATGACAGCAAGTAATGGAAGTTCATCGATCGTTCTGACTATGAGTTCTCTGTCTTCGATTACAACTCCGTGAAGCTTTGATTGCGTAACGTGTATATCCGCAATCGGCTCTCCCGCTTCAAACCTTGTGTTCGTAATTTCTATAGAAGCGCCCATTTTTTTTAGGATATCGAGAAGCCCCGTTCTCCCGGGATTTATACCTACGTTTGTAATGAGTATGTCGGAATGTTTTGCTATAATTCCGGCACCTATAAAAAAAGCCGCAGAAGAAAAATCTCCGGGTATCCTTATGTTCATCGGCAATGGTTTTTGTGAGCATACAAGTTGTATGACTTTATCCGAAACCTTTAAATCGATGCCGTTTGCCTTTAACATGCGTTCTGTATGGTCTCGCGTGTTTAATGGTTCCCTTATAGTCATAATACCCTTTGCACCCATCGACGCCAATAGAAGGCCTGTTTTAACCTGTGCCGAGGCTGTCGGCATATTGTAATCGATGCCTTTTGACCTGCCGCCGCGTACATATAGGGGAAGATAGTTTGTACGATCCCTACCGTCGATGAATGTACCCATTGCTGTTAAGGGAACTGTTATCCTTTTCATCGGTCTTGTCCTCAATGAATCATCGCCTGTTATTACCGAGAAAAAATCCTGGGTGCTGAGAAGACCGAGCATGATCCTTGCAGTGGTGCCTGAATTCCCTGCGTCAAGCAGGTTGGATGGTTCTTTAAACCCATGAATGCCCTTCCCGGTTACAGCTGCTGTTGTATTTCTTATTTCGATCTCAGTGCCGAGTGAACGCAGGCATTTTGCGGTGCTCATAATATCATCCGCAATTAATATATTTTCTATTTTACTGATGCCAGAGGCAATGGCCGAAACGAACAACGCTCTGTGGGATATTGATTTATCCCCAGGAACTGTTATTGCCCCTTCGAGCTTTTCAACAGGAATGAAAGATTTTTTGTCACCGTTGTTCATCTATCTGTGATATGCCTCCTTGCCTCTCTTACGTCTTCGAGAAAATCATGTATACCCTTCATGTCCTTTTCTTTTATCATGCGGCTCAATCTATCCATTGTTTTGAAGAATTGTTCAATTGCGTTGAGAATCTCCTTCGAATTTGAAATAAATATGTCGCGCCACATTACGGGATCACTGCCTGCTATACGTGTATAGTCCTTCAATCCTCCCCCGGCATACTTAAAAAGCTCATTGTCCGTTCTTTGCTGCTCCATAACGCTTCCCACAAGCGAATACGCAACGACATGCGGAAGATGCGAAACCCTTGCCATAATCCTGTCATGCTCATAAGGATCCATCACAATTATGTCGCTTCCTATAAATTCCCAGAATTTCTTTATTGCATCTACGGCAAACCGCTCGGTATTTTCTATAGGGGTAATTATGCATTTTTTCCCGTCGTAAAGGCCGTCTATAGCATTTATGGCACCCGATTTCTCAGTACCTGTAATAGGATGGCTGCCGATATAGTTGCTGTGCCCGTAAAAAAGCTCTGTCATCTTGTGAACAAGTTCACCCTTGGTGCTTCCTATATCCGTAATTACGGCATCCTTTTTTACAGCAAAAACTATCCTTTTGGCTACTTCGAATGTGGACAGGATTGGGATCGCAAAGATAATAAGAACGGCGTCTGATATTCCATCCTTCAGACAGTCGGTATAACTGTCTATTGCGGAAAGTTTTTTTGCCGCCTTAAGATTATCGAAATTCTTGTCAATGCCTATAATATTATTGCATAGACCATTTTTTTTTATAGCTATGCCGAGTGATGTTCCCATCATTCCTGTGCCTATTAGAGCAATCTGATCGTAGAATGGTTTATTCATAGTCTGTCTTTCAGAATTTCACCGAACTCCTTTATGAACTTCCTGTTTTCGGACGGTGTGCCGACATTTATCCTTATGTAATCTCCGAGCCCATAACTTGTCATGTCCCTCACGATTATACCTTTTCTTAAAAGAGATTCAAATGCCTGTTTAGCGGACATAAACGGAGAAACCCTTATAAGGAAAAAATTCGCCTGTGTAGGTATAAACGAGATATTCATACTGTCAAGCGTCTTGTAAAGATAATCAAGACCGCTCCTATTGTTTGCGAGGGTCCTTTTTACAAAGGCTTTGTCGTCGAGTGCTGCTATGGCCGCTGTTTGCGCGAGGCTGTTGACATTAAAAGGCTGTCTTACACGTTCTATGTAGCCTGCAAGTTCTGCGGTTGTAACGCCATAACCTATCCTGAGTCCTGCAAGCCCGTAAAGTTTTGAGAATGTCCTCAGGACTATCAGGTTTATGTTTCTTTCTCTGACATAATCGATGCCATCGGGATAATCGTCGGATTGTACGAATTCCCGGTAAGCGGCATCGTCTACAACGACAACATGTTTGGGCGCTCTTCTTATAAGCCATTCATAATCCTTTTTTGTTATGATCGTACCGGTTGGATTGTTTGGGTTGGAAACAAATATAAGCCTTGTCCGTTTGTTGATAGCCTTTATTATACCCTTTACATCGTAGTTATAATCATCTTTGAGTTTTATGATTATTGATTTACCACCCGAAGCCTTTACCGTAATCGAATAGATAAGGAAGCTCGGGTCGGATATAATCGCTTCATCACCAGGTTGTAAGAACGTTCTTATTATAAGTTCAATAAGCTCGTTTGAGCCATTGCCTATTATTATAGATTCTGGTGCTATTTTGTGGATGTCCGAAAGTTTATTCTTGAGATAAAATGCACTTCCGTCGGGGTAGCGGTTTAAGTTTTTTAGCAACCTCTTTATTGCCTGTACGGCAAGTGGAGACGTACCCAATGGGTTTTCGTTTGACGCTATCTTTACGGAATTTTTTATGCCGAGTTCTCTCTCTACTTCCTCAATGGGTTTACCCGGGGGATAGGGAACGATGTCCTGAACGTATTTTGGAATGAATTGGTAAGTCATAAGTTCTCCTGTTTTGTTTTTGGATAAGAACCAAGAAACTTAAAGAACACCGTGTGTGGTTTTAGTGATGCTATGGCCTTCTTGATCTTCTGATCCTCGATATGTCCATCAATATCCACAAAGAAAAGGTATTCCCACGCCTTCTTTTTTAAGGGTCTTGATTCTATCTTTGTAAGATTTACCCTGTAATCCGAAAATGGTTTTAATGCGGAATATAGTGTACCTGCCCTGTGTTTTACAGCAAAAATAATGGAGGTCTTATCATTGTTCGTTCTGTCGGGCATGATCTTTCCTATGACGACAAACCTGGTAACATTGTTGGGATTTTCTTCGAGTCTGTTTGCGAGTATCTTTAGCTTGTAAAGCCTCGCTGCAAGCTCACTTACAATAGCTACGGATGAGCTTGCCTGCTGTACTATTTTCGCAGCCTGGCTTGTACTGTCCGTATCGACCGTCATGGCATTCGGAAGCTTCTCCCTTATCCATCTTCTGCACTGTGCGATAGCCTGCGGGTGCGAATACACTTTCTTGATATCATGTAAGACGGTCCTTTCTTTTGCTGCGAGTACGTAGGTTATGGGAACAAAGATTTCTCGTGCTATCAGCAGGTTTGAATCTATAAACCGGTCGAGCGTTTGGGGTACGGTACCTTCCGTGGAATTTTCTATTGGAACAACGCCGAAATCGCAGTTGCTGTATTCCACCTCGTTAAAGATCTCTGAAATATTCTTGGCTGGCAAAAGAGGGGATGAATTCCCGAACTCAAGCAGTGCAGCCTGATGTGCCCATGTACCTTCCGGACCAAGGAATGCTATCTTTGGAGGTGTTACGGATGCCCTTGAAGCAGAGAAAATTTCCTTGAATATGTATTTTATAAATTCGTTCTTAAGCGGTCCCTTGTTCAACCGCATAAGCCTGTTTACAATGGAAGCCTCCCTTGACGGATAATACACCGATGCCGCTGTTTTCTTTTTTTCTTTGTTGACATCTATTGCTATTTTTATCCGCTGGTTCAAAAGTTCGAGGAGCTTGTCGTCGATAGTATCTATCTGCTTCCTCAAATCGCTGATATAATTATTTATCATTTGGGTTTCTCCTGCATTGATTTGCTAGCGTATTGTGTAATAGTATTCTGTCCTCTTTTTTTTGCTTCGTAGAGGGCTATGTCGGAAGCGTACAAAAACTCGTGTATATTATCAAACATTTCATTCGGGTATGTTACAACACCTGTGCTTATCGTGAGTGTGGAAACATTTTTATATGTAAAGGCATCAGCTATGGCCTTGCGTAGTTTTTCTGCTGTTGTCATTGCTCCATCGGCATCCGTATCCGGCAGTATTATTAGAAATTCATCTCCGCCGTATCTTATGGGTGCATCTATACCCCTTATGTTCATTTTTATTATTTGAGAGAGAATGGCAAGAGCCTCGTCTCCCTTGAGATGGCCGAAATTATCATTGTAACTCTTGAAAAGGTCTAAATCTATCATCAAAAGTGAAAGGGGCTGAGAGTACCTGTTTGAACGTTCCCATTCTTTATCAAGTACTACGCGCATGTGTCTTCTGTTAAATAATCCGGTAAGATCGTCCGTTATGGATAGTTCTTTTGTTTGCTCATAAAGCCTTGCATTTTCTATTACTACCGCGATCTGAGCGCTGATTGCCGTCAGGAAATCTATGTCCTTTTTTGTAAGGCTATTGGGCGTATCATTGCTCACATTTAAAACACCTATAACAGAGTTTTTGTATTTTAGAGGTATGCTTAAAAAAGAGCCTTCCTTGTGTGTGTGTCCCTTGTAGTGCAGATAGCGCGATTCTTTGCTTGTATCATTTATAAGCAAAGGTTTACCGCTTGATGCTACATTGCCGCTTATTCCTTCGTCAAGACCGAATTCAATGCCTATAAGCCTGGCATTGTCTTCAAAGCCCCATGCGGATACAATCCGCAGAAGATTGTTCTCCTTAAATAGGATAGCACATTCCTTATAGTTTAGAGTGTCCACTATTGCGGTTGTTATGATGCGAAGCAATTCGTTCATATCCACTGTTGATATGATGTACTGCCCGAAGTTATACATGGTGGAAAGCTCCTTGACGCTGTCTTCAAGCTCCTTGTTAACCTTTTCTATCTGTTCCGATCTTTTTTCGAGCAGTTCTTTATATTTTAATTCTTCTTTTACAAAGACGAGTTCCCTTTCTTTTTCAACACTTGTAGCCATAAGTTTGGTTATTCTTGACAGCATTTGATTGAAATTATCTTCTATTTCGCCGATCTCGTCCTGCCTTGTCAGCGTACCTCTTGGAAGAAAATTGTTTAGTTCAGCCTTTTGGATAAGTGCCACGAATTCTTTCAAGGGTTTTACGACAACGAACTCCGAAATGAATATGGCAGCAATCCAGAATATGAACAGAGAGGACAACAAGATCAAGCCGAGTTTTTTAGCCATATCGTACGTGTGCTTGTATATAGTTGTGTAATAAGAGCTGATCTTTATAAACCCAAGCGTTTTGCCGTTTGTGTGACATTGTTCACAGCTACTCCTCAATCTTATAGGTGCAATGTAATCAAGTGTTTTTTTCGACATAGTCGTTATAGAGTCATCATGAGAAAGTTCCTCAAGCTCTTTTAATTCTTTTTCGCTTAAAGACTTCTGGCTCGAAGTTGTGCTTGCTATGAGTGGTTTGCCGTTATTGGTATAAAGTGTTATATAGTCAATATTGGAATTTTCTCCGAGTTTTTCTATTATATACTGCGGCTGTATATCATGATCCTTTCCGTTTGTGTAAGATATAAGTTCATCGAATGTCCTGTTTATTAAATTGAATTGGTATTCCGCCGTATTATATGCAAAGCCCTTTTCAAGGTATATATAAAGAAAAATGACTATACCAAGGGTTATGATAACCACAAGGGTCATCAGTAATGTTAGTCTATATGCAAGACTTTTACCGAGTAATTCCTTCAACATATCTTAATTCTTTACAATGGTGATGTTAGAAAAGTCAACATTGTGAAGTACGAAAAGGGGACGAAACGGGGTCAAGTCTTTAAAGGGTGACCGAGAATTGTCTGGAAACTGAGAAAAGAAATGACAAATTCCCCGATATATTGTAGGTGCATGACATGCCCTGCCCCTACAGGTGGATCGGACGATCCCGCCTTTGGCGGGGTACCCCGAGCGGATAATTAGATTTATGGCAAACTTCCCTTAATGCATTTTTGGTTTTAACACTTTCCGACAGGGTTGACATACGCGGTATTTCTGTTAAAGTGTTAACTATGGATAGAAAGTTGATTTTCAAGAAAAAAATCATTTCTGAACTTGACAAAAAAGGCTTCAGAAACAGCCCTAAGAGGAATGCCATCATAAGGGCCTTTGTTTCGAGCAACAAACATCTCAATGCCGATGAACTGTATGAAATGGTAAAAAAGATTAATGCAGGTATAGGTTTCGTTACCGTTTACAGAACGCTTAAACTTCTTGTTAAATATGGTTTCGCACGAGAGGTCGATTTTAAAGATGGATTTACCAGGTACGAAATAAATGATGAACCATCTGTTCAGCACGATCATCTTATATGTATACGGTGTGGTTCTGTAATAGAATTTAAAGATTCGGAAATAGAAAGATTGAAAGATAAGGCATCCAGAGACACCGGCTTCAAACCCATTTTCCATAGATTCGAGATATTTGGTATATGTAAACAATGCAGTAAGAAAAAGGTCGGATTGGGTTAGAAAATAATGTATGAGTAGCATGATACTTTTGGTATGAATTGGAAATCAAAGAGGATTGTAGGAAAATGAGACTGAGCAGGGAGGAGATTAAAGGGTTAAGCGATTTCTTAACCAAAATGATAGTGGATAAGAATTTGCTTCTAAAACAGGTTAAAACAGAAGATATCAGTCTTGACATTTATAATATCATTTCCGAGGACATGAAGTTAGAGGATAAGCTCAATGAAGAAGTTAAAGACATTATGGAAAGATACGATTCGGAACTAAAGAGCGGGGAGGTGGATTATAACAAGCTCTTTAATATGATCAAACAGCAGCTTGTAAAGGAGAGAAAACTTATTGTATGAGCCGCTTAAGCGATGAAAGAATAAGCAATTTATCCCATAACATTGTAAGTAATCTTATAACGAAACATCTTATAGACCCTACAAGAAGGGGAGAGATACTTGCTGCTGTTAAGAATGGATTTTCGGACTTCGAAAAATTCAATGAATTTATTGATAAAGGAGTAAGGGATAAAATAGCCTCATTATCAAGAAAAGTGCCAGAGGGAAGCGAGGAATGGAAAATACTTTATTCAAAGTATAAAGAAGAGATGCTGAAAAGGCAAAAAATAGGAACTATAAAAAAACAAGGAGGGTAAGATGAAGGAGCTTATAGAAAAGATAGCGAAGGCTATGGTGGATAATCCGGATGAGGTTAATGTCACGGAGATAGAGGGAGAACATACTGTTGTTCTTGAGCTGAAGGTTGCAAAAAATGATGTTGGAAAAATAGTCGGAAAAGAGGGCAACCATGCCAAGGCTATAAGAACGATACTTCTTGCTGCGAGTGGTAAAAAGGGAAAAAGGTATAATCTTGAAATTATAGGATGATGGCTAACGAGAGAAGCATTTTAAATTATATGGATATAGATTCTGTTATATGGATTTTATAAATGGTGTACCAAAACTGAATCCTGCGCTATCATACAACAATCTGAAACTTACGCCTATCGAAGGTTATTTGCTGTCAAGAATAGATGAAGTGAGTTCTGTTGAAGACATTGCGTCCCTGAGTGGTCTGCCTTATGATGAAGCTATTGAGGTTATAAAGTCGTTGTGGGATAAAAAGGTCTTTTTGATCGACGGTTTTGAGCCTGTGAGCAGCGGTGGAAACAATAGTATTGAATTAAGTGAAGATGAACGTAGTGCTATAGAAAAGATGGCAGATACGGTACAAAAAGGCACCTTTTATCAGATACTATCTGTGCCTTTTAATATAAAACCCGAGCAGGTTAAAATAAAGTTTTTCGAGCTTTCTAAAATTTACCATCCGGATAGGTATTTCAAAAAAAACATAGGCAATTACAAGGATAAACTCAACACCATTTTCAAGAAACTTTCAGAGGCATATGAGGTACTTTATGATCCAAAGAAAAAAAAATGGTATGATGCGGCCTTAACAAACTCAAAATCAAAACTATCGCATACCCAGGTATTATCACCGTCGTATAATGCGGGGGATCGCGTAAAAGGATCTGTTCATATTGAAGAAACGGTAAAGTTTGAGAAACTCCAATCTATTGAACCCACCATGGAACAGAGGATTGCCCTTATCAAGGAAAAACTCGATAAAAATATGCTTGACCAAGCTTTGCAAGAAGTTGGCATCTTAAAGAATGTCAAGGACTCAAGAATACCTTTACTAATGGCTGATTATTATTTACAACATAATGACTTGTTGAATGCGAAGGATTATACACAGGTGGCATTGGAATATGATACGAATAATATTAAGGCGCACGAAATGCTTGGAGACATATACATGAAGTTTAAACTGTACAGAAATGCATTAAAGGTGTATGAGACTATAAAAAAAATAGAACCTGCTAATTCTCGTGCTGAGATAATGATAAATGAAATAAAATCTTTAATAGAGGATTGATTATGGGTAAAGTTATTGGAATAGATCTTGGTACCACCAATTCATGTGTGGCTGTAATGGCAAACAAGCAGCCTGTCGTAATTCCCAATAAGGCTGGTTATAGAATAACACCTTCGTACTTCGCTATAACCAAGGATAATAAAAAACTTGTTGGAAACCTGGCAAAACGTCAGGCTGTTATTAATCCGGATAACACGGTGTTTGCCTTTAAAAGGCTTATAGGCAGAAGGTTTGATTCTCAGGAGGTAGAGATTGCCAAAAAAAATATTGCTTATAAGTTGACAAAGGGTCCAAATGAAGACGTCCGAATCAATATCGGCGGTAAAGACTACAGTATTCCGGAAATCTCTGCCATGATTCTTATAGATATGAAGAAAGTTGCAGAGGAATATTTGTCCGAAGAGGTAAAAGAGGCAGTCATAACAGTACCTGCTTATTTTAACGATAATCAGAGACAGGCGACAAAAGATGCCGGTAAGATCGCCGGGCTCGATGTTATGCGGATCATCAATGAACCTACAGCAGCAGCAATAGCTTATGGTCTCAACAGGCACGTTGATGATGAAATGGTGCTCGTTTATGATTTCGGTGGCGGAACGTTTGATGTATCTATACTTGAAATACACAAAGGTGTATTCGAAGTTATATCTACAGCAGGGGATACATACCTCGGTGGTGAGGATATAGATAATAGACTTATCCAGTTGTTTATAAAGGAAATAAAAGAGACAATAGGGAGCGATCTAAGCTCGGATAGGATGGCATTACAGAGATTAAAGGAGGCAGGGGAGAAAACAAAGATAGAACTTTCAGGTTCAATGGAATCAATGGTTAACCTTCCTTTCATTGCTTATGATAAGACGGGACCGAGGCACTATACCAGAAGAATTACACGTAACGAGCTTGAACAATTATCTGAGGATCTTATAGATAAGACCATAAATATAGTTAAAGAAGCTTTAAAAAATGCAGACCTCAAGCCAACCGATATAAATGAAATTGTACTCGTTGGCGGGCAGACCCGTATGCCAATGCTTGTCGAGAGGGTAAAAAAATTTTTTGGAAAGGCATCACACAAGGGTGTAAATCCCGATGAAGTTGTAGCTATAGGGGCTGCAATAGACGCAGTATCGCTTTCGGAAGGTTCTACCGATATGCTTCTTCTTGATGTTACACCCCTGTCCCTCGGGATTGAAACGCATGGCGGAGAATTTGCAAAGATAATAGAGAGAAATACGAATATCCCCGTAAAAAAGAGTCATACATTTACAACATCCTACGACAATCAGACTGCTGTCAGAATAAGGGTTTTTCAGGGAGAAAATCAGTTGGCAGAAGAAAACGAACTGCTTGGCGAGTTTATACTATCCGGTATAAGAATGACAAAAAAGGGGGAGCCGAGAATAGATGTGAGCTTCGATATCGACAACAATGGAATAGTAAATGTATCTGCTGTTGATGTAGATACAGGGCTCGAAAATAAGATAGAGATAATGTCGAGTAGTAAGCTTACCGAGGATGAGATCAAGGCTATGTCGGATGAGGCGCATCTTTATGAAATTGATTTGAAAGACGAGTGATGAATAATCCCGAAGATATCTTAAAAAATGAGAATATCCTGCATATCTTCGAATCGGGACTCGACAGCTTTGCTCAGGGTGATTTCGTAGCTGCTCAAAAAATGTGGAAAAAAGTACTTGAGTTTGATCCAGATAATGAACTCGCAATGGATTACATCCGGTCTGTAGAAGAAGAAGTGCCCTTTGAAGATAAAAAAGTGATCTACAAGGGATTGCTTGACGAAGCCATAAGATTGATAGGCAAGAATCAATTCGATCCTGCATATGAACTCCTTCAGATGATTATTCACGACAACCCTGAAGACGAAAAAGCGCAGAAATTCCTTGATACTACAAAGGGATTGTTATTGAAAGATTATTTAAGCGAAATTGGTGATACCGGTTATGTCGTAAAATTAAAAATGAGTATGGAAGAGATTATGAAGATCAATTTAACGAAAGAATCTGCATATATTCTTTCTATGATAGACGGTAATTTAAGCATCGATGAATTGCTCACTTTAAGCGGTATTGACAGATTTATATTTATGAGAAATCTTGCTATGCTGTTGAGAAACGGTATTGTAACTTTTAATAATCAAAGGAGGTAGAAGTGAAAGAGATAAAGAAGGTTGTGGTAGCATATTCCGGTGGTCTGGATACATCCGTTATCCTGAGTTGGTTGAAGGAAACATATAACTGTGAGGTTATCGCATTCATAGCAGACCTCGGTCAGGGTGAAGACCTTAAGGCAATCAGAACTAAAGCTTTGAAAACGGGCGCAAAAGCGGCTTACATTAAAGATGTTAAAGACGTTTTTGTGTCCGACTATATATTCCCGATGCTTCGGGCTAACGCAATATATGAAAGCGCATATTTGCTTGGGACATCAATAGCAAGGCCTTTAATTGCAAAAACACAAATGGAACTCGTAAAAGAGGTTGGTGCCGATACTGTATCACACGGTGCAACAGGCAAGGGGAATGATCAAGTCAGATTCGAGTTGACGTACTATACGATAGATCCCAAGATCCGTGTTATTACGCCTTGGAGGGAATGGGAATTCAAATCGCGTACCCAGCTTATCGAGTATTCCAAAAAACACGGCATTCCTGTTACAGCGACGAAAGATAAACCTTACTCGAGCGACAGGAACATATTCCATATAAGCTATGAAGGAGGCATATTGGAGGATCCATGGTCAGAGCCTCCAGCCGACATGTATACCCTTATGACCCCGCCTGAAAAAGCCCCTGATAAACCTACCTACATACAGGTATCTTACGAAAAAGGAAATCCTGTTGCATTGAACGGCAAGAAGATGAAACCGCTTTCACTGCTTCAGGAACTTAACAAGATAGGCGGCAGGAACGGAATAGGTAGGGTTGATCTCGTAGAAAACAGGTATGTTGGTATAAAATCAAGGGGTGTTTATGAAACGCCAGGAGGTACGATACTGCATCAAGCACATAGAGCAATAGAATCCATAACACTCGACAGGGAGGTTTACCATATGAAGGACAGCATGATTACCCGATATGCAGAAATGGTTTATTATGGTTACTGGTTTTCCCCTGAAAGGATTGCGCTGCAAAAGTTCATTGATGAGACACAGCAAAGGGTAAAAGGGGATGTTCGATTGAAATTATACAAGGGGAATGTAACAGTTGCCGGAAGAAGATCACCTTACTCTCTTTACAATCAGTCTCTGGCTACATTTGAGGAGGAGTATGTGTATAATCAAAAAGATGCAGAGGGATTTATCAAGATAAATGCGCTGAGATTAAAAAGATTTTAGGAGACATAATGACTGGATTCTTTGTAAGTTTATTTTCAAACGACCTGAGCATAGATCTGGGAACAGCTAACACGCTTGTCTACGTAAAAGGGAAAGGCATTGTTGCGAACGAACCGTCTGTTGTTGCCATCTATACAGATAGTCATGGTGTAAAAAGGATACTTGCCGTAGGCAACGAAGCTAAGAAGATGCTTGGAAGAACCCCGGGTAATATATCCGCCATAAGGCCCCTCAGGGAGGGAGTGATAGCCGATTTCTATGTTACGGAACAGATGCTGAAGTACTTCATAAACAAGGCACAGAATAATCATTATACGTTGATGAGGCCGAGGATCATCGTATGCATACCGCTTGGCCTCACGCCTGTAGAGAAGAAGGCAGTAAAAGAGTCCGCTGAGTCCGCCGGTGCAAAAGAGGTTTTTCTTATAGAAGAACCGATGGCAGCGGCTATCGGAGCAGGACTTGACATAACAAAGCCCTCGGGCAACATGATTGTGGACATAGGCGGTGGAACAACGGGTGTTGCCGTGATATCGTTATCCGGCGTTGTTTATTCGAGATCCATAAAGGTAGGCGGAGATAGGATGGACACCGCGATAGTCAATTACATGAAGAAGAAATACAACATGCTTATAGGTGAGTCTACGGCCGAAGAGATAAAGATATCGATAGGTAGTGCATATCCGCTGAATACCCCTCTAAAATATGACGTGCGCGGAAGGGATCTGCTTACCGGCATACCGAAGATACTGGAAATAACGGATGAGGAAATACGAGATGCACTTCAGGAACCTCTTGAATTGATCATCGATGTTATCAAAGAAGCACTCGAACATACTCCCCCTGAACTTGCCGCGGATATCGTAGAAAGGGGTATTGTGCTTTCGGGCGGGGGGTCCATGCTGCGTAACCTTGATGTACTTATACGAGAACATACCGGATTGCCTGTGATCCTTGTGGATGATCCTCTTACGAGTGTTGTAAAGGGGAGCGGTAAAGTACTCGATGAACTGGCAAAACTAAGCAAGGTTCTGGTGACATGAACCTTTTCCATGAGCTGTTTCCAATTCAATATTTCTTTTCATAAATAAATGAGTATACCATGTGGGACTGGCTTGTTAAACATCACAGACATATAATCGTAATAATGATCCTGATAGTGTCCTTCCAGCTTGTCTATTCGGACATATTTTCACATGGACCATTCGTTTATCCTTCAAAAATCATTTTTCAAGGCGGGGCAATTGCTATGTCCACCGCTGCTCAAGGTGTAAACGGACTAAAAGGAATTTGGAGTAACTATATAGATATTGTGCATGTTAAAAAAGATAACGCTGACCTAAAAAGGCAGATTGGTATGCTCCAGTTGAAATTGGACATGCTCAAAGATGTGGAAATAAAGTATAACAATATTCTCAAAATACTTAATCTGCCTTTGCCGCATAATAACGTGTCTTATATTACTGCGATGGTCGTTGGAAGAGACGTAAGCAGTATATTTAAATCGATAACCGTGAACAAGGGCGAGCTTGACGGCATTAAAAAAGGGGATGGGGTTATATCAACGTCTGGAGCCGTAGGCAGGGTGGTAAAACTTGGGCATCATGTATCTAGAATACTGCTTTTGACGGATATAAATAGCTTTATCGAAGGTGTTGACGAACAAACAAGGGTGAGGGGAATTGTAAATGGTACAGGGTCTGATCGTCTCAGATTTTTGTATGTGCTTTCCAACGCCCAGATAAACAAGGGTGATGTTTTGGTAACCGGTGGAAACGATGGCGTATTCCCCGGGGGTATAAACATCGGAAAGGTTATAGATGTAAAGAATACTTCGTCTGGATGGCTTTTTAAAGATATTACCATTCAACCGGAGATTGATATAAATAGATTGAATTATGTAATGATAATAACCGGTGAGAAACAATGAAGTATGCAATCTGGTTGGCCTTCGTAATTTTGTGTTCTATTATTCAATCCATGCTCAACAATTATCTGCCCTTTTATCTATCCCCGGATATATTATTGATGCTGGTGGCCTATGTGGTCTTCTTCTATAGCTACTATGCTGCCTTGGCATCGATTATTGTAATATCTTATGCCGCTTCCTTATTCAGTGCTGGGAGTATATGGTTTTATATATTTTCATATCTGTCGGTTTTCTATGTGCTCATCTTTTTAAAAAAGTTTTTTGACAGATCGCAGGGTGCAGCAATAGTCACCATTGCGGCATTCGGTACGCTGTTTTATCCTTTGGTTGTACTTATCCTTTCAATCCTTTCCAACCGCATGATGTTGTTTCATGCGGCGGTATTCACAGCTTTACAACAGGTACCTGCAAATATGGCGTTTGCTTACCTCTTATTCAAATACCTTCCGTCCGTAAGTCAGAAATTAAAAGCCGGATTGGTAAACCAGAAGGTGTAATGTTATGGCTGTGAATGACGAGTTCAATGTTTATGATCCCGAGTCGTTCGATATAAGGAATACCTACAGGATAATATTTATAATAATATCCCTGTTTATTTGTATACTTGTTTTAAGGTTGTGGTATCTTCAGATTTACATGGGGTCACAGCTTGAATTTTATTCTCAAAATAACCATCTTCGCAGGATAGATGTCATAGCACCACGCGGCAACATATATGATAGAAACGGTGAATTGCTTGCGGATAACAGTGTCAGTTATTCTTTATACACAATACCACCCGAGTTTAAGGATACAGAAGAAGAAAAATTATCCAAAATATTAAATATATCTGTTCGTGATATAAACACAAAATTGTCATCATGGGACGGATTTTCTTATACGCCGGTGCTGATAGATCCGTACCTTTCTTGGGATCAGGTTTCTCAAATACTTGCAGATAAGCCCTTTTTACCGGGTACAACGGTTCAGTGGCAGACGAAGAGGTTATATACGGACGGCACAGATATGTCCCATGTTCTCGGTTATGTAAGAGAGATTAGCGATCAAGAGCTCGGCAGTTTTAATAAAGCTATGAAAGCAACGTATGTAAGTGGAGATTTTATAGGGAAATACGGTATAGAGAAGATGTACGATCAGCAACTGCGAGGGAAAGATGGAGCTATTGTAAAGTTAGTGGATGCGACAGGAAAAGAAATAAAGACTTATACGTATATAGACCCTGTTCAGGGCACTCCTATAACGTTGACGATAGATGCAAAACTTCAGGATTATACCTCGAAGCTGATGCAGGGATACGTAGGATGTGCTGTTGCAATGGATCCATCAACCGGTGCCATACTCGCGATGATAAGCGAGCCTTCGTACGATATAAATGAATTCTCATCGCATTTGACCCCTCTCCAGTGGAACAGCGTGTTAGACGATCCCTATCACCCTCTCGAGAACAAGTGCATACAGGGTATGTTTGCGCCTGGATCAACATACAAGTCTGTGCTCGCGATAGCCGGTTTGAACGAGCATGTCATAAAGCCGAGTACAACGATCTTCGATCCCGGATATTTTGTTTTGGGAAACAGGATATACCATGATTGGAAAAAGGGCGGGCATGGTATAGTTGATATGCATAAGGCTATCGTACAGTCATGCGATACCTATTTTTACAGGCTTGGAACATTGCTTGGTGTTGATACGATTGCAAAGTACGCACGGCTGCTCGGGTTTGGAAGAGTAACGGGCATTGATCTGCCTTCGGAGCAAGCAGGGCTTGTTCCAACCTCTCAATGGAAGGAGAAAACATTTCATGAGCCATGGTACCCCGGAGATACACCACCGATTGCGATAGGTCAGGGATACGATCTTGTAACCCCTCTGCAACTGCTTGTTGCATATTCTGCAATAGCCAATGGCGGCAGCATACTGAGGCCTCACCTTCTGTTTTCGCCCACGGCTACTACACAAGATTACATCGTATCAAGATTGGGGGTGAGTGAGAAGATACTCGATGTCGTCAGAAAAGGTTTATTAGGGGTTGTTAATGAACAAGGCGGAACTGCACCCGGTGCAAGACTCAAGGATATCGAGGTTGCAGGTAAAACAGGGACAGCCCAGGTTATAAAGGAAAGCGCATTCAAAAATGTGCCTGAGTCCAAGATACCCGTAATATACAGGGACAATGCATGGTTTGTGGCCTTTGCACCTTACGAAGCTCCACGCATATCTGTTGTCGTGCTTGTCGAGCATGGCGGCCACGGCGGATTTGCAAGTGCACCAATAGCGAGGAATATGATAGATTTCTATTTGCACGGAGATAAAATGCCATGAAGGGAAAAACTCCGCTACTCGATTACAACCTTCTTCTGCCTCTTTTATTGTTGATCATTGTTTCTCTTGTAAACCTTTACAGCGCGACAATGGGTATACGTGGGGTTACACATGTAGGGGTATCACCTCTTTTCTACAAACAATTGATCTGGTTTGGTATCGGCATAATAGCCATGTTTTTATTTACCTACATAGATTACCGCATGTTGAAGAAACTCTCTTTTGTGCTGTATATTGTTACAATCCTTTTAATCTTAATAACTATTGTAAAGGGGAGAACAGCTTATGGTGCTCAAAGGTGGCTGTCCCTTGGATTTTTTTCGTTTCAGCCTTCCGAACTTGCAAAATTTTCTCTGCTGCTCGTACTTTCGACGTATTTTGAGGAACACTGGATTGAAAATGGTTACACATTGAGTTCCCTCATAACCCCGATAGCTTATACACTGGTTCCATTCATATTGATTATGAAACAGCCGGATCTTGGAACAGCCATTATCATACTACTTATAGGAGCATCTATTATACTCTTTGCCGGCGTACAGCTTAGAACATTTTTGCTGTTTTTTATAGCTTTCATAACAATAATGCCGCTGGGCTGGCATTTTATGAAAAGTTATCAAAAGACCAGACTGCTTGCATTTGTCGATCCCTATAAAGACCCGCTTGGTTCCGGTTACCATTTATTGCAGTCAAGGATAGCTGTAGGTTCGGGCAAGCTGTTTGGTGTCGGTTATCTTAAGGGTACGCAGAGTCATTTGAATTTCTTACCCGAATCACACACCGATTTCATATTTTCTGTACTTGCGGAAGAATGGGGTTTTATCGGTTCAATTATCGTTATTGCTTTATTTGCATTCATATTGTTTGAAGGATTCCATATTTCACGTTATGCAAAAGACAGGTTTGGTGTAATGCTTGCGTTTGGCATTACTCTATCTATATTTTTGCAATTTTTTATAAATATAGGTATGAGTACAGGCATCTTGCCGGTGGTCGGCATAACATTGCCGTTTATGAGTTATGGTGGCACATCCGTACTTATATTCATGATGGAAATTGGTATACTTTTGAGTATTCATATAAGAAAATTCAGATTTGAGGAGGTATGATATGATGAATAAACCTATAGCTAAAGAAAAAATTATAATGGAATACCACATACAAACCCGTCTCGCGGGTTCCCAATCTCTTACTGTTCAGACCACGTCCGACATACCGCAGTCGTATCTGAGGAATGACATCGAAGGCATGCCAGATTTAAGCGAGCCCGAGGTTGTAAGACATTTTACAAGACTTTCTTATATGAATCACAGCCTTGATTCGGGCATGTATCCTCTTGGCTCGTGTACTATGAAGTACAATCCAAAAGTCATGGAAAAGACGGCACAGTATGATGGCTTTTCTATGCTGCACCCTTTCTTGCCGCAGCACATGATACAAGGGGTATTAAGACTTCTATATAATACGGAACAATACCTTAAGGCTATTACCGGGATGGATGGTTTTTCCATGCAGCTCGCAGCAGGTGCTCATGGTGAACTTGCCGGCATGCTTATGGCCGCAAAGTACCACAAGGTTAACAAAACGAACAAGCACACGATTATTATACCGGACACCGCACATGGAACAAATCCAGCAAGTGCTGCAATGGCCGGTTTTAAGGTTTTGAACATACCGTCGGGCAGTCACGGTATGATAGAGGCTGATATGCTGCGGCCGTTTATAAGCGACGACATTGCAGGTATCATGCTGACGGTACCAAATACACTCGGTATTTTCGAATCACAGATAGTTGAGATAGCGAAGCTTATCCATGATGCCGGAGGGCTTGTGTATATCGATGGTGCTAATTTTAACGCACTGCTTGGCAAGGCTAGATACGGTGATATGGGGGCAGATATAGTACATCTTAACCTCCATAAAACGTTTGCCACGCCTCACGGCAGCGGTGGACCTGGTGCGGGTGTTATTGGTGTTTCATCCAAATTAAAGGAATACCTCCCTGTGCCTGTTGTTGAGAAAAACGGACGCAATTTTGTTCTTCATTATACTATCGGAAATACGATAGGGAGAATGGTAAGTTTTTACGGTAACATCGGGATTATTGTAAGGGCTTATACCTACATGCGCATGCTCGGCATCGAAGGTGCAAAACAGGTTTCAGAGTTTGCCACGTTGAATGCGAACTATATCAGGGCTATGTTGAAAGGTTCCTACAATTTGCCTTACAGCACTCAGACACTGCACGAGGTTGTTTTTAATGATGCGTATCAGAACCAAAACGGTGTTAAAACCATAGATATAGCAAAACGTTTGATAGACTACGGTTTTCATCCTCCTACTGTCTACTTCCCATTGATTGTTCATGGTGCCATCATGATAGAACCTACGGAAACAGAATCGAAAGATGAGATAGACCGTTTCATTGCTGCCATGAAATCCATTGCAGAGGAATGCAAGGTGGATCCACAGATCGTTGTCAATGCACCTCATACGACACCGGTCAAGAGGGTGGATGAGGTTAAAGCCGCACGCGAGCCGAGACTGGTTTACACAAAACCGGTTTAAATCCCTGTTCTTATCCTTCCCTTTCGTAGATGTTTTGCTGCAAGTCTTAAACAAATGGCCGAATGTTTTAAAGTACTGTTTGGAAAACAAGAAGCCGGAAGTGGGACTTGAACCCGCAACCTGCGCATTGGGAATGCAAAAAAGGGCAAAACAATAAGGTCTTGAAAGATATGGTAAATCTCCGGCAAACTATTATCATAAGCCAATCTGCGGTGACGTGAATGTAAACAACAGGCTTCTTTTGCCTTATAATGAACGGCTACGCCGAGGTGAAGTGGAGTTGATAATGCGATACCAATGGGAATGGTACTTTACACTTACTTTTGCTAATAAAATCCATCCAGAGGAGGCACGCAAGCGTCTAAGATATTTTATTGATCAAATAAATAAAAGTTTATACGGCAATCATTGGGCACGCTATGGGAACACCGTCGAATATGTTTCGGCGACAGAGTTTCAAGATAATAGAGATGTAATCCACTTTCATGTTATACTGCATACTCCAGATCGGAAATTGACAGAACGTCAGTTACTCCTATACCATAAAATATGGCTGGATATTGCGGGAGTTCCAGACCTCAAAGACACTGAGCCTATTAGAGATATTGAGGCTGTAAGCCGTTATTGCTCTACATATGTAACACGGAGTGGCGAATACGGAATCGATTACTATTTCAGGAAATCTAAAAGTTATCAATCTTCCGCAGAGATTATGGCACAAGATTATCAATATAAGAGAACGGACGACAAGTTACGGTCAAACAACATTTTGGCCGGGTCGCCAAGTGCTGAATAGGTGCCATCCAGCTCGTGCTCATTGCTGGAATAATATTTTTCCTTTGAGCATCTTTGGTAAAAAAGCTTTAACCTAAAGAATCTTGCCTAAATTTGTACAAAACACTTGACATCAATAAGAAGACTTTTAATGAGCAAGTATGTATAACATAAACTCCAATAAAGTCTTCAGAGACAGGTCTAAATTATACTATCGAACAATTCAAAATTATTCCATATTACAGCGGTTTTGCAAATAATTGCAATTCTATTTTGTCAAATAACTGCCTTAACCGTATCCAATAGCAACACAACCGCTTCTTTTGTCTCCAACAATTGGCCTTACCGGAAGGCAGGCGGTTTTTTCGATTTTGTATAAAGATATTGACAGAGAGAAAAGATACAGGCACTTCTGCATCAAGCTGTGATCTTTTGAAAACACGGTTTAAAGTATGTCTGGATACTATTCTATCGTGCCAATTCATATCAAGGTAACGGCGGATATTAAATTTACTCCGCAAAAACCGTTTTTCGGACTTAGAAGACCACGAGTTTTACCTTGTTCAGGGGTATATAATATTACCACATCTTCAAGGACTTTGATAGTTAATGATAATCAATCCGCTATATCTGCCGTTCAGCTTCATACGCAATCACTTGCATAGCAGCACAGTTACTATATGCAATCGATTGCGTAAGGAAGGGTTATAATCACGAACAAAGATGTCAAAGAAGTCCTGCAGAAACAATCACTTTAAGGATAAGCATGAATAGACTGCTTAGCATAAATGCAGTAAGAAGGAGGAATTAACTTGTCTTTGAATACGACCAGGGAACTACGCTCATCGTTTACCGCTGAGGGTGCAATAATGGCTTCAAAACCTAAGCTTCTGGCTTCTCTTGCGATAGACTGAGTTAATGAAAAGTCAGAAGGATCAATGAGCAGTGAAGAAGTTACACCGATAGTCTGCTGGAAAGATGGTTTTGTTAAATCAAGACATCTGATTAAGTTCACGCTAAATTTGCCAATAACTTGTTGTTTTAAATCTGATTTGTGACCATGAACCTGTTTCAATTTTTCCTGATAGGCACATTCCGGACTTATAGAGAGGTACAGTACACCAAATTCGCCTTTGGGATTGTATCGCCATGAGACCAAGACGGTTTGAGCGATTTCGTCTATTTTTGGAGCATAATTAGCCTCTACCATGCGGTAGTATATTTTAACAGAGAGTGATACGCCGGGTAGCAGGTTTTTTAGTGCGGATAAGTTCAAGCAGGGAATCCGTAACGAATTGAGGCCAACAGGGACAAAACCTTTTCTAACTCCTTATCGGATCTTAGACAAAGAATTGGAGGTAAATCGTTAAGATAAGGATTCGGTGTAGTAATCCATCGCTTTACGCCCTTAGGCGTCAGCACTTTGAAGGCTTCTTCAACAAGAATTGCGATACGTCTCAATGGATGAATTGTTTGCTCTTTAAACAAGCCAGTCTTTTTTGTGGCCATTCTACTCAATTGTGATTCCGCCATATCTACTGCTTGAGCAAGACGCCTTTCAGGAACACCAGTAGCATCAATTAATTCATTAATAAAAGCTCTGACCTCTTTTGCAGCTATCTTACCAGTTATCTCTGATGGAATAGCTTTTGTTAAAGTCTTCATCGTTTAATATCTCCTCTTACTATTATAATAAAGTATTGACAATTGTCAATATAGTTTATGTCATTTGAAATTCACAAAAGTAGGCATAGCATACAGCATATACACAAGACGACATTCAGAACCTTAAAGACCGATAATGTCTGCTAAAAGGTAAAAATAGCCTATTCAGGGCAAGATAGTCTATAACCTACTAAAATATAAGCACTTTTCAGTTTAAAATCCTTCAGATTCCTTGACATAACACCAGGATATTATAAACTTATTAATAGGATAGAAGGCTGGATTTAAGGCTACATGAAATTAGGTGTTTTGTGTAAGTCCAGCCTGTAAATACAGCTTAATACGGCTAAAAATAGGGCTGTTTTATGAGAAAAACTTAACAATGGATAAGGCCAAGATCACCTTGGGGAAAGGCTTTTACAGTCCTAAAAAAGCAAAGGGTCACCGATTTTTCCCTTTATTGTATCCGATAAATAAATGATCAAAAGAAAGTCAAAGCGCTTGCCTGATGATCTTGCATGGCAATGAACAATTCAACAATCTATGAATTAAACGTGAAACGTATCTCTGTTATAGAATCACCGTAACACTGACATTTTAATACTTCTGAACTTGGGGGGTACTCAGAATATTGTGTATAAGAAGGATAAAAATTGATAATAGAAAAAAGTTTAATAGGTAAAAATGGCGTATGGTTTGGTATTTATTTCCTGGTGCCTTTGAAAGACAATTCTACAAAAAGGGTTTGCATTATGAGCCAATTGATGTACACTTTTTACATCAAACCTCAAATTAAACAAATTTGAATCTTGCTGTGTAAAATGATTATGCTGATTAAAGATAGCCATTGAACTGGGAGGAAGAGAATGAGCATGGACTTAAAAGAAAAACGCGATCCACGTGAACTGCCTGCTTATGGGATCAGTGAGGTAGCACGTTATCTTCTTATACCAGAAACGACTCTTCGATATTGGATTTTTGGTCAGCGCTACAAAACTAAAACCGGGAAACGGTTAGCTCAGTCGATTATTGACACACCGCCTAACGATAAACGGTTTCTTTCTTTTTTCAATTTAGGAGAAGCCCATATCCTTGATGCAATTCGCCGGGAACATGATATACCATTGCAGGAAGTTAGAAAAGCCCTTAATTATCTCTCTGAGAACTTTAAATCCGAGCATCCATTGGTAGAACAAAAATTTGAAACGGATGGGTTGGACCTGTTTATCCGGAAGTATGGTCAGCTTATAAATCTTACACAGAATGGACAAATAGATATGAAGGATGTACTTAAGGCTTATCTCCATCGTATTGAGAGAGATACTCATGGTGTTCCTATCCGGCTGTTTCCATTCACAAGAAAACGTGAGCTTGATGAACCAAGGATAGTTGTGATTGATCCCTATATCCCATTCGGTCGTCCCATCCTCGTAGGAACTGGGATTACCACAGCCATAGTTGCTGAACGATATAAAGAGAGGGATATAAAAAGAGGACAAGGGGGCAGCCCCGGATGTTGGACATTGGCTGGAGAGTTGGGAATTGGGGAGTTGGAAAGTTGAACCACTCCTCACCCCTCCTTATCAAGGAGGGGATTTAAGAACCCCTTATCAGTGGAGATCTAAAATAAGATGGATAACGCTGGTGATGAGGAAACACGCAAGAAGACTGGATTCCAGCGCATCAAGCGTGGGGAAGCTGTGTCAAGCACGAAATATTTTATTACTTTATACCGCCTTCTTTAATCTTTCTTCGTTGATATTCTTAAGCACCTTTAGTGCCTCATCGATGTGTTTCTTGGGCATGAGTTGAGATGAAAATATGTGCCTTATGATCCCATTACGGTCTATTATATAAGTTACCCTGCCGGGTAACAGGGCAAGAGTTTTTGGTACACCGTAAAGCTCTCTTACTTTACCTTCGTTATCGCTCAACAGTATAAAGGGCAGCTTGTAATCGGATGCAAAACCTGAATGGGATTCTTTTGTGTCCGAGCTGATACCGATTACCTCCGCACCTTCCTGCTTGAAGACCTCATAGCTGTCCCTGAAAGCGCACGCTTCTGCAGTACATCCTGCTGTATAATCCTTGGGGTAGAAGTACAGCACTATGTTTTTTTTCCCGATGAAATCTTTAAGTCTTACCTTTTCACCCGATTGAGATAAAAGGGTGAAGTCCGGAGCCACACTCCCTATTTTCTCACTGGTTTTTTTTGAAGTCATAGCGCACCTCCTTTTTTCATAATAATACTTAAATACGGTGAAACAAGGTGGATAAAAGGAACTATCTGTACCCATGAAACTGGATTATTAAAGAAATAACACCTTGTCTTTCGTTAAGATGACGATTCCATTATTGGATTTCGGGAAAGAGATACATCCCATGACAACTTTTAAAAAATTTGCATGATCCTGTTTTTACAGGAGTACGTGCTTTTGATTACATGAAAACTTTACAATTCCTTGACAATGTTTTATTTTTTAATGTAGCAAGCGTATACAGTATACAGGTGAAAAGATATGATGATGGATTTCTCAAGTGTATTTATATTTTTGGCAGTCGGCATTCTCTTTGTTGCTGTAACTTTGTTGCTGGCAAGATTGATAAGGCCTGCGGAGCCGAGTGTCGTAAAGATGAGCAACTATGAATGTGGAGAAGAGCCTATCGGCTATAGCTGGATTACCTTCAATGTCAGATTCTATATAATAGCTCTGATATTCGTTATCTTCGATGTTGAAGTTGTATTCCTGTTCCCATGGGCAATGGTGTTCAAATCTATAGGCTGGGTAGCGTTCTGGGATGTGCTTGTATTTGTTGTAATCCTTCTCGTAGGTTTTGCATACGTGTGGGATATGGGAGACCTTGACTGGATTAAAGATCTCGATAACCTTAAAGAAAATGAGGGGTCTGATGCCCTTTCCAACAAAATTCTGAATGCTCCTTCAGAAAAGGGAAATTGAGAGGAAGAACAATGGGTGTGTTAGAGAACAAATTGCCGGATAATATACTCTTTACCAATGTCGATAAATTTCTGAATTGGTCAAAGAAAAACTCTTTGTGGTATATGTTGTTTGCGACTGCATGCTGCGGTATCGAGCTTATGCAAACAGGCGCAGCGCGTTATGATCTTGACAGGTTCGGAGCACTGTTCAGGGCAACACCGAGACAATCAGATCTTATGATTGTTGCCGGTACAGTTACGCATATGATGGCTGACAGGGTAAGGAGACTCTACGAACAGATGCCGTCTCCAAAATACGTCATTGCAATGGGTAGCTGTGCCAACACAGGAGGACCGTTTTTCAAGGATTCATACTCCGTGCTGAAGGGTGTTGATAAGATAATACCTGTTGATGTCTATGTTCCTGGATGTCCTCCGAAGCCCGAGGCATTGATGGAGGGGATCATGAAGCTGCAGAAAAAGATAATGGAAGAGAAAAACTTGGTGAAAAAATAATGGAACCAAAGAAGATTTACGCGATCTTGTCAGAAAAATTCAGCGGTAAAATAAAACAGTTTGCGGAGAATACCTTTCCTCCTTCCGTTCTTGTAGAGCCCGATGCCATTGCCGATGTGTGCAGATTTTTAAAGATGGAAGATGACATGGATTTCAAATCACTTATGTGCCTGAGCGGTGTGGATCTGAAAGATCAGGGCAAGATGGCCGTTGTTTATCATCTCAACTCAATGAAACATAAGCATAAGATCACAGTAAAAGTGGAATTGGACAGGAATAATCCGCATGTTCAAACGGTTGAGCTTGTCTGGCCGGGAGCAAATTTTTACGAGCGTGAGGCATACGATCTTTTTGGCATTGTGTTTGACGGGCACTCGGATCTCAGACGGATACTCATGCCTGAAGATTGGGAAGGTCATCCTATGCGCAAGGATTATGTGTATCCAAAACGATACCATACATGGGATGTTTAGATGGCAAATGTTGATGAAAAATTCATGCAAATAAATATGGGGCCGCAGCATCCGAGCACTCACGGGGTACTCAGGCTGCTGTTAACAACCGATGGTGAGGTGTTAAGTGGCGTAAAGCCATACATCGGTTATCTCCACAGAGCACTCGAAAAGATAGCAGAGAGGGTAACATATCCCCAGTTCACTCCATTTACGGATAGGCTCGATTATCTTGCCTCTATGAACTGCAATCTCGCGTATGCGATGACCGTTGAGAAGCTTCTCAATATAGAGATACCTCGTAGGGCACAGATCATAAGGGTAATCATGGCCGAGTTAAACAGGATATCAAGCCATCTTATATCCTTTGGATCCTTTTCTTCCGATATGGGGGCTTTTACGCCTTTTCTCTTTGGCTTACGAGATAGAGAATTTATCAACGATCTTTTTGAAATGACGTGCGGAGCCAGGCTTACGTATAATTATATAAGGATAGGAGGCGTTTCCAAGGATCTACCGGAAGGCTTTATTGATAAGACAAGAGAGTTTCTTGATTATTTTCCTGCCAAGATAAAGGAGTACAACGAACTTCTCTCCTATAATTCTATTTTTGTAAAAAGGCTTGCAAATATTGCTGTTATAAGCCCTGAAGATGCTTTTGATTATGGCGTAACAGGCCCGAATTTAAGGGGATCCGGTATAAAGTGGGATCTCAGACGTGAAGAGCCCTACCTTATATACAACGAACTTGATTTTGATATTCCCACAGGAAAGGGCGAAATGGGCAAGGTTGGAGATGCATGGGACAGATATATGATGCGTATCTACGAAATGGAGCAATCAACCAAAATAGTCAGACAGTGCCTTGGTCTGTTGGCTCCAGGCGATTACACTGCAAAGGTTTCAAAGGTATTGAAGCCACCCGCGGGCGAGGTTTATGTGCGCGCAGAAAATCCTCGAGGCGAGCTTGGGTTTTACCTTATCAGTGATGGTTCCACGAAGCCGTATAGATTGAAGATCAGAGCGCCGTCGTTTGCAAACCTCAGCATTATTCCAAAGCTTGCCAGAGGTGTTATGATAGCCGATCTTATAGCCATTATCGGAAGCCTTGATATTATATTGCCGGAGATTGACAGATGACGGAGCTTATACATAGTATTATTGCCGGTCTTTCAAACACAAGCCCGTGGATGCGATTGTTTATAATTATTATTTTGATGATTGTATCAGCGGCAGTCGTACTTGCCCTCGCCTTGCTTTATGAAGGGGTTGCAACGTATGCCGAAAGAAAGGTTGCGGGAGATATTCAGGCAAGGATAGGCCCCAACAGGGCTGGTCCTTATGGAATTTTCCAGTTTGTTGCCGATGGTGTAAAGCTGTTGCTCAAAGAAGATATAATTCCATTTTATGCTGATAAATGGCTGTTCATAATAGCTCCGTATATTGTATTTACGGCATCTTTTGCAGCGTTTGTGCCTCTGTCTTACAGCGATCATGTGTATGTTGCAAACCTGAATGTCGGAGTGCTGTACATGATTGCCATTTCGTCTGTTGTATCAATGGCGATACTCATGGGAGCATGGGGATCAAACAACAAGTGGTCATTGTTCGGTGGTATGCGTGCAGTTGCACAGATCGTTAGTTATGAAATACCGATAGTCCTTTCGCTGCTTGCCGCTATCATCATACCGGCATCTCTTAATATGAGAGACATTATCGCTTATCAATCAGGCGGGCTTGGTATATTCAGGTGGTTGCTATTCAATAATCCGTTTACATTCCTTGCATTCTTTGTTTATTTCATAGGGGCCATAGCAGAGGTAAACAGAACGCCGTTTGATATACCGGAGGCAGAATCGGAGATTGTAGCAGGTTATCATACCGAGTATACGGGTATGCGTTTTGCGTTCTTCTTTATGGCTGAATACGGTGATATGTTTGTTGTCAGTGCTATAGCTGTAACCCTTTTTCTCGGAGGCTGGCAGATACCATTTATCGGCGGTATTGCAATGCCTGTGTGGTTGAGGGAAGTACTTCAGGTGGGCGTGTTTTTTGCAAAGATCTTTTTACTTATCTATATTATGATGTGGATCAGGTGGACATTGCCTCGATTGCGTGTTGATCAGCTTATGGATTTATGCTGGAAATACCTTACACCGATTGCGTTCTTTAATCTTATAGGCGCCAGTGTATGGGTATTGCTGCTGCATGGCCGGGGTGTTTATGACATTGTTGCAGGATTCTTTGTTCACTGATGGAGAATTAATGGCAGGATATTTTAAAAAAATGTTTGATTCTATAAGGTCCATTCTTACCGGTATGGGTGTCACAATCAAGTACGGCATAAATTCAAAGACCGAGGTTACCCAGCAGTACCCCGAGGTTAAAAGGGAGCCGCCGGAGAGGTTTCGGGGAAAGCTGTTTGTTGATATCAATATATGTACAGGATGCACTGCCTGTGCACGTATATGCCCGGTTGATGCAATAACGTTAAAAACAGTAAGGGATGAAAATAAGAAGCTGAGACCTATTCTCTTTGATATAGACAATGCACGGTGTATATACTGCGGTCTTTGCGTGGAGGCCTGTCCGGTTGATAATTGTCTTTACTTCGAAAGAAAGTATGAATTTTCGGCTTACACAAAAGATGAATTGATTTCACACTTCGGACTTGGAGAATTAAAATCTCAAGAAAATAAGCCTGAAGAGAAAAAAGCCGAAGATAAGGAAGCCGAAGATAAGAAAGAAGGTATGGTGAAATAAATATGGAGTCCTACACGGTGCAGGCGGTATTTTTTTATATCTTCGCAGCTTTAATAATAGGTTCTGCGTTGCTTGTTGTTCTTCTCAGGAACATCGTGAGGTCTGCATTTGCATTGTTTTTTACACTGTTTGGTGTTGCGGGCATATACATACTGCTGGGAGCTGATTTCGTAGGTGTAACACAGGTGCTTATCTATATAGGCGGTGTTTTGATACTTATCGTGTTTGGAGTTATGCTGACGCATAATGCTTACAGTCTGGATATCTTTAATAAGCTCGGCACGGTTGTAATGGGTACTTTGAGTGCTATAATCACTTTTACGGTAATATACTATTCGATCAAACAGGTGCCGTGGTTATTTATCGGGTATAAGACTAATATACCCACAACCAAGCCAATAGGCATGCAATTGCTGACAAATTATCTACTGCCGTTTGAACTTGCTTCGGTACTGCTCGTCCTTGCAATGATTGGTGCAGCTTATCTGATACGATCAGAGGTCAGGGGAAATAAGGAAGCAGGTAATAGTGTACAGGAAAGCGAAAAACAGGCAGGAGAGAGAAGGAAGGAAAATTAAATGATAGTTTCTTATATAACACTATCGGATTATCTTATATTGTCTGGGTTATTATTTTCTATAGGCGTTTTTGGTGTTCTGACAAGGAAAAACGCTATTGCCGTGTTAATGGGAGTCGAGCTTATGCTGAATGCCGCAAATATAAACCTTGTTGCATTTTCAAAATTTATAGATACAGGCTTAAATGGTCAGATATTTGCTTTATTCTCAATCGTGATTGCCGCGGCAGAGGTGGCTGTAGCCCTTGCGATTGTAATATCGATATACAAAACAACCAGGACCATAGACCTCGATAAAGAGGATACACTGAAAGGATAGAAATTATGTGCATAAAAGAAATTAAATACGACGTATTTTTGATAATAAAAGAGAATATCCGGAGAACCGGGATATGATTGAACATTATATCTGGTTGATTCCTTTACTGCCGTTGATCGGTGCGGCAACAAACCTTTTGATCGGAAAAAAATTACCACATGCTGCTGTAAATGCCATTGCGGTCGGCTCGATTTCTCTGTCCTTTGTACTTTCTATCATCACGTACTTTCATCTTATTGCATTGCCCGTTGATCAGAGGCAATTCGTTGATGTGGTTTATACGTGGATAGGACTCGGAGGATTCAATGTAAACCTGTCCTTCCTTGTTGATCCACTGTCCACGGTTATGATCTTAGTTGTGAGCGGTGTAAGTTCCGTCATACACCTTTATTCTGTGGGCTACATGCACGGAGATAAAGGATACTCAAGATACTTTGGGTTTTTGAACCTGTTTGCATTTGCAATGCTTTTGCTTGTGCTTTCAAACAGTATACTTTTGATGTTTGTGGGATGGGAGGGTGTTGGACTTTGCTCTTACCTGCTTATAGGATTCTGGTTTGAGAAGATCGAAAACGCAAGGGCAGGTATGAAGGCATTCGTGGTGAACAGGATCGGAGATTTTGGTTTCATCGTAGGATTTTTGCTCCTCTTTACCACAATCGGCATGAAGACGGGAACATGGTCGCTTGATTTCGGTGTTATAAAATCCAACATAAGCCTTGTCCCGACGGCAATACTGACAACAGTCGGCATCATGCTGTTTGTCGGCGCTACCGGCAAGTCCGCACAGATACCTCTCTATATTTGGCTGCCCGATGCAATGGCCGGTCCAACCCCGGTCAGTGCCTTGATACATGCCGCTACCATGGTAACTGCGGGTGTTTACATGGTTGCAAGGATGAATTTTCTCTATGTTCTCGCGCCCGATGCATTAAAGGTAATTGCAATCGTCGGTGCTTTAACGGCATTTTTTGCGGCAACAATCGGACTTGTTCAGAATGACATAAAGAAGGTCCTTGCGTATTCAACGGTAAGCCAGCTTGGATATATGTTCATAGGGGTCGGTGTCGGTGCATTCAGCGCCGGTATTTTTCATCTTATGACGCATGCCTTTTTTAAGGCCCTGTTGTTCCTTGGTTCCGGCAGCGTTATACATGCCATGTCAGGAGAGCAGGATATAAGAAAGATGGGCGGGCTTGCCAAGAAGTTGCCTATAACCACGGCGACTTTCCTCATTGCTACCCTTGCAATAACCGGCGTGCCAGGATTTGCAGGATTTTTCAGCAAGGATGATATCCTATATAATGCCTATGTAAGCCCGTACGGCGGTAAATTTATCTGGCTGCTGGGAGTATTGGGTGCTGTACTAACGGCATTTTATATGACAAGACTTGTGATGCTCACCTTCTACGGCAAACCGAGAATGGATCATCATACAGCAGAACATATACACGAATCACCGAAGACCATGACCATACCGCTTCTTATCCTTGCGGTGCTGTCCGCAGTTGGAGGATACATTGGTATGCCCGAGGTTTTCGGCGTGCATAATGTGTTCGCCCAATTTCTTGAACCGGTATTTGTATCCGGTTTTAAAATGCCGGCTGGTTCTTTATCGCTGGAGTGGATCCTGATGGGTATATCGGTGTTGGCAGCTTTTTTAGGTATAGGTGTTGCATATTATTTCTATGCGGTTAATACGGAACTGCCCGACAGGTTGGCGGAAAGCTTTAAGACTGCTTATACATGGCTTTTGAACAAGTATTATGTGGATGAATTTTATTTAAAGTATGTTGTGGGCGGCGTTATGAAGCTAAAAGATATGCTGTCATTGTTTGATTCGGGTATTATAGATGGTGCTGTGAATGGCGCGGCGAAACTCGGTAGAAAGCTTTCGGATTTTGACGGTGCATTCGACCGAATTGTTGTCGATGGTGCTGTCAATGCAGTAGGTGATGGTGTTGTGTCTGCAGGCGGTGTACTCAGGAAGCTTCAAACAGGTCTTGTGCAAAACTATCTTATATTCGCCATTCTGGGGATAGCCATATTACTCTCATTTGTTTTATTATAGGAGGAAGAAGAAATGTTGTCTAATTATCTTTTAAGCTGGATTGTTTTTACGCCGATGATAGGCTTTGTCCTGGTTTTACTGATGCCAAAAGATAAGGTCTCATGGATCAGGTGGACCGCGGTGGTGTTCACGTTCATACCGATGATCCTTTCTTTTTATATGTATGCTACCATGAATCTTTCGGACGGCGGATTCCAGTTTGTAGAAAAATATTCTTGGATACCGGCATTTAACATACAGTATTATCTCGGAGTGGACGGTATCAGTGCCCCCATGGTTATTCTGACAGGCCTGCTTAGTTTCCTTGCGGTATTTGCCTCATGGAATATCAATAAAGCACACAAGGCTTATTTTGCCCTTTACCTTTTGCTTGTTACCGCTATGCTTGGTGTATTCATGTCATTGGATTTCTTTCTGTTCTATGTGTTCTGGGAATTGATGTTGTTTCCGATGTACTTCCTTATCGGTATCTGGGGTGGTCCAAGAAGAGAGTACGCAGCGATAAAATTCTTTCTGTATACGCTTGCTGGAAGCGTACTCATGCTTGTCGTTATACTTGCATTTTATTTTAACAGCATGGATCCGGCAACAGGGAGGCATACCTTTGATATTGTATTACTCATGAACCAGGCCAATCAGGGTCCGTTTATAAAAGAGTTCGGAATAAGACTCGCAATGTACATAGCCCTGTTTATAGGTTTTGCCATAAAGGTACCTGTATTCCCGTTCCATACCTGGCTGCCGGACGCACACGTTGAAGCACCAACAGCCATCAGCGTTATCCTTGCCGGTGTATTGCTGAAGATGGGTGCCTACGGTCTTATGAGGATAAGCTTTCCCTTGTTGCCGGATATGGCTCGTTATACGGCAATCGGGCTGGCAATCCTCGGTCTTATAAACATTGTTTACGGAGCGCTGGTTGCCATGGCACAGACGGATTTCAAGAAGATGATTGCTTATTCTTCTGTGAGCCACATGGGTTTTGTAATACTCGGATTGTCGTCAATGACCTTTATAGGTTTCAATGGTGCTCTTATGCAGATGTTCAATCACGGTATTATCACAGGGATGCTCTTTTTACTCGTCGGTGTTGTCTACGATAGGGCGCACCACAGAGACCTCAACGGATTTGGAGGGCTTGCAACCTATATGCCTATCTATGCAGGTATAACAAGTCTTGCATTTATGGGTTCACTGGGCTTGCCTGGACT
This sequence comes from uncultured Pseudomonadota bacterium, assembly GCA_964547905.1. Lineage (GTDB taxonomy): Bacteria > JAMCPX01 > JAMCPX01 > JAMCPX01 > JAMCPX01 > JAJYLM01. The sequence continues at coordinate 71,764 of CAZJPN010000089.1, read as the reverse complement.
GAGCGGGTTTGTCGGAGAGATTCTCGTATTCCTTGGTGCATTCAAGGTTTATCCTGTCATTGTTGTTCTATCTGCTACAGGCGTAATATTTACAGCGGGTTATTTCTTATGGGCATATCAGAGGGTCTTTTTGGGTCCTGCGAATGAAAAATATAAAGGTATTGCGGAGATTAACGGTAGAGAATTGTTTACGCTTATACCGCTTGTATTGATTGCAATATTCTTTGGTGTTTATCCTGTACCTTTCTTTCACCTTGTCGGGCCTTCACTTACAAAATTACTCACAATGGTAGGTCACTGATGAAAAGTATTTTTGAATCAATAAAGACAGGGAGGTTTATGAACCGACCCTACAAGACAATGGAGCAGGTATAATGCAGGGAGATTTAATAAGATCGCTTTTTTTCATAATGCCGGAAATAATTGCCGTACTGACAGCTTCCATGGCCCTTCTAGGCGCAATGCTTATGAAGCATTTCAGGAGCAACGGGGCTTTTTATATAGGTATAATAGGTATGCTCGGGTCACTGGCGGCAACTATAATACTGTATGAAAGGCTTACCCTTGATACGGCTTTTTACGGTATGATTGCCATAGATCCGTTCAGTCTGTTCTTCAGAATTATCGCTTATGCTTCCATAATATATGTTTTGCTTATGGCTTTCAGTTCAAGAGAATTGAAAGACGTAGACGGGAAGTGGGAGTTCGTAGCCATACTTTCGGGTTTTGGTATAGGGATGTCTATGATGGCGAGCTCTATGAATCTGCTTATGATCTATCTTTCTATAGAGCTGCTCAGCGTTATGTCATATCTACTTGTATCTTACACAAAAGGTGTGAGGCGTTCGAAAGAGGCAGGACTTAAATACATAATATATGGTTCTATTGCATCAGGGTTTATGCTGTATGGTATGTCCATTTTGTATGGTATTGCACATTCCCTTAACCTCAAGGATATTGTTATAACATTCATGAACTATAATTATCCTCCCGTTACCATTTATGTCGCAACGTTGTTTGTGCTTGCTGGTTTTGGATTTAAGATAGCCATGGTTCCCATGCACATGTGGGCACCGGATGTTTACGAGGGCGCTCCAACACCGATAACAGCTCTTCTTGCGGTAGCTTCAAAGGCCGCTGGTTTTGCAGTGGTCCTGCGGTTCTTTTATACAGCATACGTCAGTTCTGTAAGCATGACAGGATATTATGCAAATGTAAGCCATGTTAAATGGCTGCTGCTTATAGCTATTATTTCCGCGTTTACAATGACTATCGGTAACATCGTCGCAATACCACAGAACAATATCAAAAGAATGCTTGCATATTCCAGTATAGCCCATGCAGGGTATATGCTTATCGGATTGTCTATCATTTCTAAAGATGCGATAAGTGCAATACTGCTTTATCTTACGGTTTATTTTTTCATGAACCTCGGTGCATTTGTTGTCGTTATGGTCGTTGATAACAATCTGCAATCGGAGGACATCAACCGTTACTCCGGCTTATCCCAGGTAGCACCTGGTTTATCCGCTGCGATGGCTGTATTCTTGTTTTCTTTGACAGGTATACCTCCGTTTGCCGGATTTATCGGAAAGGTGGTCATCTTTCTCGCTGCAATAGATAAGGGGATGTACTGGCTTGTTATTATAGCTGTTCTGAATACCGTTGTTTCTCTGTATTATTATGCACGGGTAATAAAAAAGATGTATCTTGAAACAGCCCCTGCGAATATTCAGCCGATCAAGGTTGGAATACTGCCGGCACTTATTATCATAAGTCTGCTTATACCGACCATTCTCTTCGGTATATGGTGGGCGCCGCTGCAGAGCTTTGCCCATTTTTCAAGCTTCATGTATTAGCCAGAATAGAATTATGAAAGCCATTCGTGTATATAAGTACGGCGGTCCCGAAGTTTTGAGGTATGAGGACAGTGCAGCGCCCGATCCGAAGCACGGCGAGGTCCGTGTCAGGATTGAAGCGAGCGGTATCAATTACGTTGATATTTATCAGCGTAAGGGCCTGTACCCTGTCGCTTTACCGTTTACCGCAGGCCAGGAAGCTTCCGGCGTTGTGGATGTCGTGGGGCAGGGTGTTACCGAGGTGCGGACAGGCGATCGTGTCGCGTATGCATCAGCGCTCGGATCGTATGCAGAGTATGCCGTGGTCCCTGCATGGCGGCTCCTGCGTGTCCCGGACGGTATCAATTTACAGCACGCTGCAGCCGTGATGCTGCAAGGCATGACAGCCCATTATCTTGCGTGCAGCACCTATCCGCTCAAGCCCGGAGACACTACACTCGTGCACTCTGCTGCGGGCGGTGTCGGATTGCTCCTCGTTCAGATAGCGAAACGCCGGGGTGCGCGCGTTATCGGGACGGTCTCAACGGATGAAAAGGCACAGCTTGCAAAACAGGCCGGTGCGGATGATGTGATCCTCTATACCGGAGCAAGCTGGGAAAAAGAGGTCAAACAACTGACCGGCGGCAAGGGCGTCCATGTTGTGTACGATGGAGTCGGGATCGCAACCTTCGAAAAGAGTTTGGATTGCCTGCAGCCGCGAGGTTTTATGGTGTTGTACGGTCAGGCCTCGGGTCCTGTTCCACCGGTCGATCTGCAGATTCTCAATACCAAGGGCGGACTTTTTATCACGCGTCCTTCGTTACTACAGTATACCGCAACCAGGGCTGAACTGCTGGAACGTGCAAACGATTTGTTCCAGTGGATGTTAAAAGGCGAGCTGATCGTGCGTATCGACTCGGTGTTCCCGCTGGCCCGGGCTGCGGATGCACAGCGGAAACTGGAAAGCCGCACGACCATGGGTAAATTGTTGTTGACGGTCGGCTGAACCTGCGGGCTGTAGCGCTTAAACCTGTAGTTTGTTTTCCTGTCCGGGTTTTCTTTTGCTGCCATCGTACATCTCGTATTCGAGGAGCCTGCACTCTATAGCGCCGTTGAAGAATGGGATCCTTTTCTTTGCCCTCAGCCCGATCTTCTTTGCCATGTCAAGATTCCCGGTAAAAACATACCCTGTGCATCCGCTGCACTTTTTCTTAAAAAAATCACCGATCCCCTTATACATGACCTCGAGCATCCCGGTGTTTCCCATCCTTATCCCGTACTCCGGGTTGAGTATGACTATGCCCCGGTCCCCGGGAATTGCGGTTTCGGAATAATCACCTGCACCGAATTCGATGAAATGCTCCACGCCTGCTGTTGCGGCATTTTTCTTTGCCGCTTCCACCGACTGCCTGCTGATGTCCGTGGCGATGATCCTGCACTGCAGCGTCTTGCGTGACTCCTTCTTTGCCTGCGTCCGCAGACTGTCCCAGAGCGGTTTGTTAAATCCTTTTATGTGCATAAACCCGTAATTGTCCCTCAAAAGCCCGGGTGCCCTGTTCAGTGCGATCATTGCAGCCTCGATGGCAAGGGTCCCGCTCCCGCACATGGGGTTGATGAAATTCCGGCTCCCGTTCCACCCGGCTGCCCGTATAACAGCGGCAGCAAGCGTCTCCTGCATGGGCGCGGACATCGGAAGTTTTCTATACCCGCGCTGGGAAAGTGCCTCACCCGAGGTGTCGAAATACACCGCGCACTCGTCGCCTTTCCAATAGACATTGACCACGGTATTGCCTTTATCCGGGCCTGAGTCCGGACGCCGCCCTCGCCGTGCGTTTATCCTGTCGACGATAGCGTCCTTGCTTTTTACATTTGCGTAGCGCGAGTCCCTGATACTCGTGTTGTCCACACTTGATGTTACACAAACGTACCCGTCCTCGGATATATATTCTTCCCATGCTATCTCCGACAGCGCGCGGTACAGGTCGTCCGCATCCTGCGCAAAGAACTGCTTGATGAGAAAAAGCACCCGATGTCCCGTGCGGAGCATGAGATTGAGCCGGAGTGTGTCGTCCATGGTCCCCTCGGTCTCTATGCCCGCAATGGACTTGGAGATTACCGGGAATCCAAGCGAGGTAATCTCCTCCTTCAAATAGGGCGTTATCCCCTTTGCGCAGGTGACCAAAATTTTGTTTTTTGTACCCATGAACAGGTTATTCCGGAGAATCCAGTCCCAGCGTTCCGCCGGGGTTCATGATATCGTTCGGATCGAAATGCCGTTTGAGTGCGCGCAGGACATCCAGCTGTTCCTTCCCAAGGTAGCCCTCTATCCATGGTGCGAACATCCTGCCGATCCCGTGATGATGGCTGACTGACCCGCCGTGCGCAACGATCGCATCAACGATCTGCTTGCGGAACCTGAAGAACTCATCGCCGTCTTTGGGCTTGAGTAACAGGATGAAGTACAGGTTGGTACCCTGGGGATAAAAGTGCGAAGCATGGGTCGTGCATATGGTCCCGGGGCGGCTCTTGACGAACGAGCGTACCCCCTGATGAAGTCGGTGCAGATTTTCCCAGCTTACCCCGGTCTCCAGCGTATCGATGATTATGCCGTAATCCAGAAGGTCTTCCCGCATATGTACATCGGAGTATCTGCCGTGTTCCCATTGTTTGGTAGCGTAGCCGGTCAGGGACATTGCCCCGAACTTGTGCGCAATCTTCGAAGCCATCTTTTTTACATGTTTCGCGTAGCCTTTCTCTCCCTCAACCGTCCCGATACACAGGCACCTCTCCATGGGCATGAATCCGCGGTATCTCAGAAATTTATCCAACACTCCGTTATTGTAACCTTTGAGTTTCAGTCCTATTTCGGTTTCCTCCGGGTCGGAGATACGCAGTACCGCGGGCAGGCCGAATTCTCCCTGCACGATCTCCCGTGATGCGTTGACCGCTGCCTCCCATGACGGGAACATGAAGGCAAATCGCTGCCTGCTATCCGGCGTATACCTGAATATCTTCATAGTTGCCTCGACCAGGATCCCGAATGCGCCTTCACTTCCCTTCATCATGTCGTTGACCTTCGGACCCGTTGCTGTCCCTGGAATATCACGTGTTTTGATGATACCTGCGGGAGTGACATATTCCTGGCTGAGGACTATAGTGTACGCATCACCGTAGTAAGTGGAAGCCTGTCCCGAGCCCAGTGCGAGTATCCATCCGCCGACTGTTGCCAGTTCAAACGACTGGGGGAAATGTCCGCACGTGTACCGGTGTGAGGTGCCGAATAAACCGGGGGCATTGTTCAGCGCTGCTTCATAATCCGGTCCCAGGATGCCTGGCTGGACGACCGCAGTATGGTTCAGCTCGTTTACCGCCAGGACCTTGTTCATGTGGGTCTTCATGACCAGCACGATGCCGCCCCTGTCCGATCTCATGCCCAGGACAACGCCGGAACCTGCCCCGTAGGTGATGATGGGAATCTTCCGGGTATTGCAGTACGCAACTATTTTTGCCACGTCTTCCTTGTTGCGGGGATGGATCACCAGATCCGGGACCCTGCCTGCAGCACCTTTTCTCATGGCAAGGTTTTCATCCAGGGACTTACCGTTGCCGTACTTGACCCGGCTGTAGTCGTCCGTGGAAACGTTTTCCTTCCCGACGATACCGATGAATGCGTTGATCTGTTCTTCGCCCAGTCCGGGCTTGCGCCCAAGCACTACCTTTTCATCGCCCCCGGACTGCCGTTTCCTGAAGTCCTCGTCGGTCATGCCGAACTCTTTTTTGAACATCTCGTACCATGCTGCGCTCGGGTGCGAGAATTTTTCAGGGTCATACTTGAAGATAGACCGGTACGAGCCGTCTGCCGGAACGTCTTCCCTCCAGTCTGGCTGGAATGTGCTTAACGGTTTCATAATACTCCTTTTCTGTGTCCCATGGTGGAACAGTTCCATTGATTTTTGCAATAACGTGATTTTTTTGTCAAGAGAATGCAGGTCTTTGTTTTGGTGGAATGTGTTGGGGAACTTTTCCGGTAGCCCGCACGTTAAAATATACAAGGTTAATAGACTTTCTTGATATCAAAGGATAGTTAACTTATGTAATTCCGAAGTTTAAAGGACAAATATGACCAAAGAAAATAACGATCAAGATTATAAATGGTGGGTCCTTGCCATCGTCATGATTGGCAGCTTCATGAGCGTGCTGGACAGCTCGGGTATGAACATTGCCCTGCCGCATTTTATGGTGGCATTCGGCATAAACATGGAACAGGTAGAATGGATATCCACGGTGTACCTGCTCGCTTTTGCAATATTTATCCTGTTCGCAACATGGATGAAAAACATCATCGGGCTGAAACGGACCTTTTTATTCGGTCTGGCCTTTTTCGTCATCGGCTCTTTTCTGTGCAGCTTTGCGTGGAGCCTTGATTCCCTTATCTTCTTCAGAGTGGTCCAGGCAATAGGTGCCGGCGCCATTACCCCGATCAGCGTGACTATGCTCTCGGAGGTGTTTCCGAAAGAAGAGCGCGGTTTCGCTCTCGGCATGTGGGGAGCGGGCACCACCGTGGCTCCGGCAATCGGTCCCATGCTGTTCGGTTATATCATCGACCACGTGGGATGGCGCGCATTGTTCTACATAAACATCCCCATCGGCGTACTGACGCTGTTCTGGGCCATCACCGTCTTACGACCGTCAAAGGGAAATTTGAAGCTCTATAAGAATTTTGATTACATAGGCTTTATAATGTTTTCCGTATTTATCAGTACGTTGATGGTTGCCCTTCAAAAAGGGCAGGAAAAGGGATGGATGTCCGGGTATATAACCTCGCTGTTTGCGGCATCTTATTTCTCTTTTTTGTTCTTTATAATGACGGAATTTATGGTCGAGCATCCTATCATGGACCTTTCCATCTTCAGAAACTATAATTTCACCCTGTCCAACATCATGCAGCTCACCAGGTCAGTGGCTTTGATAGGAAGCGTTTTCCTCATGAGTATGTTTTTTCAAAACCTCATGAACTATTCTGCGACAACAACCGGCATGATGCTGATACCGCAGGCGCTCGCCCTGACCGTCAGTATGCCGATCGCCGGCAAGATCTCCGACTGGCTTGGTTCAAAGAGACCGTTGATCTTCGGTACCCTGTTGACAGCATTCTCCCTGTTTTATTTCTCTTCCTTATCGATCTTTTCGAGTTCCGGCTTCATTATTGCGGGTATGATCATGAGGGGGTGCGGCATAAGTTTTATCATGGCACCGCTTACCAATTCGGCGATAAATGCGCTGGAGCCGGAACAGGTGAACCTGGGTTCCGGAATCTTAAACCTGCTTTTGAGGATCGGGAGTTCGTTCAGCATAGCAGTCATGGGCGTTATCGTGGAGAGCAGGACGGACTTCCACATGACAACCTACGCGGGCAGCATAGCCTACAATTCTCCTCTCTGGTATGAGGCATTGGACAAGATAAAAGCGTATGCCCTGAGCACCGGTGCAAGTTTTCATAACGCGGGCATTGCAAGCAAGGGCGTATTCATCGGGTACTATCTAAAACGGTGGGCAAGCGCCAATGCCTATGACGATGCCTTTTTCATCTCGGCTCTGTTCGTTCTGGCGAGCATAATCCCCACTTTCATGATAAAAGACATAATCTATAAAAAAGTAAAGCCGTCGAAAGAAGCCGCAGTGGTCGAATCCGAACAGCAATGATACTCATAAGTTCCGTTATTCAGTGTTTTCATTGTACCATCCGCTGTGAAGTTTTTCTTCTATGTCCTGGAACACATAAGCCATTATCAATAGTGCTGAGTCTGCCTGCAACCCCAAAAATTCAGTAAGAAGACTTGTTAATTCTTCTTCTCATGCAGGTCGCAACTGCAGTTTTTTTATAGAACATGGGTGCGGGCCAGATCGATCGCCTATTGACTTCTAACATAAGTGGTTTTAAAATTTTCATAAGATAACGATAAGAACAGGAGAATAGAAATATGAATCAATTGAAAACGGTTTTGTTGCTCGGGGCACTGACGGGGTTACTGGTAGTTATAGGCGGTGCTTTGGGCGGAGAAAATGGAATGCTGATTGCGTTTGCTTTTGCTGTGGCCATGAATTTTTTCAGTTACTGGTTTTCGGATAAAATAGTTTTATCCATGTACAAAGCCAAAGAGCTTTCGGAATCCGATGCACCAAGATTATTCGGCATAGTGAGAAAACTTACGACACAGGACGGCCTCCCAATGCCAAGGATATATCTTATACCAAATCAGACGCCGAATGCATTTGCAACGGGAAGAAATCCGGAGCATGCAGCAGTGGCTGTTACGGAAGGATTGTTGGATATGCTCAATGACGATGAGATTGAAGGTGTGCTTGGCCATGAGCTTTCCCATGTAAAGCACAGGGATATTCTTATCAGCAGCATAGCTGCAACAATAGCAGGTGCCATTGTTATGCTGGCACAGATGGCTATGTTTGCAGGTATGTTCGGCGGGTTTAACGGCAGAAATAAAAATAACAATATATTCGTCATGCTCTTATTTGCTATACTTGCTCCGATTGCAGCAAGCATTGTTCAACTTGCAATATCGAGATCACGGGAGTTTTATGCTGATGAGGGAAGTGCAAAGCTGACAGGAAATCCAAACGGATTGATATCCGCTTTAAAGAAACTCGAGTACGGCAATCAAAGGATGCCAATGAGTGCCAATCCTTCTACAGCCCACATGTTCATTGTGGAACCATTTCTTGGCAAGGGGATAACGTCGCTTTTCAGCACACATCCGCCAACAGAGGAACGGATTGATAAGCTTGAGAAAATGATGTATACTAGAGCTTAAAGAGATAGTAAATGTTTGACTTAACCAACTATAAAGACAGGCTTTCAGAGCGAACGCAATCGATGCTCAATCTTGCAATAGATGAGTCAAAGAAGAGTCAGCAGTTTTATGTTGGGGTCGAGCATATTTTTCTTGCCTTTATAACTATCGAGAAAGAATTTTATAACGATTTTACCAATGCACTCGGTATTGAGAGAAAACTTGTAGAAGAGCTTTTAAAGGAACATCTTAATAATTCGAAGTACTTCGTTACCCGGGGCGTCAAGTTTTTGCCCGATGCAACCGCTGTTTTACAAATAGCATGGGAAAATATACGCCGCGAAGGAAAGCAAGTGGTTATGCCGGTAGATGTACTGCAAGCAATGTTTGAAGAGGGACACTGCTATCCGGTTCAGCTTCTTCGAGGCTTTGGTTATGATCCAAGAACCGTGATCATAGAAATCGACAGACAGATAAAGAAACGAGAAGAGAAAGAAAAAGAACTGAAAAAGAAATATGAGCTTCCGCCTTATCTCAAACAGTTCGGAACAAATCTTAACAAACTTGCACGTATGGATAAACTTCCGCCTTTGATAGGGAGGGGAAAAGAACTGTCTCAGATAATGGAGATACTGTCTCATAAAGAGCGCAGCAATTCCGTTATGCTTGTAGGAGAGGCAGGTGTCGGCAAGACAGCCATTGTTGAAGGACTTGCAAGGTTGGTGGAACTTGAACCGGAGAGAGTACCTTTACGACTTCAAGAAAAACAGATCGTAAATCTACAGATGAATACGGTTGTTGCCGGAACAATGTTCAGAGGTATGTTCGAGGATAGGATAGAACGGATTATCAAAGAGTTAAAAGAGAGACAAAATATCATCCTGTTCGTCGATGAGGCACACAGCCTTGTAGGGGCGGGCTCTGCAATGGGAGTTCCGAGCGATGCTGCGAATATATTCAAATCGAGCCTTGCAAGGGGCGAAGTTCAGATGATTGGAGCTACAACGTATACCGAGTATAAGGAATTCATAGCGGAGGATGAGGCACTTGCAAGAAGGTTCAGGCTTGTTCATATAAAGGAGCCGTCTCTATCAGAGGCCCGTACAATTGTAGAGGGTGTTGTTCCGAGACTTGAAAGGCTTTACAATGTTACTATACCGCATGAAGTGGTTGATACGGCGGTTGATATGAGCAAGAGATACAACAGGTCTGTGCGGCTGCCCGATAAGGTCATAGGCTGGCTTGATACCTCATCGGTTAAAACCGAGATAAAGAATGAAGAGATCGTATCGGTAGATACCGTCAAAGAGGTTATTGCCCAGGAATCCCAGATACCGCTTGACATGGTATTCAGGGATACGGCACAGAGGTTCTTAAATATAGAGAATATACTTTCGAAAAGGGTTATAGGACAGGACGACGCCATAAAAAGAGTAACAAATCGTATACGGTTGAACAAAGGACCGCTGAAGGAAAACTTCAACAGGCCTGACGGCGTTCTCTTGTTCCTGGGTCCGACCGGCGTAGGGAAAACAGAACTTGCAAAGGCGCTTGCAGAATTTTTCTATGAAGATGAAAATAAGATAATACGTATGGACATGTCCGAGTACGGCGATTCTTCAATTGCAATAGATAAGCTTATCGGCATGCCGAGAGGTATTGTAGGCTCCGAACGCGGCGGTACGCTGACAAATATGGTAAGGGACAATCCCTCGTCCGTTGTTCTGCTCGATGAGATAGAAAAGGCTAACAGCTTCATTCATAATCTTTTACTTCAGGTGTTTGATGAAGGCTGGCTTACGGATGGAAGGGGGAAAAAAGTATATTTCAGCGATGCGGTGATAATAATGACGAGTAATCTCGGGTCAGATCAATTCAAAAAATTTATGCAGCCACTCGGATTTTTGAACGATGCGCAGCAGGGTATCGACACCATGAGGAAGGCTGTGATTGCCGAGGCTGAGCGGCTTTTTTCGCCCGAATTTCTCAATAGGATAGATGAAGTAATAGTTTTCAACCCGTTGAAGTATGAAACGGTAAAAGAGATCGCACAAAAGTATATAGGTCAAACGGCAAAGCAGATGGAGAGGGAGGGTAAGCAACTCATCATTATGGAAGATGCCCTGGATTATGTCGTAACCAATGGATACAGTCAGAAGTACGGTGCAAGACTGCTCAAGAGAACCATCGATCAGCTTATAAAAATACCACTTACATTCAACTGGCAAAAGGGTAATAGGTTTACAGTATATATGAACAACGGGAATATAATAGATGTTAAAGTTGATTTGGACAACATGCCTTCAGGAACTATACTCGAATCAGTTATAACGTGAAGTAGTACAATTCTTTTTTATGTCTCCGATAAAATCTCTCTTAATTTGAGGAAGGGGTGTATTTTATGATTGAGTTGAACAAAATAACAAAAAGATACGGTGATCGTACCGTTCTTAACGGTATATCTTTAAAAATTGAAAAAGGTGGTGTGCTGGGTTTCCTTGGTCCAAATGGTGCAGGTAAGACAACGACAATGCGAATAATAACAGGATACTTGTCTCCCTCGGGTGGAGATGTAACAGTCAACGGTTATGACATTAGAAAAGATCCCATTAAAGTGAAAAGTTCTATAGGTTATCTGCCGGAACTTGCACCCGCATATCCTGAAATGACGGTGCTCGGATATTTCAGGTTTATGGCAGGTATAAAAGGGTTATTTGGTGCCCCGATGGATTCTGCGATAGAAAGAGTTATAAAGCAGGCAAACCTTGATAAGGTAAAGGAAAGAATTATCGGCAACCTATCGCGGGGGTATAGGCAGCGGGTGGGCATTGCTCAGGCACTCTTAAGCGATCCACCAATACTTATACTCGATGAACCGACAGTCGGGCTTGATCCGGAGCAGATCATAGAAATAAGAAACCTTATCAAAGAACTCGGTAAAGATCATACAATTATACTCAGCACGCATATACTTCCGGAGGTAACCGTAACATGCAACAGGGTTGTTATAATAAACGATGGAAGGCTGCTGAGCGGAGGAGATTATAATCTATCCCAGGTTGATCTTCATGGCGATAAGGTTTACCGTCTTGTTACAACGCAGACGGACAATAGTATTGTCGGGCTTTTGGAATCCATATCGGGTATAAAAGATGTGATGAAAGAAAACAATACGTTTACAATCAAGACAAACGCTGATTTTAAGGCCCCCGAATTGATAACGGATAAGATATTCAAGGCCGGATATGGGATTTCTGAATTCTCATCCAGAGCTGTTAATTTAGAAGATGAGTATATAAGGCTGATCTCTCAGGACAGAGGAGGTGTACAATGAACCCGGCAAGAATATGGGCAATCGTCAAACGGGAGCTTATTTCATACTTTGCATCGCCTATAGCTTATGTGATACTCGCCATTTTTTCACTCCTGACCGGATACTTCTTCTATGTAAGAATACAGCTTTACAACTTTTTGAGCCTTCAGTTTATGAGATACCAGGGAGCAATCCCCGCATTGAATATAGGTAATTTCATCATACAACCGCTCTATGCGAATCTTGGCGTGATATTGCTCTTACTCATTCCTATCATTACCATGAAGTCTTATGCAGAAGAAAAAAGAAATGGGACCAAAGAGCTTATCATGACATCGCCGGTTACCCTGACCGAGATTGTGCTGGGAAAATTCATATCTGCATGCCTTGTTTTTATAACAATGCTTGTTCTTACACTGTCGGTACCGTTTATTCTCGGTTCTTATGCATCTTCTGATACAGGCATTATGATAACTACATATATAGGTATGTTTTTCCTTGGTGCTTCGATGATCTCGGTCGGTATGTTTGCCTCGAGCATAACAGAAAATCAAATAGTTGCCGCTGTTATTACATTCGGTATACTGCTTCTGTTCTGGGCTATCGGCTGGGTATCCCATGATGCAAGTCCAGCCGTGTCTGCTTTTCTTGTTTACATATCACTTATAGACCAGCATTTTCAGGATTTTTTAAAAGGGCTTATAGATACAAGGGATATAGTATATTATCTTAGCTTTATATTCTTTTTTCTGTTCCTTACGCACAGGGTTTTAGAATCCGAGAGATGGAGGTAGTTATATGAAAACGGTACTATGGATTGCCGGTGTATTGTTTATTATAGGTGGAGGGTTTATACGCCTTGTGGTATCGTCCTGGAATGTATGGGCAATAGTATTGATTTCGATTGGGCTTTTACTCCTCATGTTTTGGACTGTTATTTATAGACGCAAGTTTAAAGAGGGATCAGGACTAAGGCACCTTCTTTACGGCATAAACTTGATCGTACTCGTCATTGTTGTGCTTGGCATCATAAGTGTTGTCAATTATGTTTCAACCGAGTATTACTACAGGTGGGATCTTACGTCCAACAAGCAATTTACGCTTTCAAAGGAAACAGACAATGTTTTGAGCCGGCTCAAACAAAGAATTAATATAACGGCTTTTTTTCAGGAAGGTACAGGTTCAAACATAAGGGATCTATTATCGGAGTATGCGTATGCCAGCAAAAAGGTTCACTACGAGGTTATAGATCCGGATAAAGAGCCGACAATTGCAAAGAGTTACGGCATAAACACAAATGGAACCATTGTTATTCAGTATGGCGATAAAACAATAAAAACAGAGCAGTCCAGTGAAAATGGTATAACAAACGCTATAGTAAAAATACTGAGGAACCGTATTATAAATGTATGTTACCTTACCGGTAATGGAGAAAGAGACCTATCGGATGCCACGGGTGTTGACGGTTATAATGATTTTGAACAGGCTTTAGAGGATCAGGACTATAAGGTCGAGAGTTTACTTTTACCTTCCGTAGCAACTATCCCATCATCGTGTACACTGGTAATAGAGTCTGGTGCTGTAAAGCCTTTTTTGCCTGCAGAAGTACATGCCTTAACATCTTATGTTGATGCAGGCGGGCACCTTTTTGTAATGATAGATCCACGTACACATACCGGCATATCAGAAATGCTTTCAAATTATGGTATTAAAATCGGAAACAATGTTGTACTCGATCAGGTCGTAAGATTGTTTCAGGGACCAGGTCTTGGGGTGGAACCCATCGTGACCGATTATAGCAAGGAAAGCAGAATAACAAAAGATTTTAAGGGTACAACGATCTTTCCTTTGGTAAGAACCGTTGAAGAGTCAAAAACACATAGTACCGATATAGATATTGTACCCATTGCCATAACGAGCAAGACAAGCTGGACTGATACGAATCTTAAAGAACTTTTTGATAAAGGAACAGCACGGTTCGGTCCTTCGGATATCAGGGGACCGGTAAGTGTTGCCGTAGCAGGCACTATAAAGTCCGGGAATAATGTTGCGAGGATAGCAGTATTTGGAACATCAAAAATTGCATCGAACAAGTATATAAATGCGCTTTTTAACAGGGACCTTGTTATGAATACGGTAAGCTGGCTTGTAAAAGAGGAGAACCTTATCACCATAAGGCCAAAGGCAACAGCCAATCAGCAGATGTTTCTTACCGCAAGGCAGGGGAATATGATCTTCTATCTGACAGTCGTATTGATCCCGGTCTTGTTATTCTTCGGAGCGATACTTGCTTATCTGAGGATGAAGAGATTATAGGAGGGGAAAATGAATATCAAACTTACAGTGTATCTTACAGCGGTTTTGGCTTTGGCTATTGTGGCAGTTGTCTTTGTAATAAACCCCAGGCATAAAGCCGTCGAAAAGCTTCATGTCAAGAAGGTTTTTAATATAAACAACATCGGCAATGTGAACGCAATAAATATACGTAATAAAAATGGCGATTTTGTTATAAAGAAAGATACAAACGGTAACTGGTTAATCTCATATCCCGTCAATACCGATGCCGATACAACCGTGATCGATACATTGTTGAATTCTTTTGCAACACTCCGGTACAATAAGAAAATAGGCAATGGAACACCCGCGGCATTTGGTCTAAGCCCTGCTTCAATAACAGCAACGGTAACATTATCGAATAAACAAATTTATGGTCTGCAGATAGGTTCTGCTACCCCACTGGGAAAGTACTCCTATGCAGTGGCTAAAAACGGCATACCGGGTGTATTTACTATAGCGGGATGGCTCAGAAAGCAGCTCGATAGCACCCTGTTTCAGCTCAGGAACAAAAGTCTTATAAAATTAACACAGAATGATATAGCGTCCATTTCTTTTACAAAGGATTCGAAGCCTGTATATACCCTTAAAAAAGAGAAAAAAACATGGGTTTTCACGAAGCCTTCTTACAACAGGTTAAAAACATCCGTATTCGATGAGATGGCCTTTCAGCTAACCAATATGAATGCAACCAATATTATTGACGATGTTACGGATTTGAAAGGTATGGGACTTGAAAAGCCGTTAGAAGTTATTAGCATAGTACGTATGGATAATAAGAAGTACAATATTGAAATAGGCAAGAACGTGGATAAAAATAGTGTATACGCAATGGTCACAGGAAGGCCGGAAGTTTATGTTATAAATAAATATATAACCGCGGTGTTTGAAACGCCTATTCGGGATATGTACCGAAATAACGGGGGTGATAGTCATGACGGAAAACGATGATATTAAAGTAAATGACAAGAGACGATTTAAAATGAGCGATAATACTATGGAAGATGGTAGCAATGTGCAAGAAGAACATGCCAAGGATGAAGCACTCAATAATGATGTTAGTTCCAATAAAACAGAAAATGCACAGGAACAGGAAGATGTTATATCAAATCAAGGTTTTAAGATAAGTTTTATTGATCTGATAAATTCTCTCGCAGGTACAACGCTGATACAGCTTGGTGCCGTGGCGGATCCACAGACGAATATTATTAAAAAAGATCTTGGTGCTGCAAGACAGACTATAGATATTCTCGAACTTCTTAAGGAAAAGACGACGGGTAATCTTAACAATGATGAATCAATGATGCTGGATAATGTGCTTTTCGATTTAAGAATGAGATACGTTTTAGTTTCGGAAGGGAAAAAATAAGGAGGATTGAATGAAAAAGAAAGGTTATACAATATTAGGCATTGGGGTACTTGTAGTAGCATCTGTTGTGGCAGGATTGATACTTGCCGCAAGAATGAATATTACAACAGTTACCAGAGCTACGGAGACAAAAATATGGAGTGAGAAACCGGCTGTAGGTCAAGCACAGGATGTTTCATCACCAGAGGCTTATGTGCCGGCATCTTTTGCTCCACTTGTGAATAAGGTTAAGGGTGCTGTAGTAAACATATCTACAACAAAGATTATAAAGACCAATCCCACAATGCAGCAGTTTGGTCCTATGGGAGAACAGTTTAAACAGTTTTTCGGACCGCATTTTTTTGAACAGTTCATGGGACCTCAGGGACCTCAAGAATACAAGGAACATGCGCTTGGGTCCGGGTTTATAATAAACAAAGAAGGATATATACTTACCAACAACCACGTAATAGCAGGCATGACCGATATAAGGGTGATAACCGATAACGGGGATCAGTACACAGCAAAGATTATCGGGGCTGATCCTCAGACCGATTTAGCACTGTTGAAGGTTGTGCCCAAAAAACCGCTTGATGTGGCATATCTTGGTGACTCAGCAAAAGTCCAGGTTGGCGATTGGGTAGTTGTCATAGGCAATCCATTCGGGCTTGATCACACGGTAACTGCGGGTATAATAAGTGCCAAGGGAAGGAGACTAAGTTCGAGCAATTACGACCAATTCTTGCAAACGGATGCGGCAATAAACAGAGGTAACAGCGGCGGACCCGTATTTAACCTTAACGGCGAGGTGATAGGTATAAGTACGGCTATCATAGCACCGAGTATTGGTCAGGGGATTGGATTCGCCATACCGATAAATGTAGCCAAAACTATAATACCGCAGCTCATAGAGCACGGTAAGGTTATAAGAGGATGGCTTGGTGTTTATATACAAAACATAAGCCCGGATCTTGCCGAATCGTTTCGTTTGAAACGGGATCAGAAAGGTGCTGTTGTAACAAAGGTAATAAAAGATGGTCCTGCAGATAAAGCCGGTATAAAACAGGGTGATGTCATAATCAAATTCGACGGTAAAGAAGTTAAGAATGCCGATGATCTGCCATGGATTGTATCCAATACACCCATTGGCAGCAAAATCGATGTCAAGATATTAAGACAGGGCAAAGAAAAGACAATCAAAGTTACGGTTGGAGAATTACCGTCAAAGACCGAAGTTGCCAGCATTGCTGCGCCCAAAGAGGAAAATGTCAGTGAGAAAAAACTCGGGATAACCGTCAGCAATATTACCCCGGATGTTCAAAGAGAATACAACATGCAAACCGATAAAGGCATTGTCGTAACGAATGTTGCAGAGGGAAGTCCGGCTGATATGGCAGGTATAGAGAAAGGTGATATCGTAAAGCAGGTGAACCAAAAGGATATAAACAACGTGGAGGATTACAGCAAAGTCATGTCATCCGTAAAGAAAGGCGAAATGGTTTCGTTGCTTATAACCAGAGGCAATGCAAATATCTATGTTGCTATGACGGCACAGTAAAATGTTGTATGATTCGAATATTATTAGATAATAGTTTACGTAAGGGCGGGTTTTAACCCGCCCTTACTGTTTTCATATGAAGATAATCGGCGGAATCCATAAAGGAAGGAGGCTAAAAAGCCCGGACGATAGCTTGGTGAGGCCAACTCTTGCAAAGATACGGGAGGCGTTTTTTGATATCGTGGGGCAGGATATTCAGAATGCAGCTTTTCTTGATATGTATGCAGGGACAGGAGCAATCGGTATAGAGGCATTGAGCCGTGGAGCGCACAAGGTATATTTTATAGAGCGTTCAAAGGCTGTATCAACATTATTATCAAAAAACCTTGCATTCATGGACAGCAATTTATATGTAGTTATAATGATGGATGTAATGAGAGCAATGGAACAGATAGAGAAGAAAAATATAAAGTTCGACATAGCTTATGTCGATCCGCCTTACAAAGATGTTTATGCATATACGGATATTCTATCCGATATGCTGAATCGGAAAATAATGAAAGATTCGTTCATAATAGGTATAGAACATGACGGAACGGTAAGGAATATTTTACAGGGGGTAAATTTGGATATGACGATGAAGACGTATAGATACGGAGATACCTACCTTACCATAGCGAGGAGGCATTAACATGATAAAGACAGCCGTATACCCGGGATCTTTTGATCCTATAACCTACGGTCATATAAATATTATAGAAAGAGGTCTGAAACTCTTTGATAAGATTATAATTGCTATTTCTTACAACCAATCCGGCAAGAAATCATTTTTTTCCATAGAAGAGCGCGTGAGCATTTTAAATGAAATATTCAAGAACGAGAAAAGAGTCGTGGTAGAATCTTTCAAGGGTCTCCTCGTGGACTATGTTAAATCAAAGAATGCGGAGATAGTATTGAGAGGATTGAGAACAGTTGCAGATTTCGAATTTGAACTTCAGATGTCTTTGGCGAACAAGAAGATGAACGGCAAGCTTGAAACCGTCTTTATGATGACCGAGGGTAAGTATTCTTTTTTGAGTTCAAGTATAATAAAAGAGATACTTTCGCTCGGCGGTTCTGTAAGGGATCTTGTCCCTGATGTCGTAGTTGAGAAATTCAATGAAAGGCTCAAGGAAAGGAAGACGGATATAGTGTCATGGGAATAAAAATATCTAACGATGTTGCAGATAAACAAAAAAATAAAAAAATAAAAGGAGAAATTTATGTTATCTAAAAGGGCTAAAGCTATCAAGCCGTCGGCTACGCTGGCTATTGATACGAAGGCAAAAGAATTGAAGGCACAGGGTATTGATGTTGTTGGCTTCGGAGCAGGTGAGCCTGATTTTGATACCCCCGACAATATTAAACAGGCTGCAATAGATGCCATAAACAAAGGTTTTACGAAGTACATGCCTGTTGACGGTATACCGGATCTCAAGGATGCCGTTATAGAGAAATTCAAGAGAGATAACGGTCTTGAGTATTCAAGGAATGAAATAATAGTATCGGTTGGTGCAAAGCACGCATTATTCAACATTGCTTTGGCAATGATAAATCCCGGTGACGAGGTTATAATACCGACACCCTACTGGGTATCCTATCCCGAGATGTTCGGGGTTGCAGGTGCAAAATCCGTTTTTGTCAAAACAAAAGAAAAGGACAACTTTGCTTTAAAGCCTGAGGCAGTTGAAAAGGCCATAACCAAGAAGACGAAGATACTGTTGATAAATAGTCCGGGCAACCCTTCAGGCGCTGTATATCCGCGGCAGATACTTGAAGAGATAGCTGAGGTTGTGAAAAAACATAACATGTTTGTTGTAACAGACGATATTTACGAAAAACTTATCTATGATGGGGAAGAATTTTTTACTATAGCTCAGGCAAAGGACATGAAGTCAAGGACGTTGCTCGTACATGGCGTATCAAAGACGTATGCAATGACAGGATGGAGGATTGGTTTTACTGCGGGTCCCAAGGAAATAATAAGCGGTATGAAAAACATACAGAGCCAGAGCACATCAAACCCAACATCGATTGCTATGAAAGCAAGTGTCGAGGCATTAAGAGGTCCCCAGGATTCTGTTACAAAAATGGTTGCCGAGTTCGACAAGAGACGCAAGTTTATCGTTGAGGGACTGAATAAGATACAAGGTATTACCTGCATCACCCCCAAAGGGGCATTCTATGCATTCCCGAATATAAGCGGACTATACGGCAAAAAGTTTAAAGGCAAAATCATAAAGGATTCATTTGATTTTGCCGATTTCCTGCTCGAGCAGGCAAAAGTCGCCGTTGTCCCAGGTGCACCATTCGGTGCAAAGGATAATATGAGGCTCTCATATGCTACATCTCTGGAAACCATAAAGAAAGGGCTTGAGAGGATAGAACAGGCTGTAGCTATGCTGGAGTAAGATCATTTTTAAATGCTTAAGTCGGTAAAAAAGGGCGTACGTTGTACGCCCTTTTTTGTTTGTTACCACGAACAGGATCTCACGGTCTCATACTTGACAAATTTTCATTGAGGGGCTAATTATGAAGAAGGTAGAGTCCCTCAAAGAAGGAGACGCATTGGCTGGAGTGGATAAAAATAAATTAATAGAAAGCGCAAATAAATTTATAGCTAAGAATCAGTTTGATAAGGCTATAAAAGATTTGCAAAAAGTCCTTGAATTAGAACCCAAAAATAATCAGGCCGCACTTAAGATAGCGGAACTTTTTTTGAAGCTTGATAAGAAAGAAGAAGCTACTAACTATTACGAGATTGCATCCAATATATTCAGAGACAGCGGGTTTTATGATAAGGCTATCGCTGTTTATAGACAGCTTTTGACGATTAATCCTGTTTCTTCGCAGGCTTATCTCAGGCTTGCAGAACTCTTCAGAAGGAAAAACCTTATAGCAGAAGCCGTTTCTAACTATAAAGTTGCTATAGCCATCTATGAAAGGGAAGGTCGGACTCAGGATGCATTAAACATACTTCAAACTATCACAGAACTGGAACCGTCAAATCTGCCCGGAAGGATGAAACTTGCCGAACTTTATATTAAGAACGGTCTAAAAGATCAGGCATATACCGAGCTTTCTAAAATTGCGGAAAAACTTATCGAGGCAAAAAGAACTATAGATATCATTACAGTCTATGAGAGGATGCTCTCAATTAAATCTGGGGATATGAGCATATTAAAGCAACTCATAAAATTATACACTTCAAGGGGCGATTATCAAAAGGTACTTTTAAAGGTTAAGGAGATTATAGCTTTAGGTAAGTCCGATACGGATGTTCTTATAGCCCTTGCAAAGACCTATGTGGCTCTGGATAAGATTCCTCTTGCAATATCTGCATACAAGGAAGTCGCAAAGTTATACTCTAAGGAAGGTTTGGATTCGCAGATGCAGGATATCTATAAAAAGATCCTGGAGCTTGATCCGACCGATCAACAAGCACTACAAGTAGTTGTAGGTACAAAGGCAGAGTTCCGGCCTATGCAGGAGATTGTGCCGGAACCTTTAGAGACAACCACAGATCGAAAGCAGGAGGTAAAAACTGAGAAGCAGCAGAAAATAATTACAGAAAAACAGGTGGAAAAACCACAGGCAAAGATACCCAAACAGGAGCCTGTGAAGGAAATTGTCCAGAGGCCTTCGCAGAAAGTCATAGTCCAACCCGATATTAACAAAAAAGAAAAATTAACGCAGGAAGAAATAGAAAAATATTTTTCAGAAGCACAGGTTTACAAAAGATACGGATTGAATACCAAGGCTGTGGAGAAGCTTAATCAAATACTTGAAGTAAATCCTTCCCACATTAGGGCACTCACAGAGCTGTTTGAACTTTATGAACTTTGGAAAAAATATAAAGAAGCTTCAAGTTTGGCTGAAAGCCTTTATAATGCCTTAACGGCCCAAGGTGAAATAGAAAAGGCTGAAGATTTCATTAAACAGGCAATAGCCAATGATCCTGACAACGAGATACTTAAAGCACATATAGGTTATACTCCTGAAATAAAAGAAAATGTTTCAGAACATGTTGTGGAAGAGCAACCTCTGGTAACTAAGAAAGAACGACCAGCACAGCGAGCTCCCGGGACGTCAAGAGAAGAAAAAATCATTTTTGAAGAAACGCCGTTGGTTGAGGATGTACATGTAGAAACAATGCAGGAACAAATGGAAAAAATGTCTTCCGAGGCACACGGGACTCCTAATGAGATTGATACGGGTATAGAGATTGAGGTTGAGTCTCCTGCTTCTCAAGACAAAAAGATAGGCGAAGAGTACGAAACAATATCATCGGAACAACATGCGGATGAAGAAAAATCGGTCAATGAGCCTCTTCAAGAAGAGCCAAGAGAAGAAATCCCAATTCCTGAGCAGATAAATTTAGAACCTGAGTTTGAAGAGGCAAAAAAAGATGTTGCCGATGTAACTGCAAAACAAAAACAAGAAGAAGATATAGGTTTCAATTTTTCCGAAGAAGAACTTGCACGTGTCGATAAGGAAACATATTCCAAACCGGCAGAAAAGTCTGAATCTGATACGCATGTTAAGATCGGACAGCAAGGGGAAGGTATAGATATAATCGATTCTTTAGATGAAGCAGAATTCTATTGTCAGCAAGGTATTTTATCCGAGGCAAAGGGTATCCTACGGAGGATTTTAAACATCGCACCAAATGATGAGAGAGCCAGAAAAAAACTTGCCGATATACTCGCAAAAGAGGAAAAATTAAATCCGCATATCGAGTCAAAAATTCCTGATTTGGATGAACCTTTTATTCAGAAAGAGGTTGGGCATGTAATTGCGGTATCTGCAGATGAAGACCTTTTTGATCTTGCGCAGGAGCTTGAAAAAGAACTGTCAGGAACAATCGGCGTATCCCAAGTACAGCAGCCTCCCGAAGAGGAGCAGCAGGTTAGTGTCGAAGAGGTACTCGAAGCTTTCAAAAAAGGGGTTGAGAAGAGCGTTGATAAACAGGATGCGGAAACGCACTATAATCTCGGGATAGCTTACAAGGAAATGGGTTTGATAGATGAGGCTATAAATGAATTTAATATAGCAATACTCTCACCTGATAGAAAAGCAGATGGGCTTATAATGCTTGGAATGAGTTATATGGGGAAAGGATTACCGGGTAAGGCAATAGAGATGTATAAACAGGCATTGGAGGCTAAGGAAGGCATAAAAGCAGAGAATATTGGTTTATTGTACGAATTTGCTATAGCTTTTGAAGCTTACGGAGATATGAAGAAAGCTTACAATTATTTTGATGAAGTTGGAAAGATAGATGGAAAATTCAGAGATGTAAAGGATAAACTTGATAAACTCGAGGAGTTTGTGAGGGATGGATTGGAGCAAGAGGGAAAGCCAGAGAAACTTACCCTGGACAGCTTGTTAAAAGAAGATATACCCGAAGAGCATGATTCAAAATCGATCGAAAAACAAAAAACAGATATTATAATTCAAACAGAGCAAGGTAAAATAAATAATTTAAATGAACAGAATCAGGTGAAGGAAGATGCAGATATAGGCCAAAACAGGGTGAAACAGACTAAGAAAAAGGTCTCATATATTTAAAAAGGAGCGCAATGAATTATCTGGATTTTTATAAGTTAAATGAAGAGCCATTTTCAAGTGCGCCTGACATAAAGTTTTATTATAATAGTGCTCAACATTCAAAGGCGCTTGTAAGGTTGATGTATGCTGTTGATTCGATGAAAGGGCTTGCCCTGCTTATAGGGGACATAGGCACAGGGAAGACCACCCTTGCTCGACGTATGCTTGATAGTCTGCCAGAAGAAGAGTATGAGTCTGCATTGCTTGTTATTATTCATTCAGGGATAACCGCCGACTGGCTGCTTAAAAAAATAGCAATGCAACTCGGCGTTGCCGAGCCTTCGGATAATAAAATTACACTGCTGTCTCAATTATACGAAAGATTGAATGAATTATACGAACAGCACAAAAAGGCTGTTGTTTTGATAGACGAAGCTCAGATGTTGAAAACAAAAGAAATGATGGAGGAGTTCAGGGGGCTGCTAAATCTTGAAGCGCCCGACAGAAAACTGATTACATTCGTATTTTTTGGTATGCCGGAGATAGAGGAGAATCTGTTGCTCGATAGTCCGCTTGCACAGCGAGTAGCATTGAAATACAGGCTCGAATCTTTTAATTATGAATCCACAGAAGCTTATGTAAAACATAGATTGGGACTTGCAGGCAATAAAGAAGAGATATTTACGCCTGACGCTATCGAAAAGATTCATTATTATTCGAACGGCATACCAAGGATGATAAATATTATTTCTTCGAATGCGCTGTTTGAAGGTTTTCTCGTCAAGGCCAAGGTTATTGACAGTAGAATTATAGACAGTGTGGTGTCGGATCTCGGTATAACGAGTGAACAAACAGAGAAAAAGGAATCAGTCGAAGCGGCGGATACAAAAGATGAAGAACTGATCGTGGAATCTGCTCAGCAGCCAGTGGTCCAGGAGATTGTCCAGCCGAAACAAAAAATATCGGTATCGCCTTCTCCTGCTGCCAAGCCGAATCCTGTCACTCAGGAGTCCGTAGAAATGAAAGCAAAGCCGAAAAAACAAAAAGAACTTGATGAAATAGATTCTATACTTGATAAGCTTGAAAAGGGCGATTAGATGTCAATAATCGATTGATTTTAGATTGACATAAAAACTTATTTGAGACATCACCACATTAAACTTACTTGACATCCTGTTTCAAAAACAATAAAGTTCTCTACATTAAAACTTGTGTTTTAGGATAATTCCTTTCATAGCAAACACCGAAGCGGCAGGATTAATATTTAACAGGTAGCACGGATGGTTCTCTTATAATAGTTCTCTGATACATGGAGGTTTTAATTCGACTGCTGGATGCTTAATAAACTTACGTGGTTTATTAAAAAGATGGAAAGGGGATGTTATTATGACTGTTTCTGGTATCAAAAAAATTTGTGTTGTGGGTGCTGGAACCATGGGACACGAGATCGCTTTGTGTGCTGCTTTAAACGGCTATAGAGTGGCATGTACCGATGTTAGTGTGGACGCCATCAAAAAAGCAAAAGAATTTATCGATTCGTACTTGCCTGATCGCGTTGCCAAAGGAAAGTTAACCGAGGAAGTGACACGGCAAGCCAAAGCCAATCTTTCTTTTACACCCAATCTTAAAGAGGCAGCAGTTGATGCCGATTTTGTGATTGAGGCCATTATAGAGAAGCTTGCTTTAAAACGGCAGTTGTTTGCCGAGTTAGATAGGATTTGCCCAAAACGCACCATCCTTGCAACAAACAGTTCATTCATTGTTAGTTCCAAAATTGCCGATGCTACAACCCGACCGGATAAGGTATGTAACATGCATTTTTTCAATCCTGTAATGGTTATGAAACTTGTAGAGGTAATCAAGGGCCCGCATGTTTCAGAAGAAACATTCAATACGGTTGTTGCGCTTACAAAAAGTCTAGAAAAGACTCCTGTTATATTAAAAAAGGAAATATACGGCTTTTTGGTCAATCGTGTTCTGTCCGCTATTATTAATGAGGCCCTTTTCCTTTACGATATGGACATCGCCTCTTTTGAGGATATCGATACTGCCGTAACACTGGGGTTGGGTCATACTATAGGGCCTTTTAAACTATTGGATCTTACCGGTATAGACCTGTCTTACTATATCAATATGGAACGTTATCAGGAAACAGGGGACCCTGCCCAAAAGCCTTCACCAATCATTGTAGAAAAATTTATCAAAAAGGAATGGGGTCGCAAAACTGGCAAGGGTTTTTATGATTATAATGTTAAAAAATAGACGTTTATGATCAAAATAAACACAGATAAGATTGATAAAACGTTAATAAGGGTTAGATAACTCTCGAATGTTTGCTAAGATTTTAAATTAAAAGAATTAGGAGGTTAATTATGTCGCAAAAAATTTATCAGGCAGGTGAAAATTATAAGTATCCGTTGATTATCAAAAAAATTCTGAACACACCGCTCGTTTATTCTCCCAACAAAGAAATTGTTTATCGGGATAAAGTTCGACTTACTTATAAAACCCTCTATGAGCGCATTAACAAATTGGCCAATGGTCTGGAGAAATTGGGTGTAAAGCCCGGGAATACGGTATGCGTATTTGATTATGACAGTAATCGCTATTTAGAATCTTATTTTGCCGTGCCGATGATGGGAGCTGTTCTACATACAATGAACTGGCGATTATCACCGGAAACCATTCTTTATATAATGAATCACGCTGAAGATGATGTAGTACTTGTGCATACTGATTTCCTCCCTCTTTTGGAATCTATCTGGGGCAAATTGACAACTGTCAAAAAGGTTATCCTTCTCAAAGATGAGCAAAAGACACCGGAAACTAAAATACCTATAACTATCGAGTATGAGGAAATGCTTAAAAATGCACAGCCGTCTTACGATTTTCCAGATCTGGATGAAAATACAAGGGCTACTATTTTTTATACTACGGGTACCACCGGTATGCCGAAAGGTGTTTATTTCTCGCATAGACAGTTGGTGTTACATACACTTGGTATAGGTATGGCAGGTCTTTATGAGTCGGGCATTGGAAAGTTCAAGTCGAACGATGTTTATATGCCTTTAACCCCTATGTTTCATGTACATGCATGGGGAGTTCCTTATTTAGCTACCCTTTTGGGGACGAAACAGGTATATCCAGGACGTTATGAACCCGAAGCCATTCTTAAGCTTATTCAGAATGAAAAAGTTACATTCAGTCATTGCGTTCCGGCAATACTTTTAATGGTGATAGGCCATCCCATGGCTAAAACAGTGGATCTTTCTCACTGGCAGTTGGATATCGGCGGCTCTGCTTTGCCAAGGGGATTAGCCAAGACATCATTCGATCTTGGAATTAAGGTATGGGCTGCTTATGGTATGTCAGAAACCTGTCCTGCCGTAACATTTGCTCTGCTTAAGGAATATATGACGGGCTGGGACATGGAAAAGAAACTTGACTATCTTGTAAAAACTGGCGTGCCTTTCCCTCTCAGTGAAGTAGAGATTGTCGATGGTAATGATAATTTTCTTCCCCATGATGGAAAGACCAACGGAGAGCTTGTTATCCGTACTCCATGGCTTACCGAGTCGTACTATAAAGAACCCGAAAAGACTAAAGAGCTCTGGCGAAAGGGCTGGTTACACTCCGGAGATGTCGCAAATATAGACGAAGAAGGTTATGTTCTCATTACCGATCGTATAAAGGATGTCATTAAGAGTGGCGGTGAATGGGTTTCTTCCTTGATGTTAGAGAGCCTTATCAGTCAACACGAAGCTGTCTCTGAAGCGGCGGTGATCGGAGTTTCGGATCAAAAATGGGGTGAGCGGCCGCTTGCATTGGTAGTATTGAAGCCTCAGTATAAGGATAAAATAACGGGTAACGATATTAAGGTATTTATGAAAAAGTTTGTGGAAAAGGGACAGTTGCATAGTTATGCGGTACCGGATCGTGTTGAAATTGTAGAAACAATCGCAAAGACGAGTGTAGGTAAAATCAACAAGGTTGCATTAAAGAAACAATACGCTGGTTGATAAACGTAAGATAAAAATTGTATATATATGCGTCCAGAAATGACATAACAGCAGATAGTTTTGTTGTTTAAAAGAATTGACAGCTTTTTAGAGGGGGTCTAATCTTAAAAAATTAGATTCATAAACTGAATTACAATTCAAAGAATCATAGTGTTTTTGCGTGGAGAAAAGTTGTTAATGGAAAGATAAAGAAAGGATGAAACCCAATGGAACCTATAATAAAAAAGATGTTGCTCTTTACTGTTAGTATGGTACTTGGTTACGGTGCTTATGCAAACGCAAGTGTGTTTGATACCTTTGGCGTTGATGCAACAGGTATTGCAATGGGTAATGCAAGGACAGCCTCTGCAGATGATTGGACAGCTACTTATTACAATCCTGCCGGCATTACTCAGACAAAGGAATCGGTAGGTGTCAATTTTATCGTGGCTGTGAATCACCTCTACATAAAGCCTTTCGGATCCGGTCTTCAGAATACGGATGACAAGAATATCGAGGGTATTGCTGTAGGTATAACGCATAGGTTTATAGAGGATTTCATTAGTATTGGAATCTCTCTGTATACGCCTTTGAGCGATACCCAGCAGCAGATAGCGCATTATGCCGATGAAACCGAAGGATATTTTACAAACAAGTTGTATTTCGAAATGCTTGAAAATAACACAGAAGAACAGATCATACTCCCAACAATTGCTTTTAAGGTACTGCCCTATCTGTCCATTGGAGGCGGAGTTTCACTGTTTGTTAAATCGCTTACCTATGACGATGTTTACCTCCCTAATCCATTGAATCAATCTGACTGGTATATGAACGTTGATAATACCCAAAAGTATACCTATGTGGCAAATCTTGGCATACTGTTCCATCCGTCCAATCGTTTTAAGGTTGGACTTTCATATATGAGCGCAGATGATTTTCCGATCATCGGCGCAGCATTTGTTCATATGAATCCCGAAGGGCTTCCTGTTGCAAGTCAATTTACGCAAACAATCAATCAGATTTTATTTTATACACCCGCACACGTCTCTCTTGGTATCATGTACAAACCAATGGATAATCTCGAACTGGAAGGAGATCTTACATGGGTTGGATGGTCAGGCTACATAGATAATCATGGTGTTAAACCTCAAGATGAATCATATGTTGATCCCAATACCGGAGTTACATACGCAGGCCAAGCATTCAATGACATATATGTACCAAAACTTGGCATAGCATACAAACCCGTAGAAACATGGTGCGTTATGGCTGGTTATGAGTACGAGCCTACACCTGTCCCGCCACAGATGAGAAGGACAAATTATGTTGATAGCGTCAAAAATGTAGTATCAACAGGGCTGAGCTATATCATGCCGTACAATGAAGGGCATATTCATTTTACATGGGATTTTCAGGCGATCATACTTGGTGACAGAACTACATATAAAGTTGTCGATGTAGAACCGACCATCTCTGGATTTCAAAATCCAGGTTATCCCGGTTATGAAAGCAAGGGGTATATTTATGATACAGGGTTTGAAATAAGCTATGAATATTAGGAATCATGCAGAAGAAGGAATAGCATCGAGTATAATAGATATTTACCTTAGGCATGAAAAGCTTATAATTGCTCTATTCCTAATAACCTTCCTTTCAGTCGGTTTTTACTATGTAGACTGGCACAATCACCTCCTCTGGAAGGAAGGTATGAAATTTTATAGCCTTACTACATTTATGGATCGATCCATACCTTTTACGCCTGGTTGGGTATGGATATACCTTCTCTATTATCCTTTCTGTTTTACTCCTTTGTTTTTACTCAACAATATAGATACCTTCAGAAGGGTAGCAGGCGCGTATTTGATGGAGTTTGTTTTAGCCTTTATCGTGTTTTTATCGTTTCCTGTAAGAATGATAAGGCCATTCGTTGTTCCCGATACGTTGAGTACAAAGATGGTTGGCATAATCTACAGGGTGGATCCTGGATTTAATGTGTTTCCGAGCTTGCATGTCGCAAACTCCCTGCTTGTTGCTTTGATATTTTACAGGTACAATAAAACTCTCGGGATATTTTTTATACTGATAGCGATCTTGATCTCTCTATCTACTCTTTATGTAAAGCAGCACTACTTCCTCGATGTTGTTGCCGGCATACTTGACACGGCTATTGTTTATCCTCTGATCTTTATGGGGCATAGACCGGTAAGTAATCAAAACGTTGCATAGCAGGAAGAACAGAAAACAATATTTAAAAATATATCTTGACTTGTATACAATCCTGTGTTTTTATATGAATGAATAATCATTCATTATGGAGGTAGGTATGAAAGACAGTGGAAGAGATGCTGTGATAGTGTCAGCGGTAAGGCTGCCGATTGGCAGGGCAAAAAAAGGCTCTTTTGCGAAAACAAGACCTGATGATATGTTTGCAATTGCAATTAAAGCTGCCTTAAAAAGATTACCAGAGTTTGATTACAAAGAGATAGAAGATGTTATCTGCGGTTCTGCGTTCCCGGAGGCTGAAGAAGGCATGAATATAGCAAGAATAGCAAGTATTCTTGCCGGTTTGCCTATCGAGGTTCCTGCAACCACGATAAACAGATTTTGCGGTTCCGCAATGACTGCCTTGCATAAGGCTGCTTATGAAATAATGGGTGGAGCAGGCGATATATTTATAGCAGGCGGTACCGAAACTATGACAATGATACCAATGGCGGGCCTTAAGCCAACCCCCAATATAAAATTTATACAGGATGGTTCTACATTGCCGAATGCATATATTCCCATGGGTGAGACTGCGGAAAATGTTATAGACAGGTACGAAAAGAAGTACGATCTCAGTAGAGAAAACCTTGATAAGTTTTCATACAATTCACATAAAAAAGCCGTTGCTGCACAGGAATCGGGCAGGTTTAAGGATGAGATGGTGCCTGTGGTAGTTAACAAGGCAAGCGGCGACATAGAACTATACAATGGTGGTAAAGTCCCAGAAGGTTGGGTTCTTGTTGATAAGGATGATGGGCCAAGGGCGGATACGACAATGGAAGCATTGGCAAAATTAAAACCGGTATTCAGGGCAAAGGGCAGGGTAACGGCCGGTAATTCTTCACCGACAAACGATGGTGCAACTGCAATGGTCCTTATGTCATCTTCGAAGGCAAAAGAGCTTGGGATAAAACCTCTTGCAAAGATAAGGGCAACGGCAGTGAGAGCGTTAGAGCCGGAGGTAATGGGGTTAGGTCCTATATATTCAACAAGGCGTATACTCGAAAGGGCAAAGATGACCGTAAAGGATATACAGATTTTCGAAATCAACGAAGCATTTGCTTCCCAGTCGATAGTAAGTATAGAAGAGCTTGGCATTAACCCGGATCTTGTAAATGTCAACGGCGGAGCTATTGCCCTTGGACACCCGCTCGGTATTTCAGGCATCAGGATACTCACCACGATACTCTATGAGATGATAAAAAGGGATTTGAATATAGGTCTTGGCACGATGTGTATTGGCGGCGGTCAGGGCATAGCAACAATTATAGAAAGGTAAATTAACAGGAGGAATTTTTTATGAGCTATCAGATAAAAAGAGTAACGATAATAGGTTCAGGAGTCATGGGTTCTGGTATTGCCGCCCATCTTGCAAACGCAGGTATACCTTCGTACATACTCGATATAGTGCCAAAGGAGCTTACAGAAGATGAGAAAAAGGCCGGATTGACATTGAAAGATCCCAAAGTAAGAAACAGACTTGCTATCGCAGGTGTTGAACATGTAAGGAAAGGAAAGCCGGCTCTCATATATTCACAGAAGGATATAGCATATATTACACCCGGCAATATGGAAGATAATCTTGATTTTATAAGCAAATCTGACTGGATTGTAGAGGTGGTTACAGAAAGACTTGATATAAAGAAAAAGGTTTTTGAGCAGGTGGATAAATACAGAAAACAGGGTTCAATCATAAGTTCCAACACATCGGGTATAAAACTAAAGGATATGGCAGATGGAAGGAGCAAGGATTTCAAAGAGCATTTTATGATCACGCATTTCTTTAACCCTGTAAGATACATGAAACTGCTTGAATTTATTGTTGGTGATGACACAAAACAAGAAATGGTCTCGTTTATGCAGAATTTTGCCGAAAACGTTCTTGGTAAGGGTGTTGTGTTTGGTAAAGATACGCCAAACTTCATTGCAAATAGGGTTGGAACCTTCTCCATGCTTGATACAATAAAAACCATGATGGAGGATGGATATGCAATAGATGAAGTCGATGCAATAGTTGGTAGACCGATGGGAAGACCCGGAAGTGCGGCTTTTGGAACGGCTGATCTTGTTGGTCTTGACACATTTGTGCATGTTACGAATAATGTTTATGAAAATACACCAAACGATGAAAAAAGAGAAGTATTTAAGCTCCCCGAATTCATAAATAATATGGTTAAAAAGGGTTTACTTGGCGATAAATCAAGTCAAGGATTCTATAAGAAAATAAAAGACGAAAAAGGAAGAAAAAAGTTAGTCCTTGATTACAAGACAATGGAGTACAAAGACACACAGAAATATAAATTTGATTCTCTCTCCATGGCAAAGAATGCGGAAACACCGCAGGATAAGATAAAGGCGCTTACATCAAGTGATGACAGGGCAGCAAAGTTTGCATGGAAGGTAACAAGGGATACGCTTATATATTCGTTGAATAGAATTCCAGAGATTGCGGATGATATTGTAAATATTGATAACGCAATGAAATGGGGATACAATTGGTCTATCGGGCCTTTTGAGACATGGGATGCAATCGGAGTTGCGAGCTCCGTGGAAAGAATGAAAAAAGAAGGTTTAAATGTTCCTGATAATATAAAAGATTTGTTTGAAAAAGGATATGGCAGATTTTATCTGGATATCAGGGGTGACAAATATTATTTTGATTTCAAAACAGGAACATACAAGCCGATAGTAAGAAGAGATAACGTAATATCCCTTGACAATCTAAAGAAAAAAAGTATGATTCTTAAAGAAAATGGTAGTGCGAGATTAATTGATATTGGCGATGGCGTAATATGTGTAGAATTTAATTCAAAAATGAACGCTATTGATGAAGATCTGATAGCCATGATCAATAATGGTGTAGACATGCTTGAATCAAGGCAGGATATAGTCGGTATGGTGCTCGGCAATGAAGGTGAAACCTTTAGTGTTGGAGCAAATATATTTTTAGTACTTATGGCAGCACAAAACAAAGAATGGAAGGCACTTGAAGCCTCGGTAGATGGTTTGCACAATGCTAATATGAGAATGAAATATGCAACAAAACCTATAGTAGCAGCACCATTTAATATGGCGCTTGGTGGAGGATGCGAAGTAAGCATGCACGCTCATAAAATAAGGGCGTATTCGGAACTTTACATGGGGCTTGTTGAGGTTGGTGTTGGAGTTATACCGGCGGGCGGAGGTACAAAAGAGCTTTATTTGAGAGCGCTCGGAGATGGTGTTGTTAAACCCGATCCGGTTAAAGCTGCTATACATACCTTTGAAACAATAGGAATGGCAAAGGTTTCTATGAGTGCAAAAGAAGCTGCAGAATTATATGGTTTTCTTAAACCGACGGATCAGATTACACTGAACAAAGATAATCTGATTTATGATGCAAAGCAGACTGTTCTATCCATGGTCAAGGAAGGTTTTAAACCATCAAGACCAAGGACTGATATTGTTGTTGCAGGCAGGGAAACAATAGCAACATTAAGGCTTGGGGCTCGAAATTTAAAACTTGGTGGTTATATTAGTGAGTATGATGAGTTTGTAGCGGATAAACTTATAAATGTTATAGGCGGTGGTGATGTTACACCGGGTACCATCGTAGATGAGCAAAGACTGCTTGATCTCGAGAAAGAGGCATTTTTAAGTTTGTGTGGCGAACAGAAAACTCAGGAGAGAATACAATATATGTTAATGAATAATAAACCCCTCCGCAACTAAAAAACGGTGCAGATCTCGGTCCCCTCCGGAGGTCTGCACCACCCCTCTCTCTTATATTTGTAATCTTTTTAATTGACAATTAACGAGTCGCTGTATAAATTTTCTTTCATGTTGGTTGTTAATAGGGATAAGTTTTTTTAATTACAGAACAGAAAAGAGAAGAATGACATGGATAAAATATTGGATAAGATCTGGAGATTTTTTAGTTCAGTTAAGCTTGCTATTGTACTGATACTTCTCATTATTGCTACAGCCATTATCGGTACGGTAATACAACAAGGGCTGCCTGATGAGATGTACATACAGCATTATGGAACCTCTACCTTTAATTTTCTTAATTCTTTTGATATCTTTGATATGTATCATTCATGGTGGTTTGAATTGCTTCTTATGCTATTCATTGTAAATGTTATTGTTTGCACATGGGATAGGTTACCGGCGATCTTTAAAATGTTCTCCAACCCAAAGCTAAAGCTTCCTATAGAAAAACTTAACGCATTCAAAGAAAAAGAAACTATAACATACAATGGCGATAGAGAAACACTCATTAAAAATCTGACACAGAGATTAAAAGAGATATACAAGTCTCCCATTCGTGATGATTCAAAAGAAGGTGACTTCCTTTATCTTGAGAAGGGACGCATTGCAAGGTTCGGGCCGTATGTAACTCATATAAGCCTTATTATTATATTTGTCGGTGTTTTGATTGGTTCTTTCTGGGGGTTTGAAACTTTTGTCAACCTTGTTCCAGGAGAGAGCACAAATATAGTCAGAACATTAAGGGGAAATAAAAAAATCACACTGCCATTTTCAATTCAGTGTAATCATTTTAATGTGGAGTTTTACAACTCCGGTATTCCAAAGGCTTACAAGAGCGATCTGAGTATAATGTCGGATGGGAATATAGTAGCTCGCAAAATAATTGATGTTAACAAACCCTTGACGTACAAAGGTGTTACAATATATCAGGCATCGTATGGTCAGGCAGGTGCAAGCGATTTTGCTCTTGTATTGTCAAATGCACATAAAGGAGAAAACGATATTTCTCTAAATCTTAATAAACCATATCATGTTACAGATGATACCTCAATAGCAGTACTTGACTATGCACAAAATTATCAAGGGTTTGGACCAACCATACTTGTAGGTGTTTATAAAGGTGAAAAACTTGTTAATACTTCCATATATCTTCAAAGATATCCTGATTTTCACGGTGCAGAAACCGTTGATGGATATAGGATAAGATTCGTCAAAGCGGATGAGAGTTATTATACCGGGTTGCAGGTTGCCAAAGACCCTGGTGCTCCCTATGTTGCGGCCGGTGCAATTATACTGATAATCGGGCTTCTCATGTCATTTTTCAGCTATAGGAGAAGGATATGGATATTTATTCCTGATAAGTTCAATAGGACGTTCACGGTTGCAGGTGTAGCTGATAGAAACAAGTATTCATTTGAAATCGAATTCGAAAAAATTGTAAAAGAGATTAAGAAAGGGGTAATATAATGATGCATATTGATCAACAGACGAACACATTTTTGCTGAGCATAGCTACATTTGTTTACGTGGGAGCTATGTTCTTTTATCTATTTGGGCTCGTATTTAAGAAAAAATATCTCGATATTTCAGGTTTTGTGGTTTTTGTGGCTGCTTTTTTGATTGAAACAGCAGGCCTGATTGCAAGATGGATAGAATCTTATCATCTTGAATATGGGCACATACCAATAACAAACCTTTACGAATCATTAATCTTTCTTTCATGGACCATAGCACTTACATATATAATCGTGGACCTTAAATATAAGATAAGAAAACTTGGATTTCCAGTTTCTCTTACAGCTTTTGTATTTATGGCATATGCATCTTTTTCACCCGATGTTAGCAGCAGGATAGAGCCTCTCGTACCCGCTTTAAAGAGCAACTGGCTTGTATTCCATGTTATAACAAGCTTCTTTGGTTATGCATTTTTTGCTCTTGCATTCGGGGCATCTTTATTTTATTTAATAAGCGATTGGTACACAAAGCACACGAATGGTAAAGTGCTCTCATACCTGCCTTCTACAAAGATTCTTGATGATATAAGCTATAAACTTATTATTATCGGTGAAGTTCTGTTGGCAATTGGTATTATTACAGGTGCAGCATGGGCAGATTATGCATGGGGTAGATATTGGAGTTGGGATCCCAAGGAAACGTGGTCTTTGATAACCTTTCTTATATATATTGTATACATACATCTCAGATATTCGTGGGGATGGCATGGCAGGGCAGCGGCTATTTTTGCAATAATTGGATTCGCTTTTGTGTTGTTTACCTATCTTGGTGTTAATCTGGTGCTCTCTGGTTTACACAGCTATGGAAGTGCTTGAGTATAAAGCAAATACGACCTTTAGAATATGAAAATACTAATAGTGAGCGATTTTGATGGAACAATAAATAAAAAAGATCTTGGGGAAGAATTCGGCAAAATAGTTGACAGCTATTCCGATCTTAAGGAGAAATTCATCAATAATACTCTGAGCGTACCCGATATTTACAGAAGGTTACTCGATGTTGAAGGTATGTCTTTTAAGGTTATAAGGGATTTTTATGTGGAACGAGCAATTATCGATGAACACTTCATTCACTTTTTAGATTTTATCAACGGTAAGAAAATTTCTCATATCATAGTAAGCGATGGATTTGATCTGCTCATAGAAGATGCCCTTGTCTATAACAACATAAAGGATGATATATGCGTATTTGCCAATATTATGAGAGACGATGGCGGCAAGGTTTTTATGGATTTTCCATTCTGGGATAATGAATGTGCCTTTTCCGGAGTATGTAAAAAGAGGATAATAAGGGCATTCAGACCCTATTTTGACAGAATTATATATATAGGGAATGGGTATTCTGATATAGATGCAGTACCGGAAGCCGATATTGTATTTGCGCGGTCGATGTTGAAGTCGTACTGTAATGAAAACAAAATACCGTCCTTATGGTACGGAAATTATGGTGATATTATCAAAAAACTAGATAGGGGATTCAGGGGTATTATCTTCGATCTGGATGGTACGCTTATTAATTCTTTTTCTGCGATATACGAGAGTTTTAACTATACGATGAGGGGACTCGGTCTGCCTGAGTATTCATACGAGGATGTTTTAAAGACAATCGGTTTGCCGCTCGAGGATGTGATGGGTAATATTCACGGTGTAGATGACCCGGCCTATGCAGTGAGTATGTTCCGTTCCAATTATGAAAAGATTTATCTCGATAAAACAACTCTGCTTGAGGGCGTCAGTCAGGTGGTTGAAAAGCTTTACAATGACGGTTACCTGATGGCTGTCTCAACGAACAAACTCGGAAAATATTCGCGTTCTATTCTCGAACATTTAGGCATAGGCAAATATTTCGAACATGTTGTGGGCATTGGAGATGGATTGAAAAGCAAGCCGTATCCCGATACGATTGAAAAGATATTATCAGAGCTTAAATTGCAAAAAGAAGAGGTTGTTTATGTTGGTGATTCTATCGTTGATGCGCAAACAGCGGCAAATGCAGGTGTTAGCTTTATAGGTGTCGCAACGGGCCCGGTATCGTTCTCGGAGCTTAGCAGGGCAAATGCAGAGGTAGTCCTTGATAACTTTTCTAAACTGTCTGTTTATGTAAATCCTCTACATTAAGAAGTTCAAAACTCAGTTGACTTATACATTTTTACTGATAAAATGTATAATTTGATATGATAACTTCTACATTTAAAACTATAACACAGGAAGATATAAAAGAAGTTGTTACAAGGGAAATATGGCATAGGGGATACCGTTATTTAAAACAGAATGCGGTTTTGTCCTTAAATCACAACGATTATACTATTACGGCATCAGTTCAGGGAACGGCCAATTATCCTTATCAGGTACATATTATTGAGTCCGACCATCAAATATCTCACATGAGTTGTACATGCCCTTACTCATCAAAATGGGGATGGGTATGTAAGCATATAGTTGCCGTATTGCTTGCATGGATCAATCAAAGGGATGCTTTCTATTACCCATCTCCTGAGGAATACACGGATCAACTTGTAAAGGAATATCCGCAAACTAACGTTGTTCCATTTAAACCATTGAATCCTTTGTACGGTCTATTATCCTCGTGGTTTCCATTTTCCGAACATATAAGCGCATACGTGGATCTTGAGAATGATGGACCAAAATTAAAGATAACACTTCTCTCGGAAATAAATAAAAGGACCGCAATGCTTATAGTGCCTGAAGATGAGAGCCCCGACATGCTGCAAAGATTGCGTTTAATTCACGAAGTTAACTTTTCTGAAAAGGCGGCTAAAATCAGTTTTATAAGACATAAAGTATCTCATGAAATCATGGCTGATTATGATGAACATGGAAGATTGATACTTACCCCGGGTTACAGAATAAAAGATGAAAACGGGGGTCAGACATTTACAGCAAAGAATGACGCAAATTTTTATATTATAAATGACAGGTGGTTGTGGTTCAACAATGTGTATATAATGATAGAACAAATGTCTGAAGAATTCGAGCCATACTTTAATGGCGGAAAACCTCTTGTATACGCAGGTACCGATATTGTTAATTTTTTTACCTATTCAATGCCTGTACTGGAGCATAAAAAGGGGTTTATTCCATCGGAACGCATAAAAAATACCCGCATACTCCCGGAACCAAAGATTCAACATGTAAGCGTGCAAGGCAACGGCGATTGGTTTTATCTTGCTCCTTATTATGAAACAGCCGGGTTATCTTTGAATATAGGTGAGCTTATTTCACTGAGGAATAAAGATGGATTCGTAAAGAAGAATGATAACTGGGTTTATGTTCCGGATGATATTGTTAAAAGATGGAAGGATGTCGGAGATATAGAAAATGGCAGGATAAAGATATCCAGACTTTCTTATACGAGGTTGAGAGCTTCGATACAGGATAGTGTTCCTCTAGAAGAGCCGTTCTCCGTAAGTAACTTTTACTCCATTTTGGACCGAACAACAGAAATTGCGAGTGCTCCGCCAACGTATAATATGAAAGGAACATTAAGGGACTATCAAAAATCTGGTTATGATTGGCTGTATTTTTTATATGAGAATCAACTGAACGGCGTGCTTGCGGATGAGATGGGGCTTGGAAAGACTCACCAGACAATGGCTCTTCTCTCGGCAATCTATAGTAATAGCGCCTCACTGCCTTCTATTATAGTAGTACCAACGTCTGTTATGGATCACTGGGAATCAAAACTACGTGAATATTTGCCATGGATCGCGGTTAACAGGTATTACGGTAAAGCTCGATCCCTTGATGCTGTTAAACGTTATCACGTATTGATTACCACCTATACCATTATGGTGCACGACATTGGTATGTTGTCAAAACAGAAATGGGAATACGCTGTGCTTGATGAGGCACAAAAGATAAAGAATTATCATACAAAGGCGTATAAGTCTTCCAGACTGCTTGTTGCACGGCACAAACTCGCTTTGACAGGTACACCCATCGAAAACAGACTAACAGAGTTATGGTCAATCTTTGATTTCGTTTTGCCAGGTTATCTCGGCTCTCTTAAAAAATTTACACAAGACTATGGTATACCAATAACAAAATACGACGATGCCGAAAAGATGAAGATACTGAAAAAGATTATACATCCATTCAAATTAAGGAGATTAAAGGCTGACGTACTTGCCGATCTGCCGTCAAAGATTGAGGACATAAGGTATTGTTCCCTCACTCCGCATCAGGTTTTTATATACCGCAGCGTTGTGGATGCGAGGGGGGAAAAGCTTATGAGAAAACTCAGTGATGAATCAAAGCCAATTGATTACATGCATATCTTTGCTTTGATAACAAAGCTGAAAAGACTCTGCGATCATCCTTCACTTATTGCGGATCGTAACAGCGAATACGCCTCCGGCAAATTTGAATTATTCAAAGAGATTATGGAAGAGGCAATAGATTCCGGACAAAAGATCGTTGTATTCAGCCAGTATCTCGAGATGATGTCTCTTATCGAACAGTGGCTTAAAACGAAACACATAAGCTTTTCATCGCTACGCGGTTCTACACATAATCGGCCAGAGGTGATAAAAAAATTCCAGGACAACCCGGACTGCAGGGTATTTGTCGGCAGTCTTATGGCGGGCGGTCTTGGCATAGATTTGACCTCAGCATCCGTAGTCATTCACTATGATAGATGGTGGAATGCAGCGAGAGAAGATCAGGCAACAGACAGGGTTCATAGAATAGGACAGAAAAAGAGTGTTCAAGTCTTTAAGCTCATAACAAGGGGTACGCTTGAGGAGAAGATAGATACCATGATAAAACAAAAATCATTGTTCATGAACAGCATTGTGGAGAGCGATGATGCAATCCTTAAAAAATTATCAAGGGCTGAACTTATAGAACTTTTGAAAGCGCCAGAATAGACCCGAAAAATGCAATAGGGAAGTTTATGTAATTATGACACAAGCGTTAGTTTCTCTTTCTTTCCCGTGCTTTTTCTATCCGTATCTCTTTGCCTTTCAGTATGATTTTATCTATGGACTGGATCACACGTTCTGCATAGTCCTTCGATACCTCGACGAAGGTGAACGTATCCATTGGAGTTATTCTTCCGATCTCACTGAACGGTACTCCGGCTTCTGCGGTAAAAGTCTTCACAATGTCTTTTGCGGTTATACCGTCCCTTTTACCGGCAGTCATAAAAAGTCTGCTCATCTGACTCATGGAACCATGTTCTCTTTCTTTTTCCTGTCCTGATATGCCGCTGAATGCCATACTCATGGCAGCCGCGAGGCATTCCTTTGGATCGTATTTTTCAAGGAGCTTTCCGGCTGCGGGGATGAAGCTGCTGTGGTCACCTTTATCTATTACAGATGTGATGCTGTCAAGTATTGACTGTTGCTTTGCCTCCATCACCTCTTTTGAAGAAGGGAGCTTTTCTTTTGATATCTTTGTTTTCGCGATCTTTTCAATAATGCGGAGTTCTTTGTACTCCCTTGGTGTAACAAACATAATTGCTATTCCGGATTTACCCGCCCTACCTGTTCTTCCTATCCTGTGTATGTAGCTTTCCGGATCCTGCGGTATGCTGTAATTAATCACATGCGTTACGTCCTGAATATCGAGCCCTCTTGCTGCGACATCGGTTGCAACCAGGATATCTATCGTGCCGTCCTTAAAGTGCCTCATGGCAGTGTTGCGCTGCGACTGAGAATAATCTCCGTGTATGGCATCGGCGTTGTATCCAATGTCTTTCAACTTTAATGCAACACGGTCTGCTTCTCTTTTCGTGTGGCAGAATACAAGACACCTGGAGAGGTCTTCAACATCAATGATTCTTGAAAGAGCGTCGATTTTCTCATCTTCGCGTACCTCGTAAAATATTTGTCGTATCTTGGGAACAACAATATCCGCAACATTTACCATAACCTTTACAGGGTCACGCATATATTTTTTTGAAATATCGATTACTTTGTTATCGATCGTAGCTGAAAACAGCATCGTCTGCCTTTCCTCGGGTGTTTTCGCGAGTATCTTTTTAATGTCATCGATAAAGCCCATATCAAGCATGTCATCAGCTTCGTCAAGAACCGCTATGTTTACCCTGTCAAGCTTCAGCGTACCTCTCTGAATATGGTCTATCACACGTCCCGGTGTCCCTATTACTATATCTACTCCTTTTTTCAGAGCTCGTAGCTGATGCTCGATAGACTGTCCTCCATAAATCGGAATGGCGCTGAGCCCTTTGAATTTTCCGATTTTGTTGAACTCTTCGGATACCTGTATGGCGAGTTCACGCGTGGGCTCAAGTACTATAGCCGAAGTATGCATACCTTTTCTGCACAGTTGTAGTATTGGGATTGCAAACGCAGCGGTCTTTCCCGTGCCTGTTTGGGCCTGTCCTATAATGTCCTTTCCTTCCAGTGCAGGCGGTATAGCGCCTTTCTGTATAGGAGTCGGCTCCTCATAGCCTATCTCGTAAATAGCCTTTAGTATCTGTGCTGATATGCCAAGTTCTTCAAAATTCATAAGTTTTTTTTCCTTTACCGCTTTGCGGTTAATATTTATTTATTGTAGCTGCTTTCCGGGTATTTCTGTTTTAATAGTTCGATAGTCTTATTGTATTCTTCGGGTGCGTTTATTTTTTTATATATTGTTGCAAGCTTATAGAGAGCCTTGTCACCGACTCCGCTATCAGGGTATTTCTCGTATACAGTTTTCAATCTGTCTATCGCTGCTTCATAGTGGTCTTGCGACATGTAAAAATCGGCTATATACAGGTCGTGGTTTGCAAGTGTCTTTTCACATAGTAAAGCATATTTTTTTGCCTTATCCGCATACGGAGAAGACGGATAATTATCAACGATATATTTGAATTCATCGAAAGCATTGTATATGCCCGTTGGATCTATATCGTATGGTATGCCTCCTATAAGCCATGACTTCTGGTTTTCGAGGAAAGATCTGCCTTCCATGAAGACAGCATAAGGTATGTTTTTGTCGTTTGGGTACAACTTGATAAAATGATCGTAAGCCTCTGCTGATTCAAGATATCTGCCCTCTTTGTAGTAAGTATCCCCTATGCGAAGCTGGGCAAGAGCTGCATAGGTTGAATACGGGTAATTATCCACTATTTGATTTAATTTTTGTCTTACTTGTGCATAATCAGGCCCGAACAGCCATCCGCCTTTCAACTCTTTCATTGCCTCATTGTAGTATGTTTCCGGTCCTGGTTTTTCTTTCACAGGAGCTGAAGCACAGTTGTATATGAAAGCAAACAGCACAAATAATAAAAGTGTAATTCTATAATTAAAATTTTTCATTTTATCGCCAGATGATGTCTTATATCTTTGCCGATTACCATAAATATAACATCCTCTGCTATGTTTGTAGCATGATCCGCTATACGTTCAAGGTTTTTTGATACGAATATAAGATCAAAGGCAATGGGTATGGTTGTGTGGTCGCTCATCATATAGGTCAGCAATTCCCTGAATACCTGGTTGTTTATATCGTCTATTGTATCGTCCCTTGTAAGGACATCCTCGGCAAGCTTTACATCTTTTTTTATAAAGGCGTCAAGACTGTCGTTTACCATTTTTTGGGCTATTGTGGACTCTCTTGGTATGTCAACGAGTGGTTTTATAGCAGGTCTTTCAAGCAAGGATTCGGTCCTCTGGGCTATGTTAACAGCCTGATCCCCAAGCCTTTCAAGATCGGTATTAATTTTTATTGCTGCGGTTACCATGCGTAGATCACCCGCCTGCGGTTGTCTTAATGCCAATAGTTTTAAACAGAAATCATCAATCTCTACGTGCATAACATTAACGGATTCTTCCAGCGTATAAACCTCTTTGAGCATTGTCCGGTCTCTATCAACGAGTGCTTTTATGGATTTATGGATCATTGTTTGCGCAAGACTCCCCATTTTCATAAGCATACCGGATAATTCTTTTAACTCCTCGTCAAATTTTCTTTCCATAAATACTCCTTTACCTCATTAGAAAGTCCCCCCATTTATGGAGAAACAATAGGGTAACATTTAATTTCGTTATAGAAAAGGTGTGGTCCAAAGCCACGTCCTTTCTAACGGGGTTTATCCAAACCTTCCTGTTATATAATCCTCTGTCCTTTTGTCCTTAGGATTAGTGAATATATCCGATGTTTTGTTGAATTCTATGAGTTCCCCAAGAAGAAAAAATCCCGTATAATCAGAAACCCGTGCTGCCTGTTGCATATTGTGCGTTACAATGACAATTGTATATTTCTCTTTTATTTGCTGAATAAGCTCCTCTATATGGGCGGTTGATATAGGATCCAGGGCAGATGCCGGTTCATCCATAAGTATAACCTCGGGTTCTATCGCAATTGTTCTTGCTATGCATAATCTCTGCTGCTGACCGCCAGATAGGGCAGTGGCAGATTTATAGAGCTTGTCTTTCACTTCATCCCAAAGTGCCGCCATCTTGATACTTCTTTCTACTCTGTCCGCGATCTCATTCTTCTTTTTTGAGCCATTCAATCTTAGCCCGGCCGCAACATTCTCGAATATACTCATTGTCGGAAAAGGATTGGGCTTTTGGAATACCATGCCGATCCTGCGCCTGACAAGAACCGGATCCATGGTGTTGGAGTATACGTTCTCACCGTCGAGCAATACGCTGCCGTTTACCTTTGCGTTATCAACCACTTCATGGATTCTGTTCAGGCATCTTACGAATGTGGTTTTCCCGCATCCCGAAGGTCCTATGACAGCGGTTACACCGTTTTCTTCTATATCAATATTGATATCTTTCAGTGCCTGTACGGTTCCGAACCATGCATTGAGGTGTTCTATAATAAGTTTTTTTGCCATAGAGTTTTATCTTATGAATAATATTTTGTCTTTGTAAACATCTTTGATATTATATTAACCACGAGCAGGATCATGATGAGGATGAACGCAGTACCCCATGCTATTGTATTCCAATCTGGGTACGGTGATGATGCGTAGTTGTAGATAAGCACCGTCATGGTCGAGATGGGCTGGTCCAGCTTGAAGCTCATGAAAGAATTGTTGAATGCGGTAAACAGCAACGGTGCCGTTTCACCGCCGACCCTTGCTACCGCGAGCATGATGCCGGTCACAATACCTGTCGATGCAGTCCTCAAAACGATAAACAATATAACCTTCCACTGCGGTATACCGAGTGCAAGTGCAGCCTCCCGTATGTTATTTGGCACCATGCGTATCAGTTCTTCGCTGGTCCTCGTTATGATGGGGATCATCATGATTGACAATGCGATTCCTCCGGCAAGTGCCGAAAACCCGTGCATCGGTAAAACAACAAAGACGTACGCTACGATGCCGGTTACGATTGAAGGTATGCCGTTCAGGACATCCGAGAAATACCGTATGAACGAGGCAAATTTGTTTTTGCCGAACTCTGCCAGGTATATACCGGACATTATGCCGACGGGTATTGCTATTGCAGATGCTATACCTACAACAATGAAACTCCCGACAATGGCATTTGCTATACCGCCGCCAGTCTCCCCTGTTGGTTTTGGCAGTTTTATAAAAAAGTCGATGTTTATGGATGATGCTCCTTTAATAATTATGTATGAAAGTATGAGGAACAGAATAAGAACGCCGATGGCTGCGGAGCCATAAGAAAAGAAAAGCATGGTTTTGTTTACAATGCGTCTCTTGAGATACGTCATTGAGCTCATTCTGTGAACTTTCCTTTTCTGATAAGCAGTTTTGCAACGGCGTTAAAGGTCATGGAAATTATGAATAACAGGAGTGCGAGTTCTATAAGCGAAGATATATATATTTTCGATGTTGCTTCTGTAAATTCATTGGCTATGACGCTGGCCAGCGTGTATGACGGCGAGAATAACGACGGGGACATAGCCGGGGCATTGCCAATTACCATGGTTATGGCCATCGTTTCCCCGAGTGCCCTGCCGAATCCCAGCATGATTGCACCAATCATACCCGATCTGGCCTGGGGAAAGACTATTTTTGATATAACTTCCCATCTCGTCATGCCGATTGCGAATCCGGCTTCTTTGTACAGCAT
Organism: uncultured Pseudomonadota bacterium; assembly: GCA_964547905.1. Taxonomy (GTDB): domain Bacteria; phylum JAMCPX01; class JAMCPX01; order JAMCPX01; family JAMCPX01; genus JAJYLM01. The sequence goes on along the minus strand of CAZJPN010000089.1, from coordinate 27,477 downwards.
GGGGATTGTATTGAATATGTCCCTTGTTACGGATGCAATGGTCGGTATAATCATAATTGCGAGTATGAGGCCGCCCGCGAGCATACCCACTCCAACCGGTGGACCTTGAAAGAGAGGGATAAAGCCAAGGTATTTGCCAAGAAAAGGTTCAACGTGGACCTGCAGGAAAGGTGTCATAACAAATAATCCCCATAGTCCATAGATTATACTCGGTATAGCTGCGAGCAGTTCAATCATGAGGGAGACAAAAAACTTCACCCTGTTGGACGCAAGTTCTGAAAGGTAGATCGCTATGCCTATACTCAACGGCAGGGCTATGATTAAAGCAATAATCGATGAAACAATGGTACCGAAGATAAACGGCAAAGCGCCGAAGACCTGATTGACCGGGTTCCAGGTTGAGGTTATGAGAAACCTCCAGCCAAAGTGTGAAATAGAAGCTGACGATCCCCGTATTAATTCATAGACGATTCCAAATAGAAGTATTAAAATAAAAAAAGCGAAAAATAATGACAAAAATTTAATGATACGATCGCCTATTCTTTTTCCCATGATATGGGTAAAAATACATCCAATAAATTTCACAAACAAGTAAATTGTAGTTTACATAGAATTTACATGGATTTAACACATAGTATCGTGGGGCTTTTTATTTATTTTATTGACAATGAACGAGATTTTTGGTTACACTTCATAGATAATAAATTACAATAATAGATGTAGGTTATTTGAGCATATTTAAATAAAATTTTTCGATAAAAAACTTTGTTTTGCCTTATGTTGAAAGCTATTTGGTGGGGCTTAATAGAAACTAAACTTTAAGGAGTTAAATATGTCTAATCCAAAAGAAGGAACTATTACACGGGAGGTTCGCGGGCATGTCTTTTTAATAGGTATTAACAGACCTGCCAAGCGTAACGCCTTAACCTGGAATATGCTTTTAGAGCTTGGTAATGCGTATACCGAATATGAAAGAGATTCAAATTTGAGGTGTGCTGTTTTGTTCGGTCATGGAGATCATTTTACTTCAGGGCTTGATCTTGCGGATGTTGGACCAAAGGTAAAATCAGGCCAATCGTTCATATCGGAAGATAAGATAGATCCATGGGCTTTATATGGAAAAGCTCGAACCAAGCCGCTTCTATGTGCAATTAGAGGATATTGTATGACTGTGGGAATAGAATTATCACTTGCCGCTGATGTTATAATTGCAGCCTCTGACTCCAAATTGTTACAGATCGAAATAAAACGCGGTATCTACCCTTTTGGCGGAGCAACAATACGTATGGTGCAGGTAGCCGGATGGGGAAATGCAATGAGGTATTTGCTTACAGGTGACGAGATCAACGCGTCAGAAGCATACCGCATAGGATTGATACAGGAGATTACCGAGCCTGGCAGGGAGCTTACACGTGCAATAGAGATCGCAGAAACAGTTTCACTTCAGGCACCACTCGGTGTACAAGCCACTCTTGCATCTGCCAGAACAGCAATTAATAAAGGGGTTGAAGCTGCTGCTATGGATCTTTTGCCAAGTGCTATGAAGATTATGGAAACAGAGGATGCAAAAGAGGGGCTTATGGCAATGCTTGAAAAACGTCAGGGTAACTTTAAAGGAAAATAAGAATATTATTTCTTTTTAAACTCCGGGATTCTGTTTTCCTGAAGGGCTTTTTTGCCTTCCGAATAATCATAGGAATGGACTATTGTTGTATAGTCCTCGATGTCCTCCTGAATAACCGACATAAAATCCTTCAAAGTGGCATCAACTATGGATCTTTTTATTGCAGTCATAGCCAGTGACGCATGTCTTGATATGCCTTTCAGCAATTTTTGGGCATCTACCATGATGTTATCTTGACTCGTTATGGCATCTATCAATCCCCATTCAACCGCTGTTTGTGGTTTTAAAAGTCTGCCTTTCAACAGTAACTCTCTTGCCCTTGTTTCGCCTATAAGACTCACAAGCCTGTATATACCGCCGAAGGGAGGGAATGTACCGAGCTTTGTATCGGGAAACCCTATGTTTATATCGCCATCTGATGCAATTCTAAAATCGGTGCATAACGCAAGTTCGAGTCCGAACCCTACACAATTCCCGTTTATTATTGTAAGTGTAGGTATGTTGAGCCTCTGGATCGACAGAAGTATCTCAGCTACATATCTTAGATACTTCTTGAGTTTTCTATCGTTATTTTCTTCATAGAGATCAACGACTTCATGGCCGGAGATAAATATGTTGTCAATGGCGCTCATGAGAATGAGACCTTCATAATCATTATGCGCCACAATCTTGTTAATTGCACTGCCGAGTTGTTCAAGAACAGACAGTTTCATGAAATTATGCGGCGTCCTATGAAACTTTATTACATGTATCTCTTGATCGTTTTCCTCTATTATAAATTCGTTCATAGGAACAATATAATTTGTAAAATATTTTTTTTCAATAAAAATATGAGCGCATTTTTTAGATTTTTGGTGTTGAATTAGTAACACCGGATACGGACTTTAATTGACAATTGAAGGAATTTGTTGAAATTTATCCGTTAGTGTTCTATTTAAAGGAGAAAATGTGAGACCGTTATATTGAAATTAACTCAAATTTTTCCATGATGGCTCGTCATAAAAGGCAGTGCATCTTAACAGTGTAAATGAAGGGCATAACAATTTATGAATGATTACAAAAAATTACTTGAAAAAATCTTTTTATTATTAAGCAGCATTAGCTGTCCGGCTTTTATTTCTGATTCACATGAAAGAATAATAAGAATGAATATTCCTTTAAGAAGGATCGTAGAAAAAGTAAATGTTAAAATCACTGATTTGGATGTAGAGAAGGTTCTTAAGATTAACGGTTTTAATATGAAGTTTAAAAAAGAGCGGTTAAGCACGGAGGGCATTTCAGTTTTGAAATTCAAGAGTCAAAGACTTATACATATATCAATTCTTACGAAAGATGATTTATACATTGGAAGTCTCATGGTTATTATAAATAAAAAGCATCGCTATCCATTGTTAAGTGAATTCTATTCTGTTTCAAGATTGGATATTTTGGAAAATGATAAAACAGGAAACTCAAAAAATAATTTAAAATACAAAAACCTAAAAGATGTTTTAAGTAGTATTGAAAAGGAATTTATACAGTTAACACTCGATGAGACAAACAATAGGTCCGAGGCTATCAAGTTATTAGGAGTGTCCCGGAGAACGTTTTATTATAAAATAAGAAAGTATAAACTCCTGTAATAATTATTCCAGCGTGTTCTCGACCGATGCTATAAGTTCTTTTGCAGAAGCTGTTGCGGTTCCGAGTTTTCCTACAACTATTCCGGCAGCATGATTTGATAGTATACAGGCATCGATCCATTTCGCCTTAACTGCAAGAGATAAAGAAAGGGCCGATATTACCGTATCGCCTGCACCTGTAACATCGTATACCTCTTTTGCTATCGTTGGTATATGTTTGACTGTACCATCTTTTTGGAAAAGACTCATGCCATGTTCACCACGCGTTATAAGAATTGCATCCGTATCATATCTTTTTAACAGATATGTACCGGCCTTGATAAGTGTTTTTGGGGAATTTATTTCGAAACCGCAAGCCTCTTCTGCCTCTTTCTGGTTGGGTGTTATCACTGTAACGCCCTTGTAGAACTTGAAGTTTCTTATCTTTGGATCGACCGATATTATTATGCCATTGTCTTTTTTGAATCTAAGTATACTTGAAATAATGCCTCTGTTGATCAAGCCCTTACCGTAATCCGATACTACCACAGCATCATGTTTTGGTAATTTTGATAAAAGCAGTTCTGTGATGTTTTTGTAGGTTTTGTTCGAAAGCTCATCCCTGGATTCCCTGTCAAACCGAACTACCTGCTGGTGCTGTGCCACCACCCTGGTTTTTATCGATGTATGCCTTGATTCATCCACTATTATACCCTCCGTTCTGTAGCCTCCCTCTTTTAATATTTCCAGTAATCTCTCTCCGTTGTAATCCCTGCCTATTACCCCGAGCAGCAGTGCCTGTCCGCCGAGTGCATGTATGTTTTTGAGCACATTTGCTGCACCACCGAGCATGATATTTTCCTTTGTTACCTCCACTACTGGTACAGGTGCTTCGGGAGATATACGGGATACCTTTCCCCATACAAACTCATCAAGCATTATATCCCCTATTACAAGGATCTTGCCGCTGCTGAATCTTTTAATTAGTTTCAACAATCTTTTATTTTCATTCATATATGCCTCTCGTTTAAGATTTGTTCTGTATAATTTAAAATGGGTTCAATATCAATATCTTCCATACACTGGATCTTTAAGCTGTCTTCGCATGGATATCTATCACAGTTCTTACACGATTTTGTTGGGGTAATGGCAATATATTTTTCTCCCGATGGCTTCCATTTTTTTATATGCTCTTCAAGATTGTACATCGGAGGGTATATTATTATGCCCGGTGTACCGACTGCATCGGCTATATGACAGGGGCCGCTGTCATTACCAATGAATATGGAGGCATGTTTTATTAAACAGCTAAGTTGTTTTAAAGGAAGCCCAACTGCTGTTAATGCCAAATCATTATTCGATAGTTTTATTATTGCGTTTATCGTACCGTGGTCTTCGTTGTTTCCGATGATGAAACAGGGAAGATCGCAGTGTTCTTCTAATCTGGATATGATTCTTGCGTAGCTACTCATGCTCAGGCCCATACCTTTTACGGTTTTTCCTCCTGGATGTATAACGGCATATATATTGTGCCCCTTTGATTTCAATTCATTGACAAGACGCATAATTTCATAATCTGTACAATTGTCGATATCGAGTTCGAGTGACAGATCAGTGTCGTGTATGCCGAGGGGATTTAAGAGCATCATATTAAGTGCAACTATGTTCATTCCTTCCACATACTTAACGCGGTCTGTCAGAAAATTGGATTTCCCGTCAGTTTCAAATCCGATCCTTGTTTTGGCTCCGGAAAGTAAACCGATAAGTTCACTACGAAGAAATCGCTTAAACATGATAGCAATGTTGAAGTGCCTTCTCCTGATCCCGCGTATAAAGTTAAAATATGCGTATAAACTTTTGTGCCTGCCGTACTTGTCATAAACTATTAATTCATCAATCCATTTTATGTCGCTCAGTAACTCATCTATACCAGGAGAAACAACCATGGATATGAATGCAGATGGATAAGCCTTTCTTATAGCCCTTACAGCAGGAATACTTACGAGCGTGTTGCCGATTGAGCCGAATCTTACTATAAGAAATCGATCCATATTATACCGAGAGTATGGACATTCCCAACTTGTTTCTTAAAAGGAAATGACTGTCGGATAGATAAAACTGTAGAGTATCTTGCATAAGCTCGGACGAGTTAAAAATGCCTTTTCTGTTTTCTTTGTTCGAGAGTAATGAAACATTACCTATATGCCATTTTACAAGTGAAGAGAATATTGATTCGATATCACCAACCACGAATGAAGCAGTCCTTATGCCTGTCATTTCAATGCCCTTAAACCATTCATCAATATAATTGTCCGGCATCTTGAGATATTTTTTTACAGGTTCATCAAGGGCGGTCCGTTGCTTTTTGGTAAGCATACCGCTTAAGGAATTAGATACAGTTTGAAGATTTGGATTCTTATCAGCGGGAGTTCTTGTTGATAGGTTTAAGATTTTAATCAATGCATTTATAAATAGTGAGAATTTTTCTTTTCCGAGCTTTATTGGCAATACAAAACCTGATTTTATGTATGTTAAATATTCTGTTATTATAAATGCCCTTTCTTTTGCAGAGAAATCCGATAAAGATGGAATATTTACGATCAAAGAAGGGGGGTCCGTATTTTCGATTATGAGCCTAAAGTTACCCTTGGTTGTTTGATAAATATCGATATCTTTTAGCCCGAGTAATTGCAGCAGAAAACTATATTCCTGCCATGATGTGGATTTTGTTGTTATCCTTTCCTGTTTGCCGACTCCGTAAAGCTTTACGTCGGGTTTGAATAAACTTCCACCATAATCAGAAAATATGTTTATAATGTCTTTCAGGGGTCCCCTTGTTTTCATATGCATGATATGGGAAAGAAATAGATCATCTGTTATTGTTAGTTTTGGACGCTGTGGTTGTTTGTTTTTGTTTGCCTCTACGAATATCCGTTCAAGATCTTTTTCTTCACCCAATAGCTTCAGTGTGCTCAAATATACGAATACACGATCATAGTCTTTTTTTTGCTCGGAGAATTTAGAAAGGAACCTTATGACCGATACATTTTCCGGATTATACTTGAGTACAATTCCGTACTCCCTTACGGCATCTGTTATCATTGTTTTATTTTTTGAAAGTAGTTCTGCAAGTAAAAAATGGGCATCGGCATCAGAAGGCTCTACATTTATTATAGTCTGATACTGTTGTATGGCGAGTTCATTCTTGTTCATTTTGGTTGCATACAGTTCACCGAGTTCCTTTATTAACGGGAGTACATTCTTTGGCTCCTTCTGCAGAAGAATTTTGATGAACTTCTGATAGAGTTCAGCCTTACCAGACAAATTACCCTGAAGTTCGAATATTTTTCCCAATCCCCTGAGTGCCGGTATAAAGGATGGCTGCTTTTTCAAGGCTTCAAGATAGTATTTTTTTGCTGTCTCAGTGTCGTTTTTTAATTCAATGTATATTTCTCCGAGCCTCATGGCCGCTGCAACAAAATTATCGCTGTTTTTTTCGATCTTGAGTAGTTTTAAAAGTATCTCTATTTCATTGTTGGTATCGGATTGTTCCCGGTATATCTGGATAAGCTCGCTGCATATTTGTGTGTTATCCGGCAATATCGTCATTGCTTCTCTTAAGAGGGGGATTGCTCCGTTAAGATCATAAATCTTATCATGTTTTAACTTTGCGATCTTGATCAATACCTGAACCCTGTCAACCGGTTTGTCGAGTATTTTTGATAACTTGATAAGTACTTCTATCTCGAGCTCGTAGTTGCCCAAAGTCGAGGTGAGTTCATCGAGCGTAATCAAGCTGTCCATGTCTTTGCTGTTTATATCAATAGCTCTTAATAAGTATTCTACAGCCTGTTGAATATTGCCAAGCCTTTTTGATATATCCGAAAGTATTTTATAGAGGAGAAATAATTGCTCGGGCAGCAGCTCGCGTTCATGGGCGTATGTTATATTTTTTAATGCATCGTATGCATCCTTATACAATCCGATAGCATACGCGGATTCGCCGTAAGCAAGCCTGTAATCAATATTGGATGGATTTAAGTTGTAGGCAGCTTTATAAGCCTGATAAGCATCATTTGCAGAGCCTTTGTCTTTTAGAAGTTTTCCATATTCAAAGTTAATATCTGCCCTTGTTTCATCGGGTATGTTGTCAAGTGCCACCGCTTCTTTATAAAAGATCGCAGCTTTATCATACAACTGCTGGTTTGCTGCAAGCCTTGCCGTTTTTATGATTATATCACTGTTTGTATTATCTATACTCAGGGCAGCCTCATAAGAAAGAATCGCGCCCTTTTCATCTTTCAATTTATTAACGAGCAGCTCTGCTGATTTGATGAAGGAATCAAGTTTTATCTCACGTTTTTCGATATTCTTTGCAGCATTTAAATACAGTTCGTTAAGGCCCCGCAGTTCGCCCTGCTTCAGCAATAATGACTCCAATGCCTGATACGTTTCGATGTCGGACGGTTTGCTTCTTAGTATTTCCTGATAAATAGCTACAGCGCCATTCATATCATGAAGATTTTCTGCTTTTATGGATGCCAGCCTTTTTTGCAGTAATATTTTATCCTCGGATGCTTGAATGTTGGGTAACCTGTTTTCATAAATTACGGATAGTGCCTTGTATTCTTTTAATGTCTCATAGGTTTTGGAAAGTGCTGTGAATGCTCTATCGTTTTCAGGCTGGAGTAGCAGTACGTCCTCATAGAGAGCAATCGCTTTTTGTTTATCATCCGTGAAGAGTTCCGCAAGCTCGAGCAATAAATTAACCTTTTGTTCCGCGGATATCTGCAATTTTAATGTTTCTTGTATTGTCGGTATTAAATCTTTTGTATTGTTAAGTTTTTTGTATAGTGAGATTAATTTGATATAGACGTCGACATTTGTTTTTCCCGATTTTATGAGTTCTTTAAGGGTTTTTACAGCAGATTCAGGATCGCCGAGTTTTTCTTCTTGTATCGCGGCACGCCTCAAGCTGATGATTATGGTGCCTTCATCTGATTTACTCAGTTCTGCTTCTTTTTTTAGTACGCTTGTAAGAAGCGAATAATCTTTGCCATCGATGCATAGCCTCTCAAGCCATCCGAAGTATTCTTGATTTGTCGGCTCTTTTTCCGTAAGTTTTATAAGATAAACCGATGCAGACCTGTAGTCTTTTTTTTCTTCATATGCAGAAACCAATTTCTTATAAATTTCGTTTATGTTTTCGACATCCTTGGATATCTTTATCAATGTTTCAAATGCACTGATAACGCCTTCGTATTCGCGGTTTGTGTATGCGGAATATCCGTATGCCTCTGCATACCGTTTTTCATTATTGTTCAATTCGAATACCTTTTTATACAATAGTAAAGAATCCTGCTGTCTTCCCAATTTATCGAGAATCCTTGCATACCTGAACAAGAATTCCGGAAGTTGTTTTTGTTCAACGATATTATGGCTTATAGAGAAATTGAAGTGCGGCTCAGCTTTTTCCCATATTCCTGCGTTAAAATATAGCGCAGAAAGAGACAAATTTGCGTCGTTGTTATCGGGTTCCAAGGATACGGCTCTCTCGAAAGCTGAAATTGCTTTATCGGGTATGGCAAGCTTTTCATACATAATATGACCGAGCTTGAGCAGAAGTTCAACTTTTATTTTTTCAGAGGGATTGGTTTTATCTATCAAGTAAGAATACAGTTTTTCAAAACCTGTATAATCCCCGGTTGTCTCATATAATCTTTTCAGGACATCCACTACATAATTAGCTTCCGGGTTAGACTCGAGTGCCTGCAATAAATATCCCTCGGCCTTTTTTACATCAATGCTTCTGTCAAAAAGTATAGAGCCGAGCTCTGTGAGTGTATCGTATTTGTTGTTTGTTACAGCCAGCTTTTTCTCGAGTATCGCGGCGAGTTCCTTGTAGTTGCTGGTTTCCCTGTAGATTCTTTCCAGTGCTGATAGAGCGTATTCATTTTTGGGATTGGAAGAAAGTATCGTATTGTATAAACCATCCGCACTGTTATAATCTTTTGTATGCGAAAGATATATGTCACCGAGTTTAAGCTGTAATGACAGTTTTTTATCAGCCTCTTTTACGTAAGACAACAGTTTCAGTATTGTCTGTTCTGCTTCCTGCCATTTTTCCGATGATGAATAAAGTGTTATAAGTTTTTCCATATAATCCATATTTTCGGGATCAAGGGTTAAAGCCCTTGCATAACTATCTGTTGCATATTCATAGTGAGAGAATCCTTTTAAGTATGCCTCACCAAGTGCAGCCCACAGCGATGCAGAATCCTTTTCCTCCTCCCTGCCGTCGAGTCTTTCGAGGTAAAATTTTACGAGACTATTATAGTCGCCTGTATCTTTATATATCTGTTCGAGCAATTTATAGTTGGACCGATCCCCTGTGATATCAATAAGCGTATTTATCAATTGTTTTGCGGTGTCGAAATCTTTGTTTTCTATAAGTATGGGTATTGCTCTTTTATAAAGGAGCACCTTTTTGTCGTCGTTGTCCTCAATTTCGACGAGTTTTTTTACTGTATCTATTGTGCCTTCCGAGTCTTCGGCATTTGTATATGCATCAAGCACTGTGTACAGCAGTGGTTTGTCATCCGGTTTTGCCGACAGTGCATTTTTAAGAAAGGGCAGGGCAGAGGTATTATCTCCGAGTTTTATGTAGCATAATCCTATATTCTTATCGAGTTCGAATGACCCTTCCGGAGAGGCATAGTCGCTCATTTTTACCAGGATGGACAAAAGCATTACGGGCTCATCGATAGAGGAGTATATCTCGCTTAATTTTTGAACGATTTGTTGTTGATTTTCTGCATTTGATGCAAGAGCCATCTCGTAATTATATGCGGTCTCGTAGAGGTCTCCTATTGTTTCTTCATATATTTTTGCAAGTGAACCGTAGAGGTTGGAAAGGTCTTCTGGGTTATTGAATGTGTTTATGAACAGATCTTTGTATTCTACAATCCTTGAAAGCATGTTGTTCTCGAGTAATTTCTCGTATAGGTGTTTTGTGGCCTGTGATGGAGGGGGTTTTAATCTTGGAAGTAGCGATAATGCATCATCATACATATCAAGCATCATATAGTTGTTTATTATTTTGTTATTATTATCGTTGATCCGTTCAGGGTTTTTTAATAAAAGGCACTCTCCTTCAAGCAGGATATTCAATTCTGCCAGAGCATTGGCCTTTTCCATTATACTCTTTAGTTTGTCTACAACGCCTTGTTCGTATGGATTGAGTTCGAGTGCATCAAGATAAAATTCTATGGACTTGTTCATATCGGCTAACTTATAGTAATACGTATCGGCTACATCTATTATGTAATTTATACGTTCGTCATCTCCCTGAGAAAGACTGAACAATTTTTCGTATATTTCTATAAGCTTATCCCATTGTTCATTTGTTTTGTATATCTCCGTGAGCCCTTTTAACGCAGAGATGTTTTCCGGTTCAAGCTTGAGTATTTCAAGATAGTATGTAAGATTATCCACCCTGTATATTCCAGATAAAGTTAGATAATGTGATAGACTTCAATCAGGCGAAGATATTGTAAAATAGTGCGATAAACCATCCTGTAAGATAGCCTGTAACGAACCCGTAGATAAGGGATAGAAGCGACCCGCCAAACGTTATAGAATAACCCCAGTAGATCTGATTTAATTTTATTAATGTCCCGCCTCCATGATGAAGCAGTACCATGTAATTCGTCAAAATAAATAGTCCCAGGCCTATTACGAGTCCGCATGCAAGACCGAAAGCATTTTTCTTTATCATATTATTTTACCTCCCCTTTTATTTGTTTTATTTTACCTATTACAACGAACTGTGGATATACCCAGCCGTCTATGTGGAGTTTATCGCTTTTTATATGAAAGTATGAAAAATTCTCGTTAACAAAAAATTGGTTGACGAAATCCACTTCCACCGGGCCTTTTACGCTTGCGATCCTATTGTGCAGTTTTAGATCATTTCCAAGAAATGCAAATACAGGTACGCTGCTGCCAAACCTGGCCGAAAGGGTTTCGGGTACATACAATGTTACTTTATTCAAAAATGCTGTTTGGGCATCTATATCCAGTCGTTTTGATACATCGGACAGCATGGATATGCATTCTCTGTATTGACCATTATTATAGGCGTTTATTGCTTCAAAAAATTCATGCACTTCCTCATGGCCGGGTACGAGCAGATTGTCCATTTTAATTCTTGTAAGTTCGATGCGATTACGTGTATCTGCATTGAGTCGTATCCTGGTATTGTATGCATTATCAGCCTGCTCCATTGCCTGTTTTGCATATTTATCGGCATCTGCAAAATCGTTGTTATCGTAGGCCGACTTTGCCTTTGCCATGTATATCCTGTATCCCTGCGTATCAATGAGTTCCGGATGTGTTGTAAGAAGCCTGTTATAGGCAGCCTGAGCCTGTTCAAACGACGTTTTTACACTTAACACGGATGGACCACATCCAATTAACCCCAAAAGCAATAAAATTATAGTTATTCTTTTCATAGATAAAATAAGTATACAGTAATATTTGTTTTTTTTCAACCTTTATTAATAAAATTCTGTTTATTCGACTATCATGGATAAATAAAACATTGACATTGCATAATAAATTGTATATTATAATCACAAAACCGCTTGGATCCGTAAAAAGACCGAGACGGGGAGGAATGCTTGATCTGTCAAAACTCCAGCCGTTTCGGCTGGAGTTTTTTTAATGGAAAGAAAAAAGGTAACTTTACCAAACATAATAAAATTGTATGAGGCAGGCGAAAGAATAGCCATGCTGACTGCCTATGATTATCCATCTGCAGCAATAGCGGATACAGCAGGGATTGAAATAATCCTTATTGGCGATTCTCTCGGCATGGTTGTGAATGGCTATAAAAACACCCTCCCGGTAACCGTAGAAGAGATTATTTATCATACAAAGGCCGTTGTAAGAGGGGTTGAATACAGTTTTGTAGTGGCCGATATGCCGTTCCTTTCATATCAAACCGGTATCCGTGATGCGGTTTATAATGCAGGAAGGCTGTTGAAAGAAGGCGGAGCCGAAGCGATAAAACTGGAAGGTGGCAGCAATATGGCAGAAGTAATAAAGGCCATCGTCAATGTGGATATACCTGTTATGGGGCATATTGGACTAACTCCTCAGTCCATACACAGAATGGGTGGTTACAAGGTACAGGGAAGAGATGAAAAGAGTTACAATGCTTTAATAAGAGATGCCCTGGCAGTTGAAGAGGCAGGGGCATTTGCAATTGTACTCGAGGGTATTCCGGGTACTCTTGGAAAAGAGATTACATCAAAATTGCACATACCAACCATTGGTATAGGTGCAGGCAGGGATGTTGACGGTCAGGTGCTTGTATTCCATGATCTGCTTGGCTTGGGCGGAAATAAGCAGCCGACATTCGTAAAACAATATGCGCAATTAAAAGATATGGCCGTAAACGCAATCCAGCAATATGTTAAAGATGTCAAGGAAGGTGTGTTTCCGGGAATAGAGCATACCTATAAATAATGAAGATTATCAAAACTGTACATGAAATGCAGGAATTTTCCCTTGAACAGAGGACCATGGGGAAAACAATATCGCTTGTGCCGACAATGGGGTATCTGCATGAAGGTCATATAAGCCTGTTGCGAGAAGGCAAAACACGCGGTGATGTGCTTGTCATGAGCCTGTTTGTAAACCCCATGCAGTTCGGTCCCAAAGAGGACTTTTCGAAATATCCGAGGGACTTTGATCGGGACGCCGGTCTTGCGAAAAAAGCAGGTACCGATGGGATCTTTTATCCGGATGTACAAGAAATGTACCCCGATCCGTTTAAAACTTCGGTATATGTTTCAGAACTTTCCGGCATACTGTGCGGCAAGACAAGGCCGGAACATTTTAAAGGCGTTACAACTGTTGTTATGAAATTGTTCAATGCAGTGCTGCCGCATATTGCTATCTTTGGAGAGAAAGATTTTCAGCAGCTTGTTATTATCCGGCAGATGGTTAAAGATCTGAATATGCCGGTTGAGATCAAGGGTATGCCCATAATCAGGGAGCCGGACGGCCTTGCCATGAGTTCGAGAAACGCATACCTTTCAATTGATGACAGACACAGGGCAGTATCCATATCACAAGGCCTGTTTCATGCCGAGGATGCCTTTAAAAAAGGATTAAAGGACGGTAAGAAGCTTCAGGACATTGTACGTTCTGATATTCAATCGGCAGGGTTAAAAGAAGATTATATTGAAGTGATCAATGAGAGGACACTGAAATCCGATTATGAAGTTTCGGATGATGCTCGTATCGTTGTTGCTGCTTACGCAGGTAGTGTAAGGCTTCTAGACAATATGTCTTTGAAAAAAGATTAAAATAAAAAGCATAAAAGGAGGAGCAATGGAAAGAATAATGTTAAAATCAAAGATCCACAGGGCTACGGTAACACAGGCCGATCTGGATTATGAGGGGAGCATAACCATTGATGAAGAGCTGTTGGAGCTTACTGACATAAAGGAATACGAACTGGTCAAGATATGGGATGTCACGAGCGGAAACAGGCTTGAGACATACGCAATTAAGGGACAGAGGGGTTCCGGTATTATCGGTATAAACGGCGCTGCTGCCCACCTTATCAAGAAGTCGGACCTTGTTATAATAGCAAGTTTTGTGAACATGTCGGATGAAGAAATCCCTGTTGATTATGCACCCAAGATTTTGATCATGGATAGCAAAAACCACGTAAAGGAAATGAAAAATATTCAGGCACCGGCAGGGTTATAAATTCACAAAATTTGTGTCATTCCGCACTTGATGCGGAATTTCAGCCAGAGGCTGATCCGCCTTTGGGGGACAGTTTTTGGTCCTCCGGATTTCTGCTTTCGCAAGAATGACAAAAGACAACCTCTTTGTGCAGGGTGGTGTATGTGTCGCCCTTTGATTATTTATTTTGTCTGGCTCTTTTTCCGTTCTATCTCGTTATCCTGCTCTGCCTTAATTAGCTGGAACAGAAGGTCTGACATATCGGACGGCAGTGTAGAGGTCTTTTCTCCGGTCGAGAGTGCGTAATAGTATATCTGAGACGACTTCTCCATAAGTTCGAGACTTCTGAATGCCTTACCGATGTTTGTACCTATACTCAATGCTCCATGGTTTTGTAATATATAACAATTGCATCTGTTGGATAATTTTGTTTTAACATTATCCACAAGTTGGTCAGAACCTGATAAAGCATATGGGATTATATCCGTGATGTTGCCTATGCCCATGGTTACCTCATCGAAGATTGCAGGGACGGGTTTGTTGATGAGGGCGAAGATGCTGGTGTAGATCGGGTGGGAATGGATTACCGCATTCGCATCAAGCCTGTTTTTATACACTGCTATGTGCAGTCCGGTTTCCCTTGAAGGGTTGTACCTGCCTTCGATCATGTTCATGTCGAAGTCAACAATGCAGATGTCCGATGGTGTAAGCTCCATGTATTCCTTGTTCGAAGGAGTTATGGCAAGAGCATCTTCCCCGTCGACAAGGATTGAAACATTCCCGCCGGTCCCGACTGTATATCCCTTTGTCAGCATCATCTGACTGTATTTCAAAACATCTTTTTTATATTGCCCATATTTACTCATATACGCCTCCTTGCCTGTATATTGTAGAGGCGATTCGCTGAATCGCCTGCCATATTTTACTTATAGTATTGCTTTAGACCAGCATGTTTGTTCACACCTGTCAGTTCTTAGGTATCAATGACAGTGTGTATTCCCAAGCCTTTATGGTCTTATCAAGTGCCTCTTTGTCATGCTGCATGCATGTGTACATCCTTGAACCCGCGAGTGTAAATATGCCCTGGTCTATAATGACCATCTGATAGTCCTGGGCAATATGCCTTCTTGTCATGATCTCATTCAGGACATCCGGATGTGTAACGTTAACTGCGAGCATACCTGTTGTTTCGTAATGTATGATTGGACCAAAATTAAATGCGAAGAATGGAAGGTCTTTCCTTGTTGAGAAAAGGTTGTTCATTTCGTCTGTCAGCTTATCCGCATAGTCCGCTGCTTTTTGCACAGCATTGTTCTCTTCTATCAGCTTTAACGCATAATAACATGCTGCTGTTGATATAGGGTTTGCCGATAGAGTCCCGCCGATGTATGCCTTCTGGCCTATACTGCCAACGCCTGAGCATATAGCCATAATATCTTTTCTACCTCCTATACCTCCTGCCGCAGGATATCCGTGTGCTATGATCTTGCCGAAAATAACTATATCTGCATCAACATTGTAGTATTTCTGGGCACCTCCCAGACCGAGTCTGAATCCCGAAACGACCTCGTCAAAAATCAGCAATGCGCCATATTCATCGCACAGCTTCCTTATCTCCTTATTCCAGTCAGGGTGCACAGGGTGCGTGCCTGATTCTCCTCCGATAGGTTCTACAATGACAGCAGCAATGCCTCCTTTGTTTTCCTCAAACGCATTTTTTATGCCTTCAAAATCGTTGGGGAATACATCCACAAGATTGTTAAAACAATCGGATGGTATGCCTGCTGCCTCGAGTGCCCCTGCACCCGGCACATGGAGTGAATACACAACCTGGTCACTCCATCCATGATAGCTTCCGCCGATCTTTATGATCTTGTCCTTCTTGGTATAGATTCGTGCAATGCGCAGTGCTGCCATCACACTCTCGGTTCCTGACTGTAAAAATCTTACCATTTCGACATTCGGTACATGTTTTATAATTTGCTGTGCAGCGAGTATCTCATACTCTGATGTGCATCCTGTTGAAGGGCCTTTCTCTCTGATGATATCTATGATCTTGTTATCGAGCGGATCATAATGATGTCCAAGTATAATTGGTGCACCGGACATAAGGTAATCTACGTATTCATTACCGTCTATGTCCCACATCTTATAGCCTTTTGCCCTGTCCATGGTGATAGGAAAAGGCTTTTCAAGGCTGAGGTTATGTTCAACACCCCCGGGTATTACTTCCTTTGCCTTCTCATACAAAGCAGCAGACTTGTCGTGTTTTGCATAATAGCGTTCCCTGACCTTTGATAGGGTATCGTCCGGTATAGGATGTGTCGGCGTATCGACGATATGTTTCAACCTGTCGATAATTTCTTGATATTCCATTTAAATACCTCCTGAAATATAATTTTACCTCGTTAGAAAGCCCTGCATAGAGAATGAACATAGTCTAAAGCCATATCCAAGCCAGAGGACTTATCAGCCTTTGGCTGATTTTCTAACGGGGTGAATATACTTTCATAAAACCATATTTGTTTTACCATTTATCGAAGAATAGTATATTATTAGACTAAGGATATGTTTACTTAAGAAGAGGTACTTCGGCGTCCGTGTAAGTAAGATTTTATCACATAAGCTTTATATAAAAGCTCATAGTCTTCCGCACTTCTGTCCCATGAGAAATCGTAAGACATGCATGCTTTTATAAGCCTTTGCCACCTTTGTTTATCGTTGTAAACGTCGATGGCTTTTTTTAAGGCTGACAGCATCCGATCCGCACTCTGATCTTTGAACTTGAATCCGTTCCCCTTTTCCGAAGACGGATTATACTCTATGACTGTATCGTTGAGACCGCCTGTAGACCTGACGACAGGTACTGTACCATATTTCAGGCTGTACATCTGATTGAGTCCGCACGGTTCATAAACCGACGGCATAAGGAAGATATCCGCTCCTGCTTCTATGAGGTGGGCAAGACTGTTGTCGAATCCTATTTTTATACCAACCCTTCCCTTGTATCTGTTGGCAATATCTTTTATTTTATCTTCGTACGGCTTATCACCGCTGCCGAGCAGAACAAGCTTGAACCCCATTGATATAATTCTGTTTATTGCTTCAATGACAAGATCGATGCCTTTCTGCTGTGCAAGCCTTGTTATCATGCCTATTATTGGAACATCACTATCATCAAGATTGAACATCCTGTTCAAGGTTATTCTATTATCATGCTTCAAATCTATAGTATCCATGCTGTATTGATGCGGGATGAATCTGTCGTGTTCCGGGTTCCATTGCTCGTAATCAACACCGTTCAGAATACCGAACAGATCCGATTGTCGTGTTTTTAATATCCCATCCATTCTGTATCCGAACTCAGGCGTTAGTATTTCTTTACCGTATGTCGGGCTTACCGTTGTAACAGCGTCAGAAAACACAATGCCAGCTTTGAGCAAGCTTAGCTTTCCATAGAATTCGAGGTAATCGCTTGAAAAATACTCCCAGCCGAGTCCTGTGAGCTGCATATCAAGGTGCCAGAATATGCCCTGATAACCTATATTGTGTATGGTGAACACGGACACAGTACCGTTGAAATAATCACTGTACAGCGTTTTCATATAAACCGGGATAAGTCCTGACTGCCAGTCATGGCTGTGGATAACATCGGGTTTTATATTTAATTTTTTTATAAGCTCCAGAACAGCCATTGAGAAAAATATAAATCTTTTTGCATTGTCGGAATAATCGATACCGTTCTTATCGACATAGAGACCGTCCCTCAAAAATAAGGCATCGTTGCCGATAAAGTACGCTGTTGCATGTTCGCTTATCTTGATCGAGTAAATATCGGCAGGTATGGTTTGTTCGTTTAATTTGATTTTTAATGATACCGACTGCTTCTCGGGCTTGAACTTTTCTGCAACATGCCTGTACAATGGTGACACGATGATCACATCATGGCTTTTTTTTGCCAGTGAAAGAGGCAACGCTCCCAATACATCGGCAAGTCCCCCTGTTTTGGAGAAAGGTACGACCTCTGAGCCTGCATGAACAATAATCATGATACCTCCCTTAAATAGGCCGCTGCCTGTTCCGGTGAGGTCGGATTTATGAAAAACCCTGTTCCCCATTCAAAACCAGCGACCTTGGTAAGGACAGGGATGATCTCGAAATGCCAGTGATAATATTCACACTGATCCAAGGTAAGCGGCGATGTATGGAGGATAAAATTGAATGAAGGATAGTTGAGTGCCTTATCAAGCTTACCTATTACCTCAAGGAATATATTTGACAGGCTCTCGAGCATGTCATTCGATATGGTTTCATAGTGAGAAAAGTGTCGTCTTGGCAAGAGCCATGTCTCGAACGGAAATCTGGATGCATACGGTGTAAATGCGATAAAATCTACATTCTGCGTTACAAGCCTGTCCTTTTCCGCTATCTCCTGGCGTATCATGTCGCAGAATATACACCGTTCTTTATACTCGTAATAATCTTTAGATCCATGAAGTTCTTCTTCCACGGTTATCGGGATAATGGGTAATGCGATCAATTGCGAATGCGTATGTTCAAGCGATGCGCCAGCAGCCTCCCCTTGATTTTTGAATATAAGTATATACTTGAACCTGTTGTCCCTTTTCAAATCCCTGATCCTTTCCCTGTAAGTCCAGAGAACGTCTTTCATGGTAGCTACCGAGAAAGCGGACATCGTTTTGTTGTGTTCGTTTGTTTCGATGATTACCTCATGTGCTCCTATGCCGTTCATCTTATCATACATGCCGTTGCCTTCCCTGTTCAGGTCTCCTTCTATCTGGAGTGCCGGAAACTTGTTCGGAACGACCCGCAATGACCACCCAGGCTTATCCGTATGACTGCCGTCTTTTCTGATAGCAAGGATCTCATGGGGTGTCTTGTCTTCGTTGCCGTAGTCAAACGGACAAAATGAGTTGTCTGCCTTTTCTATATGTTTGTTGTTGAAGTCAGACGGTCTTTTTGAACGCTCGGTGGATATAATAACCCATCTGCCTAAAATCGGATCTTTTCTTAATTCAGACATTAAATTCTCCTCTAGTCATAAGCTCTCTCTGTAAGTTTATATATCAAAAAAATCAAGAGGTATAGTAATACCTTTACTTTCTTCAGGTTCGAGGTTTAGGTCGTAGACAAGCAAAAAACATGTTCCCTGATATGTCCTTTCAAAACCATCTTCCGATGCTGAAACCGTTTCTATTGGGTAAGCAAACAAAGATGATATCGATGGTGTTGATATCTTTATGCCGAGCTTCTGCCATTTATCAATAAGTTCAAAAGTATCGATCTTGCCGTATCTCAGATAATCAGCCATACTTTTTATCTCTTGTTCATCTGTTTCATTGAGCACGATGGAACGCTGGTCATCTGTGCCAAGCAGTGTTAGGTTCAACTCTACAAGCATTGCCGCATCGATCTGTTTATTGGAAATATTGGTAAGCCTATACCCGGCTTCGAGTCGTTTTTCTAACAATCTATAGCTTTTCTCCATTCTGAGGGGTATCCTCTCTCTATCATACAAAAGGTGTCCATCTCTTGAAAGGAAAACAGTGTTACCTTCATGTTTCACAACGGTGTGTGGTTCAAGTGTAAAATTGCCAAGGTCTATGTATTGATTTTTATACAATCTATCCAATTCCAACACATGTGATGGAAGGAAATGTTCTATAAAACTATACCTTGGATGCCAATCATAAATTAACCTTTGTTCAAGTCCTTCTTCTTTTAAATTTACCAGGTTGTGTATTGTTACCGGTTTGTTTTCGGAAGATTGGCGCGTTTGTTTCTCTATTATAATTTCATGGTAGGCCTCTTTACGCCTTGTCATAACATTGGTGATATTAAAATGATGATCCCGTACATCAATCTCAACCATTGCTCCGCCTTTTGACGGGGCTATATACAGGGCAAGATGTTTGTTCTTAAGGATAATCTCGTTCCTGCCGTCAAGATCGAGATCCTGTTCGGTGTAGAACGTACCGTTCGATTGTGGCTTATGTGCGTCTATCAATGCCTCTGCATTGAGAAGATGCTCATACACTGCATGGCGTAAGTAGTTGAGATAAACACCACCAAATAACCCATGCCAGTAAACACAGTTAGACTGTGATTTGAAAACCTCAAGCCTTGCATCGTTCAGTTGAAGGCCTACTCTGTCTTCTACGCTTGAAAGCATAGTGCTTACCTGCAGCATCCTTTTATGCATCCAATTACTCTCAGGGTATTTTACAAGGAAGTTATCCCAGAATCCGCCCCTTATGAATGGATTACAGCAGTCCCCTATGCCTATAGTGCTCAAAGACGCCTTGAATAATTTGAATTTTGTCGCAGCGTCTACGGGTAATGCCCACTCAAGCAGTTCCTCGTAAGAGGCAGATGGTATGTATATTCTGCCCGTGGGTTTATTCATGGATATATCTTCAGCCTGGGTTGTTATGTTTAACCAGTCCGTATTTTTTTCAAGCTCTACAAAAAAACGCTCAAGCCAGCCTTGCTCAAAGACCCATTTGTATGTGCCGGGCCAGAGGCCGAACTTTTCCCCGTCATCCGCATACGTAACTGAATTTATAGTGCCGGTGTCCCTGTATTTCTTTAAAATATCAATAACCTGCGATGGCTCTTTGAATGGTATGGCATATCTTAATTGTTTCTGGATAGGAAAAATATTCAGCGGATGTCCCGCACGTTCTGTGATGTAGTAGCCGTGTATGTCTTTTTCTTCCAGACCCGCATAATAAAAATGCGTATCATCAACAGTCGTGTATTTGATACCAAGTCCTGAAAGCAGTACAGGCATGGATGGGTCCCAGACCCTTTCTGTGAGCCATATACCCTTTGGATTTTGTTTAAACCTTGTTCTGATAAATCTATTCATCAGTTCGATCTGGCCGATTGCGTCCTGTTCTGTCAGAATTTCAAGTATGGGTTCATAATAGCCGCCCGAGATTATTTCTACCTGATCCCTGGCAACAAGTCTTTCTATGTCCGATATGAATGCGGGTTCGTTTATTCCTATCCAATCCCATACAGGCCCGGATATATGCAACCCAAGCTTTACAGCAGGATGCTTTATCATAGTCTTAATAAAAGGCTTGTAGCTTTTTTCGTAAGCCTCTCTGAATACGCCATCAAAGTTACCAACGGGCTGATGACAGTGAACAACAAAATGGAAATCAAGTTTATCCATTAGACGCTCCACATCTTTTTTGTGTAATCCTGATCCGGTACAACAATACTTATAATACCTTTTGCAGGATACTTTTCAAGCTCTACATCCCCGTCCCTGGCACTGATGATCATATTGAGCTTCGCATTCGGCGATGCGCCTATATCTGCAAAGGGAATTTTCAACTCGAGGATCTTTTTTATTGCGATGGACTCACTCAGTTTGACGAATTCAAACACAATCTGATCCTTTGCATAGTGCAGTTCGTAGTATGGCTTTGTATCAAGGATATGTTTTATGGGTATAACAATGCGGTATTCAAAGCTGTGGTCAAAGATGTTTATTGCGAAGTATACGTTGTATTTCTCGTTTTTAATCTTTTCTATATTGTGATCGAGCCTTATATAAAGATTATCGAGGTCAAAGCCGTAGTATATCTTGTATATGAAAGGTTCCGGATTATGCCTTCCTGTCGTTGATGTTTGATAGCAAACAGCACTGCCTTCCCACTCATAATAATCCGTTGGTATACCGTCAAGCACCGGCGTTATGAAATCAAGTGGCTGGGTATTAAGCTGTGTTTCTGACAGTGCTATGACAGGGGTGTGGAGGAAATCAAGCATGGGCTTTTTTATGATTTCCAACACCTTTTTGAGGTTTTTTCGGAATAACCTGTCAAATTCTTCTTCATTGGCCGTGTAAAAGGTATCCCCATACCACCAGAACCAATCACTCCCTTCTGCAGTATATATATATCTTAATGCCTTATTGATTTGTTCCTGTGTAAGTCCTTTTGTGTTCTGCTTGAGATATTCACGCGTTGAAACGAGATAATCCCATGCAAGGTTTTTCTCCTCCTGACCAATCCATATATCAAAGCGTTTGTTTATCCATGAGCCGGTATAAAGATTATCTATGTTGTCTGTTGGCTTATGGGTCTCGAGATAAGAAGAAATGGTCGTTGTTTTGATATCCTTGTTTTTACTCAGGACACCATACATGCTGTTGAGGAATCTTTTACCGCTATAGAGGTAGTATTCCCATGCGTTTTCTCCATCAAGTGCAATAACAACGATACCATCCATTTTTTTATCGGAAAGATATTTTTTTATACCAAAAATTTGTTTTTGCAATTCTTCCACTGCATCTTCCCTTAAGGCATACCGTGCACAATCAAAGCTTATAAAGTTAGAAATGCCTTTGTCTCTGAACAGTATATCTATGCCGGTATTTTTATAGGTTGCTGTATATGGTTTGTACAAAAGCTCTCCTGCTCGGTCCTTGCTGATGGATGCAAACAGAATCTCTTCATCAGTAACCATCCATTCAAAGCCTGCCTCTTTTACAAGAGGGATGATTTCCGGCGAGACGGACCCCTCGGAAGGCCAGAGCCCTTTTGGTTCAATACCAAGATGATCAATGATAAACTGCCTGCCTAACTTTAGTTGTGCCAGTACATCTTCTGGAAAACTTACCCTTTTCGGCAGTACAGCCTTCGGCATACACCTGCGTGCTGTGTCGGAATCATACAGCAGCGGCATGATGGTGTGGTAAAACGGGCTTGTAGTTATCTCTATTTGTCCACTCTGATTCAACTCTTTGTAAAGCGGGAACAACTTCTTTATTATATCCATCTGTGTATCGAGCACGAATTTTTTATCCTGTTCCGTAAAGCCCCTTTGTTTTTCTTTTAATCTTACAAGCTCTGGATAATCCACAAGTGCTGTAAATCCGAACCATGAAAGGTTGAACCATACCTGGATGTCGAGAAAATCCTGTTTATTGAATGTGTTTATCATATTTTCGATATCGTTATCATTGGTACTCTTACCGCGTTTTAGGAGCAGCTCAAAATAACGGGGATATGGTTTTATCATGGTTTCCCAGTTGCCCATGAAAAAGTATTTAAGTATAAAAGCCCTGTCGTCGTTGTCCAGTTCTACGGCAGGTTTTGCAGAGTATTCATAGAAAATATCCTGTGCATTGCCGGATGCATAATCGGCCAATTGTTCAACGAGTGAGGGTACAAGATTAATATTGACCTTTATGTCGGGATAGTTTTTCAGCACAGAAGGCATGTCATAGTATGCCTTTATGGCATGAAGCCTTACCCATGGAAGGGTGTATTTTCCAGTAAACGGATCCTTGTAGAGCGGCTGATGCATGTGCCAGAGAAATGATACAGAGAGTTCCGACATATCAATCCACAACAGTCCCTTTTGGAACAACAACTATACCTTTTTCTGACACGGTAAATCTCTTTTTATCCTTTTCAGGATCATAACCTATTGTTGCATTCTGCATAATCTTTACATCCTTATCAATGATAGTCCGTCTGACTCTTGCATACCTGCCGATGTCCACCCTCTCGAACAATACCGAGTCCTCCACTGTTGAAAATGAATTTATTCTTACACCCGGGAAAAGAATGGTCCTGTTTATCTGTCCTCCACTGATGATACACCCTTCGGCAACCATTGAGTCAGTGGCTACACCGATCCTTTTGGTCTCTTCATCCGCAAACACGAATTTAGCAGGAGGGTAGGGCGGGTAAAATGTTCTTATTGGCCATTCAAAGTTATACAGGTTAAGCCTCGGTGTTACGGACACAAGGTCCATGTTCGTCTGCCAGTAGCTGTCGATTTCGCCGACATCCCTCCAATATCCTGCTGCCCCTTTCTGCTCACCGGAAATTATATTTTTTGAAAAATCATAAGCCTTTACCGTATGAGCTTTTAGAGCGGACGGAATTAAATCCCTACCAAAATCGTGGCTTGAGGCTTTCTTTGCATCATCCGCAAGCATTTTCAAAAGCACATCTGTGTTGAAAATATAATTGCCCATGGAACAGAGAGCCATATCCGGTTTATTGGGCATTGGCTTCGGATGTTGTGGTTTCTCCTTAAATCCGGTTATATTGTAATCCTTGTCAATCTCTATAATACCGTAAGAGCTTGCCTCTTTTAACGGATAGGGCACAGCCTCAACAGTAATCTGAGCTGTTTTTTTGATATGGAAATCTATCATCTGCCTGACATCCATTTTGTAAACATGGTCACCGCCGAATATGCACACCATGTCCGGTATTTCATCGTGTATAAGGTTTATGTTCTGATAAACAGCATCTGCCGTGCCCTTGTACCAGTCTTTGCCTATGCGCATCTGTGCAGGTACAAGATCAATTGAATGACCTATTGACGGTGAAAGGTGCCATGCCCTTGCTATGTGCGAGTTCAGCGACTCGGATTTATACTGTGTTAAGACCTTTATTTTATAAAAACCTGAGTTGATAAAATTGCTCAAAACAAAGTCAATAATCCTGTATCTACCGCCGAAGGGAACGGCAGGCTTTGCCCTGTCCTGTGTAAGAGGATGCAATCTTTTTCCTTCGCCACCGGCAAGGATCATAACAAGTATCTTTTTGCTGATCATATCAATTTTTTAAATACCATTTTTGTTACCGTATAGTCAATGGAAAGCGACTGTTTATCCCTTTTCTGTACTGGCTTTTTGAGCGGTATTAAGTTATACTTAATATCAATGAGTTATTTGAAGCTTAAGGACGATGATATCATAGTAGTGCTCGGCGGAGGGCCTGCAGGCAGCTTTTTTGCCATGCATATCAGCGAGCTTGCAAGAAAACTCGGTATCTTGCTCAACCTGATCATCATAGAACGGAGGTCGTTCGTCGCACACGGCCCGACCGGATGCAATATGTGCGCAGGTGTGCTTGGCGGGAACATTGTGCAGATGATCTCGGATTTGGATCTGAATTTGCTGAAATTGGACAGCAGGGTAATACGACAGAACATGGAGGGCTTCAAGCTTCATATCAACGGCATGGACGCCCTTATACGGCGACCGTCAGCAAAGGTATACACGGTTTTCAGGGGGATTGGTCCACGGAGAGAGGCATTGTCGGAAGGCTTTATCGGTTTCGATTCCTTTTTGATTGAAGAGGCAAAAAAGAGAGGCGCTACTGTGATAAACGGTACAGTTACCGACATAATTATACCGCAAAACCCGGTCGTTGAACAATGTACAGTCATGTATCAGGATGAAATGAGCAGACACCATGAACTGAAGGCAGCCCTTATCGTCGGTGCGTTCGGCGTAAATTCCAGTCTTAGCAAAAAATTCAAGTTCGGTTATATTGAGCCCGGGTACTGGCACACATGCCAGACAGAGCTTATGTCAGGTGGCGATAGCGATATCACGGGCTACATAAATATATTTTCGCGCAGGCACTCAAAATTCCTGTTTACAGCCATTACCCCGAAAGGGAAGTATCTTACGGTAAGCGGCATCGGGGCACATGTAAAATTTTCTGAACTGGTTGAGGAACTGAAGGCGCTGCATCTTGACTCGGTTATGAACACGAACCTTACTCCTGTATGTCACTGTCATCCAAGGCTTCCGGTAACAGCGGCAGTCAGACCGTTTTATACACGGGTTGTTATGGTCGGAGATGCGTGTGTATCACGATACATGAAGAACGGCATAGAATCTGCCTTCGTCACATCGATGTCAGCGGCACAGACCGTCATGATGCGCGGTATTGACGAAGCTGCATTTAGGGACAGCTATTATCCGGAATGCATTTTAAAATTTGTAAGAGATAACAGGTATGGCAGAACAATGTTTTTTATGCATAAGGTCATTACATCCAGTAGCCGAATCGGCAGCGCACTTATCTCAATAATTAAAGATGAAGATGGAAAACCTGTGGAAAAACAGTGGATGTCCAATATAACATGGCACATGTTTATAGGGGACAAACCCTATAGGGCAATCTTAAGGGGCGTTTTTAATATTGCGGAAGTGATTAAATTACTCCTTATGGTTCTGGGAATAAAAAGGGTGAGAAATGCAAAATGACAACCTGAAGATTGTAGACGGCTCCACAATAGCTGTTATCGGCGGGGGGCCTGCGGGCAGTGCCGCTGCAATAAAACTTATCAAGGAAGCGGCAAAGAAAGGCACGAAGATACGGGTGGTCATATTCGAGGGCAAGGATTTTGACCGTCATTATAACCAGTGTGTCGGTGTCCTTTCCTATCCTATCAGGGAGATCTTCGAACAGTCGCTTGAAATGCCGTTCCCGGAACAGCTTATCAAGCGGGAAATATCCGGTTATGTCCTGCACCCTGCAATCAATACCCCGCTGGAGCTTACAGGGGAAAGGGGCACGTATGCTACCAGAAGGATACTGTTCGACAGGTTTATGCTTCAGACAGCGCAGGAGCTGGGTGCAGCGGTTATCAGGTCACGGGTAACGGACATCGAGTTTAACAATGGCGAAGATGTAAAGATCTATGCTGAGGACAAGTTCATCAGGGCTGATGCCGTTGTTGGAGCATTCGGTCTTGATGACGGGATTGCGGCTGTTACGGAACACGCCTCACGTCATACGTTCGCGTATAAACGGCCGCCCAAGGTCCTGAATACGCTCGTTGCTAAGGCACACATCGATCTCAACATGCTGCAGGAGCGGTTCGGCAGCAGAATACATGCGTTCATACCGCTCGAGCTGAGAAAGATAGAATTCGGTGCCATCACGCCCAAGGGTGATCATATCATTATCAACATTGCGGGCAGGAACCTCACATCCGCAGACATGGATAAGTTCCTCGATTACCCGCCGGTCAGTGCGCTTATCAATGGTCTCAACCTGATCGGGCTTGATTATCATAAGGGCAAGTATCCGATACGGCCTGCCGGAGGAATTATCGGCAATAGGTTTGCTGCCGTCGGTGATGCAACAGGACTTATAAGACCTTACAAGGGTAAAGGGATAAATGTTGCGCTGGAAACCGGTGCAAAGGCTGCTGAGATAATGATCAATAATGGTCTATCGGCCTCCGGACTATCTGCGTATCCGAAAGCGTTTGCCCACCTGCGTGCGGATTTTTTTTATGGAAGGCTTTTCAGGCTTCTGGTAATACTGTCCATAAGAACAGGGTTTGTGGAGCAGGTGATGACCATGGCCAAAAGCGACCCACATCTCAGGGGCGTGCTCTTCAAGGTCGTCTCGGGCGAAGGCACCTACCACGAAGTCATTCGCGAGATCTTCAGCATTAAAGAATTCGCCAAGCTCGGATTTAGTTTTTTCAGGCACCTGCCTGCGGCGGTTTTTAAAGCAAAACCTTCTGCCGGCCGGTAGCTATGCGGCAGCCCTTACCCGAAAAATGCATTTGATAAATTAAGGAATTTGTTCATTTTTGTCATCAGGGGGATTCACCCTGATGAAACACACATCCTACGATCCACTTAATCCCCCCTACCCCCCTCGACCCCTTTGGACT
>CAZJPN010000088.1:0-6558 GCA_964547905.1 uncultured Pseudomonadota bacterium | reverse complement strand
TCCCTAATGATTTTCTTATCTCCATAGGGACAACCACTTGATATTTAGGGGAAACTTTTACTATTTCCATACATTCCTCCATCGATACGCTATATGTAGTACAATAAGGGCGTCGATATCAAATGTCAAGATGTTCATCTTGCTCCGGAATCTTAAATTCTCTCATACAAACAACTTACCCCCCGCCTTTTTGAGTAAATCCGCAATGCGTGCGCGCCTGTGTTTTAACGCCACCATCAGTGCCGGTTTCAGCAACCTTAACTTGTCGACAATCTGCCTCCTTTTGCTTATAAAATAGAGGACCTATGAACGATTCATATTTGCCGGAGCGGAGCATCCATTCCCCTTTCATATTATGATGTCCTGCCAAAGATGGGACGGAAAACAACGGGATCAGCCGTTGAATCGTGAATATGATTTAAATACGGATGGTCGCAAAGTAAATCAATAATCATGTCCAAACCATATAAGCTACAAGGAGAAAACTTATTTTATCACATCACCAGCCGTGGCAACGGCCGGCAGTTTGGAAATGCAAATGGATAAAAACAAGAGATTACAAAATGAAATCGATGACATCAATTCACGTTTCAAGGGCTGACCCTGCCGCCTCTTGAACGTGCCGGCAGGATTTTTGAATCCGGTTGTTTTCTTTGCCACATCCAGCAGTCCTTTTCCGTTGGGATGACATGAGTTGCAGGACATGCCGGACGTCGCACCCGACAGTTTAGGATCATTGAAAAGCTGTTTTCCTTTTTCGGCGTTTCCGATTGCGAAAGCGACAGAAACTGCAAGTCCCGTGACTACGGCGGAAGCAATCAAGATTTTTATCATCTTCATACCGATTTACCTCCTTATGAGTTTACGAAAGGGAAACGAATAATTCCTATCACGGATACATCTATTGTCAAGATTGCAGGAGAAAAGATGTTGCGGGTCTGGCAAATCAGAACTCTATTCCTGTTCCGAAGCCGAAATAAGCAGTATTGTTATAGGGAATGTCGGTCAGGTTATGCCCTGCCTCAAGATCGATCTCGATGTTTTGATATAAAAGATATTGCACTCCGGCATCGACAAAAGACACGATGCCCTTGCCATGCATAATGTCTATGGTATTGTAACACTCTGCGTACAGCTGTAACTTGTCCGTTATTTCATTCAATTGATCCGTCACGACTAAAATTGGATTGAGCGATGTCTCCTGCGTGGAATCCACAGGTGTGAATAAATGAAACAACCCAATCTGCACGCCCACGCCGATATCCTCAGTGACATTATAGGCGAATATGCCGTTCACGATGACGCCTGTCCCGCCTGCGCTAAAATCCTTCGAGCCCGATGCAAAGGTTACCGCGGTATCAGTCGCCATGCCCCATTTTTCTCCATATTCAAACTCGTATTTAATTCCGACCCCTGTATCGCCGGCACCTTCTTTCCCGCCGGTGGTTCCGGCAGTCTGCATTATCTGCAGTATATAGTTAGGTGGGAAAAGTTTTAATTCGACATTATGGCCCGTACCATAACGTATCTCTGGCTGGGGCAGTGTTTGAAGCGTACTGAAACTCTTACCTGTCTCGATCTGATAATCATAACCAAGTTCGGTAAGCACCTTGTTCTTTTTTACGGAACACACGCTGTCACTTATCGTGGGGCGGTCGAGCACGCTTAACAGCGCCGATGGACCGGCACACGAATCAACAGAGGTAGAGGGATCATCAACGGTTGAAACAGCTTGTGTGCTGTCTGCTTGTACCGGCACTATAGTACAGACAACCAACGGAAATAAAACGGCAAACGCATATACCAATAATCTGAATCTATTCATTGCTCTTTACAGCAACGGGAAATATCCCGGGCCTTTTCAAATGATTCCTTCCCCTCTTTGAATGAAAACAATGCAATAAGGATGGTGCCTATTGCATCAATGCTTCCAATACCGGTCAGTTCATAACCAATGCTTGCCAGAAGCAGTATTACGGAGAGATAAAGGCACACGCGTGAGCATGCGGCATCCGCCAGAATAGCCTTTGAGTTAAGAAGTTTCCCTATTTTTACTTTATAATAAATAAGAATCCCCATTGAGATAATGGCGATACAGGCAATAATAATCCCCCATACCGTGGTTTCGGGCTTATGATGCTGTAGAATGTTGATTATGGCAGTTGCTATAAGTCCTATAGAAAGGAGATAAAAAGAAGTACCGGTAATCCATAGCGCCCGCTGTTCAAATGCGTCATGGTTCGTTTCCGACGATGCCTGTATCCTTCTTATCATATGCCAGACCCCTAGGGCGGATATTACCTCCACAAATGAATCTACACCGAACCCAAAGAGTGCCAGGGTTCCGTCAGCAAATCCGAATCCCACAGAAACAAGTCCTTCAGCAAGGTTGTAAAATATGGTGATCAGCATCAGGATATTTGCAGTGCGGTAATAAGTGTTATTGTTTGCTACAGCACTCATCTTTCGTCTCCTTTGGCTTTCTCTTTGAATCAAACGTTTTCTTGCCCACGCATATGTCTTCGGCACTGCATCCTGAGCAATGTCCCTTGTTCTTCCATATCGAGCGATAGAGGAGGTATACTGCTCCGCCGATGATTAATGTCATGAAGAAGATGTCCGTAAATCCCATCTTAGCCTCCTATCCCCAGCAATCTCCCGCCCTGATAAATTATAAGCGCCATGCCCCATGCAAGTGTCATCTGGTAAGCAAAGGTGATTCCGACCATTCTCCATGTGCCGAACTCCTGCTTTATTGCTGTGAGGGTCGCAACGCAGGGTATATAAAGAAGTACAAACACGATAAAGGCATATGCACTCAATGGGCTAAAGGTCTTTTGGAGCACTGATTTAAGGCCAACTCCTTTTTCAGTCTCTTGAGTGGAAAGGCTTGAAAAGCCGAACGTCGAAAATACGCCGGCTACCGAATCTTTAACCGCGCGTACAAAGGATGTGCCTATTCCCTTTAATTGCTCGCTTAAGGTGGATGTATTTTCCTTTTTATTATTAGATTTTGGTATATATATTTCACTCATGGTTCCCACCACTATTTCTTTAGCCATTATGCCTGCAGCAAGCGATGACGCAGCCTCCCAGTTCCCAAAGCCGAGTGGTTTAAATGCAGGTGCCATGACCTGTCCTGCCCTGCCGAAGTATGAGTCTTTCCTATCCTTTACACCCCATGGAAGGTTAAGGAGAAACCATACCAGTATGGAAGTGGCAAGGATAATAGTCCCTGCCTTGATGAGGAAATGTTTCCCTTTTTCCCACGTGTGTATCATAAGGCTTTTGAAGGAGGGCATTCTGTACGGAGGGAGTTCCATAATAAACATCGGTGCTTCTCCTCGAAAGAGTGTTCTCTTAAATATGATACCCATGACAATGGCCATACCTATTCCCATGACATACAATGACCAGAGCACTGTCCCTGCATAAGCGGGGAAAAAAGCACCGATGAAAACCACGTACACCGGGAGCCTTGCACTGCAGGACATAAGGGGAATGAGCAATGCCGTAAGCGCCTTATCTTTTGGATTTTCAAGTGTTCTTGTGGCATAGATGGCAGGCACATTGCATCCAAAACCGAGTATCATCGGTATGAAGGATTTACCGTGGAGCCCAAGCATATGCATTGCCCTGTCCATGACAAATGCAGCCCGTACCATATATCCGCTTGCTTCAAGAAGAGTAATGAAAAACATCATCGCGAATATCACGGGAACAAACTGGAGTACGAAACCGACTCCCGCTATAATCCCGTCGGTAACCAATGAAACCATCCACACTGGTGCTCTTATAAGATTAAATATACTTTCCGTTAACCCGCTGAACGGTCCTGATATTACGGCACTTATCCAGTCGGAGAAAGGTTTTGATAGGTCGAAAGTGAGCTTGAATACAAGCCACATCGCAACAAGGAATATCGGAATGCCTATAAATCTGTTGAGAACTATTCTGTCAATCCTTTCGGTCAATTCAATCCTATCCGATTCAGTGTGTCTCAGCACTTCCCGGACAAGGCCTGCTGCCAGTGCATACCGCTTGTCCGCCATGATTGACTCTATGTCGGAATCGTTCACTTTTTTAAGATGACTCAGTGTTTCATCTGTTGAAAATCCATTGTCCTCAGATTTAATAGCTTCATAGATGTGACTGTCTCCTTCTATGAGTTTGAAAGTAAGCCAGCGTAGAGGATAGTTCTGCACAAAAGATACATGTTTCAATTCTGCCTCGAGAGTCTTTGCGGCACATTCGATGTCTTCCCCATAATTCAGGATATTTGGGCAATGTTCCGAGGGATTGTCTGCTATCTCAAGCGCTACCTTAAGAAGTTCCTCAAGACCTGTTCCTTTGGTTGCAACCGTTGGGATTACTCTTACCCCAAGCGCGTTTTCCATTTCTTTTATATTTATCTTGTAACCCTTCTTTTCTGCTTCGTCATAGATATTGAGAGCAACTATGATCGGTATCCCGAGCTCCATCATTTGTACCGTTAGATATAGGTTTCTTTCAAGGTTAGTTGCATCTACAACGTCTATAATTACGTCGGGTTTTTCGTGGACGAGGTAATCTCTTGCTATGATCTCTTCCTGCGTATAGGGACTCAGACTGTACGTTCCGGGTAAATCCACAAGTTTGACGGTTTTGCTTCCGTATTCAAAAACTGCGGATTTTTTTTCCACGGTTACACCGGGCCAATTACCAACTTGGAGCCTGGTTCCGGCTATGCTGTTGATAAGAGTAGATTTGCCGGAATTAGGGTTCCCGGCTACTGCGATCGTTATCATCTTTTTCTCGGTTCTTGATAAACATTCATTGTTCGATGATCCTTCTTTTACAGGCACTTTCATTCCACTACCTCTACAGCTATTCCTTCTGCCTCTTTTTTTCTCAATGAAAGATGGTAGTTCTTTATGGTCAATTCAACAGGATCGCCAAGAGGAGCGATCTTCTCCATCTTCACCACCTCGCCGACAAGTATCCCCATGTCCATGAGTCTTCTCTTGAGAGGACCTGCTGCTCCTATATTCGTTATTTTTCCTTTCTCCCCGGGTTTAAGCTTTGATAGAACCATTATCCTTCCTCCTTACCAATATCTTCATGGCCATGCCTCTGCTTATGGCAATCCTTGATTCGTCAATCTTTACGAGAAGGGGACCCCTGCCTTCGTTGTTGAGCATCTCTACGTTTTTCCCGGCTCGTATGCCTATGTCCTCGATTCTTGATTGCATACTCCCGCAACCATTACCCGAAGAGCGCGCCATCTCGCAGTCCTTTCTCACCATTATGTCCGTAATTTCGGCACACTCCCCGCTTGTTAAAAGACCGAGTGGCATCATGGCTTGTCCTTGTCTTGTCGTGTTTGGTTTATCTCAGATTTCATTCCGTACCGCCTTTATTATTTGATAATGAACATGATTACCATTATCAATATATATGGCAATAATTGATTGTCAAGTCTTTTTTGAAGAGTCTTTACAGAAAAGGTATCCCGAAACAATAAACATACAGACAGATAACGAAGGAAGATTGTTTACCCCGTTAGAAAGCCCCGCCATTTATGGCGGAGCAAATATGATAAATTTTAAAGTCCTTACAGAAAGGGCGTGGTTTAAAGCCACGTTCTTTCTAACGGGGTTTGCATTTGCTGCAAATGCCGTATATCTTTAACTCGTGCTTTATCGGAATGAAATCATTTGCCTCGGCAAGCTTGTCCTGAAGCTTTTCAATCTTGTCGTCATTAACCTCGATGAGTCGTCCGCATTTTATGCAGACAAGGTGATCGTGATGCTTGTGGCCATATTTCTGTTCGTATCGCGTCTTTTGCTTACCAATCTTTACTTCTTCTGCCAAGCCGCTCTCGCACATCAAATTCAGGTTCCGCTGTACTGTTGCATAGCCGATCTCCGGGTTTTTCCTTCTGACCACGTTGAACAATTCTTCGGCGGTAATGTGCTTGCCTGCAGTAAGAAAAGCATCAATGATTGCTTCCCTTTGCCTGCTATGGTGCAATCCCTTTTCTTCTATATATTTAACAAATATGCTTTTTGATTTATTTAATGTCATGTGTGTATTTGTCAATAATTATAAACCCTTTCCATGCCTTTTGTCTACTTTTCGAATCGAGTCATGTAAAATCTAACCATAGAGAGTATCATCTTGTGGGGTCACCCATTTAAAGTGCACCTGTCAAGAGAAAAATATCCCTATCGTGGGAAACTTCGTTTCTCTCGGCTGCTGGAATACATCAGTGTCATCACTATCTCTACTATTTCCGTTGTTTCTTTGTGTTTGTGTGTCAGTAATTAGTCCCGCCTTTGGCGGGACTTTACTGCACCAGTCACCCATCCGGATTTTTGACACCAAAGTTGACTTAAATAAATTGTAGGTTATTTTATAGAAGAGAGAGAAGGAGAAAGATAATGGAAACCCGTGAATTAACAATAACCTTACCGGATACCGTCCTTGAGGAAATAAAGAGGTATAAGAAGCTTTCTCATAAGAAAACTACAGCAGGGGCAGTGAAAGAATTGATTAAATATGCTTTGACATTACCTC
>CAZJPN010000087.1:0-32848 GCA_964547905.1 uncultured Pseudomonadota bacterium | reverse complement strand
ATATTGTATCAAGCATTTGCACCTCCGATATCGTGCTATAGGAACTTCACTTAAATGAGTTGTAAAATCTTTTCAACGCGTATTCCGGATCCTGTCTTTTGTATTCATCCTCTGTAAGAAAATATCTATAGTTATGGGTATAATCCATTAATAGCCTATAAGCGTAATTGATCTCTGCCATCTTTTTAGTGCAAAAATCCTTATTCTTATCCTCACATTTATCGGGATGATACTCCCTGGCCAATCTGTGATAGGCATCCCTTATGTGATCAATTGTTGCTATATAAGGTAATCCGAGTATCCTTCTTGCTTTATTTATTTCCCTGTACTTTGGTAGATTCATTTTTTGTTTTCTTTGTCCTTGCCCAGATAAATATTATCCATCCTACCATAAATGTGGGTATTGCTATAAACTGTGATGTTGATAGAGGGCCTACAAATCCACGGATAGTATCACCCCTAAGAAATTCTATAATAAATCTGTTAAACGAATATAGAATCAGAAAAAGCCCTACAAGCTCGCCGTCATTCTTTTTGAATTTCTTTTCGTACCATAATAAAAATCCAAACAGGATCAACCCGTTAACCGCCTCAAAAAGTTCTGTAGAGTATAACCTCTGGCCTGGATAGGCAAGCCCGGCATCACTGTTAGGCGAGAATACGGAACCGAGTGGCCATGGAAGTGTGGTGGGTTTACCAAAACAGCAGCCGTTCATATAACATCCAAAGGCACGATGTATCGCATAGCCAAGCCCGAGGTATGGGGATATCAAGTCTGCATATGTAAAAAAGCTTGCTTTTACCCATTTTATATAAATCAGTATGGCAAGGACTCCGCCGAATAAACCTCCATAAAAAACGAGCCCGCCTTTCCAGATCTCGAGCATCTCAAGCGGATGCTGCATATAGTAATGCCATAATGTTATTATGAATACAACTCTCGCGCCTAAGATAGAACCGATCATGATCCAGAAGCTCATATCAAGGACAATGTTCGGGTCCATGCCGAGTTTTTTACCTTTACGTGTTGCGAGATAGATCGCAACGATAAAAGCTGTTGCCATTGCAACGCCGTACGTGTGAATAGTTATTGGTCCGTAGTGAAACAGAATCGGGTACATATACTCTCCTTTGTTTTACTGTGTAACACTAATCATGTATTTTCTGTTTTTCAATCGTTTTTTTAACGATACACACTATGACTGAAGTAAGCTCCGTTAGAGAGAACGTGGCTTTAAACCACGCCCTTTCTCTAAGGAATTTTAAAAATTATCATATCATCCCCACCATAAATGGTGGGGCTTTCTAACGGGGTAAAAATCCGAAAGAAATAAAAACTGAAGCACACAAACTTCTCTATTGCATTTCCCGGGTTAATATGTGTACAGCTTTGCGTAGGGCCGCGTACTTAAGGGAACAAGCTTCTCGAACCTTTCGCCCAATATTTTGTCTGCATTGAGGCTGAGGTCCTCAGCGTACTCTCTTATTATCCCTTTCAGGATCCCGTAATCCTCATCCGTAAGCTCCGCTACATCCACACCTTTGCCGATTTTTTTCTTGTCCGCTCCGCCCCGTATATAAACAGTCCCTCCGTGCATGCCTGCGCCCAGATAATCCCCTGTCGTGCTGTCCCCGTTCTGCCTGCCGAACATCCTGAGCAGTACAATCACTCCGCCTGCCATATATTCCGCAAGGAAGTCGCCTGCATTCCCGCCGATAACGATGATGGGGTTCAGCATCTTGTATCCCTTCATGTGTATCCCGACCCTGTAGCCGACATCCTTTAAAACAAACAACTTCCCGCCCCTCATGCCGTAACCGCACACATCGCCTGCCATACCCTTTATTATGATTTTCCCGCCGTTCATGGTGTTGCCCACAGCGTCCTGCGCGTTGTTGTTCACCGTTATGACAGGGCCGTTCATAAAAATTCCGAGATCATTCCCCGGAACACCGTTTACCGTGATCCGTATATCATTCTTTAGTCCATCCGCAATATACCTCTGCCCGTTAACATGGGAAAGTTCAATATCTGTTTCACCGTTCCCGAGCGCGTCATGGATCTGTTGGTTCAGGATTTTATAATGCAAGCCCTGCGCGTCGATTTTTATTCTGTCTCCCATACTAATGCTTTGCGTCCTCCTTGAGTGTTACTATAATAGGTTCTCCGGCCTTCGGAGCCCAGACATCCTCCGGTTCTGCTATAACTTCGCGTATTGCCGATTCCTCGCTTGCTATTGCAACAATATCACCTTTGCGTCCGACGATGAGCGGTCTGAGTTTTATCCTGTCATTGAGTCCGAGGATGCCGTTGTCGAAGCCCATGAGAATTGCAAAAGGACCGTTCAACGATGCGTTCGCATAACACATCCTCAGTGCAGTGTAATAGTCCTTCTTGAGCGGTTCCATTCCCTGGATGTCTTTCCAGAACGGAGGCGCCAGCACAGAGGCCGCAGCTGAAAGGGAAAGCCCCTTTTTTCTGATCAGTAGATCGAGCAGATAAGCAACCACTTCGGTATCGGTTAAAAGTGTGCATTTATACCCGAACATCTCCACATATCTTTTGTTTGTGCCGTACGAAGAGATCTCGCCGTTATGAACGATTGACCAGTCCAATATTGTGAATGGGTGGGCCCCGCCCCACCATCCCGGCGTGTTCGTCGGAAACCTTGTATGCCCCAGTAAAAGATACCCTGCATAATCCTGCATCCTGAAAAATTCTGCGATCGCATCCGGATGCCCGACACCTTTGAACACCGCAAGGTTCTTCCCGCTTGAAACAACATACGCATTGTCGATCCTCTCATTGATATCCATAACGACACTGACGATAAGGTCATCGATCCCGTCCTCATCCGACTTGTCGAGCGTGGCCGGCGGATCGACGAAGTATCTCCAGAACTCCGGCGGGTCCGGTATTGCATGGATTTTTTTAACTGGTACAGGCTCCGCATGCATAAGCTTGAGCTTTGTCTTTATCAGCTCCTCTACGGGTTCGCGCGCGCTGATGTCGTTGTACATGATATGCATGCCGAAACTGTTTTTTAAATCGGGGTAAGCACCGTAAACAGCGTATCCGCTGCCGAGTCCGTTGCCCCTGTCCTTCATAGAACAGAGCGAGGACACGATCATACTCCCGGGAATGGACCTGCCGCTCCTGTCTATTATCCCGACCAGTCCGCAGCCGCCGTAATCTTTTCCGTAAGGTGTAGAAGATTTTATTCCCATACTATTACCCTGGTTTTGTTAACATTTCATCCCGGAATTCCCTGGGAAGATCGAGGAACCCGAAATCATCCGCTAAGAGTCTGTCTTTAATCCCGCTTACATCCATCCTTGCCCTGATAATGCTGTTGTATATACCTATTCTCGTTATATAATTCATGGAAAGAAGGCCGACAAGCCGTCCGTCCTGTAAAACGGCTTTCCTGTAAATGTTTCCCTCGTCCCTGATAATCTCCTCATATCCGCCGATTTTTTCCGCATAGATAACATTCCCGATTGAAACCGTATTCTTGCCGAAGAATTGAAATGCATTCTGGGGCAGACCCCCGGGGTAGGTCTTTTTTTCACCCGTCATGTTTGACCCGGCAATCTTGCCCTGCATGGTCGCAATGGGGATTATCGGAATAACATCCTGCCTCTTTCTGAGGAAGTCTTCAGCCTCTGCAACGTCCCCCGCAGCAAATATGCCTTCGATGTTTGTCTGCATACTGTTATCAACAAGTATGCCCCTGCTGAGCTTAATGCCCGAGCCTTCAGTAAAGCCTGTATTGGGGCGTACGCCGATGCTGAGGACGACCGTGCTGCATTTCAGCTTTTCCCCGTTCTTGAGCTTTACGCCGGTCACGGCACCTTTTACCCTGTTGACGGACTCAACAGTGTTTCCGGTAATAATCTTCAACCCGTTTTCCTCAAGCCACTTCTGCACGCGCTGTGCTGTAAGCTGGTCCAGTGCCTTCACAAGGACATAGTCCGCAAGCTCGACAACTGTTACATCAACACCCATGTGCTTCAGGCCTTCCGCACACTGTAAGCCGATAAGCCCTCCGCCGATGACCACTGCCCTCGGCTCTTTTTGTTTCTTTACCCAGTCTCTCAATACCTTGGCATCGTCCCACGTTGTAAAGGTAAACATACCCGGACCTTTTGAACCTTCGATAGGGGGTGTTATCGGGACACCGCCGGTGCTTATCAAAAGCCTGTCAAAACCGATCTTCTGCTTGTTATCGAGGACGACCTTGTGTTCTTTCGGTTCGATCCCCCTTACCTCCCTGCCGAGTATCTCTGTGACCCTGTGCCTCTCATAAAAATCCTTGTCCCGGTAATACATCTGGCTGTCACCGATTATGCCATCCATGTATTCATGGATAGCTGCACGCGCATAAACATGATAAGGCTCTCTTGAGATGACTGTGATTTTTCCTTCTTTATCATTCTTGCGTATAGCCTCTATTGCAAACACACCTGCATACGAGTTTCCTATTATAACATAATTTCTCTGTTCCATTTTTAACCCCTATCCTCAAATACCAAAGCCCGGTTGGGACAAACAGCAACACACGCTGGAATCTCCCTGTCGGGACAGAGGTCGCATTTGTTTGCAACCGCTCTGCCGTCCCTGGTAAACTGACTGATTGCGCCGTAGGGGCACGCCATAATGCACATCCAGCAGCCAAGGCATTTATCCTGATTCAGCTCTATCCTGCCCGTTTCTTCGTTTCTTGTAAGTGTACCGTTTTTGCATGCCTCAACGCATTCCGCCTCCGCACAATGCCTGCACATGGTAGAAATGGATAGCGGAGGCATGTATTCAACCTTCGTTCTGGATATGGGTCTTGGCCTTTCCATAAGGTACATCTTTAAAGGGTCTTTTGCTTTCGAATGTTCAGTCATACACGCAACCTCGCACAGGTTACATGCAACACACCATTGTTCTCTTGGATATACAACCTTCATATCATCCTCTCACATCCCCGCCTGTTTTATACCCAGTGCCTGAAGTTCCATCTCCGACAGCCCGACACCTCTGAGCCTGTCACGGTTCCCTTTCAAACTCTCGATCGAGTTGATACCCATAAGACCGAGCATCTCTTTGATCTCATTGGACCATGCCGTTATAAGGTTCACCAGCCTCTCTGCACCGATCTCAGGGTTAACGCGCTTTGAGAGTTCAGGGTCGTTCGTGGTGATGCCCCATGCACACCTTCCTCTGTGACACTGCTGGCAAAGCGTACAGCCGACAGCCATCAGTGCAGAGGTAGCAATATATACGGCATCAGCGCCGAGTGCGATTGCCTTGATAATATCGCTGCTGTTCCGGAAACCTCCGGCGGCAACAAGCGATACCTCGCTGCGTATGCCTTCCTGCCGTAACCTCTCATCCACAGCAGCTATCGCAACCTCGGTCGGTATACCGACGTTGTCCCTGATAGCCTTTGGAGCTGCACCGGTCCCTCCACGGAAGCCGTCCACCGCAATAATATCCGCACCCGCCCGTGCAATGCCGCTCGCTATCGCAGCAACGTTGTGCACGGCCGCAATCTTTACCGATATAGGCTTCTCATACCGCGTAGCTTCCTTCAACGCATAGATGAGCTGTTTCAGGTCCTCGATGGAATAGATGTCGTGATGCGGTGCCGGAGAGATTGCATCCGTTCCCACGGGGATCATCCTTGTTTCCGAGATGCCCTCGAGCACTTTTTCTCCGGGGAGATGGCCGCCGATGCCGGGTTTCGCTCCCTGACCGATTTTTATCTCTATCGCTGCACCCGCATTCAGGTATTCCGGGCTTACGCCGAACCTGCCCGATGCACACTGTACTATCGTATTCTTCCCGTACTCGTACAACGCTTTCGGCAGTCCGCCTTCTCCCGTGTTCCAGAATATCCCCAGTTCTTTTGAAGCCCTGGCAACGGATTCGCACACGTTGTAATTGATCGAGCCGTACGACATTGCGGAAAACATGATCGGCGTCTCGAGAACAAGCTGGGGTGCGAGTTTTGTCGTGATGTCTCCGTTCTTGTTAACCTCGAGTTTATCCGGTTTCCTTCCAAGGAAGGTCGTCAGTTCCATGGGTTCTCTGAGCGGGTCTATGGATGGATTGGTAACCTGACACGCATCTATCACCATGTGTTCCCAGTAATTGGTAAACGGTTTGTCGTTGCCCATGCCGGTGATAATGATCCCGCCTGTTCCTGCCTGTTTATAGAGGTCTTTGATGTTGTTGTCCTTCCAGTTGGCATTGAGCCGGAATGCGTC
Organism: uncultured Pseudomonadota bacterium; assembly: GCA_964547905.1. GTDB lineage: Bacteria > JAMCPX01 > JAMCPX01 > JAMCPX01 > JAMCPX01 > JAJYLM01. The sequence continues at coordinate 26,587 of CAZJPN010000087.1, read as the reverse complement.
CGGATTCGTCACAATGCTGATACAGTCGGTGGGACAGAATGTCGAGCATCGCATGCACCCAACACAATTATGATCAAGACTGTAAATGAGGTCCCTGTCCTCGTCATAATAATTTGCGCCATACGAGCACTGTGTGACACAGGCTTTACATCTGATGCACTTGTCAAGGTCTCTCTGGACTACATAATCAAAGTAGTGGTTGTAAGGGTTCTCGTAAAGCATGCTCTCCAGCCTCCTTCTGTTTGTTGTTTACAATATTCACCCCGTTAGAAATGATTGTTATCCTGTTACCTGTCATTTCTACAAAGTATTTATACTTCATTATATAACCCTGTACCCTGCCTTAATCGGTTTATTTTTCTAACGGGGTGAATCATACTATTACCTTATTAAATCTTATTTTGGCTTACAAAATAAGGTTTTTCGTTTGTTTAACCTTTGTTAGTAATGTAAATATAATGTTCAAGATTAGATATGTCAAGAAAAATTGAAATCGTCACTCAATATTTAATACCAATGCACCCCCTACTTTCCAAATGCATTTTTCGGATTGATAAATTTTTCATCCATAACGCCAAACACGGATTTTATATCTCTAAAGAGATCCTCATCGTCGGATGATGCGATCCTCATGATCCTGCCGTTATCCATAAGACATAATCTTTCAAAAAACTCCGTTGCAAGAGGAAGCTCATGCATGGCTGAGATTATGGTTATGCCGTTTTTGTGAAGCTGTTTGAGGGTATGAATAAACGCGAGCTGATGTCCTATATCAAGGTGCGAAATGGGTTCATCGAGCAATAAAAGCTCCGGCTCCTGGGCCATAGCCATTGCAAGCATAACCCTTTGTTTCTCTCCCATAGATAGTGTAAAATACTTCCTGTGTACAAGTTTTCCTATATCGGTAAGTTCAAATGCATTATCAATAACTGCTTGGTCTTTTTTATCAAGCCTTGAAAATGCCCCTGTATAAGGGTGCCTGCCAAGCGATACGGTTTCATAAACAGTGTAATCAAATGGCAAATCTACACTTTCTTGTACGTACGCTCTCATGCGTGCAAGCTCTCTGCGATTTAATGTATATATATCATTACCTTCAATAGTTATAGTCCCTGCATGCGGTTTAAAAATACCGGACATGAGTTTCAGTAGTGTAGTTTTGCCGGAGCCGTTTGGGCCTATAATGCTAAGCATCTCTCCCTTATCAATCTCAAGGTTTAAGCCCTCTATCTTGAAGGTACTGTTGAGGGCAAATGAAATATTATGGACGTTAAGATACATTAGAATCTATATCCTTTATAGGTACGTAATAATAGATAAAGAAAGAATGGTGCACCTATGAGCGACGTTATAACGCCGACAGGTACCTCCACAGGTCTTAACACAGTCCTCGCTATGAGATCGGATAACAGCAAAAAGATCGCACCAACAAAAATGCTTACCGTTATAAGCCGTTTATGGGAAGGACCTATAACAAGTCTTGTAATATGCGGAACAACAAGCCCTACAAATCCTACAAGCCCGCTCAAGTACACCGCAATCCCTGCAAGCAGTGCCGCAATAGTCATGGACAGCAGCCGTGTTTTTTCAACATGCACACCCAAACTCGAGGCCTTTTCATCCCCGAATGAAAGTATATCAAGATAGGGAGCTATTGAAATTGCAAAGACGATAAGGACAAGAAACACAGCACTGATAAAGATAAGCTCATGCCACCCTGTCTCCCTTATACCGCCCATAAGCCACAGCATGATAGAATAGATCCTTATTTGCATTGCATTACTCATAAGCATGACAAAGGACATTATGGAACCAAGTAACGCACTGATAGCGACGCCAGCAAGTATAAGATAAAGAGGCCTTGAACTGCCCGAGGATAATGACAGCATGTAAACCATCGTCATGGCTGCTATAGCGCCTGCAAATGCCGAAAGAGAGACAGGAATACTGCTGAGGAGTAATGCCTGTGCAACAGACGCGCCGAGTGCCGCACCCGCTGATATGCCGAGTATATACGGATCCGCAAGGGGATTACGCAGTATCGCCTGAAAGATCGCACCGCTTACGCCAAGCCCTGCCCCGACGATAATACCTGATATTGCTACCGGCAGTCTGATGGATAATATGATCGTGCTGTCCACATTTTTCGATGAAGATAGTAATGCCTTTACAATATTTGAAATGGGTATGTTTACAGGCCCTACTGCGATGTTGAGCATAAATATTATAAAAAGGCACAGTGCAAGTGTAAACCACAACGCCCATGTATGCCTTTCCATATATTGATGCAGTTTCATTGGTTATTAACTCCTTTTGGAGGCTGCATAATAATCCCCCCTCTCCCCCCTTTAGTAAAGGGGCGGGGTACCCAAGCGGGGCTTGGGTCTGGGGATTTATCTGTACCTCTATTGTTATTTCCAAACACCTCCGGATGAATGTCCTTTGCTATCTGAATAAAAGCACTGATGATGTCCGGACCCGGTCTTGAGACGAGATCCATACTAATATTATAAACTCTGTCGTTTTTTACAGCCTTTATTCCTGGCCAGCCCGGGCGTTTTCTCAGTGCATTTATATCCAGCTTATCGGACAGGATAATAACATCCGGATCCTGCGCAAGGATATATTCTTCCGAGAGCTGCGGCCACATGGCAGTGGTATTATGTGCGATATTTACCGCATGCGCCATTGTTATAAGGCTATCTATAAAACTACCTCTTCCCGCTGAAAACGGCCTTGATGGATCAGAGGCGTCTATCTCAAAGTATACAAGCGGCGCTGTCTTGCAATGGCTTAACTTTGCATCTATCAAGTCCATTTGTTGTTTCATTTTATTTACAATAACGGATACAGCTGCACTCGCTGAAAATATTTTACCAACAAGCCTTATATCATGCATCACCCCGTCAATATTATCGGGCGATACTATTATGCATGGAATGTTTAAACGTTCAAGCCTGCCACATATCATGTCCTCCCCATAGATACCCATAACCAGCCCGGGTTTTAAAGAAACAATCTCTTCAACGGACGGATTAATAAATCCAATCCTTTTCACATAAGACGGTAATGGATTATCGTCTGTATTGCTTGCCCCGACAACCGTAGATGTCATGCCAAGCGCAGAAACAATGTCCGTGTTTGACGGTGCAAGTGTAACAACCCGTTTAACAGGTATATGAATTGATACTGTTCTACCCGCATCGTCATGGATGGTTATATTATCGGTACCCTGTGCATGTAGTGGCATGGCATGCCATGCCACTACAATAATGACACCCATGATTATTATCAGTATCTTTTTCATAAATTTATTCTACCGCTTGCAGATTGTGTCACAAGGCCGTTTTTGTCATCAAGAGCACGGACACACAGCGAAGCTGGGTCGAGCAATCCCTCTGTATACATAAGATTGCTCCGTCGTGGCGTCATTTCGCCACTCCTCGCAATGACATTATAACATAGTCCGTCTTCAGGGGTGTTCCAATTAACAGCCCTGTCCCTCTTAATACACAAATACCACATCTTGCGCAGGTTCCGAAAGCATAAATTTTCGTATCACCTTATTGGTTTGTGGATTTATCTCAAACACCATGTTATCCTGCCAGTCCGTTGCCCAGAGGGTTCCATCCGGTGCGAATTTAATACTGGTAAGGTTAAAACCAGACAATCCGGGGACCTGTGCCGTCAAGTCCGTCGTTATAATAAATGTACCCGTATCTGTGTTGACCTCATCATAACCTACTATACTGCTCGATGCTACATAACCTATACTGCCTGTAGGGCTTATTGCAATACCAGATCCACCGCCGCTCAAGGGTATTGCTGCTGTCTCATTTGAACTACTATTAAACAACTCTGCATAGCCGTTATAGCCGTTGACTGTACTGTAGTTGCCATTGGAGATCACAACAAAACCTGTTGTCGTAGGTTCAACTGCCTGAAGATTAATACCGGTTGTTGCGATCACTGGTGTTGATAAGGTGTCTGTTGACGGGTCTATAACGCTTACCATGCCTGGCGCGGTATAGCTAAGAGCCGCGTAGTCAGCACCGTTGTTCGCAACCATGACCTTACCATTAACCATGGATATACCCCATGGATGCGGCTCAAAGGAGGGCGCCCATGTGCTGTACGAGGTAAGGGGTATATAGTTTAACACTGTATTATTATCCAGGTTTAGTACAGCAACCTGATTGGTACCATTTAACGATACATAGCCCTTGTTGGTTCCATTCACTGTCGTTACTGTCATGTATTCCGGGTAGCTGCCAACAGGTAAAGAAATAATCCCTTTGTTGGTTATATTGATTGAGGAGTTTTCTCCGGATGATAGAGATTGAACAGTGTCTTGCGTCACAGAGATTGCATAAAGTGAACCGTATACACTGCCTGCAGGCTGTGATAGTGCAATTACATAAGGGTTATTATTTGACACAGTAATAGTATCCACGGAAATGCTTGAATCACCGCTATTAACGACATAAAGGGTATTGCCGTCAAGCAGCATGCTGTTTGGTATTATACCAACCAGATTTCCTGTACTTGTACTACCGCATCCTGCAAATACCATAAGCAGTATTGTGAACATCAATCCTAAAACCTGTTTAAATTCTTGTTTCATATTTCCTCCTTTTATTTAATTTCCGAATCTTGAATCTTAAATTTTGAATTCTACGCCTGCCCATATATATCTTCCCGGCAATGGATAACCTGAAATATACTGATAGCTTGTAACCGGGTTAAATGTATTCGAAAAATACTGCGTAAAGGTTATAAACGGTCTTATCCATTTTATTTCATAGCTCAGCATTGCATTGATATTGTAAAACCCAGGCAAAGATTGGCTGTTCGTCGGTGTGATGTACCTTTGACCTGTGTAGCCAATGCCGAAAGATACATACCTGTTATCCTCGCCTATTTTTATAGATCCGTTTGCGACAATATCAGGTCTGTACGTCAGTGCCTCACCATAAGATCCGGACGGACTGTTCGAGAGGTTTAATGTGTTCAGTGCACTCATATTCCCTGAGACAGATAGAAGGTGCAAAGGTCTTGTGTTAACGGAAAGCTCCATACCTTTGATAATTGCCCCTGAAATATTTTGCGGCATCCATATATTGTTTGTGGATGGTGACCACTGGATCAGATTATGATACCTGTCATAAAACCCGCTAATCTCAACCGTTGTGTTGGTGAGCGGAGACAGGAGCAAACCAACTTCATAGCCTGTTTGGGTTTCCGGCTTTAGCGCCGGATTGCCCACAGCCCCGGCAGCATTTGGCCAATAAAGGTCATCAAGCGAAGGTGACTGGAATGCCGTTGATACACGCATCTTAATTGCCATCCATGATATGGGTTTTAATGCAGTCCCGATCCCATAAGTAGCAACATTACCTATATCAGAGATGGATTGGTATGCAGTATCGCCGACTATTGCAAGCCATTCCAATGGCTTTGCAATATCCTCTAAGCCGATGCTTCCTGTGTTCCTCCTATGGCTGCCTATATTTGAGGATACCGCCTGCTGCGATAGACCATCTAAATTGATACTGAGTGTATTGTACGGAATGTTATGCAGTAGAAGCGTTGCGCCTGCCTCGTTATCCGTATCATTTGATTTGGATGGATTGGATTCCAACACATAAACATTGTCAAAATATCTTGAATCCTCATTCACATGACTTAATGAAGCTTTCACCGTCACTGCATCCGAGGTGTACCTGTATTTCATGATATAAATACCGTGGCTGTCATACTCCCTCGCCTGCGGTGAAAGCATGCCAAGCGCACCGGGTACGCCCTTATCGCTGTTGTATAGGTGTGTTATAAAATAAGCCCTGTTATTATCTTTACTGAACCCCAGCCCTGCAAGTACCCATGCACCCCTGTAGTCATTGTTCTGCCTGGTATGCGAGATGCCGTTATCATCAACGTAGGGATAATCACCTTTTGATGACTCGTATCCCGGGGAGATAAGCATACCCCAATTGCCTGATTTCACCTTTGCGGTTGCATCGATATGGTAGCTTTCAAAACTGCCTGCCATGGCATTTATATCCACGGTATTTTTTTTAGGAAACACATCAGGCATAATATTGACTATACCGCCCATTGCCGATTCTCCGTACAGGCTGGACATACCGCCCCGTGCGATCTCGATAGAAGAGATACCGGACAGAGGAAAGGTTGATAGATCAAATCCTGACAACTCAACATTGTTCAGCCTTATACCGTCAAGCATGATCTCTGACTGGGATGTGTCTGCACCGCGGATGGATATGCCGGAGAGCGCTCCCATCCAGCCGTAAGAAGGTACCGTCACATCCGACGAATGCGAAAGTGCGTCCGACAGCGTAGGGCTGTTTTGAATGGTTGTGGATGTTATAACAGATACGGATGAAGGTGTAAGCTCATATTTGGATGGAACCCTTTCACCTGTAACAACAATCTCCTGCATCGTTAAGGATGCGCTCGCTGCGTATGTTGGTCCTAAAAGGAGAAAGGCACATAAAAAAAGCCCTCCTCTCTTAAGGACGGGCTTGTAAAAATACCTATTCACGTTTGCCTCGTCTCTCCCACGAAGAGAGGTCTAAAAATTCTTTTTAGCAGGTTTCCTGACTCGGGTTCATTGCACCGCGTACAGTGGTACGCAACTACTGCCTTCCCATCTCTTGCTTTAAAGGACAGTGGCATGTAGTAAAAACACCCTTACAGTGGCGGGGCCGCTCCGGCATCTCACCGGATTCCCTGACACTAAAAAGTAATTATGGTTTATGGTGATATATCTATTTTGTCAAGTTAATTTTTGTGAACTACCACCGTCGAAAACTGCGGGTTCCTGCGTTAACCCAAAAACAGTACTATCTATAAATATAACTATAGATGTTGACTTAGTTTTGTTTTATAGTTAAGCAAATATTAAATGTTATAGGAGGTAGTTCATGAAATATAAGAATATTCCGGAAATGTTTTTTTCTCAGGCTAAAAAGTATGGAGATAAGGCTGTCCAAAAATATAAAAAGGATGGTAAATGGATCAATATATCATGGAATCAGGCGAAGTCCATCGTTGAACAAGTTGGGCTCGGGCTTATCGAGCTCGGTTTACAGGAAAAAGATAATGTATGTCTGCTATCAGAAAACAGACCTGAATGGGCGCATGCAGACCTTGGTATTATAAGCGCAGGCGGTGTGAATGTACCTATATATGCGACGAACACACCTCAGCAGGTAGAATATATAATCAATGATGCCGAAGCTAAATATATTTTTGTATCAAATAAGCTTCAGCTTGATAAGGTAATGGCAATAAGGACGGATGTGCCAAAACTAAAAAAGGTTATCGTATTCGATGCTTTGGATAAAAACCCTGCTCCTGATTTTTTAATGACGCTTGATGAACTTAAAAAATTGGGCAGGCCCGAAAAAGACAAAAAAATCCTTGACAGCCGGTACCAGGCAATCCAACTGGACGATATTATTACAATAATCTACACATCGGGTACAACCGGGGATCCCAAAGGTGCTATGCTTACGCACAAAAATATACTTTCAAATTGTGAAGATGGTTCCGCCTATGTACCGGTAAATGACACATTTATAGCATTGTCGTTTTTACCTCTCAGCCATGTATTTGAAAGAACAAGCGGTTACTATGGAATGCTGTTTTTTGGAGTAACGATAGCGTATGCAGAGAGCATTGATAAAATAGTGGACAACATGGCGGAGGTAAAGCCGTTTATCATGATTTCCGTACCGAGGGTTTACGAAAAGATGTATGCAAAGATTATAGAAGGTGTTGAAGCAGGCTCACCGTCGAAAAGGAAGATATTCTACTGGGCTGTTGCTACCGGCAAACAAACGATACCCTACAGGCTTGGAGGCAATGCTTTGCCTGTTGGTTTGAGTATAAAATATGCAATTGCTAAAAAGCTTGTATTTAGCAAAATAAAAAACATACTGGGCGGGAGGCTTTTATACTTCGTATCAGGCGGTGCACCGCTTTCAAAAGAGCTTGGTGAATTTTTCTACGCAGCAGATGTTACGATTATCGAAGGCTATGGGTTAACCGAGACATCCCCTGTGCTTACAACTAATCCGTACGGTAAGATGAAATTCGGGACAGCGGGTAAGCCCATACCAAACTGCGAAATAAAGATCGCACCTGACGGAGAAATCCTTGCACGGGGGCCGATGATCATGAAGGGCTATTTCAAGAGGCCCGAGGCAACAGCAGAGGCTATAGAAAAAGACGGTTACTTCCATACCGGAGATATCGGATTTCTGGATAATCAGGGCTATCTTCACATAACCGATCGAAAGAAGGATCTTATAGTTACGGCCGGCGGCAAGAACATTGCGCCCCAGCCCATAGAAAACTCATTAAAGATGAACAGGTATATTGAGCAGGTTGCGATGATCGGCGACAAAAAACCTTACTGTGTTGCCCTTGTTGTACCCAAGTTCGATGCTATCGAGTCTTATGCAAAACAAAACAACATAGCCTACACGGACAAAAGGGAGCTTGCCGAACATCCAAGAATCATAGAACTCATACAAAATGCTATTGACGGCGTGAATGCATCACTTGCCAAGTATGAAACCATTAAAAAGATAAAGATACTGCCGAACGAATTTACTCAGGAGACAGGAGAGCTTACCCCAACCCTTAAAGTAAAAAGAAAGGTTATCATGGAGAAATACAAAGATATTATAGAGGAACTCTACGCACAGTAAACCCCGTTAGATAAGGGCGAACCAAGGCTCGCCCCTACCTGTGTAGCACAGACGCCCTGTCCGCTGGATAGGGCGTCTGTGCGTATAATCGGATTTACAGCAAATTCCCTTGCAATTTTTTGATTGGGATGGTGAGCTGTTTTTGTAAAAACAGAAAACAATGACTAATTTTTATTTAATATGACCGACAATATAACGCAAAAGACTCCACATAGAATGCATTTGGATGAGATGCAAAAGAATAAGGTATTAGAAAATGGGCTTATTCGCAGGATCGTTCTCCCTCTTCCATTTCCGCAGGTGCAACAGATAAATGCATACCTTGTTGGCAGAAAGCATTTTATACTTATAGATACGGGGATACGCAATGAGGAATCTTACAATATGTTGCTTTCTTATCTGAAGGCAAACAATATAGCTCATCTTGATGCCATATATTTGACCCATGGTCATGTAGACCATTTTGGAGCAGCAGCCCAACTGAGAAGACAGGGAATAGTGGAAAATATCTATATCCATGCACGTGAAATAAGCAATATAAATAATGAATATGATGAAATCATATACGGCGTTTATCTTAAACAGTATGGCATACCACCCGATATCTTGGATATGATGAAATATGCCTCTGTTTTTTTTGATACCTTTGCAGAAAGGCTTGATAATCTTTCATTTGTTGAACACGGCGACAGCGTAGAGTATGAGGAAGGAAGATTTGAAGTAATTCTTACACCCGGACACACAAGCGGATCCGTTTGTTTTTATGAAAAGGAAAAGGGTTTTATGTTATCCGGGGATACTTTACTTTCAAGGCTTTCCCCAAATCCACTTCTCGATCTCGCTGTAAACGGAAAAAGGAGAAAAAGCCTTATAGAGTACATTTCTTCGTTAGATCTTTTGTACAATATGGATATTAAAACCGTTTACCCGGGACACTATGAGATAATCCATGACCACAAGGCACTTATAAAAAACCTGCTTACATTTCATTACAAACGCATGATGGGCATTCACCATATATTAAAACAGAGGCCAATGACACCGTATGAGATCACGGAAAAACTTTTTAAAAAGCTAAGGCAAATGGATGTTTTTCTTGCCGCTTCAGAGGTAATAGGCCATCTGGATCTGCTCGAACAACACGATATGGTGCAATCATTCGAAAAGGACGGCTTACTCTATTATACTGCCGTTTGATATGTCTTTAAACAAAGATATCATTTCAACATTAAAAAAAATATGTAAGGACAGGTGTTTTACGGATCAGGAATCCCTGATCCTTTACGGATACGATGCTACAAGGATAAGCCATCAGCCAGACGCAGTTATATTCCCTCTCCGTACGCAGGAGATAGTAGATATATTGAAGCTTGCGAACAAATTAATCATACCCGTTGTACCAAGAGGTGCCGGCACCGGGCTTACAGGCGGGGCAGTCCCCATAAAAGGCGGCATAGTTTTATCAACGGAAAAAATGAACCATATAATATCTATAAACAAGCCGGACCTTACCGCAGAGGTTGAGCCAGGGGTTGTTACAGGAACACTAAAAAAAATGTTGGAAGAACAGGGACTTTTTTATCCGCCGGACCCGGCAAGTAGCGAATTCTCAAGCATAGGCGGCAATATCTCTGAAAATGCAGGGGGGCTAAAGGCCGTAAAGTACGGATCGACATCAAATTATGTGCTCGGCATGGAAGTTGTATTGCCTACAGGCGAGGTGTTATGGCTCGGAAGGTACACGCACAAAGGAGTCGTCGGCTACAACATGAAGGACCTTTTTATAGGCTCGGAAGGTACACTCGGTATAATATCAAAAGCCATACTAAAGCTTATTCCAAGGCCCGAAACGAGATCCACTCTTTTTGCCACATACGCAGATGTTTACACATCTGCATCCATAGTAACGAGTATCCTCAATACAGGGATACTTCCGTCGGCTATGGAATTTATGGATCACGCATCAATGAATGCCGTCTCTTCATACCTTGGGATAGATGTATTTGATAATAGGGCGGGATCCGCTCTACTCATCGAAGTTGACGGAGCATATGAAGAAACTAAAACGGCTATCGAAAGGATAGCTACCGTTTGCAAAGGCAAAGCAATATCCATTGAAACCGCACACGGCCCTGAGGCAGAAAAGCTCTGGACAGCACGCAGGGCAATATCCCCTGCATTGACGAAAATCAAGCCCTTCAAACTGAACGAAGACATTGTCGTACCATTGTCAAAGTTGCCAGAGCTTGTTTCTGGTGTTGAAAGAATTGCCGCGATGTTGAACCTTAAATATGCAAACTTCGGGCACGCCGGAGACGGTAACATCCATGTCAATATACTTTATGATGCAAAGGATGAGGGTGAGTATAAAAGGGCATTGATAGCGGTTGACCAGGTATTCGACCTCGTTATAAAATTGCAAGGTACCATATCAGGAGAACATGGGGTCGGCATCACAAAACTAAGTTACATTACAAAAGAGCTTTCACCTGCATCCCACAAGCTCATGACCGACATCAAAAAGCTCATCGATCCCAACAACATCATGAATCCAGGCAAGGCGATATAAAACCAAAACTATCAAGGGCATTTTTTGGATTAACCCTTTCCTGCTGATCCGAACACGCCTATCCTGTTTAAGACCATTGCCTTTACTGCCTGTCTTGTTGGACCGAGTATTTTACGAAGATCAAACACCTCGGGGTGTTTTGTCAGCTCTTCACGTACACTTGCCGTAAAAGAAAGCCTCAGGTCTGTATCGGTATTAACCTTGCATATACCCTTGTTAATCGCCTGCTTCATAATATCATCCGGTACGCCAGCAGCGCCCTGGATATTTGCGCCATAACTGTTTGCCTTTTTGATTATATCCGGTGGTACACTCGATGCTCCATGCAGTACAAGAGGAATGCCTGCAAGGCTTACAACACGTTCCAGTCTTTCAAGATCAAGCCTTGGAGTGCCTTTAAATTTGAATGCACCATGCGATGTACCGATTGCGGGCGCAAGTACATCAACACCTGTGTCTTTTACGAAAGACTGTGCCTCTTCAGGGTCAACAAGTGAAGCCTCGGCCTCACCAACCTTTACCTTGTCTTCTATGCCTTTAAGCTTTCCAAGCTCAGCCTCGACCGAAACGCCCACCGCATGTGCAATCCTTACCACTTCTTTTGTGATGGACAGATTTTCTGCGTATGGTTTATCAGAGGCATCGATCATAACGGATGTATAGCCGTTTCTAATTGCAAGCAGTATCGTATCCAGCGATTTCCCGTGATCAAGATGCAGCACAACATCTATACCGGCCCTATCCGCTGCAACCCTGGCTATTGCCGACAGATACTCAATACCGGCATATTCTATCGCACCTTCGGTTGTCTGAATAATTACAGGGGCATGTGCCTCAATGGCGGCATCCATAATACCCTGAAGCATCTCCATATTGACAAAGTTGAATGCACCAACTGCATAACCATGCTCTTTTGCCTTAACCAGAACTTTATTAAGGTTAACAAGCTCCATATTTTCTCCCTTTTTATCTAAAGGTATACTTATAGGAGTATAAGTCAACACGAAAACATGGTATGAAGACAGAAACACTAAAAACTGAAAAGGAGAAATAGTATTCCAGATGATTGAAACCGTTTATCTATCACTTGGCTCAAATATAAAAGATAGAGAGGCATACATTGAAAAGGCACTGAAAACTATCTCTCTCTATCCTGAGACAGAGATAATAGCTTTATCTTCCATTTATGAGACAGAGCCTATCGATATGGCATTAGATAAGGATTCCTTGAATTTCTTGAACCTGTGCTGTGCATTGAAAACTTCGCTGGGTCCATTCAAACTTCTTGCACTGGTACAAAAAACCGAGCAAAAACTCGGCAGAAATCGAACGAAGCATGCTACGGTCAGCAATAACCATCATCGCCTGTACCTTTCGCGTACCATAGATATTGATATACTGCTGTACGGTAAACGCGTACTCTATACAAGGGATTTAATTGTACCGCATCCTCTGCTTCATGAAAGACGATTTGTACTCGAGCCGCTCTCCGAAATAGCAGGCAATGTGATACACCAGTTGTTTAGGTTGACTGTGAACGAATTAAAAGATAGGAATGTAGACAGACATTGTGTGAAATATGTTAAAAATAGCAATCTGAACGAGATTAAGCGAACCGGCCTGGCGTAAAGGAGATTGTTTTTATGGCAGTAAAAGAATTAAAGGTATTCGACCATAAGATATACACAATATTACATGCTATAACAGATACTATCATACCCCCTGGCGGCGCCTTTGATGTGGATTCAGAGGTTGTGGACCCGGTTCTGTTGTTTGATAATTATATAGACAGTATGTGTAAGCTGCAGTTAAAGACAATAAAGACAATTATCTATGTTATAGAGTATACCCCCATGGTAACGAGGTTGAAAAAATTCACCAAGATGTCGTCTGAACAAAGATTGAAATATCTGCAGGGATGGGAAAACAGCAGGATTTCTTCTAAAAGGAACCTTTTTTTATTGATAAAAATGCTTATTTTGATGGCGTTTTATTCCAATGATGCGGTTGCAAATGCGATAAATTATCATCCGGAATGTCTGATTACCGATTAGATAATATGCTGTTTACATACAATGACATAAACAAGGACGTTCTTGAGAAGCCGGATGTTTGCATCATCGGTTCCGGTGCAGGCGGTGCTGTTATGGCGGATGTTCTGAGCGGTGCAGGGCTCGACGTTGTAGTAATTGAGGAAGGTGGATACTATACAAAGGAAAGATACAGCACGTACAAACCTATAGAAGCCATGAAGATACTCTACAGGGATTATGGTGCAACCATTGCATTTGGTAAAAATTCCATAATGCTTCCTCTGGGCAGGGCTATAGGCGGAACAACGGTCATCAATTCCGGTACATGCTTCAGGACGCCTGACAGCGTACTTGGTGACTGGGCGGAACGTTACGGCGTGGAAAAAGCCTCTTCGAGAGATATGGAGCCTTACTTCAAACAGGTCGAAGAAATAATAAATGTTACACCCGTCAATCCTCAGGTACTCGGTAAGAATGGGCTTATCTTCAAAAAAGGTGCCGATGCACTTGGTATGAGTAACGGCATGCTTATGCATAACATGATAAACTGTCATGGATGTGGTAGATGTGCATTTGGCTGTCCGCATGATGCAAAACAGGCTGTACATTTAAACTTCATTCCATCCGCAATAAAAAATGGAGCAAGGGTTTATGCCAATGCAAGGGCGGAAAAAATAGCTGTTGAGTCCAATAGGGTAACAGGGATAGAAGGCAGTATTATAAACGAGCAAACAGGCAACAAGCTTTATAATCTCAAAGTGTATCCGAAGCTCCTTGTTTTGTCGGCAGGTTCGATATACACACCATATATTCTTGAAAAGAGTAACATAAAACTATCACCCGAGCTTGGCAAAAACCTTACAATACATCCAGCCGTGAGAGTAACAGCGATGTTCGATGAAATCATACAGGGCTACAAAGGTGTGCCGCAGGGCAATTACGTTGACGCTTATGCAAGCGAAGGAATAATGCTCGAAGGCATATTCGTTCCGCCGGAGATTGGACTGCCGATCATGGCACCCATCGGGAAGAAAAATAAGGAAATAGCCTCCATGTACGATCACCTTGCTGCCTTTGGAGTTATGGTATCGGATAAGAATTCTTATGGCAGAATAAAGGTTGGAATCGACAATAGCCCATTTATAACCTATCATTTCGATCCCTATGACTTTAAAAAACTCATCAAGGGTATTGCTGTTACGTCAGAGATCTTCTTTGCAGCCGGGGCAAAAACCGTTAATCCAGGCATACACGGCATCAAAGAGTTCAACAAACCGGATGATGTAACACAGCTTTTTAAGAAAAAGATCAGTGCAACGTCGGTTGAAATGATGGCGTTTCATCCACTCGGTACGGCAAGAATGGGAGAGTTAAAAAACCATACTGTGGTAAATTCTTTTGGTAAGACACACGAGCTTGACAACCTGTTTATTTCGGATGGCAGTATGTTCCCTACATCACTCGGCGTAAATCCTCAGATCACAATCATGTCTTTTTCAATGAGAAATGCGCACTACATTATAGATAATAAGGAGAAATTATTAAACAATGCATAACCAAAAAATGCATTTGAGAACACCGGGTTGTATTTAAAAAGACATTGTTTTACGAGTCTTTGAGAAAACTCTTTCTTTATAATGACAAATGAGATAAGAACCAATAAAAATAAGATTATGAATGCACTTATACATACAAAGGTTTGTGATTTGCTCGACATACAATATCCCATCTTCCTTGGCGGCATGGTATACGTGTCGTATGCACCACTTGTCGCTGCCGTATCAAATGCGGGCGGGCTTGGTGTTCTTGCCGGCGGCTCTTTCCAAACAAAGGACGAATTGAAACAAGAAATAGAAAAGACACGTGCCATGACATCGATGCCATTCGGCTTGAATGTTCCGCTTATATATCCGCTTGCTCCCGACATGATATCCGCCGCAATAGAAAGCAAGCTCCATGTTGTTATAACATCTGCGGGAAGCCCGGCAAAATTCACATCCATACTCCATGATGCAGGCATAAAGGTAGGCCATGTCGTTCCATCTGCAAAGCTTGCAATGAAGGCGGCCAAAGCAGGTGTTGATTTTATTGTTGCCGAGGGTATAGAGGCAGGAGGGCATGACAGTCCACTCGGTATAACAACAATGGTGCTTATACCGCAGGTCGTCGATGCGGTTGCTGTCCCTGTAATAGCTGCCGGAGGCATAGCGGATCACAGAGGATTTGTAGCTGCACTGGCGCTTGGCGCACAGGGTATTCAGATGGGAACACGGTTTGTTGCAGCGGTAGAAACGCCCGTTCACAAGGCTTTTAAGCAGGCAATAGTGGATGCAGGTGATGATGCAACAGTGCTGACAGGCATGAGCATAGGAAAACCTGTCAGGGTAATCAGGAATAAATTGGCAGACCAGGTCCTTGAACTGGAAAAAAAAGGTATAAGCGAGATGGAAATTTTATCCTTTATAGGTCCGGGCAGGAGTAAGGCAGCGTCAATCGATGGTGATGTTGAGATGGGCTCGGTTATGAGCGGAGAGATCGCAGGGCTTATAACCTCGATAAAAACGGTGAGCGAGATTATAAGGGAGATTGTAGAAGGCTCACCGACGCTCATAAAAGGGATGAACGCATAACAGGAAGGCTGGAGTGAAACAAATATGACCTATATGGACCAGAAAAGTTGTATTACCTGTGCGTGGAGAGAGACGTGCCAGAAACGGTTTGCCTCGACAGAAGACCTGGGGTTACGGTGCCCGGAATACACCTTTGACGTCAGGTTGGAAAAAAATGTTCCGGCGGATGTACCGGATGAATCCATGGGCGGATTAGATGATGGATACAAAAAGTAAATTTAAAGGCAATTAGGTTTGAGAAGTGAGTGAGCAAGACAAATCCCCCCTGCCCCCCTTTACGAAAGGGGGGCGGGTACCACACCAAAGGTGCGGTCGGGGGATTATTAAAAAGGGAATTGGAATTACGTGTCGTCGGTGGATTGGACGCCACATCCTTTGGATTGGGATTCACAAAGGTCAATCAGAAATAACTTGTTCAACTTTTTGGTTTACCATAAATTAAACAAAAAACATGATGAATAAACTTGTTAAGCTTATACAGGATGCTGCGACCTTATATATGGGTCCCGGCATGTCCGTGTCTCTGCCCGGTGTTACCATACCCGCGAATGAAACGTACGGAGATTTTTCGACCGGTGTTGCATTCAACCTTGCGTCCCTGATAAAGAAACCGCCCTATGAAATCGCCGTTGAGATCGCAAAAAAAATGGAGAATAAAACCGCGGACATTGTTGATAAAATAGATGTTGTAAGACCGGGCTATATAAACCTTTTCATGAAGCATAAATTCTGGCACGATGCCCTGCAACATATTATAGAAAAGGACAAGGATTACGGTAAAAACAATACCGGTAAAGGGAAAAAAGTTTTAATGGAATATATTAGTGCAAATCCTACGGGCCCTATCCATGTTGGACACGGCAGGGGAGCTGTTATCGGCGATGTGCTTGCACGGATTTTATCCGCTCAGGGATACAATGTTACAAGGGAATATTACATCAATGATGCGGGTAACCAGGTTTTGTCACTCGGTTATTCCGTGCTGAACGAATACGTCAAGAGCAGGAGCATCGACATCCCGGTCTCACGACCCGGGGAATATCAGGGTGCGTATATCCATGACATAAGCACTGCACTCGATTCCGAGATTCAGGCGGCCGATATAAATGAAGAGCACATTCAACTTATAACAGAGTTCTCGGTAAATAGTATACTTGATGAAATAAAACGGGTATTGCAGGATTTTAACATAGTTTTTGACGATTGGTTCAGCGAAAAACGACTGTACCAGGACGGCAGTATTTCCGGTGTTATAGGTGAACTTGAAAAAAGGCATGCGGTCAAACAAGAGGATGGAGCAACATGGTTTTTATCAACGCTTTATGGAGATGAAAAGGACAGGGTGCTGCAGAAGCAGTCCGGTGAACTTACATACTTTGCATCGGACATAGCGTACCATGCGAACAAGTATAACCGGGGCTATGATACGCTCATAAATATCTGGGGAGCAGACCATCACGGTTATCTGCCGAGGATTAAAGCTGCGCTGAGCTCACTTGGTTACGATCCTGAAAAACTTTCGGTAATGTTCGTGCAGATGGTCAGACTGACACGGGGAGATAAACCCGTTGCCATGTCGAAAAGAGCCGGGGAGTATGTAACTCTCAAAGAACTCCTCGAGGAGGTCGGGGCCGACGCAGTAAGATTTTTCTTTTTACTGCGCAGCCATGAAAGCCAGCTCGTTTTTGATATCGAGCTTGCCAAAAAACAGTCTCAGGAAAATCCTGTTTACTATGTTCAGTATGCCCATGCAAGGATCTCGAGTATATTTGGTTATGCAGGAACAAAGGGCTGGAGTATAGATGCTTTAAAACAGAATCCGGACTACGTTTTCAGTGGACAGGAAAAAAGACTGCTGGCGCAGTGCCTGTTGTACCCGGGGCTTATCACCGAGATCGCCGTAAAGAAAGAACCTCATAGATTAACACATTATCTTATAGACCTTGTAGGAATACTGCATAAATATTATACCGACACAAGGGTTGTTGACAATGATAACGATACAGGACAGCGACTTTTGTTGATGAAAATGGTAAAAATTGTTTTAAAGAATGCACTTGCTCTGCTGGGCATAAATGCGCCGGAGAAGATGTAGAAATCATATGAGAGGATTTTGTTTGAAGTGGAAGGGGATTTCCATTCAAGATATGAAGAGGAGGTAATTATGAGAGATATGGAAAGGATAAAACCAAAGTACAATATAACATTGGATAACAAACAGATTGTGATGCTGATAATTTCATCCATTGTAATACTTATACTTGTATTTATTATAGGCTTTGTGTTAGGCAAAAACGCCGGGATTAAAGAATCACAATCAGCCTCTGCATCATCACAGGGTAGTATGCCGCAAAATGCAGTGGTCTTCACCCAGCAGACTATGGAAGCTGCGGGACAGGGTGTAACACAGCCTGCGGAAGCAGGCCGGTCTGCCGCTGCAACAGCGGAGGCTGTAACACAGACAACAGCGGCTGCCAAACATACCGAACTGACGTTTTACAAGTCTTTGACACAAGGCGGAAAACAAGTAAAAACAGAAAAAAGACAGACAAAAAAAATAGAAAAGAAAAGGACTGTAAATGCAGCAAAAGGAAAATTCAGCATCCAATGCGGCGCATTTCGAGAGATAACGCAGGCAGAACGTTTGAATTCGGAACTGAAAAAAAAGTACAAACTGGCATCCTGGGTAGAATCGATAACATTGAATGGAAAAAGATTGTACAGGGTAAAGGTTGGACATTTCGAAACAAGGGAAGGGGCACAGGTTTATGAAAAGCAAAGGCTTTCGCCAAAGGGTCTTAGAAACTGTGTCATAAGCGTAGATCAATAGAAGGAGACTAAATGGAATTTCTTGGTGGATTAAAAAGAACATGTTATTGCGGGGAAATTTCTTCGACGCACATCGGAAAAGAAGTTATACTAATGGGCTGGGTTCACAGGAGAAGGGATCACGGCGGACTGATATTTGCGGATCTCAGGGATAGGGAAGGTATTGTTCAGGTTGTGTTTAATCCCGAGACCGACAAATCCGCGTATGAAAAAGCAAAGTTTATCAAGCCTGAATATGTAATTTTAATACGTGGCCGTGTGAGAGAAAGGCCTGAAGGCACGGAGAACAAAGAGATCAAGACAGGACTTTATGAAGCAGAGGTCGAAGAACTCCGTATCCTGAATGAAGCAAAAACCCCTCCATTCCCGGTAGCCCAGGAAAAGGTAGATGTCGATGAAACGACAAGGCTCCAGTATAGATACATCGATCTGAGAAGAGAGAAGATGCGATCCAATTTGATCATGCGCCATAAAATTACCAACCTTGTCAGAGAATTTCTCAATGCCGAAGGTTTTATAGACGTTGAGACACCCATACTTACAAAGAGTACGCCGGAAGGCGCGAGAGACTTTTTAGTGCCGAGCAGATTGAACCCCGGTAAGTTTTATGCACTTCCGCAATCTCCTCAGTTGTTCAAACAATTGCTCATGGTATCCGGGTTCGATCGTTATTTTCAGATCGCACGGTGCTTTAGAGATGAAGACTTGAGGGCAGATCGGCAGCCTGAATTTACACAGATCGATATTGAAATGTCTTTTATCGAGATGGAGGACCTGATGGAGATCATGGAATGGCTCTTTGTAAAGATCTTTAAAACATTTAAAGGTATGGAACAACCAAGGCCATTTTACAGGTTATCGTACGATGAATCAATGAGGCGGTTTGGTAACGACAAGCCGGACATGCGGTTCGGTATGGAGCTTGTGGAACTGAATGATGTCTTCAAAAATACCGGGTTTAATGTCTTTAAGCAGGCTGTAGAACAGAAGGGACTTATAAAAGGTATTAAAGCAGAAAAGGACTTTTCAAGAAAAGACATAGAAGAGCTTGAGCAGTTCGTCAAACAGTATCAGGCAAAAGGGCTTGTGTGGCTGAAGATGAAAGACGGTACACTTTCGTCTCAGGTCGACAAGTTCATGTCAGAAGAAGAAAAGAACAGCCTGAAACAGGTGTTCGGCATGAAAAACGGAGACACGATCTTTGCGGTCGCAGACATTTCCGTAAAGGTCGCCAATGATGCAATGTCCAACCTCAGACTGCATCTCGGCAGAAAACTCAACCTTATAAAGGATGATGATTATAAATTATTATGGGTAACCGGTTTCCCTGCTTTTGAGTACAATGAAGAAGAAAAACGTTATGACTCTGTCCACCACCCTTTTACCTCGCCAAGAGACGAAGACATTGCAATACTCGAACAGTCTCCGCTCAAGGTCAGATCGAAGGCTTATGACCTTGTGCTCAACGGTACAGAGGTTGGCGGAGGCAGCATCCGTATCCACAATAGCGAGGTCCAATCAAAGGTGTTCAGGCTGCTCAACATATCGGACGAATCCGCACGGGCGAAGTTCGGTTTCCTGCTCGATGCTCTTCAGTACGGTGCCCCGCCGCACGGCGGTATAGCCTTCGGTCTTGACAGGCTTGTGATGATACTGACGGGCTCCGAATCCATACGGGATGTTATACCATTCCCAAAGACCCAGAAAGGCACGTGTCCGCTGACGGATGCCCCGTCGGAGGTTGACGATAAGCAACTGAAAGAATTATTTATCAAGAAAAACATTAAGGCTTAGATAGGAGACGGAGGAGAAAAAATGCCCGAAAATACTGTATCACATGCAAATTCAGATACTCTCTATGATAAAATAGGTATTACTACCATTGTCCTGTCTTTTCTCGTTATCCCGCTTTTGAAATTCGGCAACGAGTTTATATGGATAAAGACGACGGTACTTATAGCGGTTACCATGATCCTTACCTTTCTCTGGCTGATAAGGGCTGTTGATAGACGGGAACTGATCTTTCCAAAGACATCTCTCTGGATCCCGATGCTTATCATGATCGGTGTCGTGTTTGTGCATCTCGTTCACGTAACGGACATCTGGAGAGCGGTTGATATGATGATAAGGCTCGGTGCAAACATATTCTTCTGGTTTTTTACCCTGCTGTACGTCAGAAAGAAGAGCCACGTAAAATGGATCATTATTGCAATGGCCATATCCGTATTCATAGTATCCATGTACGGGATCATGCAGTTCTACGAGATCCTGCCGTGCCCCTACGATATATACGGTGAGAAGGATCCATCATCCACAATAGGGCTTACCAATTTCTCTGCGGAGTGGATGGTAGGGTTTATGGGGCTTTTAATCTTTGCGTTCTCCATGGATGAATTCAACATTGAAACAAAAACAGCCTTATTGTTTCTCTTTGTGCCGTCATATTTTTACTTTATCTTAACAAAGGCAAGGGCAGCATGGATGGGGTTTATCCTTTCAAGTCTTGTCATATTGGGATTCTTGATATACCAGTGGATAAAACTAAAAAAACAGAAGGATACATCTGCCGTACAATCTGTTAAGCGGAAGGCAGTATCTCCTGCTCCAGAGATTTCAAAGGGAATTCTAAAAAGAATATCTATTATAATAACATTAGCTCTTCTCGTGCTTATTGGCGGTACTATCCTTTCAGTTACACATTTCGGAAAGAAAAAACAATTTGCAGCAGTGTATTCGACTGTTAAGGATGTCGAAGAGCCGCACGCGGGTATATTGAAAGATATGTATGATTTGTTAACGTCGAAACTTCAAACAAAGGACCCGTCCATAAATTTCAGGTTCATGGCATGGCGGAGTACATTCGATACATGGAAGCACCATCCAATACTCGGCGTGGGTATTGGCCAGGTTGAGGTTGATATCCATAAATATCAGGTATCGGAGCTTCAGCAGATCATATCAAAGACGTATCAGGTGTTTTCCGAATCACACAATGACTGGCTGCAAATACTTGCTGAACTCGGCATTATAGGGTTTATCGCATTTGTGTGGATTGTGCTGAATATCGCGGTAAAGCTCATAAAACTTGCAAAACAAAATATAGCGAATGAAGATAAATTCCTGTTGTCGCTTGCCATAGGCGGCGGTATCATTGGCATTCTTATAGCTGCCGTATTCAGCTTTCCGCTGCAGGAGCCTGCTTCGAGCATGTATTTTTGGGGGCTCATAGCGCTGGCAGATGTTGTATACAGGGGCTTCGATGACGACAATGGACAGTTGGAAGCGAGAAAACAAAAGAGGCTTGCAGCACCGCAAATGCCTGCATACTTGCTTGTTGTGGACCCTTCTAAAAAAGGCAGGATACCGGTTGCGTTAAAACAGCTTGTTTTGATAGTGGCCATCAGCCTTAGTGTGTTCTCTGTTTTTGTACTTCCCATTTACGCGGGACGTACAGCGGTTGCGGAGAACCATATCAAAGATGGTGTTGCATTCAGGAACAGGAGGGATTTCCCGGACGCCATCAGAGAGTTCAATGACGCAATAAAATTGAACCCATTCGAATACATATACTACTTCCACAGGGCTATCGTGGAGTTTAACACCGGTGAACTGCAGCAGGCAATATCCGACCTGGACCAGTCACTAAAGCTCAGCCCTTACTTCGGCCTTGCGTACAGGCTGAGAGGCGGGGCATATTTTGCAATGAACAATTGCGCGAAGGCTGTGCCTGACTTCGAAAAGGCTCTGCACTTCCTCCCTCCTCTTGTTGGTGAAATAGGCGATCAGCTTGTTGCATGTGATGTCAGGTTGAATAAATTTGACGATGTAATAAAAGTCGCAGACCTTCAGTTGAAATTCAACCCCAAAGATAAAGATGCTTATTATAATATCGGGAATGCAATGTTCCTCAAGGGTGATTATAAAGATGCGCTTGCAAATTACGAAAAGAGCGTGCAACTGGATCCTGCGTTTCAAGGCGGCTTGTTAAACATGGCAATGGCATACTATTATCAAAGAGACTTCAAGACCGGAGATATATATTTCGAAAAGGCAAAGAAAATCGATCCGAATAATCCCATTTTATGGTATGATCGAGCGGTTGGTTTGGTCCTTGAGGGCAGGAACGTCCAGGCATTGGAAAGCCTCAAAAAGGCAGTAAAAATGAAGCCGGAGCTAAGGTACTCGGCTATCGAAGAGCCGTCATTCGCACCGATAAAGGACACACCAGAATTCAAACGGCTTATGGGACCAAAAATCATGAACAAGTATGAAGAAATAGAAAAGCTGAAAGACCTGATTAAAGGAATGAAAAAGAAGTAACGAAGTTTACACGAATGGGACAATATTTTGCCCCATTCGTTTTCCAGAGTGAGAACCCTGCGTCAAATATAGGGAGTCTTCGAATATAAGCAAAGAAAAAATAGTACTGTCCTGTCATTGCGAGCCGAAGATGAAGCAATCCCTATGCCTGTAGATTGCTTCGTCATTTCATTCCTCGCAATGACGACCTTACAGAGGACTTCAACCTCGTTTATAACAAATCCCCGATGTATTGTAGGGGCATGACATGCCATGCCCCTACAGGCGGATCGCGCGACCCTTCTGACCCAAGCTTCGCTTGTGTGCCCGGTGGGTGCCCCGAACGAATAAACAAACTTTTCTCTTGCATTTCCCGGGTTAAAGTATACTTGTTTTTCGTTCGATTATCCTTACTGGAAGACTGAATGCCCTGGAGAAGAAACCGCTTTTGGCTGTTATTGCTGCCTACGCCAGATTTTCAAGTATACCCGGGGAGCTGCTTTTCTTCCTCCATCCACAGATCCCTTATCTCCCGGTGGCGGTCCCCGGATTCTGAAGAGAAACGGTCAAGCCATTTCAGGAATACCTGTATGTCGCGGAGCGGCCCAAGCTCCTTCATGAGCAGCTTGAGGTCGGATATTGCGGTGCGGAGTTTCTTTGATCCCTCGAGATTATTCAGGAGCTTGAGGACTACTGTCAGACGACGTATCGAGATCCTCAGATCATGCACCAGGTTCCTGCTGATATGCTTTGAGGTCAAACGGTACTGTTTCTGGAAATCCCTGCAGCGTTCGGCAAGTCTGTCTTCAATGAGCTTTCGGTAATTCTCGGGAAAACTGATTCATCCTCAGCGGTCTTCTTCAAGTAAAATGCATTTTGGGGGTTCATCCATGCTGCCCAAGAAAGTCGTCCACTTCTCTGCAGATCTCGGCAGAGCTCAGCTTCACCGAGCGGTTTCCGTTGATAATATGAAAATTGTACTTGCTGCTGATCAGGCTGAACTGCATATTCAGCCTCCGTTGGTATCCAATAAAGCAGTGATATCATTCGCGGGATATATGCAGGTCCATACCGGATTCCCAATGGCTGAAAATCCCGTACTTGGTAAATGTTCTTCCTACCAGTCTCTCCGGTTTAATCTTTAGAAAAAAGACGATATCGGGTATGAGTGCAATCCCGTAGAGCGACTGTAACCACTCCGGATTTTCTCCCCTTACAATGTCCCGTGCCATTAACGTATAGATATATCTGTCGGCTACCACGATGAAACCTGCCTGCAGTGCAGGTATTATTTTGTTCTCGAGTTGGTCAGCAAAGTCAGTTGCAGAGAAAAGGCTCATGGTCCTTGGGCTGATTTCTTTGGTATTCTTGACCTGTTCCAGTTCCTGGCTGATAAGCGCAGAACGCCTCAGTCCTACATTTTCCACTGCATGTCCTGCTTTTTCCCAGGTGCTCTCGGAGGAGTTCGACCTGGGTGCTGCGGCCTGAGCAGTCGGCACCCTCGACAACGATTAACTTTCCTTTGAGCTGTCCGGAATCGACGTCTGGGATACCTGCACCGTAAAATTTTTTATTGGGCATGGTACAACCTCTTTGAATTGAATTTGAAGTCGCTTAAATTGATTTTTTCTGATACCATAGTGCGGATCTGGCTCTGCTGATCCTCTATATTCAGGGCAGCATCTATGATCTGAAAATTTACATCGCAGCTATGTTCTTATATTTTTCGGAGATCATCTTCTGAAAGATCTTGAACGATTCGACCGGATCGGGCGAGAGGTTCATGTCCATTCCAGCCTCGTGGTACTTAAGGTTCGGCCGGCTCTTCAGTATCCTGTCTACCCGATACTTACATTAATGTCGAAAAGGAACGTGATGTCCGGTATAACCGCAAAAGAGTACAGCTTCCGTACCCATTCAGGGTCACACCCTCTGGTCGTGTCCCTTGCGAAGGCTGTATATATATACCGGTCGCAAAGTACTATATACCCGGCCTGAAGACGCGGCAGTATCTGTTTCTCATAACGATCGGAGAAATCGATCGCGTGTATCAGGGAAAATGTAAGAGGCGTGAGAAGGAGCTTCTTTTTCCCTCTCTTGATTGCCGATCTCACAACAGCCGCAGAATTCCACTCTGAAAAAACTGCCGTATATCCCTCTATCTCCAGCCACCGCTTGAGGAGGTATATCTGGGTCGACTTTCCTGAACCGTCAATCCCCTCGACTACGATCAGCTTTCCCGGAAGTTAGCCGCCGGTTTTTTGATCTTTTATCATACCCTGTCTCCTTCCCTTTTGTACTTCGTCACTTCGATCCGATATCCGAATGTCCTGGTGAAGAGTTTCCCTTTTGAAGATATTGCCAGCCGTTCGAGTTCGAGTCTCCTGTAGCCTGGAAGGCCTATAACCAGGCTGCCCTTCCCCAGATTGATCGATAAAGGCATTTTCTTTTCAAGGTGCTCCCTATTAAGAGCTTCAGCTATCCGCAGGATCGACGCGAGTTTTATGACGATCTCCTTTTCTTGCCGTGTCAGAGGTTTGAAATTTCCATGTTGTTCCTTTGGAAACGACTTGCGGTGATACCTTGCCACATTTGCAATGAGGACGATGTCCTGACGAGAAAGGCCCATGATGTTCGTCTCCGTTATCAGGTAATGCGAGTGTTTGTGATGGTGCGGTATACCCACAAAATAACCGATATCGTGCAGGTATGCCGCCATCTCGATCAACAGGCGTTCCCGATCTCCGAGCATGTGGATATTCTTCAGCGCATCAAACAGATCCAGACAATACGATGTCACGTTCGTTGCATGGAGCCAATTTAATTCATACTTTTTACCGAGTGCGCGTACAGCGGAAATAAGCTGGCTGTGCTTTTCCACTTTATACGACCTTTCATTGCTATTGAAGTGTTCAATCGCAAGACCGTCACGTACACCGACTCCGGGCGCATAAATAGAGTTTACCTTTGCCATTCTGGCAAAGCTCTCATATACGATTGCTGCAGGCACGATGACATCGGCACTGTCAGGGCGAAGTCTGAGCTTTTCAATCCTTTCCTGTACGCTGTACCGGGCCAATTTTTTGATTACCGTTCGCAGCAGGTCACATCCCAACCGTGCTACACCGTTCTCCTATTCAATCTTTCCCCAGCCGGTCTGGTCAATAAGCCAGATTATACTGTCTATATTCCCTCCGGTAGCTATGAAGCGGTCTATCCTCTTCCTGCCGAGGCTGTACTGCAGCCGTCTATGCGTAATGTTCACATATTCAGATGCGACGCCGTAGAACCTCTTGCCGTCACCGGTATACGCTTTTAAGTACTCCATCAATCTGACCGCTCCAAGCCGGGTGTACTCAGAAAATTGTGTATAAGGAAGATAAAAATTGATATTAGAAAAAAATTAATAGGTAAGAATGGTGTATGGTTTGGTATCAACTGATAAATAAAGAGCGTTTAAAATCGATTTTAGGAAGTCGGTTTATACCA
>CAZJPN010000086.1:0-29473 GCA_964547905.1 uncultured Pseudomonadota bacterium | reverse complement strand
GTGCATTAAAGGCGCTGGAAGGTGACAAGAGCGACATGGGAGAGGGTTCGATCATGAAGCTGATGGATGCGATCGACAGCTACATACCTGAGCCGACGAGGGAGATAGACAAGCCGTTTCTGATGCCTGTGGAGGACGTATTTTCTATCAGCGGGCGAGGGACGGTGGTGACGGGGAGAGTAGAGCGGGGGAAAGTGACGGTTGGGGAAGAGATAGAGATCATAGGGATCAAGGCGACGCAGAAGACGGTGGTGACCGGGGTAGAGATGTTCCGGAAGGTACTGGACGAAGGGCGCGCCGGGGACAACATCGGGGTATTGCTACGGGGCACGAAGAAAGAGGAAGTAGAGCGCGGGCAGGTTGTATCGAAGCCGGGGAGCATAACGCCGCACACGAAGTTCAAGGGAGAGCTGTACGTCTTGAGTAAGGAAGAGGGCGGTAGGCACACGCCGTTTTTCACGGGATACCGGCCGCAGTTTTACTTCAGGACGACGGACGTGACGGGAATCGTGAAGCTGCCGCAGGGAGTGGAGATGGTAATGCCCGGAGATAACATCACGCTTGAGGGAGACCTGATAGTTCCGATAGCGATGGAAAAGGGCGTACGGTTTGCGATCAGGGAAGGCGGCAAGACTGTGGGCGCCGGTGTCGTTACGGAGATTATAGAGTAAAAATATGGTAGAAACTCAGAATTTAAGAATAAAATTAAAAGCTTACGATCACAGACTGCTGGATCAATCTGTAAAAGAGATTGTTGAGACAGCAAAGAGAACAGGCGCTATTATAAAAGGGCCAGTTCCTCTTCCGACAATAATTCAACGTTATACCGTACTGAGATCTCCTCATGTCGATAAAAAATCAAGGGAACAGTTCGAGATAAGAACAAGCCTGCGAATGATAGACATCATGGAACCTACCCAGCAAACAGTGGATGCGCTTATGAAGATAGATCTTTCTGCAGGCGTTGACGTAGAAATAAAAAGCTTCGGAGGTAAATAAGGCAAATGTTTACCGGTATAATGGGCAAAAAATTAGGTTGTACAAGAATATATAACGAAAACGGCGAGATGATACCTGTTACCGTTATCCAGGCAGGTCCATGCAAGATCGTTCATATAAGAACATCGGAAAAAAACGGATATAATGCTGTTCAGATGGCATACAACTCTGTACCAGAAAAAAAATTAATTAAGCCTATAGGCGGGTATTATAAAAAGCTTGGTTCGGATTTTTACGGATCTTTAAAAGAGTTCAGAGTCGATGAGCTGAAGGATGTCAAGGTTAATGATATAGTTACCGTGGAGGCGTTCAAGGTCGGAGAGCTGGTGAATGTTATAGGGAGAAGTAAGGGAAAAGGCTTTCAGGGCGTTGTCAAACGATATGGATTTAAAGGCGGTCCGGGAAGTCATGGTTCTATGTTTCACAGAGCACCTGGTTCCATTGGTTCGAACACATTTCCAGGCAGGGTTATAAAGAATAAAAAACTGGCGGGCAGAATGGGCCATACAAGGATTACCGTGAAGCATTTGGAAGTGGTGAAACTTATCCCTGAAAAGAATATCATACTTTTGAAAGGGGCTGTGCCAGGCAGTGTAAATTCGATTATTGATATAAAAAAGGTTTATGCATAGGTGAAACATGGCTATTGTTGATGTTGTAGATCAAAACGGAAATAAATTAAAGGAACTTACACTGGATGACATGGTTTTTAATACTGAAGTGCATGACACCGCAATATATCTGACCATCAAGCAGTATCTTCATAATCAAAGACAATGGAGCAGGGCTACAAAGACAAAGGGTGAGGTGAGTGGAAGCGGGAAAAAACCATGGAAGCAGAAGGGTACAGGGAGGGCAAGGGTTGGTATGATAAGATCTCCTCTATGGAGGGGCGGAGGAATAACGTTTGGGCCACAACCAGGCGGAAGGGTTATCAAGGTAAACAGGAAGATAGTTAAGCTTGCTGCGCGTTCGGTATTGAGTTCCAAATATAAAGATAAGATGCTTATAGTCATAGACGGTTTCAATCTTGATGAGATAAAAACAAAAGTTGTTTATGAAATTTTCAAGAAGTTGGGCATAAACAATGCATTGATTGTTCTTGACGGTTCTAATCCTAACTTCCAATTCTCAGCCAGGAACATAGATAAGATAAAGGTTATCAGAAATAACACGTTTAATGTTTATGATGCTATGAAGTATAAACAGCTTGTACTGACTGAAAAAGCAGCTTTGCTGTTCCAGGAGGCTTTAAACAAATGAAATCAATGTACGATGTTATCGTGTCACCGATTATTACTGAAAAAAGTACCGCGGCTAAAGAAAAATCGAATAATATTGAATTCGTTGTCAACAAGGTATCAAACAAGAAAGAAATCAAAGAAGCAGTAGAAAAGATCTTCAAGGTAACTGTGCTGGATGTAAGAACCATAAATATGCCCGGTAAAATAAAGACGGTAAGAGGTTCACACAGGGGACTGAGAAGCGGCTATAAAAAAGCTGTAATCAAATTAAAACAAAACGATAAAATAGAATTCTTCCAAGGAGTGTAAATAGTAATGGGCATACGATATTATAAACCTACTTCACCTGCACGTCGTTTCATGCAGGTTCTTAGTTTTGATGAACTGACCACCCAAAAGCCAGAGAAGACCCTTTTGGCTCCTCTCAAGAAGCATGGAGGCAGAAACAATGTTGGTAGAGTTACCTCCAGGTTCAGAGGCGGGGGGCATAAACAAATGTATAGAATAATAGATTTTAAGCGTGATAAGTATGATGTGCCTGCCCATGTCGCCTCTATAGAATATGATCCTGTAAGAACAACGTTTATAGCACTACTGAAATATGCGGATGGAGAAAAAAGATACATTCTTGCACCGCAGGAATTGAAAGTAAACGATGTGGTTCTTTCAAGCAGGACAAAAGAGCTTGATATACTCAAAGGCTATGCAATGCCGTTAAAATTTATGCCCTCGGGAAGCAACATACATAATATAGAATTAAAACCAGGAGAAGGCGGCAAGATTGTAAGAGGAGCAGGTACAGTTGCACAGTTAATGGCGAAAGAAGGGGATTATGCACATGTAAAGCTTCCGTCAGGTGAGGTAAGACTGATAAGATTGGACTGTATGGCAACCATAGGACAGTTGAGCAATATTGATAACATAAACATATCTATTGGCAAGGCAGGGCGCATGCGATGGATGGGACGTAAACCTCATAACAGAGGAGTGTCCATGAATCCTGTCGATCATCCGCATGGAGGAGGTGAAGGAAAATCAGGGCAGGGCAACCCTCATCCAGTATCGCCGTCCGGAGTTCCTGCTAAAGGGTTTAAAACGAGAAAACCAAAGTATTCCGACAAATATATCATGAAGGGAAGAAAACAAAAATAATAGAGGAGAACAATGGCAAGATCATTAAAAAAAGGCCCGTTTATAGAAGAGGCATTATTAAAGAGAATAAAACAAATGAGCGAGAAAAAAGAGAAACGTTTAATAAAAACATGGTCCAGGCGGTCTGTTGTATCTCCTGAAATGGTAAGTTTTACCATTGCTGTTCACAACGGAAAGAAATTTATACCTGTCTATATTACTGAAAATATGGTTGGTCATAAGCTTGGTGAGTTTGCTCCTACAAGGACATTCATCATGCACTCAGGAGACAGAAAAACAGGAAAGACAGAGACTGAGGGAAAGGAATAGTTGAACTATGGAAATAAAGACTTCATTAAGATTTTTAAGACTTGCACCCAGAAAGGCGAGACTGGTAGCTGATGTAATAAGAGGACAGAATGTTAATGCCGCACTCGGGCTTTTAAAATTTATAAATAAGGCTGCATCCGGTCATATAGCAAAGCTGATACGGTCAGCTGTCGCTAATGCGGAAACAAAGGGAACCGTTGATGTTGATAACCTCTATATAAAATTCATAGCAGTCTCTGCAGGTCCAACGATGAAGCGTTTCAGGTCAGCCCCGATGGGAAGAGCGTTAAAAATAAGAAAAAGAATGTGCCACATCGATTTAATTCTTGATGAGAAATAAAGGAGAGCAATTTTGGGACAAAAAACAAATCCAATAGGTTTTAGGGTAGGCATAATAAGAAGCTGGAACTCAAGATGGTTTGCGGAAAAAGACTATGCCATAGCTTTACATGAGGATTATAAAATAAGGAATTATCTAAAAAAGAAATTATATCATGCCGCTGTATCAAATATTATTATAGAGCGTGCTATCAATAAGATAAAAGTTAACATACACAGTGCAAGGGTTGGGCTTATTATTGGTAAAAAGGGAGTAGAAATAGAAGCGTTAAAAGCAGAGCTTACCAAGATGTTGTCGGGAAGGGAAGTAACAATTAATATTTTTGAAATCAGAAAGCCGGAACTTGATTCGCAGCTTGTTGCAGAAAATATCGCCCTCCAGTTAATAAGAAGGATTTCTTACAGGCGGGCCATGAAGAAGGCTATAAGTTCAGCCTTGAAGTTTGGAGCCAAAGGAATAAAGGTTATGATAGCAGGAAGGCTTGCAGGTGCGGAAATTGCAAGGACAGAGTGGTACAGGGAGGGTAGAGTGCCTCTTCAGACATTAAGAGCGGATATAGACTATGGCTTTGCAGAGGCTTTTACGACGTATGGCGTTATAGGCGTTAAAGTATGGATTTTCAAGGGTGAAGTTCTTGACAAGAAAGAAGAACAGGATGCCACGAGTAGTGTAGTTGCTTAATGAAACAGGAGTATTGATATATGTTGATGCCGAGTAAAGTTAAATATAGAAAGCAGCAAAGGGGAAGAATGAAGGGGCTGTCAAAGGCGGGCAGCACTCTGGCATTTGGTGATATCGGTTTGCAGGCACTTGGAAGAGGTTACATGACATCAAAGCAAATCGAAGCTGCGAGAATAGCAATTGCAAGATTCATAAAGAAGACCGGAAGGATATGGATAAGGGTTTTTCCAGACAGGCCTTATACGAAAAAACCAGCAGAGACCAGAATGGGTAAAGGCAAAGGCGATCCTGTTGAATGGGTAACAGTTATCAAGCCCGGAAGGGTACTTTATGAGATGGAAGGTATGGAACGCGAAGTTGCGTATAAGGCACTTACAAGTGCAAGCTACAAACTTCCATTCGCGACAAGAATAATAGAAAGAGAGACGGTAAAATGAATTCTTCAGAGATAAGGAGTCTATCCGTAGACGAAATAAAAGAAAAGATAAACAATATGAGAAAAGAATTGTTCAATATTAAATTTAAGGTCAATACGGCTCAGCTTGCTGATTTCAGGAGCTATAGGTTTATGAAAAAGGATCTGGCAAGGCATTTGACCATACTGCTGGAAAAGGAGAAGGGAATAAATGCAAAGTAATAACAAACATAAACCCTTTTCTATGGTAGGTTTTGTAGCAAGCGATAAAATGGACAAAACAAGGGTTGTAGTTGTAGAAAAAGTACTTAAGCATACCAAATACGCCAAACCTGTTAAGAAAAAAATTAAGTATAAAGTCCATGACGAGCAGAATCAGTCACATATTGGTGATAGGGTTGAGATAGTTATATCAAGGCCCATGAGCAAGGAGAAAAGGTGGAGAATATCAAATATCTTGGGAAAAGTCGGGAAAAACCTTGATAAAGTGGAGGCTGCATGATTCAGGAGAGCACTAGACTTAATGTGGCTGACAACACAGGAGCTAAAACCGTTGCCTGTATTAAGGTTCTGGGAGGAACAAGGCGTAGATATGCAACTATCGGTGATGTAATAGTTGTATCTGTGAAGGAAGCTACACCTACTGCAAAGGTTAAAAAGGGCGAAGTGGTTAAGGCAGTTATTGTAAGAACTAAAAAAGAGGTCAGGAGGAATGACGGGAGCTATATACGTTTCGATGCCAATTCAGTCGTTTTGCTGAATCCACAGCTCGAGCCTATAGGAACCAGAATATTCGGCCCTGTTGCAAGAGAATTAAGAGCGAAGAAATTTATGAAGATTATATCCTTGGCACCGGAAGTATTATGAGGGTCAATATGAAATTATATATAAAAAAAGGTGATAATGTAAAGATAATTGCAGGTAATGATAGGGGTAAAACAGGAAAGGTTATAGCGGTTGATACGCACGAGGGTAAGGTAATGGTTGAGAAGGTGCATGTTGTTAAAAAACATACCAAACCTTCAAACACAAACCCTACAGGCGGTGTGATAGAAAAGACGCTTCCTGTTGCTATCTCAAACGTGCTTTTGTTCTGTAAGAATTGCAATAAGGCTGTGAGGGTAGGTTTCAGATTTATGGAAGATGGAACCAAGGTTAGATACTGTAGAAAATGTAATGAGGTCATAGAATAATGGTGAGACAATGGCGAGATTAAAAGAACTTTACAAAAAAACCATAATAAAAAAATTGATGGAGGAATTTGGATACAAGAACAAATATCAGGTTCCTGCCCTTATGAAGGTTGTTATTAATATGGGCCTTGGTGCTGCTAAAGAGAACCCCAAGCTTATAGATACGGCAGTTGTCGAACTTGGACAGATAACGGGTCAAAAACCGGTCATAAAAAAGGCTAAAAAATCCATTTCGACATTTAAATTGAGAGAGGGTGTTCCCATAGGCGTAATGGTAACCTTAAGAAATAACATGATGTATGAATTCGTGGATAGGCTTGTTAACATAGCTCTTCCGAGGGTGAGGGATTTTAAAGGCATATCATCCACAGGATTTGATGGAAGAGGCAATTATACAATGGGCTTGACCGAGCAGATAGTATTCCCGGAAATAAGCTACGATAAGATTGATAAGATAAAGGGAATGAATATAACTTTTGTTACTACAGCCAAGACAGACAAAGAAGCCAAAACAATGTTAGAGTGGCTTGGATTGCCGTTTAATAAGTGATTGGAGGAAAACAAGTGGCAAAGAAATCCTTAATTGTAAAAACCAATAAACCTAAAAAATTTAAAGTTAGGAAATATAACAGATGTCCGATATGCGGTAGATCTAGAGGGTATATGGGTAAGTTCAATATGTGCAGAATATGTTTCAGAAAATTGGCATTAAGGGGAGATATTCCCGGTGTCATAAAGGCAAGCTGGTAGGAAAAATATGAAGACAACAGATTCAATTTCAGATTTATTAGTTGCCATTAAAAATGCGCAAATGAGAAAAAAGAAAGAAGTTATTGTACCGTTTTCAAATATGAACAGTGATATCCTGAGAGTACTGAAACAGGAAAGGTTTATCGCTGATTACGATCAAATTACAGAAAACGGTAAGACAAGAATAGCAATCACCTTGCTTTATAGAAATGACGGCAGACCATACATTCACGATATAAAGAGAATAAGCAAGCCAAGTTTGAGAAGATACAGCGGATATAGAAAAATAACAAAAGAAAAAAATGATTACGGTATTACAATATTGTCAACCCCTAAGGGTGTTATGTCCAATAAGGATGCAAGGAGTGTAAAGATTGGTGGCGAAATGTTGTGTGTAATATGGTGAGGAGGCAGAATGTCTAAGTTAGCAAGAAAACCTTTAAAGTTTCCACCAGGCGTAACTGTCAAATTAGAGTCTGATAAACTAAAGATACATGGTCCAAAAGGTTCGCTTGAAAAAACTATACCCGAAGGTGTGTTGATTGTTGTTACCCCTGATAGTATAACAGTAAAGAGAAAAAACGATGAAAAAACCGTTAAAATGCTTCACGGCATGTATACATCACTTATAATAAATATGATTAAAGGCGTAACCGATGGATTCAAAAAGGAATTAGAGCTGGTTGGGGTAGGATACAAAGCAGATGTTAAAGATAAATCTCTTATATTAAATGTAGGTTTTACAAAGCCTGTAACAATGTTACTGCCAGCTGATATAAGTGCAAAAGTAGAGGAAAAACAAACGAAACTCATATTGACAGGGATAGATAAGGACAAAGTTGGACTTTACGCTGCAAAAATAAAAGCAATAAAGCCGCCGGATGCATACAAAGGCAAAGGTATTAAATTTGTAGGAGAGATGTTAAAACTGAAGCCCGGTAAATCGGCTGCTGGTGCAACAGGAGGCCCTGCTGCGGGTGGCGGAAAGTAAATAACTAAAAGGGATTTTATGAAAAAGATGATAAGCAAAAATGAGACTAGGATTCTCAGAAAACAAAGATTTAAGTCTAAAGTTCGAGGGACTGAAACAAAACCAAGACTTGTAGTATTCAAAAGCCTTAAAAATATATATGTACAATTAATCGATGATGAGAAACATAATACGATCTTCTCGTTGTCTACCTTGAATAAGGAATATTTCGGCAAATTGAAAAGCAAAAAAAATAAAGACGCCGCAAAGAAAATCGGAGAAATAATAGCGGAGAAATCTCTCGAAAAGGGAATTAAAAACGTTGTTTTTGACAGAAACGGTTACAAATATCATGGTAAAATAAAAATCTTTGCGGATACAGCACGTAGCAAGGGTCTTATATTCTAAGGAGGTGTGAGCTTGGTAGATTCAAACGACAATGTAGAGTTTAAAGAAAACATAATAAAAATCAACAGGGTAGCTAAGGTCGTGAAAGGCGGTAAAAGATTCAGCTTTAGTACTCTTGTGGTTGTTGGAAATCATAGGGGACTTGTAGGTTATGGACTTGGAAAGGCGAATGAGGTCCCCGACTCTATAAGAAAGGGAATAGAGAAAGCAAAGAAAAATATGATCAATGTACCGATAAAGAAAGGTACCCTGCCTTACCATGTTATGGGTAAATTTGGTGCTGGTATGGTTTATCTGAAGCCTGCACCAACCGGTGCCGGTATTATAGCTGGTGGTGCTGTAAGGGCAGTTCTTGAACTTGCAGGTTATAAGGATGTTGTTGCAAAGATATTTGGTTCCCATAATCCACACAATGTTTTAAAGGCAACTATGGATGCGCTTATTAATTTGCCGGAGTTAAAAGATGTTGCACCGCTGGATGAATCAATAAATACATCGAGTGATGGTACGATAACCAACGAATAGTAATTTTATGAGGAGAGTATGAATCTATCGACATTAAAAAAACCAGAAGGTATGATAACAAAGAGAAAAAGAATTGGGAGAGGAACAGGTTCCGGTCTGGGTAAAACCGCTGGTAAGGGACATAAAGGACATAATGCAAGATCCGGAGGCGGTGTGAAACCTGATTTCGAAGGTGGACAGATGCCGTTAAAACGCCGTATGCCGAAATACGGATTCGTAAATACCAATCGTGTTGAATATCAAGTTATCGGTATGAAAGCATTAAATATATTTTCCGACAATGAAGAGGTATCTGTGGAAAAGATGATAGAAAAAGGTATGATAAAGGGAAACAAACCTGTAGTTGTTTTGGCTAATGGGGATATTCACAAGAAACTTACAATATATGCACACCGTTTTTCTAAAGAAGCAAAACAAAAAATAGAAGCTGCAGGCGGTAGAGTAGAGGTAGTTCCAGTTGTTAGATAACGTAGTAAACATACCTAAGATACCGGAACTTCGTAAGAGGCTGCTCATAACCCTTTTGATACTTACTATTTACAGGTTGGGTGTGGCAATACCAACACCGGGCGTTAATGCACATGCACTTGCTGCATTCTTCAGTCAAAATACAGGTACATTGTTTGGCTTATTTAATCTTTTTACCGGTGGTGCATTTGAACACTTCTCAATAGTTACTCTCGGTATAATGCCGTATATATCCGCCGCCATTATAATAGATCTGTTAACAGCGGTTTTCCCTTACCTTGAGAAGCTCAAAAAGGAAGGAGAACTCGGTAGAAAGAAGATTGTACAGTATACCAGATATGGGACAGTCCTTATAAGCCTTGTTCAGGGATTTGTAATAAGTTACGGACTCGAAAGCATGCACGCACCGGGAGGCCTTTCAATTGTCATAAACCCCGGTTTCTCGTTTCGATTGCTCAGTACTGTTACCCTTACGGCAGGTACGGTACTTCTTATGTGGCTTGGTGAGGAAATAACAGAAAGAGGAATAGGTAATGGTATTTCGCTTATCATATATGCAGGTATTGTTGCAAGGATGCCGTCGGCAATATTTAATACATTCAGGCTTGTAAGAAGCGGTGAGATGAATGTAGTGGTATTACTATTTATTGCAATTTTAATGCTTGTTGTTGTTGCTTTCATAATATTCGTTGAACTTGGTCAAAGAAAAATTCCGGTCCAGTATGCCCAGCGCGTTGTGGGCAGAAGAATGTACGGTGGGCAGGAAACTTTTCTCCCCTTAAAGGTTAACACATCGGGTGTTATTCCGCCTATCTTTGCTTCATCTTTGCTGATGGTTCCAGCTACGATTACAAGTATGGCAAATGTATCATGGCTTAGTTACATGAAGACATATCTGACTCCGGGTAATTATATGTACGATATATTTTATGCTGTTCTTATAATCTTTTTCACCTTTTTCTATACAGCGGTTACTTTTAATCCTGTCGATGTTGCTGACAATCTAAAGAAATACGGTGGGTATGTGCCGGGTATAAGACCGGGAAAGAGTACATCGGATTATATAGATAAGATATTAACGAGAATTACAGTCGGCGGGGCGATATACCTTGCTGCAGTATGCGTGTTACCGACCATACTTATAAGCAGGTTTAATGTACCGTTTTATTTTGGCGGTACATCTCTTTTAATCGTCATAGGTGTAGCACTTGATACAATATCACAAATAGAATCTCAGCTTATAATGAGAAATTATGAAGGACTAATGAAAAATGTAAAGATGAAAGGGAGAAGGTGGTAATTTACTATGATAAGATTATTATTGATCGGTCCCCCGGGAGCGGGGAAAGGAACACAGGCAACTATAATAAGCAAAAAGTACGGTATACCGCAGATAGCTACCGGTGATATGCTAAGACAGGAAGTAAAAAACGCAACCGATCTTGGAACGAAGGCAAAGTCATATATGGATAAAGGTGAATTGGTTCCGGATTCGCTTGTTATAAGTATGCTGGAGAAGAGGCTTAAAGAAAAGGATGCAAGCAAAGGATTTATCCTGGATGGTTTTCCAAGAACAGTTGCTCAGGCTGATGCACTTGACAACAAATTTAAAGAATTAAAAATCGACAAATTTATTGTTATAGAACTCAAAGTGAATGAGGAAAGCATTATTCAGAGGCTGTCGGCAAGGCGTGTTTGCAACAGTTGCGGCAAGATCTTCAATTTGATAACGGAACCTCCTAAAAAAGATGGTGTATGCGATGACTGTAATGGAAGTCTCTATCAAAGGGATGATGACAAGGAGGCTACCATCAGAGAACGTTTCAAGGTTTATAACAGTAAGACAGCCCCTCTCATAGAGTACTATGCAAAGAAAGGCATGCTCAAGACAGTAACCGCTGACGGCAGTATAGAAACAATAAACAAGAGCATAGTTGTAATTATTGACAAGGCATTTAATGGTTAATGTAAGGACCGTGGAAGAAATAAAAAAAATTGCAGAGGCATCCAAAATCGTAGCTATTGTACTACAGGGGCTTTCCTCAAGTATAAAGTCAGGAATGAGTACCGAAGATATAAATACAATGGCTGAAAATATGTTAAAAAAATACGGTGCAAAGCCTGCATTTAAAGGATACAGAGGTTATCCTGCAAGTATATGTGTATCCATAAATGATGAGATTGTTCATGGTATACCATCTTCTGATAGAATTATCAAAGACGGTGACATTGTAAGTCTTGATTTTGGTGTACAGATGAACGGTTTTTTTGGAGATGCTGCAGTTACTGTTCCCGTAGGTAAGGTAAGTGAAACAGCTGAGCATCTATTGAAAACTACTGAAGAATCATTATATCTTGGAATAAAAGAGGCAAAAGTCGGGAATAGATTGTATGATATTTCGAGTGCCATACAGGAGTTTGCTGAGAGTAATGGCTTCTCGATTGTGAGAGATTTTGTGGGTCATGGTGTTGGTAGAGCCCTCCATGAGGATCCTCAGATACCAAATTATGGTCAGAAGGGAAAGGGTATAAAATTGGAAAAGGGTATGGTTTTTGCGTTAGAACCTATGGTAAATGCAGGTGATTACAGGATCAAGATAGATCAGGATGGTTGGACTGCAAGAACTCTCGATGGTTCTTTATCAGCTCATTTTGAACACACGATAGTGGTTGATTACGATCACGGTGTCGTGTTATCAACGGTGAATTGATATGCCCAAAGAAGATGCGATTCTTGTAGAAGGAACTGTTTTAGAAACCCTTCCCAATGCTATGTTTAGGGTAGAACTTGCGAACGGGCATAAGGTGCTTGCACACATTTCGGGCAAGATGCGTATGCATTATATAAAGATATTGGCTGGCGACAAAGTTACGGTTGAATTGTCTCCATACGATCTTACAAAAGGAAGAATAGTTTATAGAAGTTGATATAATAGTTTTTGAGGAGGAAATATATGAAGGTTCATGCATCTGTGAAAAAAAGATGTACAAAATGTAAAATAATAAGAAGAAAGGGTGTTGTAAGGGTAATCTGTGAAAATCCAAAACACAAACAAAGGCAAGGATAGGAGGTAGTTATGGCACGTATAGCGGGTTTAGATCTGCCTAAGAACAAGAATATATGGATTGCTCTTACCTATATATATGGTGTAGGCAAGTCTTTGTCTTCGACTATTCTTAAAGAGGCTGGAATAGAATATAATAGAAAAGTAGAAGAATTAAAAGAAGATGAACTGGCAATTATAAGAAAAATAATAGAGAGCAAGTACAAGGTCGGTGGAGACTTAAAAAAAGACGAAAAGACCAATATAAAACGTCTCATAGATACAAACAGTTATAGAGGGTTAAGACATAAAAAAGGTCTGCCTGTTCGAGGTCAGAGAACTCATACAAATGCACGAACAAGAAAAGGACCGAGAAGACAAACAGTGGGCGGCCTTAAAAAGAAAGAATTGAAGAAATAGGAGGTAAGTTTGGCTACACCAAGAAAAACAAAGAAGAAAATAAAAAGGACGGTAAGTATAGGCATTGTACACATACAATCTACGTTTAACAATACGATAGTGACGATTACCGACAATGAAGGGAATGTAATAATATGGTCGAGTGCAGGGATAAAGGGGTTTAAGGGATCAAAAAAGGGTACACCTTTTGCTGCACAGCTTGCTGCAGAGGATGCAACCAGAAAGGCCATGGACCTTGGGATGAAGAGTATTATCGTATATGTTAAGGGTCCAGGCGCAGGTAGAGAATCGGCAATAAGAGCCATACAGGGAACAGGGATAAAAATCCTTGCTATAAAAGACGTTACGCCTATACCCCATAATGGCTGCAAACCGCCTAAGAAGAGAAGAGTTTAATTAAAGGAGGAAAAGTTGTCACGTTATACTGAATCAGCATGTAAACTTTGTAGAAGAGAAGGCATCAAACTTTTTTTAAAGGGAAGCAGATGTTATGGAGAAAAGTGTGCGATAGAACGTAGAAATTATCCGCCTGGTTCACATGGACACAATAAGAGTAAATTAACCGAATATGGTGTGCAGTTGAGAGAAAAACAGAAACTAAGAAGAATATATGGCATTACAGAGCGTCAATTTGAAAGGATATTTAATGATGCAACAAGACATACCGGCAAAACAGGTGATACATTGTTGTCTTTCCTCGAGAGAAGGCTTGATAATGTTGTATATAATCTTGGTTTTGCTTCATCAAGGGCGAGTGCCAGACAGCTTGTAAACCACGGACGTGTTCTCGTTAATGGAAAGAAGGTCGATGTTTCGTCGTTCCTTGTAAAGGTCGGAAATGTTATAGAACTGAAAGGCAACACAAAGAACAATGTCCATGTACAGTCTTCGTTCAGTACACGTGAAAAGACGGGTATACCAAAATGGCTTGAACTTGAACCTGAAATAATGAAAGCTACGGTGAAAGCCCTGCCTGAGAAGGCTGATATAAGTGTACCTGTACAAGAGCAGCTTGTTGTAGAATTGTATTCTAAATAACAGCTTTTTAAAATTTGGAGGGATAAATGATTCATAGGAATTTACAACCAATTGTTAAACCAAAGAGAGTGGTAATAGATAGCAACACACTTACAGGAACTTA
The DNA here is from genome assembly GCA_964547905.1 of uncultured Pseudomonadota bacterium. Lineage (GTDB taxonomy): Bacteria > JAMCPX01 > JAMCPX01 > JAMCPX01 > JAMCPX01 > JAJYLM01. Next base: position 15,414 of record CAZJPN010000086.1, on the reverse strand, counting down.
TGGAAAGTTTACAATAGAGCCTCTGGAAAGAGGGTATGGAACAACTATTGGCAACACAATGAGGAGAATACTCCTATCATCCATAGAAGGTGCGGCCATAACATCGGTAAAAATAGAGGGTGTGACGAATGAGTTTTCGACCGTTCCCGGTGTATACGAAGATGTTATGGAGATAATACTTAATCTAAAATCAATAAGGTTGAAACTGCTTGATGTTAACGAGAGAGAGATAAAGATAAGGGCTCAAGGCGAGACGGAGCTTACTGCAAAGGATATTATTATTGATGACAAAGTAGTTATACTAAATCCAAACGCGAGAATAGCGAGGCTCGGCAAAGATTCAGTATTCAATGCGGATATGATCGTTAAGTCGGGAAGGGGTTATATACCTTCAGAGGAAAATAAAGATGAAAATATGCCTATAGGTGTCATATCTATAGATTCTATTTTTTCTCCCATCATAAGAGTGAACTTTCAGGTACGTAATTCCCGGGTAGGCAGGATTATAGATTATGACAAACTTATAATAGAAATATGGACAGATGGAAGTATTGAACCAAGAAAGGCACTGATCAGCGCTGCAAAGATCTTAACGGATCAGTTGTCGTTGTTTTCCGAAGAAATCGTGGAGAAGAGTAATCTTGAGATCGTTCGTAGCGACATTGTTCAGGAAGATGATAAAATTGTGGAATTGATGAATAAAAGCATCGATGAACTTGAATTTTCAGTAAGGGCAACGAACTGCCTGAAGAATGCTAATATAAAGACGATAGGAGAACTTGTTTTAAAAACTGAACAAGAAATATTGCAGATGAAGAATTTCGGCAGGAAATCACTGAGTGAGATAAAAGAGGTTCTTACCGGTATGGGGCTGCGTCTCGGCATGAAGCCTATAGGCGCTGAAACGAATGGAGAAAATGAGGGAAAGGAGTAAGACACCTTATGCGACACAATGTTGATGGTAGAAAATTTAGAAGGACAACATCCCACAGAAAGGCATTATTAAAGAACCTTGCAATATCTTTAATTATAAACGAACGTATAGAAACTACTGTTGCAAAGGCCAAGGAGTTAAGAAGGGTGGTTGAACGCATGATCACACTTGGTAAAAAAGGCGATATTGCGTCACGCAGGCGTGCATTTGCCTTACTCAGGCATGAACCTTCGGTTGCAAAGTTGTTTTCAACATTCTCGGATCGTTATAAGACCCGCAACGGAGGATATACAAGGATTATAAAGTTCAGAAAGAGAATGGGTGACGGCGCTGATCTTGCGTTTATAGAACTTATAGATAGGGCAATAAAAGAGAAAAAGAAGAAAGATAAGAAGGCTGAAACTAAAGAAGAGAAAAAAGCATAACCTGAGAGAGATAACATCCCTCAAAGTGATTAAAATACACATCGAACATATAAAAAATGTAAATCTACTTCTCGGGACGTTAATATATCACTCCCCTCTACCTTAGATGTCGACCGCATCAATCCAATACATCAAAGGCGTAGGTCCCCAACGAACAAGATTGTTCGAGAAAAAGGGTATCACCGATGTGTTCTCGCTTATACAATTTTTCCCTATCCGTTATGAAGACCGCAGACAAATCAGTAAAATAGGGTCTCTAAGATTCGGTGTAAAAGAAGTCGTTGTAGGAGAGGTTTTTAAGATATCCCTGAAAAACTTTAAGGGCAGGCGTATATTCGAGGTTATTATAAAGGACAACACAGGATATCTCTCGCTTGTCTGGTTTAATTTCGAATATGCATACATGAGCAAGAGGTTTAAAACAGGTTCAAGGATACTTGCTTACGGAGACATAAGGTCGTATGCAGGCCGTCCCCAGATGATACATCCGGATATTGAGGAGTTTGATCAAGAAAGCGACGACACCCTTAACTTCGGCAGAATTGTTCCTGTTTACTCTGCTATAGAGGGCATTACTCAAAGGTTACTGCGCAGGATTATGAAAAATGTGCTTGATGATTATATAAACACTCTTCATGATTATCTTCCTGCCCGGATAAAACAAAGATGCCTATTGCCCGATTTAAAAGAATCCATTTATAATCTGCATTTTCCCGGTGATGATGTTCCATGGGAAGCTCTTAATACTCAATCATCGATATTTCATAGAAGGGTTAAGTTTGATGAATTTTTCTTTTTTGAAATAGCACTTGCTATGAGAAAACACGCAAACCTAAAGAAGGATGGTATAGTTTTTTCCGTACCATCTATGAATCCACATCCGGAGAAAATTGATTATATAGCCACACTCGATAGAAACTTACCGTTTACGCTAACGGATGACCAGAGGTATGTGATTAAGGAGATATTTAGTGACCTTTCATCCGGCTATCCAATGAATAGGCTTTTGCAGGGTGACGTCGGCAGCGGTAAAACGGTTGTTGCACTTTATGCCGCACTACTTGCCATAAGCAATGGGTACCAGGTTGCGTTTATGGCTCCAACAGAGATCCTCGCGGAACAGCATTATAATACTATTAAAACACTTACAAACGGTATCGACATAAAGCTTGATCTCCTTAAAGGTGACACACGAGAATCGGAAAGAATGGAGGTACTTGAACGGCTATCGGATGGTTTATCGAATATGATTATAGGAACGCACGCGCTTATACAGCCGGATGTGAAGTTCCGCAACTGCGGGTTGATCATAATAGATGAGCAGCATAGGTTCGGCGTTATCCAGAGGATGGAGTTGAAGAAAAAGGGCAATAACCCGCACATGCTTATCATGACAGCCACACCTATTCCTCGCACCCTTGCGATGACGGCTTATGGAGACCTTGATATTTCCGTAATAAGGCAGATGCCTCCTCACAAAAAGCCTGTGAAAACCTTGCTCTTTTACAAGGCAAGCCAGAGACAGGGAATCTATGACCTTTTGCGAGATGAAATGGAAAAAGGCTTTCAGGTTTATGTGGTCTATCCATTGATAGAAGAATCAGATGCACTCGAGCTTATGGCTGCGACAAAGATGTACGAAGAGCTAAAAAAAGCATTCAAAAAATTCAAAGTGGAGCTCCTCCACGGAAGGGTCAAGAACGATACGAGGGATCAAATCATGGATGCTTTCAGGGCAGGTAAGGTTGACATGCTTGTTGCCACGACTGTAATAGAGGTAGGCATCGATGTTCCCAATGCAACTGTGATGATGATAGAGCATGCTGAGAGGTTCGGCTTATCCCAGCTTCATCAGTTAAGGGGCAGGGTAGGAAGGGGTACCGAGCAGGCTCTCTGTATACTTTATGCCCACAGCCTTTCAGTTACGGCACGAAAAAGACTCGGTGCAATGGTAAAGACAAATGACGGGTTTAAGATAGCAGAGATGGATCTTGAAATAAGAGGTCCTGGAGAGATGCTTGGTATAAAACAATCAGGCATGCCGGATTTCAGGATGGCAAGCATTGTACATGATATCGACATACTCAAATTGGCAAGAGACACCGCTTTCGATATTGTGAATGGCAATATTTATCTTGAAGAGCATGATAAAAATATACTCTTCAAGCATCTTTACGACTCCGATAAAAAAGCAATCAGCTTTATAGAGGTTTAGCCAGATTATAGACCCGAGAACGGCACGGGTATGAATGTGATTATCAATATGATCATTGCGAGCCATGCTATTGCCTTTCTTCTTGTATCAAGTGGCTGATAAGGATCCATGGGGCTTGGATGTCTTATACCAAGGATCAGTATAATCAACGCCCAGAAAAGCCACACTTCCCATCCCCATATACCCATGACAACAAGTGTGATGAGTGCAATCCTTGCAATGGCATTATACCATTTGCCAAATAGTGCATAAGCAATGTGTCCGCCGTCGAGCTGTCCTATTGGTATAAGGTTCATTGCAGTTACGAACATACCTATCCAGCCTGCAAATGCAATCGGGTTGAGTCCGATTTCATAACCCGCAGGAATATCCGGCCTTACTAAAAAAGATATAAGCTTAACAAGCAATGAATCACCTAATTTTATGCCGCCTACAGATGCTATTGGAACAAGCGGAGACAGTTTTATGCCGATTATCAGGGCTGGCAGGGCGATTAAAAAACCTGCAAGTGGTCCTGCTGCACCAATGTCAATGAGCGCATTGCGGTCGGGTATAGGTGATTTCATACGTATGAAGGCACCAAATGTTCCAAGTATATTAGGCGCGGGTATGAAGTAGGGCAGGGTTGCAGCAACATCATGGTGTTTTGACATAAGGAAATGTCCCATTTCATGGGATAGCAAAATAGCCATTAATATAAGAGCGAACGGCAGTCCTTTATAAGCTTCAGATATATGGGTAAACGGGTTAACCCCATATTGAAATGCACCTGCAAATACCACGGCTACGAAGGTTATAAAAAACAATATTACAGGCGTAATTATCTTTAATTTAGGCTTCTCGGGTTGTTTCCAGCCATAATAATCATCATGAAGCTGCTCAAGGTCTATCTGTGTATTATCAATGTAATCTTTGTTCATTCTTTAATTCCTTTCAAGTCACGATCTATACAAATAAAATAATTTTCTTCCTTGTCATTCCCGCGAAAGCGGGAATCCATAAACAGAAAACTGGATTCCGCATCAAGTGCGGAATGACATAAGAAGACTTTTAATACCGGTATTAATATATATTATTTTAAAGTAATATAGTATCAATCATCTGCCATATTTTCAATGGTCTATCTATGTAATTGCTCATAAGCCTTGTTGTAATATTGAATATCTCATGGGGTATGTCTACAATCAAGAATTCATCCAGGTTTATATGATTATTGTTAACTGTTTTTATAAGCCCCAGTAAATTGGCGGGTATCATGAATGCCTTGGCATTATTTGGTATACATGATTCACATACCAATTTTCCTGTTTTTATTATAAAATTTACATTGCTATTGTAAAATGGTCTTCCGCATGATTCACATTTTTCTATAGCAGGAAGCAAGCCGATTTCTTTTAATAAGTGGAGTTCATAGAATAACCTGATTTGGTTTAATGATTTGTTAATCTCAAGGAATCGCAGCGTATGGATCAGGATGTCGAACAATCGAGGATGACTCTGATGCTCAATGAGCATTACATCCGTAATACCCAACATGTAAAACAGTATCATGGTTTTGTCGTAATCCTTTTTTAGATTGATGAAATAGTTATCCACCTTCGCATGGCTTATATTTATAAGCTGATACTGGTTTTTATCAATAAACCCAAACTCGCCGGTATTTCCAATCTCGAAAGCTCCCGGAAATCTTTTTCTGCTGTTTACCCCGCCCTTTACAATGGCATTGAGCTTTCCTTCCGTTTTTGAGAAAATTGTGACTATCAAATCGAATTCGAGATACTTTAATTTATGGATAACAATACCTTCGGATGTAAAAATATGCATGTTGTTATACAATGAACAAATTTATATTTTCCTTCAATAAATCAAGCTCCTGTATAAGCTGATTAATAATATTATCAAGATCTATAATATTTTCTTCATTACCCTTTATATGTTCTATTAATTTCTTGGCAGAATCTGAAGAAAATGTTACCTGCTCTTTTATATCAATTGCAAGACTATCGTTTATGTAGCCTATAAATGTTTTTATATCCTCCATAGAGCTACTTATTGACGTCAATGTTGTATAATGTGTATTATTAATTTCGGTTAGATTTGTAAGAGTATCTTTTATTCCGTTAAAAATACTGCCGATATTCCTTATATTACTTAGAGTTGTTGATATATCCTCTATAAGTTTGTTAACGCTGTCAATGATGTTCGACTTCCCGGAAAGATTGCCAGAATCACCCTCATTCATGGTTATAGCTTCATTGCCTCTTGTTGCGTTAGCAGATATATCAATTGCCGATTTTGATAGTTCTGCCGTTCTATAATTAATAGAATTGATACTATTGATAGATTGTTTTACCGTCGTCATGATGTCACTTATATCTTTAATGCCGGTAAATGTTTCATCAACGTTTCTGCGTACTTTTGTTATATAGGTTGAAATGTCTTTAGAGCCGGTTCTTGCTCTTCCTGCAAGTCTCTTGATCTCCTCTGCTACAACTCTGAAGTTTTTGCCTTCGGTTTGGGGTGAGGAAGCGAGTATGAAGGCATTAACAGATAATAGATTTGTACGTTCTGCAACATTGTTTATTATACCAAGCACTTCCTCTGTTTGTTGTATATGTGAAAGAAAAGTGGATACAAGTGAAAGTATACCATCCGCTATATTTTGTGTTTCATTCAACATTACTTCTATATCTTTTGTAAGTTCTATACCTTTATCGTTTAATGTTTTTACGTTTGTTATAGAATCTGTGAATTCTTTCAGTAAATTAATTGTACTCGATGTATCTTCATTGATAGATTTTTGTGTCGAATCAATCGAAAGAAGCGTATTTTTCAGTTTTGAGATGCTACGCTTTATATCTTCATATACATTTATATCCTTTTCAATCAATTTTAAAGTTCTTGATATGCGTACAGAAGCCGAATTTACATACGATTTTATTTCCTTATTTCGTTGTATTGCACGGGATATATTTTCACTGTTCTTTTCCATCCTATCGCTAAACGGTACACTCAGATCGGTTATTTTCTGAGAGATATCTTTTATAGAATTAATTATACCAAACAAGTCATCTGTGTACTTTGATTGTTCTATGATGGTCGACTTTACCTTGGAAATATTCTTGAAAGTCGAACCTATCAAATTGTTCATTGCGGTTATGCTCTCGTTTGTACGAATTTTCGATTCTTTGAAGTTCTTAACGAGTGTTCTCAAGTTTAAAGAGATCAATCCAAATTCATCGGTTGAAACCAATTCAGGTAATTTAGACAAATTTTTTTCTGATAGAATTTCCGAGTAATTTGCAAGGTTCTTTTCATGAAATGATATGTCTCGAGATATAAGAAATGTGGTTATAAGCACTATCAAAAATATGAAAATGCCGGATAACGCTATATTGGAAATGAAACTACGCAGTATCGATCTGTAGAGGCTATTCCCAACCCCGATAACAATAAAATAAGGGTTGCCTTTTATTAGTACCGGTCGATGAAGTGAAAATAATGTCTGATCATTTTGTGTATCCGATATTACATCTTCTGAGCCCAATTCATTTATTATCTTGTTGTTTAAAGAGGCGTTGGAATAGCCATTTATTCCTTTGTCGTTAAGATTGTACAAATAGAACCTGTATTTACCCTTAAATTCGGCTGCCATTCCTTTCATGATATTATCAGCGTTGGTATTGTTGTCGATTGTATCAGCTAAAAGCGATGCCGATCGAAGTGTATTATTGTATAAACTTTCCTTTATATACCTATCGGCATTATTGAAAATAGCATATGCAATTACAATAAATGTACTTATTAAAATTATAGTAAACACACCAATGAGCTTATACTTTATTGGTATATAGATGCTTTTCAATTCTACGATGTCTATCTTCCTTATAGCCTTTGCTAGGTATGTGTTTGTTACTATTTTAAATATGTATATCTGTGAGAATATGGTTATAATAAGTATGAATAGGAATGTGAAGGCGAGGCCATAAAATTCATAAGATATATCTCTTAGTCCTATTATATTTGTAAGATTCCCAACAATAAGGTACGCAAACATTCCGATCAATTCCGTTGTAACGACCAGCGGTGTTGCTTTAAATGGATAGGTTATAAGTGTATTCATATTTTTATTGGAAGATGTATTGTAGGTTTCGCCTAAAACATCTTTTGCCCTTTTCAGCATAAACGGATTTACGATAGAAAATATCAAATCGGTAAGTACGATAGAACCAATGACAAGGGCACTGTTTAATATATAACTGTTTATATTTATGGTATTGGTTGTAGAAAGGAGCACACTAAATACCGACATTGTCACGACCAGAAGTATGCCGTAATATATAGTCAGAATCCGGTTTACTTTTTTCATATTATTCTATACCTTTTCGACTCTTCGTTTATATTGGTCGATATACTTCTAATCTCATCTCGTATATTTAATTTGTCCAATTGTTTGTTGAGTTGTCTCGAAGTTTCGAATATTCTATCGAGTGTACCGTGTATTTCTGACGTTTTGGTTTTGATGGCATTCATATAGCCGTTTATGGTATTGGCAGGTGCGTTTATTGTATAAATCTCCACCGGAATCTGTGCAAGGTTTTCTATATAATCTCCCCATCTCTTAAAGATATTATCTATAGTATCTTTAAGCTCATCCGAATATTTATTCATATCGGATATACTTTTTTCTACATAAATGAATTTTGTCTTTATCAAATGGTGCATTTCTTTCTCGGACAGTACATCTGTTAGTAATTTCTCCCTTTTTGATGACAGATTGTTGATGACCTTTAAAATGTTTTCGTAAGATTCCCTGAGATGGAGAATCAGGTTAGTTATATCGGATATTTCTTCTTTGTAAGAATTTAATTTGTTGTCCAGGTTATCTATAAATTTCTTTTTTTCGTAAATATTGCTCTTTATCGTATCCTTTTCTTTTACAAGAAGTTCTGTTAGGTTTTTTACCTCGAGAATTTTTGTTTGTGTTACATTTGCAAGTTTTGTGATTTCATCAGATACAACATCAAACCCCTTACCGGCTTTTCCAGACTGAGCTGATATAACGGCAGAATTCATAGCCAATAAGTTTGTATCATCAATTACAAGGTCTATCTTGTTCAGGTCGATTACTATCCTCTCCACGTTATCGTTCAGAGATGAAACTATCGCAAGAGAACTGTTGAAAATATCATCTATTCTCCGTTTGTTGCTTTCATCTGTTTTAATATCCATGCTGAGTTTGTTTGTATTGTCTATCAGCGATTCAATGATAATTCCTATACTTCTTATGGCCTCTTCGTTTTTCATGTTAATATCTCTGATGTGTTCATAATTAATCTCGGGAGCATTGTTCAAGTTCTCTTCGATATTTTTCTGTATGTTTTTTATTGTTGCGATTAGATTGTCATTTGATTTGATACTGGAATCTATTGAGCTGCTTAATCCAGAGAATATATTTTTGTTGTTGTTTGCCAATTCCTGCAGCTTATCGCTATTTATGATCGTATCATTTACGGAGTTTATCAAACCTTCGATGTATTCGGTAAGTTGGTTAAGCGTTTTTTGTACCGATGCGATAATCTCCGCATTGGTTTTTATTTCTCTGTCGAGTATAAGTATATCCTCTTTCGTAAGGTCTACAGAATTCATCATTTTATCAGACGTATCCTCTATGTTTGAACTGGCTGATTTTATTGTTTTGATAACAGACTTGATATCCTCGGTGATTCTTCTGAGGTTGTTGGCTACTATGCCGGCTTCGTCTTCGACGAACAATCCCGATGCAATCGAGAAATTGCCGTGTCTCAGCCTTTCTACTGCCGAAGATATTGCTTTAACCGGCAAATAGATATCCAATGAAACGTAAAGGGAGACCATAAAAAGTGAAAGGATAATCGCAAAAATCAACCAGTGGATCGATTTGGAGAATTTAGCCAATATACCTGCGTAATCGCTCCATGAATAAACCCCCACCATGTACAGGTTATTATTAATAGGTTCCTTTATCAAGGTGATACCAAGGGTGGGATCGTTATACACATCTTTTTTAGAGAGCATTTTTAATGGCAGTGTGCCTGTATAATTGTCGGATATGCTGAAAATGTCATTGTAAGCATCATCCATGAGAAGGACATAACCATTTTTGCCCAATTTTATCTTGGAGAGTTCTAACGCTGTCTGTTCAGCAGAAAGGCCCTGGGATAAAATAGAATTTACCCTTATTATAGAGGTTGCGAGGTCTAATTCCGAAGATGCTGTTCCGTTTGCCATGAGTGCATTGTTCATTACCTGATTGCTGATAGTACTTGCAAATATCAAAAAGATCGATATAAGCAGGAAAGAACTAAGAAAGACCTTTGTAAAAACACCGCCCCTTTTCTTCAGATTGATATCTATATCCTTTAAATGTTCCTGAATCCTTAATGTTAAAGGTTCTGTTAATCTTTGGTAGATGAAATATTGGAATATATTTGCAATTGTCGCTCCACTGACTATTGCAAATGCAGTCCTGACGGCAGCAATAAAACCTGCCTGCGAAAACGCATACAGGAGTATAAAATAAATTATAGATGCGAAGTAATATTGTATTGCCGATACAACCATGAAATAAAACGGGAAATAAATGGCAGTGTAAAAAGCTGTTTTCGTAAATCTCTCATCCAGTGAGTTTTTTTTCGATCTTTCATCGAACTCATTTATGATTGAGAATGGTTTTACGCTTGCGAGGTACTGTATGATCAATGCTATCAATACGATAAACACCGTAACAATAGAAATAAATTTTATTGTCTCCGTTGTAAAGCTTATAGTCTTGATAGCTACATAATATATAATAGCCACCGTAATAATTGTTATTATCGAGTTCGCTATAGTTATCTGTGTTTTAAATTTCATATTACATACATATCTTAAACTTATTTTTTGTCAATAAAGAGGGGTTTAACCTTTTTCTTGTCAAAACATATCAATAGGTTTAATTATAAAAATATGAACGGCAAGCTTTTAAATGAATACGATGTTCCAACAAAAGAGCATTATTATATTCTTCTCATGAGCTGGGCAGGATGGGTATTTGATTTTTATGACCTTACGCTCTATACATTCCTCCTTATCCCCATCGGTAAAGAGCTTCATCTATCCAATATACACCTCTCTTATATACTCGGCACATCACTTGCTGCAACCGCCATTGGAGGCATTATCTTCGGCATACTTGCGGATCGCTATGGCAGAAGAAGCGTACTCCAGTGGACAATACTTACGTACAGTATTGGAACATTCTTGAGCGGTCTTGCTCCTGACTTTTATTTTTTGGTGTTGTTCAGGATTATTACAGGCATAGGTGTAGGAGGTGAATGGGCGACCGGACAAACCTATGTAGGTGAAACGTTCCCTCCGAAGGTGCGGGGCAGGTTCGGAGCATTCATGCAAACCGGGGCGCCTGTCGGCGTGGCGCTTGCAGCATTGGTTGGAGGGTTTTTGTCGCCTGTAATAGGCTGGCGTGCATCATTCATGGTTTCTGTATTACCCGCTGTATTGGTCATTGTAATAAGAAAAAGGCTTCCTGAATCGGATCTATGGGAAGAACGCAATCGCATCATAAAGAGCGGGAAATTATCAAGGGCTATTGTTGAAGAGGAGAGCGGGAGCGGGTTCATGTCTCTGTTTTCATCAGAGTATATAGCAACCTTTTTGAAGGCACTTTTACTTGCAATATTTATTATGTCTGCATACTGGTTCACGTATGCATGGCTGCCTGGTTATCTGTACGAACAGAGGCACTTCTCTATGACAAAGTCTGGTTTATGGATGATTATAACACAAACCGGAGGGTTCATTGGTTATGCAACCTTTGGCTTTGTTGCGGACAGATTGGGTAGAAGACCTGCATTTACAATCTATGCATTCCTTATGGCTACAGGTCTTATTATGATTACGTTGATGTGGAACGTAATTGCTCATTATCCCTCTATAATACTTGCCTTTATGTTTATGGTAGGATTCGGTACAGGATTTTTCGGCGGGTATGGACCTATTATGTCGGAGTTATTCCCGACAAAGATCCGCAATACCGCCATGGGTACTGCGTTTAATCTTGCAAGAGGGGTACAGTTCTTCACACCTGTTGTTATAGTTATTGTGGCAAGATATTATGGGCTTGGCGGCGGTATTTCCATTGCCTCTCTGTTTGCAATACTTGCCGGGTTGTGGATATGGGCATTTCCAGAAACCAAAGGTAAGAAGTTAACTGCCTTGGAGGATGGAAGGTTAGCAGGGGCGAAGATCGAGAATAAGGGTTAAAGAGCTGGTTGGTTTTGGGAATTGAATAAAAAATTTGGATTCCCGTTTTCATGGGAATGACGGAAATTTGAGAAAGAGGAATGAGACGATCTTTAACAGGTAGCTACATAACCGTTCGTGATGAAAACACGCATTATCATCTTCCTGCATGGTTAGCGTTTATATTCTATTGTATTCTTACCATCATCTTTACATATCCTATTATCCTGCATTTTAGTACCAGGGTTATAGGCGGAGGCGATGCGTATATGTTTTTGTGGGATATATGGTGGTTTAAATACGCAATCTTCACGCTTCACACAAACCCACTTATAAACAATACCATTTATTATCCCATGCACAATATACCGATGGTGTGGTCAACGCCTCTCAACGAGCTTGGCTCCATACCATTTCAATTCATATTTGGTAATCTTATTACCTATAACCTCCTGATACTTACGCATTTTGTATTATCAGGTTTTTTTGCTTTTATCTTTTTAAGGAAGCTTATAAAGGATGACCTGCCTGCATTTGTAGGCGGTGTTGTTTACACGTTTTCCGTTTACCATTTCGTTGTGAGCAGCGGTATGCTTGGGCTTGCGACGATTGAATTTATACCATTGTTTCTTATGTTTTTTTTGAATTTTATTGAAACACAAAGCATAAAAAATTTCATCCTTATGACATGCTTTGCAATCCTGGTTGTACTTTCGGATCCATACATAGCCATATATTTCCTTTTCACCTTTGCCATCGTATTTATTCTCTATGCCTTGTTGTTTAACCGGACATCGATCTTTACAGAAAAAAGATTCTGGGGGCTTTTTCTTTCAGGGATTACAACAATTGCAGTTGTCTCATTCTTTTATATTCCAATGGTAAAGACTGTGGAAGGATTAAGTTCAGCTCATACTATGTCAAAGGATGCGTTACTTTATTCTGAAGACCTGCTTGGCTATTTTTTACCTACACACAGCAATTTTTTGTGGGGCAGATTTTATTCGGATAACAAATTAAATCCAACCATTGCACATTACTTTATAGGCTATGTTGTACTGATACTAAGCCTGATAGGCATATTCAGATCAAGATTGATATTTAAAGGTTTGTTTATCTTTTTTCTGCTTGTTACCTTTTTGTTATCATTAGGACCTTATCTACAAGTAAATGGTCCAGTGTTGATTAATTTTCATAATGCATATCATTTTATTCCTATGCCATACTATTTATTTTGGAAGATACAAATCCTTAAATTTTTAAGATTTCCAAATAGATACAGTCTTTGTGTAGAATTAATGTTGGCTATCTTTGTCGCGTCAGGCTTATCTATGATGATGCGTAGAAATGTTTCCAGTATCGTTGCTACAATATTTTTGTCTGTGATTATACCCCTTGAAGTTACTACAGGCATACCATTTAATACATCCGATGCAGTCATACCTGCCGTATACAAAACTATAAAACACGAACAAAACATAAAGGTTATTTACGAACTGCCGTCTGGCAATGAATTTGACCTTCCTTATGTCGGTTATTCATATATTTACATGTATTATCAGACCTATCATCATAAGACCATAGTATACGGGCATATACCAAGGACACCGAATCATGCGGATGATTTTACACTATTGAACCCATTGCTTCAGGTATTCAGCGAGCCGGAGGCTCTGAGTTATGGTGATATCATTGATAGACCTATAACCAACTATATATCATATGGGCTGGAGGCATTAGACGATAATCAAGTTTCTGTTGTTATTCTGCACAAGGATTTTTTATCTGCAAGTTTTGATAGGAATACTGAAAAAGCCCTCAATGAGTTACTTATGAAGGGGTTTGGACATCCGTTTATAGATAACAGCGGTATAGCTATGTTCTTTGTGCCACATAATAATAAATTTATTTTCAAGCCGATCATTTATCTTGGGAATGGATGGTATCCTCCCAGATATTATGAAAATGGTGTTGCCTATAGATGGATGTCCAATGATGCGGAGATAAGGCTTTCTCATTGGCGTAGTGGTCCGGTGAAGATTGAGTTTTCTGTGTTCAGGCCATTTGCCAAAATAACGGATTTAGATGTGTTTGTTGATGCCACGCTTATAGCACACCTTGATATATCTTCTATTGTACCGCCTAATGTAGGCAAGATCACGATACCGTCTGTGTACCTGCCAACTGGAGATAACACTATTGTACTGCATGCGGAACAAGGGCCATACGAGCCGTTCTACATGCAAGCGGGCTTCCCGGATGTGAATCCCTACAGCCTTGCAATAAGTCAGGTAAGGATCGGGCAGGTGGATAAAGGAAGAAAGGAGTGAGGGGTGAGTAGTAAGGGGAGAGACGGCCTTATGAATTTGTTTAAACGAATAGCAAATAAGGAGCGGGAAATAAAAATTATGGCGTATACAAAAACACAAAGGACTATTATTGGGCTTTTATGGTTCGTGCTATTGCTTGTCTTTAGTCTTAACGTACATGCCGCCACGATCGAACAGGCAAATCGAGTATTTTATAATTATGGCATAGATATATCGAACATTCAGAAATCCATAGATTTGTACAATCAAATTATAAAGGAAAATAGTTCACCTGCTATATTGTACGAGGCATACTATAGGATTGCCATGGCGTATTTGACGATGGGAGATTTTGCGAATCTGGATCATACAGATGCGCTGAAGGATTATGAAGCAGGTAAGAATGCGGCACAGAAAGCAATCGAGCTTAATCCCAATGGCTCGGACGGTTATTTTTGGTATGCCGGGAACATAGGAAGGATGGCAGAGCGTGAAAATTTTTTAAAAGCATTGCTCATTCTATCTGAGTTTACGAAGTACCTTAACAAGGCGTATGAATTGAATCCAAAATCATTATTTGTTTTAGAATCATACGCTGAGATGTATTATAGATTACCATGGGCATTTGGCGGTAGCGATTCAAAATCAATCGAATATGCCCAAAAAGCATTGAAGATATGTCCTCATTACACAATGCCTCTTACCACGTTGGCCAAGGTGTACATAAGTGAAGGTAACTATGATATGGCAAGAAAGGTTCTCGAAGAGGTAATAAATTTCAAAAACCCTTCATACCGTGCAGGCTGGGTAATGTATGATAAACCCCTTGCACAAAAACTCCTGAATTCCATAAAGAACAAAAAATAAGAATTTGCTCCAACTAAAACTTGACAAGCTCCAAAGAAATTGAATATAAAATTTGACAAACCATTTTTTAAACACGAAGTCTGCCTTGATTTTCTGTGTTATGGCAAAATGGGTTAATGTAAACGAATAGTTTCGTACAAGAAAGGAAATAACATAGATATGACAGGCAAAAATCAGAATATAATAGAAAATCTTCAGAGACTATTAAAATATTTTTTATTACCCATTACGGTTCTTGGTATTGCAATCTTACTCTCACGCTGCGGACAGGCGCCATCAACACCAGCACCGGCATATCAGGGTGCATCACTGGTTGGTGAGGCTTATGTCAACCTCAGTCCCGGCAGTTCCAATCTCATGACTATTGAGAATTTCACTTCGCCC
>CAZJPN010000085.1:0-6506 GCA_964547905.1 uncultured Pseudomonadota bacterium | reverse complement strand
TGCATCCTGACCCCGTTGTACCCCTCTTGCTCGACCCAGTCCTTCATCGTCTCCCGGTACCGCTCAAGACCAGCCTTCCGCTTGCTTGCATCGTACGTCTTTACCTGCCCTCCGTTTGCCAGATACTTCGAAACCGTCCCTCGGTGTATCCCCAGCTTGCGCGCTATCGCACGCTGACTGAACCCTTGTCGCTTCCATACCACGATATCCATTGCTTCCTCCTTTTTGATCATCCCAGACCACCTCCTGTATAGAAGATGATCTCAAAAGAGTGGTACACTTTTCAATGTCGCTTATTGGTACATATTTCACTGTCGTTTGACATGGAGGCAAGCGGACCGACGGGCAGGAAGAAAAGATAGAGAAGTTGTACAAGAGCATCGGCGAGTTAAAGGTCGAGAACGACTGGCTCAAAAAAAAATTGCAGCTTTTGGATTAAAGCACCGTAGGTCACTCTTGAACGAGCAGGACAAGACATACAGTTTTACGAAGCAATGTGGGTTATTAAGCATCAACCGTTCGACTGTGTATTATACGCCGGCACCGATAAGCATACGAGACCGGATTTTGATGAACCTCCTTGATGAACAATACACCCAGACGCCCTTTTACGGAGTACGGAAGATGAGGAGGCATTTAGTGAGCAGGGGATTTCCCATTGGGATGGATCACACGAGGACACTTTTACGAACCATGGGTTTGGAAGCGGTCTATCCGAAGCCGCATCCCGGACATAAGATATATCCGTACCTTCTGAATGATGTAGCGATTGAGAGGCCGAATCAGGTATGGAGCACCGACATCACGTATATCCGGCTGGCATGGGGATTTGCGTATCTTGTCGCGATAATCGATTGGTACAGCCGCTCTGTCTTGAGTTGGCGACTGTCGAACACGCTGGAGAACGATTTTTGTATAGAGGCATTGAAGGAAGCCCTCAAGCTCTATGGGAATCCTGATATATTCAACAGCGACCAGGGGAGTCAATTTACCAGTGAGGAGTTTTTGAAAGTGCTGGCGGAACAGGAGATTTCAATCAGCATGGACGGCAAGGGGCGTGCTCATGACAACATCTTTGTAGAGCGATTATGGCGTTCCGTGAAGTATGAAAATGTCTATTTGCACGACTACCAGAATATTCCTGAGGCAAAGGAAGGAATCAGACGCTATTTTGAGTTTTACAACAAAGAGCGATATCACAAGGCACTTGGATACAACAGACCCTGGGAGGTTTATACGGGTACATACAAAACCACCAACGAGCAGAAAAAGATCGTCTATAATGCAAATACGGAGGTGACTTTTTATGACATGAGCAGCGAAAACAGAATTCCTGGCAAAATCAATCAAAAAGGGGTAATAAACTGATGGAAGTTTCTCACCTTAAAAGAGGTCAAAAAGCTGTCTATTTTTTCCCGACCCTTATAGCAATCAGAGCAGAATACAATCGAACCGCAAGATGCGGTAGAAATAATCATCAAGGCAATAGATGAGCTGATAGAAATCAAATCAGCGGATATAACTCAAGAAATAACCCAAATAAGGCTTAATCTGGATATGGAAGTGAGAATGTATGAATTGAGCAGTGAAATTGATTAGGGTGTTCTAAAATGGATAGATGGTAAATGATACGAGCTGTGTATTGTTTTGCCTGTTTTGGACATCACCAACATAGGTATATGCAAGTGTGAATCTCGGTTCTTCCCATGCAATACCTGCTGAATATGTTTTGGTGTTTTCTGCATTCTCCCATGCATAGCCGCCTCGGAAAGCTATTTGAGTAACGACTACTATTTCACCTCCTGCATGGTAATCCATACTCCTGTCGGCATCTACATCAAGATTTTTTACCGCGTCAAATGCAATCGTTAGCACACCATGCAATAACATTGAAATACCAGCATCTATCAGCCTTGGCGGGAGTTGTTCTCTTGTTCCCTTTATTCTTGTAAGGTTAAGTCCTGCAATGGAAAGGTTTAAAAATGAAAGTCCGGGTGAAAAGATAAGACCATAACCAAGAGATTCGGATTGGCCTGATAAGCCACGGGTAAATTGATCGAACCTTCCTGTAATGCCGGCACTGAGAATACCGGGTTTACCCATGGATAATGCGAGTGCATAGGTATTCCTATTTATACTCATTGATGATTCTTTATAATTATCTCTATAATAGCCGAATCCTGCTCCGAGCTGGGATGTAACACTGTCAACCACTGATGACTCAATTCTGCTCCCATAAGGGTTGGTGTTTAAATATCCAACTTCCGCTCCATATCTTTGTTTGGCACTTATACCAGCCGGATTTATAATGATAGCAGAATTATCGTTTGCTATAGAACCGAAAGCCCCGCCCATGCCTGCAGAGGCGGGTGTTGAGTATAAGAACAGAGAATCAGCAATAGAATAATTAGGTATAAAACAGATCAACAATATGCTTACCGCTGTTAGATATATCCATTTCAAGATATATCCACTCCGGTTTTGAGAAGTTTATATGTGTATGTTATCTTAGCCGTTTTACCAAGCATTGCCGAGGCAGAACAGAATTTTTGTTGTGACAGATCAATTGCTCTTTCAACGTCTTTTTTTCCCATATCCCCTTCGAGTATATATTCCAATACTATATTTGTATAAACTTTTGGATGTTCAGCAGCCCTATCGGCATTTATATTTAACTTAAAGTTCTTTATATGTTTCCGCATCTTTTTTAATATAGATACTACATCCATACCTGTGCATCCTCCAAGCCCCACGAGAAGAAGCTCCATGGGCCTTGGACCCATGTCAGTGCCGTCATGCGCCTTTTCTGAGTCCATAGTGATTGTATGACCTGAGTCCGGTACAGCATCGAACCGCATTCCATGCTTCCATGTAATCTCTACCTTGGGCATATCAAACCTTTTTGACTGCATCGTTTGCCGCTACGAGAAGCGGATCCCATACAGGCGCGAATGGAGGCGCATAACTAAGATCAAGCCTTGAAAGCTCGTCGATTGTCATTCCTTTATATAATCCTGCAACTACTATATCTATTCTTTTTGATACACCTTCTCCTCCAACCATTTGTGCACCAAGTATTTTGCCGTTTTTCTTCTCCATTACCAGCTTTATTGTAATGGATTTCCCTCCCGGATAGTAATGTGCCCTGGTTTTAGACGTAATAACACTCGATACGGCATTAAATTTGTTTTCCATAGCCTCTTTCACCGTTAATCCGGTCCTTGCAACCTCAAGATCGAATATCTTTACCACCGAGGTCCCGGCTACGCCTTTAAATGTTTCATTGACTCCTGCCATATTGGCTCCCGCTATTTTTCCCTGCTTGTTCGCTGTCGTACCCAGTGGTATGTAAACATCTTTTTTCAGGATTATGTGTTTTGCGGTTGCACAGTCACCGGCAGAGTATATATGCGGAATGTTGGTTTCCATCTTTTCATTGACGAGAATTGCATCATGTATACCCGTCGCTATCCCGGCGGCCTTTGCTATTTCCGAATTAGGCTTTACACCGATTGATAAAATTACAAGATCAACATCAAAGCTTCCGTTTGATGTGTCGATCCTGATGAGCTCATTATCTTTTTTATCAAATGACTTAACCTCTGTTGACTTCAATAGTTTTACCCCGTTATCCTCAAGTGTTTTTTCTACTATTGTTGTGATTTCATCATCCATAGTACCAAGTATATTCGGAAGTTTTTCTATAACAATAACTTCTAAACCAAGCCATTTTAATGCTTCGGCCATTTCCATTCCGATATAACCAGCTCCGATTATAGCTGCTCTTTTAAGGGAACGTGACTTGATGTAACCTTTGATAGCAATACCGTCATCAAGTGTCCTCAACTGGAATATTGCCGGGTTATCGATACCGGGAATAGAGGGTTTTATTGCCGAAGCACCGGTTGTAATGGCAAGATGGTCATAAGGAAAGGTTATATCTTTTTTATCATTGTGATCTATAGCATGGATTTCCCCTTTCCTTGGATCTATAGAAAGGACTTCTATCTTTGTCAGAACATCAATATTCCTTTCTGATTTAAATCGTTCTTTTGAAATAGCTATAAGATCCGTGTGCTTCTTTGTAATGTCCATTATGTAGTACGGTAAACCACACGATCCATAGGACACAAATTCACTTTTCTCAAGTGCTATAACATTTAATGAAGGGTTTCTCCTTTTAGCCTGGCTTGCTGCGCTCATCCCCGCTGCGACACCTCCTACAATAACAACATTTTCCGTCATCAGTAGAGTCTCCTTTGTTTATCCTTTTCCAATTAAAGCGGATTGCATTATTTGTTTTGTTCAAGTGCGGATAACACACCGTCTACAAATTGATCCTCAGGTAAAGCACCGACGAATTCGACACCGTCATTTACTACTGTTTTTGGTACAGCTTGAACACCATACTTGTCGCTGACCTCCGGGAATTCCGATGCCTCTACCATATCGGCGGTGACAAAGTCGTTTTCTATCGCTATCTTATGTGCTGTTCTTACAGCCTTAGGACAGTAGGGACAGCTTGGTGTTACAAAAACCTGTATCCTTATTGGTTTGTTTATAGCCTCTAATTTTTTCTTGGATTGGTCCGTGAGTTTGCTGCTGCCCTCGGATACGTCCATAATATCTTCGATTACGGAAGCGAATTCATAACCAGCAGGTATACCGTAATACCTTATACCATAATCTTTTACGCCTTCTATGATAAGAGCCGGATATTTGTCTACTTTATATTGTTCCTTCTTATCATTTTGTGTAGCATAATCATAATGCTCAACTTTGAGCTTTTCCGAAAGAGAGCCCAACTCGTCTATAAGTATCTTTTCGTCATTGCAATAGGTACAATCCTCTTCCTGTGTGAAAAGGATCAACTTCACATCGTTTTTTAACTTGGAAAACTCCGTTTTTAAATACTCTTTGTCTTTCTCTTGCAGTAAACCCATGTTACCTCCGTTTATTTTTTTACTATTTCTAATCTTTCGATATATCTTTGAACTGAAGAACCTGCCATGGCTCCATCTCCAACAGCAGTGGCAACCTGTTTTACTATCTTTGATCTTATATCTCCTGCTGCAAATATGCCAGGCTGATTCGTTCCCATATTCTCGTCTGTAATTATATATCCATTTTTATCAAGAGTTATAATATCCTTGACAAAACCCGTATTGGGCTTGTTGCCTATAAAAATGAAGACCCCATCTATCTTTTTTTCGACAAGGGTATCTGTTTTAAGATTTTTTACGGAAACCGCTTCTACTGTTTTCTTGCCCCTTATTTCGGTGATCACAGAATCCCATATAAATTCTATCGAAGGTATACTGAAAGCGCGTTCCTGCAGTATTTTTTCTGCTCTCAGTTTGTCTCTGCGATGAACTACATAGACTTTTTTTGCAAACCTTGTAAGGAATAGAGCATCTCCTATAGCTGTATCTCCACCGCCGATAACTATTATTTCCTTATCTTTAAAAAATGCTCCGTCACATTGAGCACAATAAGATACACCCCTGCCTGTAAAAAGCTTTTCGCCCGGTACGTTTAATTTAATGTTCTCTGTTCCTGCTGCTATAATTACGGTTTTTGTGTGGATCGTCCTGTCATCCGTTGTATTTACGATTCTATCGTCACCGTCAAAATCTATACTTTTAGCTCCTATCTCGCAGATTTCCGTGCCGAAGGATCTGGCTTGCTCTTCTATTGCGGAGGTAAGATCCGCACCCGAAATGCCCTTCGGAAAACCTGGATAATTCTCTACTATATCAGCTACGACTATTTCACCGCCTATTGCTTTTTCTTCAAGCAAAAGCGTCTTCAATTTTGCCCTGCCTGTATATATCGCAGCAGTCATCCCTGCAGGACCACCGCCGATGATTATGCAATCGTAATAATCGCATGAAGGCTTTCTCTCGGCTTTTTCAATTGTTAAGTCTGATAATAGCATTATCTATAAACCTTTCGTACTCCAATATCTTGCTTGCGCCTACAAGTCTTTCCACCGAGTTGCCGTGATAATATATGACAAGTGTTGGGAGGCTCGATATCTGGTATGTCGATGTCACATTCTGACATGCATCGGCATTTATCCTGTAAAAGGTTATCCGGTCTTTATATTTCAATGCAAGCTTTTCGAGTATCGGCTTCACAGCATGACATGCTGCACACCAATCCGCCCAGAAATCTATAATAACGGGCTTATCGGACTTCAGTACAAGGCTATAGAACTCTTCACAATTTATATTTGCGAGCAGTGCGGAACCGCGCTCTACGTTTTTCTCTTTTGCTGTCTCGGGTTTAACCATTCATAATACCTTGCTGAACATCTTCTCTATGTTCGATTTCGGCACCGCCCCTACTATCTGGTCTACTACCTTGCCGTCTTTAAAGAGTATTATCGTCGGTATACCCATTATGTTATACTGCGTCGGTGTACGCGGGTTTTCATCCGTGTTAAGCCTGCCGAATTTTATACTGGTGTTGTACTGTTCCGATAGTGCCTTAAAAGAAGGCTC
>CAZJPN010000084.1:0-13528 GCA_964547905.1 uncultured Pseudomonadota bacterium | reverse complement strand
AGGGTTCGATCCCCTTCTGCTCCACCATTCTTAACCCACCAAAATACAATACAAGAGAGAGTTTGTTCATTCTCCTCCTCAGGCGGATTCGCCTCTGGTGAAACTCAAACCCGCACAAAAGGAAGAATTTTCTCCTCCGTTCGTGAAACAATACCTCTTTTGCTAGACGGGTTTTTGTTCATAGAGGTGTTTTATCTTTGTCTCGGAAAGAGAAGCAGTCCACGCAGAATACTATGAAAGAAGGTCAGGCAGTTCGCAGGTGTTTCACTTCACTGCGGATCAAACTCTTCCTTTTCTTTATCTTTGCATACTCTTCGCTCATTACACCCTCCCTATTCCCCAAATGCATTTTTGAGGTTAAGAATAATAATTGAAACTTTATAGCTTTCGTGTATACAGAAAGAATGAACGATTTAGATATCCTGCTTTCCAATGTGTACCCGTGGTCATATCTTATCATAGGTTTGGGGATAATGATCGAAAATGCAGGCGTACCTATACCGGGTGAAACCATGATGATTGCCGCAAGTATACTTTCATCGACGGGCCGTCTCGATCCATATATCGTAATGGTCAGCGGGGCAACAGGTGCAATTATTGGCGACAATATAGGATATTGGGTCGGTAGAATAGGAGGAAGAAAGATACTGGATCGCGTATCAAAAAAATTCTCTTATGCAGAAAAAGCAGTACAAAGCACGGAAAAGTTTTTTAAAAAATATGGAGGTGTAACAGTTTTACTCGCAAGGTTCATAACCGGTGTAAGGATATTTGCAGGGCCTTTTGCAGGCGTGTCTCTTATGGATTTTAAAAGGTTTTTCATTTTCAACGCGATTGGAGCAATCCTATGGGCATCTGTACTGGTGTTTGGGATAATGCACCTTGGCCACATGTCCATAAAGTACATAAAGGATTATCAGTACGCTAACTATATAATCTATGGACTTTTGGTTGTTGTATTGTTATTTATTACGTATAGAATAATCAAAAAGATGAGAAGCCTTTAAAAAGTACCAATTATTATATAAAACGGATCATTCATTATAGATAAAAAAATTATTATGGCAGAAAAAAGAGGTAAAAACGGTTTATTAGCCTTTATAAGGGCTGTATTTCATGGACAACCCAGAAGAAAAATAGACATTGATATAAAAATCCTTTTACTCACTGTAGAAAAAATAACAAAGCGCAAATTTAAGAACCACCATCTTGTAAAGAAAGCCCTTACCCACAAATCCTCGAAGCTGGCGGATGAACAGAACAATTATGAAAGAATGGAATTTCTTGGGGATGCGGTACTTGGACTCATTATATCCGATCTTTTATACGCGTCTTACAAAGAGGAAGATGAGGGTAGACTTACCTATTATAAAGATACGCTTATACAGATGAAAAGTCTTGCAGGAAAAGCAAGGGAACTCGGACTTGGTAATTATGTAATCGTAGGCAACAAAGAAAAGAAAAACGGATTTTCAAACAGCGATGTACTCCTCGGAGATATATTCGAATCCCTGGTTGGCGCAGTATACCTTGATATGGGTTTTGAAGGTGTGTTCCGGTTTATCAGTACCATGTTTGAAAAAGACATAGCCTTTGTAAAGGAACAACCGGAATGGGACTTTAAATCCAAATTAAACAATATAGCTCAGGAGCTGTATAAGTCGCCGCCTGATTACAAGGTGATAGGGGAGCCTATTGTTAACGGTGTTAAAATATACAAGGTCGTTGTTGAACTGAACAATAACATAGTGGCACATGGCGAGGCAAAGAGTAAAAAAGAAGCAGAACAACATGCTGCAATGAAAGCCCTCGTAAAGCTCAAGGAATAGAATTATTTTTTTTATAAGACCTTTTACCGTCTGTAATACAGTAGCGTCAGAAGGCATTTGAGAGCAGGTATGAAACCCACTTGAAACAACTTAAAAGGAAACAATGGGTGCCCCTATTGATTTCTAAATGTACCTTTACCTATCTCCCTATAATTCTTGAAAAATACTTCATATTGTAATAAGTTGAATTATATGAAACCCGAGGACAGGGCAAGGTTGCAAATTGACCGGCTTCTTGAAGAAGCGGATTGGAAAATCCAGAACATACAGGAATTAAATCTCGGTGCTTCCATGGGCATAGCTGTCCGTGAGGTCCCTGTAAAATCAGGTACTGTTGATTATATGCTCTTTGTTGATAGGGTTGCTGTCGGAGTGATAGAAGCAAAACCTGAAGGTACGACATTAATCGGTGTTGCAGAACAGTCTGATGCATACATAAAAGCAATCCCGGACAATCTCCCCCATGTGCAGGAGCCTCTGCCCTTTGCCTATGAGAGCACAGGCATAGAAACCAATTTCAGGGATTTGAGAGACCCGGAACCATGCTCCAGAAGGATATTTGCTTTTCATAAACCCGAAACGCTAAAGGAATGGATTTCGGCAGAACAAACAATAAGAAGAAAATTAAGGGGAATGCCCCAGCTTATTACCAATAGATTACGGGATTGCCAGATTGAGGCGATTCATAATCTGGAGGATTCATTTGAGCAGGCAAAGCCGCGTGCCCTTATCCAGATGGCGTCAGGCGGCGGAAAGACCTTTACCGCACATGGCTTAATGCCCAGGAATCCGATGGCAGAAAGTTCACGCCGGATCAAAAAGAATGGCTCAACATGATAAAAGAGCATATCGGCACATCTTTGACTATCGGCATGGACGACTTTTCACTGTCTCCGTTTTACGAAAAAGGCGGAGCAGTAAAATTTTACAATACCTTCGGCAGCGGCGCCAACAAAGTTCTCGAAGAGCTTAACGAGGTACTGGTGGCATGAAATTGAAAGCAATATGTTATTCAAATTTAACCTATGAGGTTAAATTTGACTTGACAATTTGTTTTGAAGTTCTAATATATAAGACATGAGGGAAAAAGTTTGCAGGTTGAGTTTAAAAACAGGAATCTTGAGAAGCTTTACTCAGAAGGTAAGAATAGGAAATACAGTCTACCTCCAGAAGTTATTAAAAAATTCTTTATGAGAATACAGCAACTGGAGGCGGCGAACGTCATATACGATCTATGGAAGGCACCATCACTGAACTTTGAGGAATTAAGGGGATTCGAAAACAGGTATTCGTTAGAATTGAATAAAAAGTATAGATTAGAGATCGAAATACTATGGACAAACAAAGAGAAAACAAAAGGGGATGTCTATATAGTAGAACTTTCTAAACATTATGGAGATTAAAATGGTAAATAAAAATAATCCGTTTATGAACATAGGTCCTGGCGAATTCATCAAAGAGGAACTTGAAGCCCGAAACTGGAGGCAGGAAGATCTGGCGAGTATACTGGGAATTTCATTGAAGTCCGTAAACAAGATCATAATGAACAAGCAAGCAATAACGATAGATATTGCCAAGCTCTTGAATAAGGCATTCGGACAATCGGCCCAATACTGGATTAACCTTGATATAAATTACAGACTACGATTACAGGGAGAAAAAACAGAAGAGAAAGATGTGGCTGTAAAAGCAAATGTCTATAAACACATGCCGGTGAATGAAATGATAAAAAAGGGCTGGCTTAACTCCTTTAAGAACATGGAGGAGTTAATTGAGGAAGTAAAACGATTCTGGAATACATCAGTATTGGATTTTTCTTATTTAGATAAAGCCCCTTCTCTCAATTTTAGAAAGTCAGAAGCCTATAAACAATACAATAATTACTATGCATGGACATGGTTTCAGATGGCTAAAATGTGTTCCAAGACGTATGAAGTAAAAGAATACAAAAAATCAGAATTGCAAGATATCGCTGATAATTTTAGTAATTATACAACTCTAAGTGATGGCGCGGCACATCTTATCAAAGATATAAACAATGCCGGCGTTAAATTTTTTGTATTGAGTCATTTACAAAAGACTTACACAGATGGGGCATCTTTTTTTGATGATAAGAATCCTGTTATTGTCTACTCTGCAAGATATGACAGAAAGGATAATTTCTGGTTCACAATGGCTCACGAGATAGCCCATGTTTTGCTTCATCTGAGGAAGAAGGATGATGTGTTTATTGATATTCAGGATGATGTAATCCCTAAAAAAGAGGCATCTGCAAATAGGCTTGCAGAAAAAATGTTAAAGACAAACGACATTGTGAAGTTCTTTAAACCGTATAAGAATTACATATCAAGAGAAAGAGTCGAAGCCTGTGCTTCCGAATTGAAAACAAGCCCATCCATTGTTGTCGGCGTATTACAACATCATAACATCCTAAGCCGAAGAAATCTTAACGATTTAAAAACAGAGGTCTCAAAGCTTATACCGGATGCGTTCTGGGCAGAAAAGAATCTTGATAAAGTTAAAAGGGTAGCATGAAGAATATAGGTCGGATAAAGCGAATCCTTGAAAATCAAAAGCGGTATCTGAAGGAAAAATATAAGATCAAAGAGATAGGTATTTTTGGATCCTATGTCCGCGGCGAG
The DNA here is from genome assembly GCA_964547905.1 of uncultured Pseudomonadota bacterium. Classification (GTDB taxonomy): domain Bacteria; phylum JAMCPX01; class JAMCPX01; order JAMCPX01; family JAMCPX01; genus JAJYLM01. Next base: position 9,057 of record CAZJPN010000084.1, on the reverse strand, counting down.
CAGAAGAAAAAAAGCGACGTGGATATACTCGTGGAATTTGAGGAAGAGCCCGGGCTTTTAACATTCGTAGAGATAGAAAATTATCTCAGCGACATTTTGAAAATAAAAGTGGATCTGGTCATGAAAGACGCCCTTAAACCCGTTATCGGCAGGCATATACTGAAGGAAGTGGTAACAGTATGAAAAGGGCAATCCTTGACTATATAAATGACGTTCTGGATGCCATGACGAAAGCACAGGGATTTCTTCAAGATATACCCTATGATGAGTTTATTAAAGAAGATAAAACACAGTTTGCAACGGTAAGGGCAATAGAAATTATCGGAGAAGCTACAAAGAATATTCCACCTTCGGTCAGGAAAAAATATCCGCAAATACCGTGGCGGGATATTGCCGGTATGAGAGACAAAGTGGTCCATGAATATTTTGGTTTGAACCTAAAGGTCATCTGGAAGACGGTCAAGGAAGACATCCCGTCCGTAAAACCATTATTCGAAAAGCTCAAGCAAGATTACATCCATGAGAATGAAGAATAGTAAAATATTTACAACACCTTCGGCGACGGAGCGAACAAAGTTCTCGAAGAGCTTAACGAGGTACTGGTGTCATGAAAACTGTGGAGTTTTAATATGAAAGACATAAATCAGCTAAAGCGGACCCTTGAAAACTAAAAAGCGCGTAGATAAGCAACCAAGCTGCGGTTTTATAGTCGAAAGTTCTCTTTCCATCCTCCGTGACACTTTATTGTCAAAGCTGTTGTCGGGGGAGATAAATGTGAAAGATGCGGAGAGATTGATTGAGCAATCTTTATAATATCAAAAACTTGGATTACTTATAGATAAATTTAACCATATAGGAGGTTAAGAAAATGACAGAGCAACAAAAAGAAATAATTAAAACACTCGGTCAAGCTATCGACGAAATTATACAAGCATTGGAATCGCTTGATCAAGGCAAGAGAGTGACAGCGATTAAGGCTGCATGTGAAAACCTTAGCATTCCATTAAGTGAGAGTCCAAAAGTAGAACATATCACAGAAACAGTTCATGCCTCAACAATAGAGCATGTCGATGAAACGATTAAACAGATAGACATCAAAAGTCTTAAAGAGCAAAAAAAACCTTCCTCTGCTATTGAAATGGCAGCCCTCGTTGCCTTTTATTTATCAGAGCAAGCATCTGAAACAGAGAGAAAGAGCGAAGTGAACGTTGATGATATGACTAAATATTTTAAGCAAGCTTCATTTACATTACCTAAAAAACCCCAATTTTTGTTAGTGAATGCAAAAAATGCAGGATATTTTGATTCTGCTAGGAGCGGGAAATATAAGCTGAACCCTGTTGGGTATAATCTTGTTGCTCACAATTTGCCTCGAGAACAAGCTATTAAAGTAAGACGAAATAAGAAGCGACGAAGTCAGACCAAGCGAAAAAAATAGAAGGGCATGTTTTAATGAATGAATTCATTCAGGAATTACGAGCCAATATCTCGAAATTGCTAGGGATTATTAAGAAAAATAAAGCAAAGCATTTAAATACAACAGGCATAAAAGAAGAAATGAGGTTAGTCGTACAGAATTACTTTCAGAGATTACGATCTGCTATTATAGCTAAAGGTGGAATTGATGCCGATCTCGTAAATGTGGATAAAACTATGCAGGATCTGTTGCGATGTATTCAAGGACGCACATTAACAGATGTGTATCTGCGTATTTTGAGGGAAATGAACACTGCTGTAAACGAGATAGAATTAAAAAATACTGCACCAATTTCAATCAAAAACATGACTGGCGACAGTAGGGATTCAAAAATTCTTGAAATTTTGACAAAAGTCAACCGAACATCAGCTCTATCATATAAACAAGCTGTATTGGACTTACAAGATAAGAGCCGCATTTCATGGCAAGGCACTGCCGTAGAGTTCCGAGAAAGCCTACGGGAACTTTTGAATACAATGGCCCCCGACAAAAATGTAGAAGCTCAACCAGGATTTCGCTTAGAACTGAATACGACGAAGCCGACAATGAAACAAAAAGTAGTTTTTATTCTTAAAGCCAGAGGTTTGGTAAAAACGCAGTTAGATTCTGTTGTAGATAATGTCAACATTATAGAAGCTCTTGTAGGACAGTTTATTAGATCTGTATATGATCGTTCATCTGTTGCTACACATATGCCACAATCTATAGAGGAAGTAAAAAGGATTAAAGAATATATAGCGCTTGCTTTAATTGAATTATTAGAGATTAAAACATGATTACTGATTCCACCAATACTCACTCTCTTTACCAGTTTTGTAGCAAAAAAATAGGACTAGAATTAACCCAACATGGACATTCATAACCATCCCTCAACCTCCGATTTAATCCCACCGCACGGCGGGTATCGCAAGCTGAAGAGCTTTCAGATTGCGCAGTTGGTGTATGACGTGACGGTGCGTTTCTGCGACTGTTACATAGATCGGCGAAGCCGTACCAATGACCAAATGGTACAGGCCGCACGGAGCGGTGTGCAGAACATCGCAGAGGGCAGTCAGGCGAGCGGCACTTCAAAAAAGACGGAGCTCAAGCTCACCAACGTTGCCCGCGCGAGTCTGGAAGAGCTGCGCCTTGACTATGAGGATTATCTTCGTCAGCGGGGCCTGCCGCTATGGAAGCCGGATTATCCGGCGCTTACCCGCTTCAAGGCAAAGCGCTGCTCCTGCCTGGAGGATGTGCAGAAGTGGGTGGAAAGGGAGAGGGGGAACACGGACAATCGCGGACGAACACAGACTAACACGGACAAGCAAAAACAGGAGGACACGGCCAAAGCAGAGGAAAACCCACAGTCCGTGAGGGTCGGTGATGGTCAGTGGAGGTCGGTGCAATCTTCCGTGCTTGTGGCCAATGCCGCCCTTTCTCTTTTGAACTTGTGCTGTTATCTGCTGGACCGCCAGCTTGACGCCCAGGCAAAGGCCTTTGAGCAGGATGGCGGATTCACGGAGAGGCTTTACAAAAAACGTACCCAGGCAAGGAAGTATCCATGAGCGCTGTTGCCGATAAAGATCTTGAAGAAATATTACTGCCAACAGGTTGGATGTGGACAAAGTTGGGTGAGATTGTTGAATTCCAATATGGAAAAGGTCTTACAGAAGAAAAAAGAAATCCTAAAGGGGATATACCTGTTTATGGTTCAAATGGTATTGTCGGTTTTCATTCCTCAACTTTAGTGAACGAGTCTTGTTTGATTATTGGAAGGAAAGGAGCAGCAGGAGAAGTTCATTTATCTAAAGGGCCTTGCTATCCAATTGATACTACTTATTATGTTGTCCCTCTCAATGGGGTAGAAATATCTTTTTTGTTTTATTTGCTTAAAAAGTTAAGATTAAATGCTCTTGATAAATCGACAGCAATTCCGGGTCTCAACAGGAATGATGCATATGCTGTCTCTATCCCCCTTCCCCCTCTTCCAGAACAGCACCAGATCGTTGAGGAGATTGAGAGGAGGTTTTCGATGGCTGATGAGGTGGAGAAGGTTGTTGAGCAGAGTCTGAAGCAGGCGGAAAGATTAAGGCAGAGTATTCTGAAGAGGGCGTTTGAAGGTAAGCTCGTTCCGCAGTGGCCCGACCTGCCTGCGCCGCAACCAGACAAATATTGGGTATATGTTATTAAATGTGACAACGATAGTAACTATATTGGGCAAACTGATAATCTGAGAAAACGTTGGGAAGATCACTTGTCCGGTGAGGGGGCAGAATGGACAAAGTCTCATCCTCCACAATATATAATGTACTGGGAAGAGTTTTCATCGAGAAAAGAAGCTGTAATTAAAGAAAAATGGCTGAAAACAGGTTTTGGACGCAAATGGATTAAGAGAAAAGAAAAAGCCGGACGGTTGTGGCACGCAGGTGAGCCTGCGGAGAAATTACTGGAGAGGATAAAGGATGAGAGGACAAAACAAATAAACAATGATAAAGTAAAATCAATCAGGAGAAAAGCACATGACAAAACCACCTGAAGAATGGTTCAAACAAGCTCATTATGACATGGACACTGCCGAGTACATGGCTAAAGGCGGCAGATATTTTTATGCTGTTTTTATGTGTCATCTATCTATAGAAAAGGCGCTAAAAGGACTTTACCAACAAGGACTGGATCAAGTACCGCCAAAAGTTCATAATCTAATTTTTCTTATTGAAAAGATTGGGCTAAAACTGCCTGATGATTTATATGATTTGGTTTTCAATCTTAACCGGGTAAGTATTCCGACCCGCTATCCCGATGATTTACAAAAGATGCAAAAAGATTATAATAAGAAGAATACAAGCGTTATTCTTGAGAAAAGTAAAGGGGTGTTAAAATGGCTAAAAGGGCAATTAAAGAAATAATTACTTTTTTAGAAAAGTGTTTAGAGGATACAGGATTAAATATATCAAAAATTATCCTTTTTGGTTCTTATGCATATGGTAAACCCACGGAAGAAAGTGATATAGACATTGTTATTGTATCAAAAGATTTTGGAGGGAAAGACATATTTGAACGGGCAAAACTTACAAAAGAAGCTGAAATCAAGACAATAAAAAAGTTTGTTATACCCCTTGATATCATTACCATGACTCCTGAAGAGCTTAAAAGCGGGAGTTCCTTAATTGGGGATTATGCTAAACATGGGAAAGTCCTCTACGCGGCTTAAAGCTATAAAGGCTATTGTTTATATAAATGTCTAACGAATCTTCAACCATAGTTCAGAAGCTATGGAATTACTGCAATGTGCTCCTGGATGACGGGGTAAGCTACGGCGATTATGTCGAGCAGTTGACCTATCTTCTGTTTTTGAAGATGGCTGACGAGCAAACAAAGGCGCCCTTTAATAAGTCTTCTGCCATTCCTAAAGGTCTTGACTGGCAGAGTCTGCTTGAGAAAGATGGCGATGCACTTGAGACACAGTATCGTCATGTACTCGAAAAACTTGGCAAAGAGAAAGGGATGCTTGGTGTTATCTTCAGAAAATCCCAGAATAAGATTCAGGACCCGGCAAAGCTGAAACGCCTGCTCATGCTTATCAATGACGAAACATGGGTGGGTCTGGACATTGATGTTAAAGGAGAGATCTACGAAGGGCTTTTGCAAAAGAACGCAGAGGACACAAAGAGCGGGGCAGGCCAGTACTTCACTCCAAGGGCCCTTATTAAAGCTATTGTAGAGGTCATGAAACCGGCTCAGAATATGACCATCTGCGACCCTGCATGCGGCACCGGCGGTTTTCTTCTGGCTGCGCATGATTATATCTCAAAGAATTACTCTCTTGATAAAGAACAGAAAAGATTTTTGAAGTATGAAACCTTCAAAGGGAAAGATATTGTTGATGCGGTAGTAAGGTTGTGCGTTATGAATCTGTATCTCCATGGAATAGGTGGAGAAGAAAGCCCGATTGAGGTCTGAGATGCTCTTATTGCTGATCCCGGGGAGCGTTTTGATATGGTACTGACCAATCCACCGTTCGGCAAAAAAAGCAGCATGACAATAACCAATGGCGATGGGAAAGCAGATAAGGAATCATTGGTTTATGAACGGCAGGATTTCTGGGCAACTACATCAAACAAACAACTGAATTTTCTCCAGCATGTAAAAACACTTCTCAAGATAAACGGGAAGGCTGCCATAGTCGTACCCGACAATGTCCTTTTCGAGGGTGGGGCAGGCGAAACGGTGAGAAAAAGATTACTCCATGGATGCAGTGTCCATACACTGCTCAGGCTTCCAACCGGCATCTTCTATGCAAAGGGGGTTAAGGCGAACGTGCTTTTCTTCGACAAGAAACCGGCAAGTGAAAAACCATAGACAAAAAAACTCTGGATATATGATTTAAGGACAAACAAGCATTTTACACTTAAAGAAAACACTTTACTGTTTGATGACCTCGGCGATTTCATGAAATGCTTCAATCCAAAAAATCCTTCGGACAGAAAAGAAACGGATCGATTCAAGGCGTTTTTATATGATGGACTTATGAAACGGGATAAGACAAGTCTGAATATCTTCTGGCTTAAGGATGAAAGCATTGAAGATTCAGAAAACCTTCCAGAGCCCGGCATACTCACAAGAGAGATTATGGAAAATCTTGAAACAGCGTTGGAACAATTTGGCAGCATATCAGAAGAACTGAAAGAAAAATAAATATGGAGCTGAAGGGGATCGAACCCTCGGCCTCTACAATGCCATTGTAGCGCTCTCCCAGCTGAGCTACAGCCCCACAAACGGTTTTTTAACTATGTCTATTGTTTTGTACTGGTATCAGAAGTTTCTTTTGACAGAGGTTGATGTAGTTCTTCCTTCAGGCTCATTAACCCAAAAACTGCATTTGCAAAACTTGTCCTCTGTTGGCTTAACTTGGACGTGGAACTGAGAATGTATGAATTAATAGTATAGGGGTAGCGTTGAAATTTTCACCGTGACTTCAATTTGCTCATTTGTACTGTATCAATGAGAACACGGGGTATGGTTTTATCCTGTCTCTGCCTTTTAATCCAAGCAGCTCAATTACAAATGCGCATTCAACAATCTTTCCGCCGGATTTTTTAACGAGTTGAACAGCAGCCGAGGCTGTGCCACCTGTTGCAAGAAGATCGTCAACAATAAGAACCTTATCACCCTTTTTTACAGAATCCTTGTGCATCTCTATCTCATCAACGCCATACTCAAGTTTATAGCTTGCCTTAACTGTTTTATAAGGCAGCTTTCCTGTTTTTCTTACGAGAACAATACCTTTACCAAGTTTGTATGCAAGGGCAGAGCCGATTATGAAACCGCGTGCATCTATGGCAAGTATAACATCTATGTCACGGTCAATATATCTGTTGCCGAATATGTCAATGGTACGCTGGAAAGACTTTGCGTCTTTCAGTAGGGTTGTAATATCGTAAAACAGTATACCCTTTTTCGGAAAATCCGGTATCTCCCGTATAGCCTTTTTCAGATCAAATTCTTCCATGCTCAACCTCCTGGTAACGTATATAAATTTTAACCCCGAAAAATGCAACAGGAAAGTTTGTTCATACCCTTTTAGAGAGGCTGTGTCACAATCTTTTTTTATATTTCTCCCTCGACGGGAGGGATGAAAGGGAAGATGATAACAAGATGAAAGATAAACGCTTTTCACCCTCTCTCTTTCCCACCCATTCCCCGGATGGGTACCCGCATCAAGGGGGAAAAGTAATTTTGTACATTGTGACACAGTCTCAGAAAAGGTGGGTAGGGGGATTTGAAGTTTCTTTTCCCATCTTAAGTGAGGTATTAACCGTTAACTTGAAATACTGCTCCTTTTGTTCTATAAGAAATCGAGGGAGGTTTTATGGCACAGCAGATATCCGTTTTTATAGAGAATACCAGGGGGAGGTTGCTGGAAATCACGAAATTGTTAAAAAGTGCCCATATCGATATAAAAGCCATTACTATTGCCGATACGCCTGACTTCGGTGTTGTCAGGATGATAACAGATAACAATCAACATGCCATGAAGATACTGAAAGACGGCGGATTTACAACAAGGACAACGGATGTCATCGCAGTGAAGATCGAAAACAAACCAGGCAGTCTATTCAATGTGTTGTCCGTGCTTGAAAACCACAACATTGATGTAGAATATCTGTATTCTTATGCTGCAAGCCCTAACGAACAGGCTATTCTCGTATTTAGGTTTGATAATAACGAATCCGCACAAAAAGTGCTGACGGATTCGAATATATCGCTTTTATCTACGGAAGAACTTTTAAAATAAAAAAGGAGGTTCTATGAAAAAATCTTTTCATGATTGGATCAGCGGTTTTATGCTGAGGGGAGGTTCATTATGACTATGAATAAAGAGGGCTTTATAAAAGCCAAAGACGGTACGGGAATATTTTACAAGTACATACTTGCTGATAAGCCAAAGGCATCTGTTTTTATTGTGCACGGGCTCGGAGAACACCTTGGCAGGTATGAAAACGTAATAAACACATTAAAAGAATATAATCTTTTCCTCTTGGATCTCAGAGGGCATGGTAAGTCCGGCGGTAAAAGAGGGCATGTTATGCGTTTTGATGAGTACCTCGACGATGTAGATGCATTGAGAAATGAAGTAAAGAACCTTGTTCAGGGAAAATCATTTATCCTTGGTCACAGTATGGGGGGGCTCATTGTACTGCGGTATGCTATTTATAGACCGGAAGGGCTGTCAGGTGTCGTTTCATCAGGCCCGTTACTCGGGGTTAATGTCGAGGTATCGAAGATACAAATTGCAATTGGCGGGTTTCTTTCTAAGGTTGTCCCGAGCTTGGCCATGAGCAACAACATAGACACGAATAAACTATCTCACGATAAGGCTGTTGTAGATGCCTATAACAATGATTCTCTTGTACATGCAAAGGTCAGTGCAAGATGGTACGTGGAAATGATAAAGGCAATGGTGGATACAAATGTCAATGCGGGTAAATTATCCGTGCCGTGTCTTATAATGCATGGCAGTGCGGATGCACTTACAAATCCTAAATCGTCAAGAGAGTTTTTTGAAAAAGCTGGTTCTAAAGACAAAACCTATAAACTGTATGAAGGTTATTATCACGAGATATATAATGAAGTTGAAAAACAGAAACCGCTTTCTGACATGGTAGAATGGTTGAACAAGAGAGTATAGAGATAAATGTATAAATTCAAAACGGTAAAGGAACTTGTGTCTGGACAGGCGAAGGCCATGCCTGAAAAGATATTCATGTATTACAAGGATACAACAAAGACGCTGCGGGAACTCGATGATATATCGAATAGAATAGGCAATGGCCTTCTTTCCCTAGGCATTAAAAAAGGTGACAGGGTAACAATGCTCATACCAAACAGGCCCGAGTTTATATATGCATGGTTTGCATTGATGAAGATAGGTGCGGTTATGGTACCGGTTAACGTCCAGTTCAAGCCCGACGAGATAAAATACATTGTCAACAATTCCGAGGCCGGCACGCTTATAACAACCGGTTCATTTCAGGACATAGTAACAAAGATCAAGGGTGAAATGCCGCTGTTGAAGCATATCATTGTCATAGATCCAAAAG
>CAZJPN010000083.1:0-1630 GCA_964547905.1 uncultured Pseudomonadota bacterium | reverse complement strand
CCTCGGTTCAGGGCAATACGGATAATCTCGGACTCATCCTTATTTTTTGCTTGGGAAGCGATATGGATCCGTTTTTTTGTTTCATCCGGAATATAGACGCTGATTCTTTGCATATTTCTATGATATCATACGTATGATATAGGTCAAGAGATAGTCTTGCAAACAGGACAACAATGTGATAATGTTGTTTTATGAACACAATATTAAGGATGCTTTTATACGAATGGAAGGATAGAAAATTACCCTCAACAATAGGGCGCGATATTCATTTGGATACCTTACCGCAACAGGGGACTAATAATGCGACGGTAATAACGGGGTTTAGACGGGTAGGAAAGACATATCTACTTTATGAAGCGATAGAGAAGCTCTTAGAAACTTACCCCCGCGATGAAGTAGTTTATATTAACTTTGAAGATGAACGGATAATTTCAGCGACAACAGATCTACTTACCGATCTTATACCAGAAATACAGGCAGTGTATGGCAAGAAACCTACGTATCTTTTTATGGATGAACTACAGCTTATTCCTCACTGGTCAAAATGGGTTCGCCGGATATTGGATACTGAATCCATCATGCAGATATTTATAACAGGCTCATCTTCGAAAATGAGTAGCGCAGAGCTTCCGACAGAGCTTAGGGGTAGAGCATGGGAAGTAAAAGTAAATCCGCTTACTTTTAAAGAATTTTTACGCTTCAAAAAAGTAAATGTTGATTTTGAAAAAACAGCCTTTGTAAAAGATGAAATGGCACGATTCCGCTTTTTTTTTGACGAGTACTTGACATTTGGAGCATTACCGGCCGTAGTGCTAACTTCTCAAGAAAAAAAACAAGAGCTCTTACAATCCTATTTTCAGACCGTAGTACAAAAGGATATAGCTGAAAGGCATACAATAGACAATGACACCGCATTAAGAACACTCTTGAAACTGCTTCTTAACTCAAGCTATATTACTATTTCAAAACTTGCCAACAGCTTAAAGAGTATGAGCATACCGGTGGGGAAGTCAACCATAGATAATTATCTCTCTTATATAGAAAGCTCGTATTTTATGAACGAATTGTATATTTACAATCAGGCAGTAATAAACCAACTGCAATATCCCCGGAAGGTATACTTTATAGACACAGGATTCATGACCGCTCTATCCACTAAATTTTCAAAAAACATGGGGAGGTTATTTGAAAACATAGTATTTCATAAGCTGGCAAGAGAAAACGAAACAATACATTATTACAAAGACGATAAAGGAAACGAAGTTGATTTCGCCATACTTTCAGAGGGTAAAACCACTGCTTTATATCAGGTTTGTTATGATCTGACAGACGAGGAAACACAGAGCAGGGAAGTGAAAGCACTTATAAAAGCGGGGACAACACTAAAATGTTCAAATCTCAACCTGTTGACTTTAGAAAAACCGGATACATTAAAATTGTCTCAAGAAATTAAAGCTATATCAGCAGCAGAGCTCTTTTGACATCTTAATTAATCATCCACCAGTTGAATTCAATATCGTTTTGCTGCGGTAGATGTGAGGGTTGCCGATATGCGCTGGTGCCGAGCACTGCAGAGCCGATAGCTAACACCTCGTAGGTGTCGGAGGGGTGTGTGAAAGCGCGTCCAGCA
>CAZJPN010000082.1:0-5148 GCA_964547905.1 uncultured Pseudomonadota bacterium | reverse complement strand
ATGGGTGACTGGTGCAGTAAAGTCCCGCCAAAGGCGGGACTAATTACTGACACACAAACACAAAGAAACTACGGCAATGGTAGAGATGGTGATAACACCAAAGTATGGAACAGCCGTGAGAAACGAAGTTTCTCACGATAGAGAGTTGAGTTTTTTCTTGACACGATACTTTAAATGGGTAATCCTGCTCACTGTAATAGATTTTAGTAAAACAATACTTGCGGATATGAAGCCTACAACTATCATAAAGAAAAGGGTTGACGGAGAAAGATGTTATCAGACGTAAAAGTAATGTCATGTTAAACTCCAATATAGAATTATTGTACTAAAAACCTATTTAAAAATAGATAACAGATATAATCAATCGTGGTGATGCAACAGAGCAAAGCATTATTATCAATAAATGGAAATCTGGTATAATAAAGTGAGGTTCTATGAAGCAGATCACAATATCAGCTAAAACCCTTGGAGGGTTAGCACTGAAAACATTTTGTCCGAGATGTTTTTGGATAAAGATGCGGTGTGAGAATAAATTGCCATTTCAGATATTTCCAGGCATATTTAGTAGCATTGATAGTTATACAAAAAAAATTACAAATCTAAGCTACGAAAAAACAAAATCCGTTCCCAAGTGGATGTCTTCATTTGGTGAAATAGTCAAGCCGGTTACGGCGCCACACTATAGCAAGTTTTCTATTACCGATCAAAAGACTAACATCTAACTCCGAGGCACGCCAGATGAAATAGTTCAAATGAAAAACGATTCTTATTTCATTATAGACTATAAAACGGCTAAGTATGAAGGCACTCAGGATAGTCTGCTCCCAATGTACGAAGTCCAATTGAATTCTTATGCATATATCGGGAATAGTACGGCATTTAATCCAGTTTCTGGCATTGGGTTAATTTATTATGAGCCAATCACAGATATCACCACAGCATCAATAGATGCTCTTCTTGTTGATGGTGGATTCCAATTAACATTTTCCAGTCATCTTCATGCTCTGGAACTCGATCCTGATGGAATAATACCGCCACTACTTCAAAAGGTCAGAGATATTTTTGACAATACCAAAGCACCTGAACGACTTAACGGATGTGAGGATTGTGAAAAGCTTGATCGCCTGATTAACTTCGCCATCTCATAATATAAACAACACTTATAACTAAGCAGAATTTTCTCTGCAGATCTCTTCTTAGTTGATGTATTTCAATGAGTGTAGTAACTATTTATTATGCTTTTATTTACAATATCTATGATAAGAAAAAGGGTCAGCCATTGACATTGGACATTCGGTGTTGTATGCTGGGAAAAATGTTTAACAAAGAGCTGACGATGGCAAGACCGCTAAAGTTTGAATATAAAGGTGCCCTCGATCACGTGCTTGCACGGGGGAATGAGCGTAGGGAAATATTCTTTATAGATACGGGTTATAATAAATTCAAAGATTATATGGCTGGAGCAATCGAGAAATACAACTGCCGTGTTCACTGCTATGTATTGATGGACAACCATTACCATTTGATCATAGAAACCCCGGAGGCAACCATCAGCAGGGCAATGCATTACATCAGCTCTACCAATTGAGCTATCCCAGCTTCTGCATCGATTCTTTCAAAAAACCGGCCATGCTGTCAAGGCTTTGAATCTACAGGAACGTAGGGAACAAGTGCGTTTGTTTCCACGACTCTCCCCAACCGGCCGGTCCTACAGTACAAACGGTATGACTCTCCTGGTACGCTTCCGGTATTCCGGATACGTATCAGGAAAATTCTTGCTCAGCAGTTTTTCTTCCACGCCCAGCTTCCTGAGAATCCCAATAAATATCATCACCAGTGCTATTGCTCCCCTGACCTCACCGACTGCTAAAGCAGAGCCCAGGGTAGCGAACAGGTATCCCGTATAAATAGGATGGCGGACAAAACGGTAGGGACCGCGCATGATAATCTCGTGGTCTTTTTTTAAGGTCACCGCACCGCTCCAGTTGTTGCCAAGGATCGTGCGTGCCCAAATGGCAAACCCAACGCCTGCGGCGCAGACAACATCGGCAGTGATGCCTATGGCATAGGTTTGCGGCACTATCCTGCGTCCTATCCATCCCGTGGAGAGCTGGGGTAGGTAGAGCAGGAGAAAGACCGCGAGTATCCAGACGCGGGCAAGTATCCTGTCGAAAACACCCTGCACGTAGATGTTTTCCTTGGTGTGGTTCGCTTTTACGAGCCAATAGCCATAGAAGATGCACCAGCACAGTGCAGTTACCGTCAGGAAGATTAAATCATTGTTCTGTTGAGCAGTATGCATGGTATATGATTACCATCATTTCCAAAACTCATCAACATAAAATAAGCACCCGGAAGAGCGGCTTTCCACGATACGACAGCAAGGTCTGCGGCAACAGAGCGGCAGGTTTATTTTTTTACGGTCTCAAGCTTTATCTTGCCGGTAAACCGCTCTATATTGGTTATTTGTATGGTCAACTTCTGCCCGATCTTGAAGGTACGTCCGGTCTTTTTGCCCACTGCTATATGGCGTGCTGTGTCCGAATAAAAATAATCATTGGGGATGTCTTCGAATGCAAGGAAACCGTCGATAAAGAAGTCTTCTATTTCCACGAACAACCCTGATCCCGTAATGCCGCTGATATAGCCCTGCAGCGGTATATTCTGCTTCTCCATAAGCATCTTCGCCGTGAGTATTTTATAGAGGTCCCTTTCCGCATCCATTGAATTTCTCTCCGTTTCCGACGAGTGTTTGGCAATCTCTTCCAGCTTCACCGTCCACATCTGTGACCGCTTTTTTGACATGGTATGCGTGAACAGGTCCCGTAACATCCTGTGGACCGTAAGGTCCGGGTATCTTCTTATGGGAGATGTAAAATGTGTATAGAGGTCAAACGCCAGTCCGTAGTGCCCTGTATTCTCGACAGCATACTTTGCCTGTTTCATGGACCTGAGCAGCGTATAATTGATTACCTTCTCAAGCTTGGTGTCCTTTACTTTATCCAGAACGTGCTGAAGGGATATTGAATCAAATTTTTCGAATGCAGGTATTTTTAAGCCGAGGTTATGGACGAACAGGTAGAATTCATACAGCTTGTCATGATCGGGCTGTTCATGAATCCTGTAGATGAAGGGATGAGAGTCCGATGTGCCGTAGGTAGCGACCACCCTGTTTGCCTCAAGCATAAATTCTTCTATCAAGATATGGGCGATGTTCCTTTCCTTCCTGGTGATAGACTCGGGAACGCCGTACTTGTCCAGCGTCAGTTCTATGTCCGGCAGGTCGAGATCAAGACTTCCGTTTTTCAGCCTCTGTTCCCGCAGCATCGAGGCGAGGTCCCTCATGACCTGGAGGTTATCCGACAGGTCGCCTTTTATGAATGTCGATTTGTTTTTTTGTTCGAGGATGTCTCTGACCAGGGTATAGGTGAGCCTTGCCGAGCTCCTGATAATGCTCGGGTAGATCCTATAGTTTAATCTTTTACCGTTGTTATCGTATGCGATCTCAGCTGTCAGAGTGAGTCTGTCCTCATGCGGTTTCAAACTGCACAGGTCGTTGGAAAGTTCCTCGGGAAGCATCGGTAAGACTTTGCCCGGAAAATATACGCTTGTACCCCTTTCAAAGGCATCAATATCCACGGGATCGTCCATCTTAACATAGTGGCTTACGTCGGCTATCGATACGTAGAGGGCATAGCCGTTCGTTGTTTTCTTTACAAACACGGCATCATCGAAGTCCTTTGCATCGTCCCCGTCAATGGTAACGATGGGCATGTTTGTAAGATCATGCCGTGCTGAACGCTCTGCATTACTGAGACTGTATTTCAGGGACGCCGCATGCTGGGATGCGTTTCTGCTGAACAGGGGGGGCAGGTTGTGTTTTGCAATAACAAGCTTGAGATCTATTTCAGGGGTGCTGTCATCGCCGAGTCTTTGAAACAGTCTCGCCTTCCGATTACCCTTTTCATCGTTTATCAGTTCACATTGCACAACCTCTCCGTCATTCAGGCCCCTGGTACCCTTTTCGAACGGCAGAACAAACGTGATGTGCTTATCAAGCGGTGAACAGAAAAGCTGTCCATGCCCCCTTTCTACAGTGCCAACGATGTATTTCATGTTCCTCTGTACAATCTTCAGCACCTTGCCTTCGTACAATTTTCCGTCATGCGTGCTGACGCTGATCATCACCGTGTCATTGTGTATGGCCCCGTTAAGATACTTGGGCGGTATAAACACGTCCTTCGGCATATCGGTACTGACAAAACCATATCCATCCGGATGTACAAACAATGTACCTTGCTTTTTAAAACCCTTTATATTTTTTCTTACCATTTTCATAGTACAATGCTATAGCATATAACTACGATTGTGCAAATGATAAAAAATAATATAAAGATCATACTCGCGTCCGCCTCGCCGAGGCGGACGGCAATGTTGCAAGGTATTGGCTTGCACTTTACTTCAAAGGAATCCCGCATTGAAGAGGAACTGCAGCCGTTAGTTGCCGTCGTGCATGAGCAGCCCGGTGCTCTTGCGATCTCAATAGCATGCATGAAAGCGGATGATGTGGGACAACGGGAAAAGGGGCGTGCCCTGATAATAGCTGCGGATACAATTGTCCTCATGGGAAAGAAGATTATAGGAAAGCCAACGAACAAGAAAGAGGCAGAAAAGATCCTCAGGCTCCTGAGCGGTAAAACCCATAAAGTTATAACCGGTGTTTGCATCTTGAAGATGCCCGAACGTATACCTTTCAAGTTTTCAGTGCTGACCGATGTTACCATGGTAAGGATGCAGGATAAAGATATCCGGTGGTATATAAAGACAGGTGAGCCCATGGACAAGGCCGGTGCTTACGGCATACAGGGAATCGGAGGGCTTTTTGTCAAAAAGATAAACGGCTCTTATACGAATGTGGTAGGACTGCCGCTTCCGGAACTGCTCATGGCATTAAAAAAGCTCAATGCAATCGAGATGGTTGGTTAATCCTAAAATGCAAGAGGAACGTTAATTTATTTCAAGGAAAGAGTTGTTCGTCTCTGCTCGTGAAACAACGCTCTTTGGGGAACTGGATTTATAGCAAGCGGATACCCTACTTCTCTTGCGGATAAGAAGGAGTCCACGCAGATTACTATGAAAGAATACCAA
>CAZJPN010000081.1:0-4988 GCA_964547905.1 uncultured Pseudomonadota bacterium | reverse complement strand
CCAAATGCATTGCAGTTAGCTGTATAAGCAGGAACATATTGATTTATACGGTTAAACAGCTATATCAGTTTCGCTCCAAGTGCCTGGTTAATAACTGAGATCCTTAGCACCCCGCTTCTTCCGTCCCCACACAATTGAACGGGCAAAGCAAAATAGTTGAATCAAAGGTCAGCCAGTCTTCTCCTATCTTTTCCCACCGTATCAGCTTTGATAACCTATCCCATAGCCCTTCTGATAATTCATTTACTGCTGTTTGACTGTTCATCTTCCGGAACAGCCTCATCAATGTTGTCCCAGATATAGGCAGATACTTTACTCCCAAGAGTTCTGTCATTATTTGTTTACTCCCCATGTACACTACATGTGAAAACCTGCTCCCCCCAGCATAGACTGAGACACAAACCGGCAGTGCGGATTCAAGTCAACCCGACTGCTCTGGCTGCCAATGGCCTCACCATGGAAAACCTGCGCAGCGTTATTGCGGCACAAAATGTTAATCAAGCAAAAGGCGGCTTCGACGGTCCCCTTCAATCCTCTATCATCGGTGCTAATGATCCGCTCCTTTCAAGCAAGGACTACCGGCCGCTGATCGCTGCGTACCGCAACGGTGCGCCCGTACGGTTATCGGACATCGCCGATGTAACTGATGATGCCGAAAATGTGAAAGAGGCTGCATGGATGAACGACACCCCTGCCGTGATTGTTAACATACAGCGACAGCCAGGTTCCAATGTAATAGAGGTAGTTGACCGCATAAAAAAACTGCTGCCGCAGTTGCAAAGCTCTCTGCCGTCCACCGTGCAGGTCTCCATTCTAACAGACCGTACAACAACCATACGTGCTTCGGTCAAAGACGTGGAGTTTGAATTGATGCTTGCGATAGCGCTGGTTGTTATGGTAATTTTTCTGTTTCTCCGTACCTTGTCTGCAACGGTCATTCCCGCGGTCGCGGTTCCGGTTTCACTCGTAGGAACATTCGGAATAATGCATCTCCTTGGATTTAGCCTGAACAATTTGTCATTAATGGCACTAACGATTGCAACGGGCTTTGTAGTTGATGACGCAATTGTTATGATCGAAAACATCACACGTTACCTTAAGCAGGGAGACTCTCCTCTTCAGGCGGCCCTCAAAGGCTCGGAACAAATTGCCTTCACCATACTATCCTTGACCGTATCGCTGGTGGCAGTACTTATTCCACTTCTTTTTATGGGGATGTTGTGGGACGGTTGTTTCGGGAATTCGCTGTTACCCTCGGAGTCACGATCCTCCTTTCAGCCGTGGTATCACTCACGCTGACGCCGATGATGTGTGCGAGGCTGCTGCGCCATAAACCGGAGGAACAACAAAACACTCGAGGATCGCGTCAGCCGGACACAATACCAATACAGTCTTGATGATCCCAACGCAGACGAATTGAGTAGCTGGAGTCCGAAACTGGTAGCCATGCTGAAAACGCTTCCGGAGCTTCGGGACGTGAGCAGTGACCAACAGGATAGAGGACTACAGGCTTCAATTGCGATCGACCGCGGTACCGCATCAAGATTGGGTATAACCCCGCAACTCATCGATGACACCCTTTATGATGCATTCGGCCAGCGACAGGTGTCAATCATGTACACTCAGTTAAATCAATACCATGTTGTGATGGAAGTCGAGCCTCGCTTTTGGCAACGTCCGGAAACGCTGCGTGACCTATATATACATTCATCAACCGGAGCTCTTGTTCCACTCAGCGCATTTACTCACTACGATTCATCTCCTACTGCGCTCTCGGTCAGTGACCAGGGCCAATTCCCGGCGGTGACGATATCGTTCAATCTGCCCCATGGAGTGGCATTAGGAGACGCAGTAAGTGCGATAGAAGCAACCACACGAAAGATGGGACTGTCGGCAAGCATTCAAAGCAGCTTTCAAGGCACGGCACAGGCATTTCAGTCCTCGCTGGCAAACCAGCCGTTTCTGATCCTGGCAGCGCTGATAGCGGTTTATATCGTGCTCGGGATTCTGTACGAGAGCTACATCCATCCGATCACTATCCTGTCTACGCTTCCGTCCGCAGGTGTAGGTGCACTTCTCGCACTGCTAATAACGCACACAGAATTAAGCGTCATGGCCCTCATCGGCGTCATTTTGCTCATCGGCATAGTGAAAAAGAACGGAATCCTGATTGTAGACTTTGCCCTGGACACGGAGCGCAAGGAAGGGAAAAGTCCTGTTGATGCTATCTATCAGGCAAGCCTGTTGAGATTCCGGCCTATCATGATGACTACCATGGCAGCTATTCTGGGAGCACTGCCTCTGGCACTGGGTACAGGAGTAGGGTCTGAGATTCGCCGTCCCCTGGGCATTGCCATCGTCGGCGGGCTGATTTTCAGTCAAATGCTCACTCTCTACACAACGCCGGTAATTTATCTTTACATGGACCGTTTCAGGCTTTGGGTCGGGCACAAACGGGAGCTACGCAAGTAAATCCCGTTAGAAAGGACGTGGCTTTAAACAACGTCCTAGAGAGATGAAAATATATACAAAGCACATACAGCCTATTGTAAGTCTAAAAACATCGTATGGAACTTTAAATATAAATACCATTGTGATAGAGAGAGAATAAAATATACAAGACAGCCTCAACAAAGAGAACAACAAACAACCATGTTCAGATAAATAGCGACCAGATTGACAGCATAGACTATAGTGTTTATCTGAATGATAGAGAGAATATAGAGAAAGCTAAACCGTGACTATAATAAAAACTATGCAAAATCCATTACGAAAACCGGTATAACGTCCGGTAAAAAGGAGCACAGATGGACACTGACATAAATAATGAAAACATTATTACCGTTTCGAATCTTGTGAAAAGGTTCGAAAATTTTACTGCTGTAAACAATATCTCTTTCGGGGTAAAAAAGGGAGAAATATTCGCTTTTCTCGGGCCGAACGGTGCAGGCAAATCGACAACCATAAAAATGCTGACGACTCTGATCAACCCTACCAGCGGGGACATAACTCTGAATGGAAGCACTATTTCATGGGACAAGAACAGTATCAGAAAATCCATCGGGATTGTTTTTCAGGACCCCAGCCTTGACGATGACCTTACTGCCGCTGAAAATATGCAGTTCCATGCTGTCTGCTATAGTGTCCCGAAAAACATCAGAAAACAACGGATAGAAGAATTATTGGAGTTTGTAGAACTCCTTGACCGGAAGAACGATCTTGTTAAGACCTTCTCAGGAGGTATGAAGCGAAGGCTGGAAATCGCACGGGGACTGCTGCACCATCCTACGATCCTTTTTTTGGACGAACCCACTCTCGGACTTGACCCGCAGACAAGAAATCATCTCTGGAGCTACGTGAAGGACATTAACAAGAAAGAGAACATGACCGTATTTCTGACAACCCATTACATGGAAGAGGCGGAAAAGGTCGCAGAACGTATTGCCATCATCGACCACGGCAGAATCATATCGATAGGCACATCAGAACAGCTCAAGAGACAAACAAATGCAAATTCTCTGGAGGACGCATTTCTTAAGCTTACCGGAGAAAATATCAGGGAGGAAGAGGCAAGCGGTCTTGACCATATGAGGATAATGAGACAAATGTGGGGAGGCAAAAGAAAATGAGTGTGATCTACATATTGTGGTTACGACAGTTGAAAAAATATTTCAGGTCAAGGTCCAGAATTATTGGTTCACTTGGACAGCCGCTTCTTTTTCTGCTTGCTTTCGGGTTCGGATTTGCCTCAATCTACAAGAAGGCCGGCGAGGGAAACTACATACAGTTTCTTGCACCGGGTATAATACTGATGAGTGTGCTATTCACCTCGGTCTTTTCAGGCATAGACATAATCTGGGATAGGCAGTTCGGATTTTTAAAGGAAACGATGGTGGCTCCGGTATCAAGGCTCGAGATCATGCTCGGTAAGACTTTCGGTGGTGCTACAGTCGCTTCGCTGCAAGGTCTGCTGGTGTTCATACTGACCCTGTTTGTGGGATTCAGACCACATACTATCCTCCTACTTCCGGCCGCACTCCTCTTTGTTTTTCTCGTTGCCGTGCTATTTACGTCGCTTGGTATAGCGATTGCCTCACTGCTCGAGGACATGCAGGGCTTCCAGCTTATTGTAAATTTCCTTATTATGCCGGTCTTTTTCCTGTCAGGGGCGCTCTTCCCACTTAAGGGTGCACCCAGGGCAATAGATATTATAGCGCGTGTTGATCCCATGAGTTATGGGGTAGACGGCTTACGGTATGCGTTTCTTTCTACCGGCAGCGACTTCGGGATAATGACTGACTTGATTGTCCTTGCGGTTTTGACTGCAATACTGCTGTGGATAGGGAGCCGCCTCTTCGAAAGGATCCAGGTGTAATTCGAATTGTAGGGGCGAGGTTCCCTCGCCCAATTTTAATTGCAGAAACACAGAAGTCATTTATGGAAATAAGGGCAATGCTCTATGAATTGTCAAAATGAAACAGGCTGTTGAAAAACTCGGATTACCGTCATTGCGAACACGGGCACACAGCGAAGCTGGGTCGAGCAATCTCGTTTTTTACAAATCAATAATTTACAGATTGCTTCGTCGTCCCGCACCTGCGGGACTCCTCGCAATGACATGCAGGGGCTTTTTCAACAACTTGTCAAGGGCAGCCCCCTCTACTGTACGGACATTTGGCGATTGGCTTCCAAAACAAGCTGGATAGCTTCTACTAAATTGTTTTTTGTTTCTTCAAGAGTTTTGCCCTGGGTATTAGCACCGGATATTTCCTCCACAAATCCAATATATCCATAAGGGGATTTTTTAAATACCGCGGTTAATGTTTTATGCATTATATCACCTGCCTTTCCTATTTATATTATCATAGCAACCACGATGATTTAAAGCAAGTGCGTGCGGTTAGGTAATCGTCCCACCTTCTCAAGATGCATTCTACATACTTATAGATACAAACTTTTACCCCATTCCTCGTCATTCCGCACTTGAT
>CAZJPN010000080.1:0-5551 GCA_964547905.1 uncultured Pseudomonadota bacterium | reverse complement strand
TCGGGGTTTTCTGTCCGTTTTTATAAATATGGGATTATCATCTTTTTAATAGCGTTGTTTCTGATATCCATTGATACGAATTCTGTTTACTTTCAAAAAGCCGTATCCATCGCTCATTCATTCATCCCCGGTAATTCCGTGAGTCTGATTTACCGACTGACCTTTTATTCTCTCCAGTTTTACGGGATGGTGCTTTTGTTGTACTTGAATTTCAGGTTGATCAAAAGGTCGGCGTCAACAGGTGTTGCACCGAAGGCAGACATGCCATAATTTGAGAATGGTTCCATGAATTTAAAAGCTATCACACCGGTTTTATTTATAAGTTTATTTGTCATCTCCTTTGCAGATGAATCACTGCACGTAATTAAACCCGTCATAAATATTTTCCAGACTTTACAGTTTGCAAAATTAAATTACAAACAAAGGGAACAGTTCCATGAAGACCCTGTCGTAAAGGAACTTGATAATAAGCTTTCTATCGAATACTTACGGACAAAAGATACTTGCTTTGTCGAACTGCCGTACAACGAACTCGTTAAGGGAGGTCTGGGCAGCGAACATCCGCTTGGCGGTCAATGGACATACCGCATAGAAAAAACAGATTACACAATCTATCCCTTACATGTTGATTGGGGCTATGGTAAAAATAGCAAGCTCTACCGCATCGTATTCGGCTATGGCATAACCGCTCATTCGGAGCAGGTTAACCCGGATAATTATCCATGCATCATACGCATAGATTCAAATGAAGATGTAGTAACAATAAAAGGTATACCAGATGTACCATGATCTATCCTTACTCTTGATGGCTCTCCTCATTGTCTGGCTTGCAGGTGCATTCGTATTATTTGTGGCATTCGACAACACATTATCATTCCCGGAGTTTGCTGGTTTCAGTTATATTATCGGCAGTGGTATTGTATGGCTGTTGTTGTATTTGAGTTATCTTATCGGAGGTTATTTTTCTACGGTATATGTTTATGTTTTTATATTTTTATCGGCAGCAATGTCTCTTGTTAAGCTGGTAAAAGGTAAATGCTTTAAACTCAAAGATTATGGGTTTGAACATAAGCCATTGCGGTACTATGAATATCTGTTGATTCTGATTATAATTTTTATTATTGTTGCCATAATTTCAGAGGGAATATTCGGCGAGCCCGGCTGGGATGCCGTATTCACGTATGGGTTTGTTGCGAAATCTTTTTATATTTTGAACAAAATGAATATGGGATTTTTTACAGATGCTACAAGATACGGCTATGTACATCCCGATTACCCCTTCTTGTTTTCACTGCTGATATATTGGTGCTACAGGCTGATAGGAATAGCCAATGTCCAATTGATTCAACTCATAACCATAGGCTATTTCATAGCCCTTGTAGGCATATTTTACGGATCATTAAAAGACAGGGTATCCCGTCTTATAGCATTATTGTCCCTTGCTACTCTACTGTATAATCCGGCTATCCTGTACGATACGGTACGTGGTGAGGCGGATATAATCGTTGCAGTGTACCTCCTCAGTGTATTGATCCTATACGCAAAGCTTAGGGAGGCTTCCTCCATTAAAATGGCTGTCCTGATGGGTATTATTACGGGGTTTCTGGCAAATACAAAAAATGAAGGCTTTGCGTTCTTTATTCTATTTTCCCTTGTTATACTATTTACATCAAAGGTACCCTGGAGGGCACGGATTTCTTATTTAATACCATCAGCATTGTTCAGCCTGCCGTGGTTTGTAACGAAATTAGTGAACGGCATTCGATCGGATCTTTTTACCAATTTAGCGCACGGGATCATAATGCTTACGGATAGGTTGTCCGTCCTATTCGTCTATTACTATTATTTCTTTACCGGGAAATCCCTGCTTACATTCGGGACAGAGGTTTTATGGCTGATATTGCTCATAGGTTTTATAATCACGTTAACCTCTAAGCCGATAAAACATATTTTTTTGAACTTGTGGCTACCCTTTATCTTATTGTTCATTGCTTACTCCCTCGTCTATATCATATCACCCCATGGAACAGCATGGCAGCTGGACTATTCAATACCAAGGACAATGTCCCACTTTATACCATCACTTCTGTGGCTGAGCACGGTAGTAATAGGGAAAAGATATATTAATCCGGGAAGAGAGAAACTAATGCTTTAACAGGTGCTGATCCGTAGTTATATGCACCGCGCGACTACTACTTTTTGTGAGATTCTTAACAACAAATCCAGTCTAATGTGGTATGAACACTTGTACTAACTTGCTATAAATCGGTATATGATTTAAAAATGCGAAAGGGTATGAAAAGCAAAACGGACAATAAAATCGTAAAAAGGGTTGTGCTTTATGTTATCCTTTCTGCTGTTGTGCTTATCTACTTCTTCATCAGGCTCCCGGATCTCCGGTATTCTTTCGATAGAGGGATAAGAGCCCCTTCTGATTTTGCTCAGGATTATATCGGTTCTCAACAATTACTTTCAGGAAAATCTGTGTATCCGTCTGATTTTGACGAGATCAACAGAAACCTTTTACAGAGCTTGGGGTCACATCTGAATCCAAACATTAAATTCCGCAATGCCCATCCGCCATTCGTCAGTATACTGTTGTTTCCTTTTTCACTTTTGAGTTTTCATAACGCAGTAATTTTATTTATGATGATAACCATTGTAAGCATGCTTTGCATTATATTTTTGTTACTCAAATCTGGAAACATATCATTCATCTATTTTCCATTGATCTCTTTTTTTATAGCTGCGTGGCCCCCTTTTCAGGTAAATCTGTATTTGGGTCAAATATCCATTCTTATAACACTTTTTGTGACCCTGGGATGGGTTTTTTATAAAAAGGGCAGTGATAGCATCTCCGGTATCTTTATTGCGCTGGCAACCATGATAAAGTTTTATCCCGGCCTTCTCCTGGTATATTTTTTAATCAATAAAAGATATAAAGCCTTGCTATCATCACTCATCAGCATCGGTGTTATTTTAATGGTGACCTTGATTGTTACGAGGTATGATCTTTTTCACTTCATCTTCGACGTTATGCCGAAAGATGTAGCCTATTGGGGAACGAATATAGAAAATTTATCTATCAATGGATTTTTTTCCAAGCTATTTCTGCCCATGAGAACATATGGTAGCACCACAGTGTTAACAGTATTTGTAAGTCCTTTCCTTAAAAACCTGTTTTTCTATCCTGCTGTCGGTTTGCTTCTTATTTTTGTAGCGTTGAAGATCAGAAAGTATAATAACGATTTGGGATTTTCCCTGTTTCTTATTCTGGCTTTGCTGCTCTCCCCCCTTTGCTGGAATTATTATTTTACCCTTCTGTTGATTTCATGTACTATCTTAATAAAAGAACTTAAAAAGAGAAACAACAACTATGAAATAATTATCTTTGGAGTCTCGCTCTTGCTTCTGTCCGTTGATGCTTTTTCTGATTACTTTCGAAAAGCTCTTTACGTGGCCCACCTGTATCTTTTGGGTAATCACAGCAGTTTTATTGATACATTGACCTTTTATTCTCTCCAGTTTTACGGGATGTGGCTCTTATTGTACCTAAATTTCAGGTTGATCAAAGAAACAGCATCGATAAACGAGGAGCACAAAATTTAAAGTACACCTGTCCAGACTTTGTCGATGAGTGCGGTTTCACTCCACTGTTTTACTTATATGGTATCCTGTATGTCCGATGAAGAGATTCTATGACGAAGGAAAATGGGACAAGAAATGGATAGAATCATACTGCCGTGGGGACTGGGAACGCTGTGTCCGTTACCCGATGGAAGAAAAGGGAGAACTGCACCAGGATTGGATGCTCCCCGACGGAAGTATTGATGAAAGCTTACGAACACGGTAGAATCATTGTGATCTTCAAGCAGTCTGAAAGCGCAAGGACATTCATGCAGCGTTATTATAGATAAAAATATTGCCATCTTAAAAGAAATGAGCTAATTTATAAAATAGTAAAGGAAGAATAAATGTATGAAGGCAACAAGGAAAAAGGTTTCTGACGTAACTCTTGATGAATTAAAAGCAATAATTCATGAGGTTATTGCTGAGGACATAACAGCATGGAAAGAAACCTTTGAAATAATGGCCAACAAGAAACTTATGTCCCAAATCAGACAAGCTGATGCTGATTGGCAATCTGATAAACAAGGGACATACATATCATGGGAAAGACTGAAGCGTGTATAAGGTCACTTTTCATAACTATGCTGCTAAGTTTTATACAAAATCTGGTAAAAAATTGCGTAAAAGAATAAACGAAGCTATTGATATCATTTTGCAAAACCCAACATACAATATTCATATAAAAAAACTCCAAGGTGAACTCTTCACAGATGTATCGGTATAGACTCGGAGATATAAGAATCATATATGAGATCCATGAAGACATTAAGACAATAAGAGTAAAAACCATTGAGTACAGAGGGAGCGCCTACAAATAGCTCCATTCCGAAATAGAAGAAAATCGAGAATACCATTTCTATTTTAACAGTTTGTTGAAATAAATCCTGCCCGGACTGGATGCTCCCCGACGGAAGTATTGATGAAAGCTTACGAACACGGTAGAGAGGCTTATGGAAAGTTTTGATAAAATCAGCATGACAGCGAAATTCGTCGCCTACTGGAGACAGTTTACGGATATTCCCTTTGCAAAGGATGTTGCCGGATATATCCGCGCCAACGAAACCATCGAGACCTTCCTCAGTCACTATCAAATAACCCCGGATGATATAAGCTGGTATGCACCTCTTTTTGAGGTACGCTACAAAAGCATTATAGAAGTCGTCCGCAATAAAGGGGTAAAGCAAATCCTTGAACTGGCAAGCGGCATCTCCTTCCGCGGGCTGAATATGACACAGTTCCCCGATATCTCGTATGTCGAAACGGACCTTGAGGAATTGACCAACGAAAAAGCTGTCCTCGTTTCGAGGCTCCGGCAAACCTATTCATTGGAGGACCACGGCAACTTCCGTCTGTCTGCGGCAAATGCACTTGATCTGCATCAGCTCGAATCCGCTATAAAACATTTCCGGAGCAACCTGCCCCTTGCCGTTATCAGCGAAGGGTTGTTCCCGTATCTGACCATACTCGAAATGGAAACGGTCGTCAGAAATGTCAGAGCCCTGCTTATAAAATTCGGCGGAATATGGATTACGCCGGACTTTTTGCTGAAGGGAGACAGCACCCGGACATTTCCCCAGCGTCCCCAGGTTGGAGAAGCGATTGCAGAATTGACAGGACGACAGCTTCACAGAACTATGTTTGACAGCGAGCAGCAGTTGTTTACATTCTTTGATGATTTCGGGCTCCGGGCAGAAGTGCTCAACCAGGCCGACCTTGTGCCGGACGTCGTTTCTACCGGTTTTTTAAAATTGCCTGCATACATTTTGGAAAAAGCAAGGCCGAAATTGAATCTCTGGATCCTGTCACCCGCAGCACAATAACCGAAAATGCAATAGAGGGGGGGTGTTCATTCACTCGGGTAAACCACCCGAAGGGAAGGGTCGTACGATCCGCCTGTCTAATGGGGGTAAAAGTCCAAAGG
>CAZJPN010000079.1:0-75059 GCA_964547905.1 uncultured Pseudomonadota bacterium | reverse complement strand
ACACAAACACAAAGAAACTACGGCAATGGTAGAGATGGTGATAACACCAAAGTATGGAACAGCCGTGAGAAACTCCGTTTCTCACGATAGGGATGAACTTTTCTCTTGACAGGTGCACTTTAAATGGGTGACCCCTTCTCTCCCATAAACCATGCAGTCGTTGTACTTTCTGCCATGATTTGCTATATGGAATTTATGACTGATCAACTTCCCCAAAAAGTAGCTAAGCTGATAAAACGGGTTGATAGAAACCATCTACATCTTTGCCCAATGTCAAAGGCAGCCCCCTGGACTCCCCTACTTGAATCTTTCGAAATATTTATCAATTTCAGGACTTAACTCTATCCCAACTCTTTCAAAACAATCCAACAGGTCTTTATAAGTTCCTTTACCGCCTACGAAATCCCAGAACTCCTCTGCAACCTTTAACTCGTTTTTTAAATCCAACATGCCCCTTATTGTCCATCTGCTGTAAGGTTCTGGTTCATAAGGATTATAAGGTATTGCAATTAGCGTATTAACTTCAGCTTTAGGATTTGAAGCCAGAACAACCGCAACCCATTCTAATAAAGTTCTTTTAAATCCCTTGAATTCTCCTACGTTTGGTTTAGCAGTTTTTAAATCAATCAGGTACAATTCATCTTTATCACTTTGAAGCATCACATCTACTATAGTGGGTTTTACCTTTTTCATAGCTCCTTTTTTACAAATCTTTCTTATTGCCTCAATCTCTGCTTGTTTGTCAGGAGAAGATGTTGCTGTCGTAAGCTCATCCATTATTCTTTGTATTTCTACCTGTGCTGCTTCACTGATATACTCACCTGCTACAGTATGAGATTTAGCTGATTTAAAGCTTTTTGATGCCAGTGCAACAGCCACCGGTTCGAAAACACTTGTTCCGAAGGTTGTATTAAGAGAATGAATAAAGGAAAATAGAGCCATCCTATCTTTCCCAAGGAGCCTTGTATGAAAAGGCATTGATGCTGGTTCTGGTTTGTAGTTAAGGAATTTATTACGGAGGCTATTTTTTAAAACATCCTCGACATTTTTTATTTGTATTGTTGATAATGCCATATTTATAAATTTTCTAAGCCTTCGATTTGTGGGATTTGAGCAAAAAATTCATTCATATGATCTTTAATCCTTTTTCTCTTACCTCTATAGTTATATGTTCCGTTTATGACACATGCTGCATGATAATGGAGCTTCTTTTTCTCATTACCAGCCTTCTGACGACCATAAAAATATGATCCTTTATATTGACCATAATAATTTGCAAACTTACATATTTTCCCGTTGGGATTCATGCAATGTCTTCCACTACATCTTAATATGCCATTACTATCTAACTCATTCAGTAGTGTTCCATTTGCATATTTTTCTATGACAACATCACAATATAGAATATTCTGACCACATTTAGGGCACCTATTGTG
Source organism: uncultured Pseudomonadota bacterium (assembly GCA_964547905.1). GTDB lineage: Bacteria > JAMCPX01 > JAMCPX01 > JAMCPX01 > JAMCPX01 > JAJYLM01. The sequence goes on along the minus strand of CAZJPN010000079.1, from coordinate 73,623 downwards.
CATGTGATTGGCTAAATCTACTGCAAAAGTCGGTATGGATGTCCTTAGGGAGAATTCCCGACTCTGTTCTTCTTTGGCGTAACCAACTTCAATACCGAATATTTCTTTATTTCTTTTTAAAAATAGGAAATCTGGTGGTACGATTATTTGTTCTCCACCGAACAATCTTTGTATTAGTAAAAGTGGAATCACAATGCCTTTATTAAGCCTTATCAATTCCAGAAATACAACAAGCTCTTTGGGACTTCCTAATGTTTTAGGCAAGAGAGAATCTATAAAATCATCATACTTTTCCCACCCATTTTGCCAAATGACAATATCTGAATTTTTTATTTCATTGGCTAATTTTTGATCTCCTTCTTTTTCATATAAAATAGCTGAATCAATTTTCTGCTCAAGCTCCTTGATATAAAGTTTTCGGATTTTATAATTAATTGTTATAATGTCAAATAATAGAAGTTGATTGACACAGTAAAGTATCAATTTCGCGAATGTCTTAAAATTTTCTTCAGATTTAGCTGCATAATAATAAGCTCTACCTGTAAAAATATATTCTACTACATCCCCCAATATCATTTGCCGTGATAATGTTCCATTCCCGTGAGTTTGTTTTCCACCAGCATAAAGTTCTCTATAGATTGGCAAAAAATCTTCAGAATTAAGGATTTTTTTTATTCTTTGATATTCATCGTGATTTTTAGAAAAGACTTTATCAAGACATTCCAAATGTTCAATGGATATTGACAGGTTTTTTAATAATTCTTTCAAGTTATTTGTCTCTTAGATTGAAGATTATTTCCGCGTAAGCAGCTTTGTCCTTTTCAGTTCGATTTAATACCGGACGTTTGAATTGGTTTACAATCTGCATGCCTGCTTTCTGGGCAATTGTTGGATAAAGGTTATACTTATCGTTTGCCACTAAGAAAATGTTATAATCATCAGCAAGGAATTTTTTACAGTGATTTAAAACATCAGATATTCCTTGAACATAAGAGCTTTTGGCTTCTACACCCTGCCCCTTGGATAAAGGACCTATTTCCAGTTCGTCTCTTCTTTTGAACCCGAAAAGCTCGTAGGCATAGGCATGCTGTTCATGATAATCAATCAATCCAACGTATGGTGGACTTGAAAATATCCCATTTATCTTTTTATTCCTTACTAGTTTTGCAAACTCAGGATTTTTTTTGCTTAATATGTCTGAAATATCAATCGTTCGTGAATCACCTGTTAAACATATCTGGTAAGTATCTGTTCTGAGTCGCTCAAATTGTCTCAATCGCTCGATAGTATCTTTGCTATACCTCTGCCACCAACTTAAAATTGAGAACAGAGGTTTGCAGATTCTTCCATGCTTGGCGCAATAGTAGGTTGTTGTTACCGGATTTTTTAGTGTCGCAAGATCTGCGTGCGTCGTAGCACGACAAGAGCGAATAGTACGGCTTAGAATAATACTTAATATTTTCTTTGTGTCTGGATTTTTTACCTGCTTAATGAGCTCGAAGACAAAATCTATTTCTTTTCTTATGTGCTTTAGATACCATTTATCCAGGAAATTTCTTGGATTATCCTTTTTTAATTGAATATTATACTTAGCAACGAGTCCTTTATAGATCGTTAAAAACTCTTTTTCTTTTTCATCTCCAAAGGTATATTCGTCAATTTTGCCATTTTTAACATTGTACTTATATCCAAAAGCCGGAAAATATTTATTATTAAATTTTGTTAGTTCTTCTGACAGCTTCTGCTCAAAAGCTATTGTTTCTGAATCTTTGATAAAGTGACTTAATGCCTGTGTTATATTTTCTATTTCTTTATGCAAATCAGCAAAATCATATGTACCAATCTTTACATTACTGATTAATGCGTTGAATGCAGATATATCAATACCAATAGCGTGCATACCAAGCTCATTTGCCTGTACCAGTGCAGTTCCGCTGCCGCAAAATGGATCAAGAATAATATCTCCTTTCTTGAAATAAACTTCTTTTTTGAAATTGTCCGTATGGTTGTCTAAAAAGTATTCAACTAACTGCGGAATAAATTTCCCTTTATAAGGGTGTAATCTATGGACATGTTTTGTTGTTTCTGCTTCTTTTACCTGCTGGAAAGACAATGCCCAATTGAGATCATCTCCGAGGCGGTCCTTCCATTCAATCTCTCTCCTGCCTAAATAAGAAGTATAATACTTAATCAAATCCTGTTTATAGATTTGCACATCACCATTTGTACCTATCTTTTTTATTTTCCCATACTGAATAAGATAGGATATATTAGACGTTGTTACATTCTTCTTTAGATAATCGGTTGCCCATTCACTTGCTTGTTTTATAGTAAATAGTTCCAATATTTTTACCTCTTTATCACTCCATTAAACTTCTATACAGAAAATTTCTACCTAAGGCAATCAATTAAAATATAGAAAGGTATGCGGTTAAAAATCAATTTGAGATAAAGTATCTGACCTTTCTATAAAACGCAGTGTCGAACATCTCTCTGTTGCAATTAATTATAGTATATGTTCGTATTAAAGTCAACAAAAAGTTGCTTTCTTTGGTTGCATAAATAATTTAAGCGTATTTAAAAGGGTTGGATGACTTGGGGTATGAATATACAGGGATGGCACCCTCTTGTTTTATTAGCCAAGCCTGTCTATACCTTTCTAAATCTTTTAGACGACTTTGCTGTTGAACATATCTGCATACAGCTTTACTAAGTCATTCGACATTCGTTCTGATATCTCTAAATAGAAGTTATTCTCTACCCTTTCTTGAAACACTAAAGCACTTAAGGTGCAATTGTTGAGAATGACATTCTTGGCTTCTTCGTGCGTAAATCCAGATCGGAGTAATAATCGGATCAGATCGTCAAAGGTAAATCTGTCGTTGATTTCCTTATGATTGATCAAGGCTTGAGTAAGAGTTTTGGTTTTTGGCATTGAGCGGCTGTCTCCGAATATAATCTTGGAATGCAAGTTATAAAACTCCTCTTTTCTGATTGATACTATTAAATAACATGGAGGTCATTAAGTAAAGCAGTATCAATGGAGGACGTAACAGATACAGCATAGTTTCAGTCATTTTTGAATATCTCTTTTATCAATTGTTCTTCCGGCATGCTTATTTAAGCTCAAGGAATAGCTCCGCTGGGTCCTTGGAACCGTTGCCCAAATAAAATTCCAATCTATTTATGAACCTTATCTCGTTGGTTATAGTTACAGGCGGCATTGTAGTTTCATTACTGAAGTCGTCGCCGTCCGTTGTCTCGGTCAGGATGTGGTACTTGGGATGTTTTTTACAGAAATCTATGAGCTCGTTGAGCCGGCGAATATCAAATGTGCCGTTCTCGTTGTCAGGCCGGATACCAATTTTGTCCCAGTAAGTACCTTCTATCAGCATGCCTGTGAATTTTAAAAAATTATCAAAATCCCTGAAATAGAGTGCTCTCTTTTTTCCTGTTTTTTTATTCGAAATGGGGCTGTGCCCCATGCCAAGAAGGTCTTCCAATGTCTTGCCAATGCCAGTGGCGCCCTTGCGATGTGTCTTTACAAACCCCATGTCCCTTATGGCCTCAAGCCTCTTTTTTAATTCCCTTATTGAATACAGCATATGTCCCTCCTTTCACCCTCCCTTTCATCCCTCCCATCAAGGGAGGGACGCGGTGATTAATTTGTGCCATACCCCGTCCCGCCGTTTGCGGGGCACCCCCTTTACAAAAGGGGAATAGAAGTACCGCCCCTGCCCCTCCTTAGCAAGGAGGGAATTTTGATTAAGATATTTCACAGAAACCCTATCCTTCGGTGTTTGGGTTCCGGCTGAGCCATCAATTGTCGTATGGCATCAAAAATAACTTTTATTTCTTCATCATGATTCTCTATCTTTCTTTCAAGCTGAGATAATTTATGGGTAAGCTCTTTATGGGTAGAAATAATTTCTCTTAGTTTTACAAATGCCCGCATAATGGCGATGTTAACCTGCACAGCTCTCTCACTATGAAGCACACTTGAAAGCATGGCTATACCTTCCTCTGTGAAAGCGTACGGATTAGCACGACGTGCACCACCCCAACTTGAAGTCACAAATTGTGACTTCAAGTTTCTAACCTCTTGATTTGTCAGTTGAAACATAAAATCATTCGGGAAACGTTCTTTATTCCGCTTTACAGCCTGTATCAAAACTTTAGGTGCTACTGCATAGAGATCAGCTAAATCTAAACTCAGCATTACCCTCTGTCCCCGGATTAATAAAATCTTCTGTTCTATCGTTTCAGCCGGAACGAGCGCCTTTGTTTCCATGATACCTCCCAATGCACAGTATACGCTAATATATCGTAAGATGCAAAGAGAATTTTAAGGCTGGATTCCGCATCAAGTGCGGGATGGCAGGGAAGGGGTTTACGTTATGTCTAAAAATTGTTAGGTCTTGATAAGACAAAGCAGAAAATGCCGTACTATGAAAGAGGGAGGCAATCGCGATTCGATGAAAATATTATTCTGTGAAGGGTCTTCGTTGTCGGCGAGAGAAGCACTTTCAGCATTAGGCCCGCAAAACCATGAGATAGTAATCTGTGACCCGAACCCTCTCTGCATTTGCAGGTTCACGATGTTCAAAACAACGTATTACCGCAGTCCCTCAATCAACGACGACCTTGAGGCATATTACGATTTTGTTGTCCGCATCATTCAAAAGGAGAAGATTGACATCCTCTTGCGGGTCCACGAACAGGCTCTCCTATTCTCAAAGCGGATCCATGAGTTGTCGAAAATGGTGAAACTTACATTACCCGCGTTCGAAAACTATGTGCAACTCTTCAGCAAGATACAGTTTACAAAATTGCTGGACAAACTGGGAATACCCCATCCCATGACAATTTATTGTAAAGATATGAACGAAGTGCGGGAAAATATATTTTATCCGTGCTTTCTGAAGTTGGATTACGGAACGGCCAGCCAGGGGGTTTGGAAAATTGATAATGAGAACGATCTAGACCTGGCACTGGATACTGTGTCGGAGGCCGGAAACGAGTACCTGATCCAGGAGAACGCACCGGGGGTATTCGAGATCGCTTACGCATTGTACGATAAAGGGAAACTTGTAGCGTTTCACTGCTGTCAGAGACTCAGGGAGGGTGCCGGCGGCAGTTCTTGCAGCAAGATTGGGATCGACAGGCCTGTAGTCCGGCAGCACTTCGAAAAAATAGGGAAAGAACTCAACTGGCACGGCCCGTTGGCAATAGATTATTTCTACGAGAAAATCCGTAACATTCCTTATTACATCGATGCAAGTCCCCGTTTGGTCGAACCCATGAACGCCTGTATTAACGGTGTCAACATCCCGGAATATCTCGTCCAGCTTTCGAACAACAACACATCGTCGATCCCTGTCAACCGGACCGCGGGAAGGAAGAACCATATGCTTATGCTGGCATTGCTGTATCTGGCGGATAACAACGGATCAAGAAAGGCGCTTGTGCGTGAAGTTTTTTCCGCCCTGAGAGCCGAAGGCATTTACGCGGACAGCGTTGAAGAGCTGACAAACGCCACAAATGATTTTCTCAGTCTTGTTCCCCTGGTGTTCGTGATCGTGAAACTCATTTTCTCAAAAGCAAGCTCCGGAGCCATCTCGGGTTCCACGGTAAAGAACTACGCTTTATCCTACCAGACCATTTCGAAAATATTGGGAATGAAAGCATAGCAGGGGCAGTCCGCCGGATACGCTTTCTCCTGAAACCGGCTATCCTGTACAATTGACATAACCATTATAATTGCTATAATTGTATCAAAGGAGACAACTATGGTAAAGGAGCTGACTGCCCTGACAGTAAGGGGAAATCTGGGTGGAATACTTGAAGAGGTATATTACCGGGGACAGGAATTTATAATCAAGCGAGGGAAAAAGCCAATGGCCGTGCTTGTATCTATAGAAGAGTTTGAAAATTTTAAAAAGCAACGGGATACCGATATTGCAATATTCGATAAAATCAGATCAAAGACAAAGGCTTATCCTTCGGCTAAGATAAAAAATGACATCGACGAGGCTGTAAAGGCGGTCCGCAAGGGTGCATAGGGTTGTTATAGATACCAATGTCCTCATAAGCGGTATTATACAACAGAGCGGGTTTCCGTTCAGGGTTGTAAAGATGTGGGAAAACTCATCTGTGGTATTATTAACATCGGCTGCAACAATAGAAGAGGCAGAAAGAGTTTTGAACTATCCAAAGATAAAAACCAGCTATAAATTGACGGAAGACGATATAAATCATGTAATCTCAAACCTGATAAAGTACTCAGTTTTAGCAGGAAATCTTCCGGGATTAAACATTATAAAAGAAGATCCGGAAGACAATTATATCCTTGCAACAGCTGTCGCCGGGAAAGCCGACTATATCATTTCCGGGGACAAACATCTGTTGGAATTAAATACCTTCAGAGGGATAGCGGTTGTAACTCCAAAGGAATTCTGCGAAATAACGGAAGGTAAACGGAAATAAGACAAACCAATGGGACAGGAAGGGCGAGCACCGGCTAACAAGGCCCGCGGTATAAAACGAATATGATAATCGATGCGCACGTACATCTTTTTCCGGACAGGCTGTTTGACGCTATCTGGAAATGGTTCGACACATTCGCATGGGAAGTTAAGTACAAGCTCTACACCCCTGCTTGTATCGATCAGCTTAAGAATTCCGGCATAGACATGGCCGTTATCTATAACTATGCCCATAAACCCGATCTATCGGAATACCTGAACGCGTGGAGCTACGATCTGAAACAGTCCCATGATAATTTAATCGTATTTGGGACAGCGCATCCGGACGATCAGGACCTGATGCACGTACTGCATACGGCACTCAAAACATACGACCTCTCCGGGATAAAACTGCACAGCCATGTCCTTGGAAGATCGCCTGACCACGAGAGCTTTTTCCCTATCTACGAACAGGTTTGCGAGCACAACAAGGTATTGACGATCCACGCGGGCACAGGACCGGGCCTTGCGGGGTACACCGCACCGACAAAAGAGATAAGCGGTGTCGATAAAATATACGGGTTTATGAAGCGCTTCCCGGAGATGACCTGCATCGTACCGCATTTCGGCGCAGAAGAATTCGACGAATTTTTCGATCTTATGGGTGAGTTCAAGAACCTGTGGACGGACAACACCATGGCCCTGTCCGGATATTTTGAAAAGGGCCCGCGTGCCGGTTCCATCATAAAATATCAGGACAGGATATTGTACGGCACCGATTTTCCTAATATACCGTACGATATGATGACAGAGGTCAATGCGATCAAAGCACTCAATCTCGGGAGAGAGATCGAAGACAAATTGCTCTATAAGAATGCGAAAAGGCTGTTCCTGAAAAACGAAGGATAATCCGCTTTCACGGATAATAGATCCCGCCCGGAACAAATGCGGTTGACGAGCCCGTTATATTCTTGAAGTTTACCGCAATCCTGTTGAACCCGATATACCCGAGGTATGCAAACAGCATAGGCTCTATGGCATAGGTATTATAGCCAAGGTCTTCCACTGTTATAATATCCGCGCCGTGCACCAGCTGTGTCAGCTGACTTATGATCGCACTGTTGTAAGCCCCGCCGCCGCAGACGATAATGTTTTTGACCGGGGTTTTTACAAAATGCTGTATGTTATAAACAATGGAACGCACAGTAAATGCCGTCAATGTTGCAATGGTATGAACATCATCAAGGGGTATATCCTGCATGGTCAGGTACGTCTTATTGTAATGCTCCCTGCCGGTACTCTTGGGCGGGTGCTTTTTGATAAAGCTGTCATGCAGAAGCCTCTCCAGCAGTGCGGTGTCGACAACACCCTTGCCTGCAAACCTTCCGCCCCGGTCAAAGGACTGCCTGCCGTTGGTATAAGCCTCGGCCGCTATGTCGATCAGCCTGTTACCGGGCCCTGTGTCGAACCCGTAAACGCGTGAAAAGTCTGTACGCGAGGGAAGTACCGTTATATTTGCAATGCCGCCGATGTTCAGGACGACCGCCGGGACATACTGCCTGAAAAGCTCGAAGTGCAAAACCGGCGCAAGCGGCGCACCCTGACCGCTCAGGGCGATGTCCTTGTCCCTGAAATGGGCTACGACCGGTATGCCTGTCCTCACCGCCGCAACGGACGGGCTGCCGAGCTGGATCGTAGAGCCTGTTGCGAACCGCTTCCCTTTGCGGGATCCCGCGATGTCCGGTGAATGCCAGACTGTCTGGCCATGGGAACCGATAAACGATATCGCGGATTTTTTGATACCGGATGCGCTTATTGCTTTTAATACGACATCGGAGATTGCCATGCCAAGCCCGAAATCAAACCGGCCCGCCATGTCGAACCATGTGGAGGGTGTCAGCGTATTGGTAAAATCAACCAGCTCCATGAATAAACGCTTGAGCACAGCGGGATAGGGGTATGCGCCCGACCACAGAAGTTTTATCGAGGGGTGGGAACGCGCCCTGCCGAACTCTACCATCGCCACATCGATTCCATCCGCGGATGTACCTGTATTTATGCCAATGCCAATCATATCTTTTCCTTAAAATCTGTATAAACCAAAAAACTGAAATATAGAAAAATCATTAACCCGAAAAATGCAATAGAAAAGGTTGTACTATACAAGATGGCGTGCCAAAGAGTTCATGATCGTGTTAAACAAACCCGGTGACATGCGTTTTATGTACCAAAATATATTTGCATCCAATCCCACCGGAACGACTGCTCTGTCTTTTCTTACGGCATTCAATATGGCTTTTGCCACTGATTCGGGCGGTTTACCGTGATTCTTAAAATATGCAACGACATTTTCTCTTCTGCTTTTACTATTATCATCCGTTTTTATTCTGCCGTCAGATACAATACGTGTGTTTATCAAGCCGGGACACACCGTGGTAACACCTATACCGTACCTCCGGACTTCAGGTCTTAAAGCCTCTCCAAAACCTGCAATTGCAAACTTTGCCGTTGAATATGTTCCCGTAGCTGGCGTAGCTGCAAGTCCAAGTATACTGGACGTATTAACTATGTGACCGTATCTTTGTTTTATCATATAGGGAAGGAAATAATGCACACCATAGATTACCCCCCAGAGATTGATACCGAGAAGCCATTCCCAGTCTTCCATGGAGGTATCCTCTATCTTACCGCCAACCGATACACCGGCATTATTGTGAAGGATATCGACCTTTCCCAATTCGTTTATTACGAACCGGGAAAGCATCTGTACCTGCGCCTTGTCCGATACATCTATCGGTTTGACAAAAGCCTTCGTACCAAAAGACTCGATCTCTCCCTTTACCGTTTTAAGCCGTTGTTCATCTTTATCCGCAATTACTAAAATTGCCCCCTCTTTTGCGAAAGCCAGCGCAGTTGCCCTACCAATGCCCGATCCGGCACCCGTTACTACGACGACCCTATTTTTGAAATCTTTTATACCCGGCATATTCCTCCCCTTGTTTAATCCCTCTTTTATAGATGAATCTTGTACACATCGAAAACAAACATAACCATCAGGTTTATTTTTGCTTATTTGAAGCAATCAAAGATATTATTTTTTATTGTACTATAAATTCCATGCATAATGCAATGCATTTAAAGAATAAACAAACTCCCCCTTGCATCTTTCATGTCAAAAATTTTTGATAGTACTTTAGCGGGAAAAACGTGGCGGCGATCCTTTCTTATAAAAATATTTGACATATATATAAATCGATATATGCTTAAAGCAGCGATGGAGTTCGCTTAATATAATATCCGTAATAACAATAAAAAGGATTAATAACTCCTACCAGTAGCATTGGTAGGAGTTATTTTTTTATGGAGGTCCGATGGACAGAGTTACAGCATGGTTGCATACAATAGCCGATATAGCCGGCAATATACAGAATGAACAGATAAAACGTATTGCTGTATCAAATATCGATAAACTTTCAAAACAGCATCTAAACCTTGTGGTACTCGGACAATTTAAAAGAGGGAAAACCACCGCAATAAATGCAATGCTCGGAGAGAATGTGCTGCCGTCGGCGGTTATACCTCTTACCTCAATTATTACAAAGCTTACCTATAATGATAACAAGACTGCCAACGTAAGATTCTCCAATGGGGGCAGAAAGGATATATCTTTCAATGAAATCGGCGATTATGTTACAGAGAAGGGCAATCCTAACAATAAAAAAGGGGTTGATCACGTGGAAATCGGATATCCATCGGAATATTTGAGACAGGGGATTATTTTAGTGGACACGCCAGGAATCGGGTCTACATTCGCGCACAACACGGCAGTCGCGTATGATTATCTACCAAGCATGGATGCGGGTATATTCGTAGTATCAGGGGATCCTCCGTTGAGTGAAGCAGAATATACCTATCTCGACTCAATAAAGGAATACTTCGAAAAGATTTTTTTCCTCTTCAACAAGATCGATATCATGAGCGAACATGAATACAGAGAATCGTTAGAGTTTACAAAGGATCTGATACAGAAAAAGCTGGGCATCGGAGACATCAAGATATTCCCTGTTTCTGCACGTCAGGCATTGCAGTCAAAGCTGGAGCATAATAACGCACTCTATAGAAAGAGCAATTTCAAACAATTTGAAGAATCACTTGAACATTTTATTCAAAAGGACAAGTCGGACGTCCTTGTCGCTTCAACGATGAACCGTGCAATCGGTCTTGCAAAAGAACTCAGCATGCACATAGAGCTTACAATCAAAGCGGTAAACTCGCCTCTTGATGAATTAAAAAAGAAGATAGGTTCGCTTCGGAAAGAGATTAACATAATAGAGAAAAAGCACAGGGACATGGAACTACTTCTTGATGGAGAGATAAAGTCATTGAAGACAAGTATCGACGACAACATAGAGCGATTCAAAACACAGGCATCTATCCGGCTTAAATCAGGGATATCTGATTTATCCTATACAGACAGGCATAAGGAAGACATTGTGCATATACTGACTGAATACCTTAAAAACGGTATAGAGAGGGAATTTTCACAATGGTTTGAATTCGAAGAGAAAAGGGTATCTCAGGAAATATCGCGCATACTCATGGATTACGCAAGGGCAGTTGATGATGAAACAAATAACGTAAAACAGATAGCTGCAGACCTGTTCAGCATACGTGTTGAAAAGAATGAGGACATTACCTCCATGGATCCCTATAGCAGGCTATGGTATAAAGTGGACGATATTATTGCATGGGGTATTGATACTATACCTATGATCCTGCCGAAGTTTTTCTTCGGGAATTACATGGTAAAACAAACGGAAAAAAGGATAGATGAGGAGATTGACAGGAATTCCGGCAGGGCAAGGTACGACCTGTTCAGAAGGATCGACAGCACAAAGGATAAGTTTGTAGATGAGTTGGAAAACAGAAAGACCGCTGTAATCGGAGGTATTCTATCCGCTGTAACAAGGGCTGAACAACTCAAAACCATGAATGAACCCGAGGCAAAAGAAAAGCTGAAATTACTTCAGGATTACATGGATCAAATAAAAGCAGCCGGCATTTAACTTTTTTGTCTTCTCTTGATAAACATGCGCGAGAGAAATATACCTATCTCATAAAGCAGGATCAGCGGAACCGCTACCAATGTCTGATTAAAAATATCAGGGCTTGGGCTCAATATAGCTCCAAGTATAAATGCCCCGACAATTGCGTACCGTCTTTTCTCTGCAAGACCTTTTGGCGTTACAACACCGATCGATACAAGGATGAGTATAACGAAGGGAAGTTCAAATACGAACCCGAACGACAACATGAACTGAAGACAGAAATCCACATACTCGCCGACACTGAGCATCGGGACAAGAGTGCCAGCACCAACACTGAGCAAAAAATGTATCGCGAACGGCAATATTATAAAGAAGCTGAATGCCCCGCCTATCAGAAAGAAAATACCCCCTGAAATAACGAACAGCCTAACATGCATCCTTTCTTCCGGATACAGTCCCGGCTTTATGAAAAGCCATAATTCATAAAGTACAAGGGGTAGTGTTATTACAAGACCTGCTATCAGACCGAGTTTAAGATATGTCCATATAGCTTCTATGGGAGTAATAAAAACAAGCTTCATGGGCTTGCTGACTGTTATAAGATAAACATAGGGGGCGTGAATAGATAAATGCAATCTCGAACGCAAAGGGAATTCAATAAAATAAAGCAAATCCTCGGCAAAGTAAAACCCTGCTGTTGCCCCTACAGCCACGAATATAATGGACATGATAAGCCGTTTTCTTAATTCTTCTATATGGGCCCAGAAGTTAGCCTTGTTTTCCATGAAGTATTATTTTTTGTCCTCTTCAAGGTTATACTTTTTAATTTTGTTGTACAGCGTTGTCCTGTCTATATCGAGTATCTGCGCGGATGTGCTGATATTCCAGTTATTATTCTTTAATACCGAAGCTATATGATTTTTTTCCATATTTTCAAGGGACATATTATCAAAGCTTGTTGTATCTTTGATTCTCCGTCCAACACATGGTCCTACTTCATTAAGCGTTATTATATCGTCCTTTGCCAGCACAACGCTCCTCTCTATAACATTTTTTAACTCCCGTATGTTACCCGGCCACTTGTATTGCATCAGTATTGCCATGGCATCCTCACTTACCCTTTTAACGGATTTACCGGTCTCTATATTAACCTTTTCGATAAGTTGTTCCACAAGCAAAGGTATGTCTTCCGATTTTTCTCGCAGGGGGGGTATTTCAATGGTTATGACATTCAACCTATAGTACAGGTCCTCTCTGAATGTACCATTACCGATCGCTTTATTCAGGTCCTTGTTTGTCGCTGCAATTATCCTCACATCGACCGGTATGGGAAGTGTACTACCGATCCTCACGATCTCCTTTGTTTCAAGAACCCGTAAAAGGTCCATCTGTAATTTAGGGCTTATATCTCCTATCTCATCGAGAAAAATTGTTCCCTTATCCGCCATCTCAAACATACCCCTAACCATGTTTGAGGCGCCTGTAAATGCACCCTTTTCGTGTCCGAATAATTCGCTCTCGAGTAAAGTCTCGGTTAGAGAGGTGCAGGACACAGGGATAAAAGGCCTGTCCTTTCTCAGGCTTTCGGCATGTATAGCCCTTGCTATAAGCTCCTTTCCTGTTCCTGTCTCACCGTGGATCAAAACCGTTACGTCTGTTTTGGCAACAGTTTTTATAAGTTCGAAAATCTCCTGCATATTCTTGTTTTTGCTGTATAACTGATGAAACTGAAATTGTTTTGCAAGTTCTTTCCTTAAGTAAATGTTCTCCTGCTCGAGCATTTGTTGTTTTACAATCTTTTTAATCGTTATGGATATTTCCTCTGGATCAAACGGCTTCATAAGGTAATCGAACGCGCCTTCTTTGATAGCCTTTACAGCGGTATCAACGGTTGCGTAGGCTGTCATTATTATAATGGGCAGATCCGGTAAAAACTTTTTCACTTCCTTCATCAACTCCAACCCGTCCATTTCCGGCATCTTGAGGTCAACGAGCATCAAATCATAATTCTTTTTTTTAAGCTCCTCGAGTGCCAGCTTTCCGCTCTCTACCGGCATTACCTCATACCCATCCTCAAGCAGCCAGCTCGATAGAGATGCTCTTACAATCTCTTCGTCATCCACTATCATTATACTTGGTTTACTTCCCATACTATATCTCCAATTCCTTCAATTTTTTCATAAGCTGTTCCCTGTGATACTCACAGAAGTTGGCTGTTTTTTTATCAATGCCTGCCACATTATTTGAAAGATGCATTACACAGTGGGGCAGCTCGCAGTGCGTCAATCCGAATGTGTGTCCCAACTCATGCATTACCTCTTTAAACAATCTCTCGATGTACAGTCTTCGATCCGGCTTTAACCCATAGTACTCCTCCCGCAACCTTGTTCCGGAAACGATTGCAGCCTTTCCATCCAATTGTGCCTCTCCGAAAACATAGGTGAGTATCGGTATGAACAAATCTACACCTATGATGCCCATTGTCCTGAGCGCAGAATTGTTGTGGTTACTGACAATATAGCTCAATATCTTCGTAGAGTAATATTGTCTTCTTACCGGGTCAAATGCATAAACGGGATCTTCTATAGAGGACAACAATTTTACGGGTATATTTATCGTATCCATAAGCCTTTTTGCTATTTCGTTTAATATGTCATTATCACAACCATTGTACGGTTGTATGTAAATGTACGTCATTCGTCAATTATATTGCAGTGCTCTTATTTTCATTCAGGGGTATTGTAAGTTTTACAGTAGTTCCTTCTCCCTTTTTGCTTGAAATATCTATTCTGCCCTGATGTTTTGTAATTATACCATAAACTACTGCCAATCCAAGCCCTGTACCTTTTTCTTTTGTTGTATAAAAGGGTTCGAACACCTTGTTAATGTCCTCTTCGGGTATGCCTGTCCCTGTGTCCTTAATACTTATTTTAATGTCTTTTTTGGAATTATCAAAGCCGGTTTCTATGGTAAGCTTTTTTTCACCCTCTTTCATTGCCTCACAGGCATTTATAATAATATTCATAAATGCCTGCTTCAGTTGGTCTGCATCTGCCAGTGTTTGTGGTATTTCAGAAAAAGATTTGATCACATTTATGCCCTGAAGGTTTATTTGATTGCGCACAAGCATCAGGGTTTCTTCTATTATTGTGCCGATATCAACAAGCTTGTAATGCGGCTCTCTCTGCCTTGAAAAATCAAGAAGGTTTTTTACTATGCCGGATGTGCGCTCTGTCTCTCTCTCCATAATGGAAAGGTACTCTATGTACTTTTTTATATCTTCTTCGCTTGTATCGTTCCGCTTTAATTTTTTGAGCATGAGTTTTATATACGTAAGAACACCCGTTATCGGGTTATTTATCTCATGTGCTACTGTTGCAGACAGTTTGCCTATGGATGCAAGTTTTTCAGACCTGATCAGATTGTCCTGTGCAGCCTTTAATGCGTGCGTCCTTTCCTCGACCTTATTCTCGAGTGTTTCCACAAGATTGAGAAGCTCATTCTTCGCCTCATTTAATTTATTCATCATATCGTTAAATGCATTTGCGAGCTCTCCCATCTCGTCGTGGGTATTGACAACGATCCGCTCTTCAAGATTACCGTTGGCTATGCGGTTGGTCCCTGCGGTCAGCTTCTTTATGGGCTTACCTATTATGTTTTTTATAACAATAATCATAAGGATCGAAAGAAAAAACATTGTTACAATGCCTATTATTATAGAACGAATTTCCATTCTTTTGATCTCGTGTTCTATAGTATTCAGTGACATACTTATATCAAGCACTCCCAAAACCTTTTGACTTGCGGGGTGTGCATGGCACGATGCAGAAGAACACTCGGGCTCGTTATATATAGGTGTAATCATACCAAGGACCTTGTTGCCGTTTGCCGGTTTGAAGATACGGGTTCTCTTTGGCGTTGAAAGCTTTTCAAGAGGTTTGCCGACGGCGTGACACGCATAGCATTGTTCCTCACTTTTGTTTACAAACCTTCCGATCTCGCTTGGGTCGGTTGATACCATTATGTAGCCTTCTTTATTGAAGATCCTGACCCTGCTAATGCCCTGCTGCATACCGATATAATTGATAATCCTGTACACATTGCTTCTCTGATTCCTGAGCATGTCGTACCGCGTACTTCTGATGACGGTATCGCTAAACTGCGTTGCACCCCTTATTACCTCATTCAGAAGCTGTTTTTTTTGGTCTTCTACATTAAGATACAGAACGATACCGAGAATGGTGATAAGCAAAACAATTATGTATACTATGAGTTTGAATGTTATACTTCTATACAGCATATATACCCTATTTTAACAGATAGAACGCATTTTACAGTTTGTCATTATAATTTAATCAAAAACGGGTTAATTTACTACACAACCGGTTCCAAGCAAAGCGAGGAATCTTGCAATGACAACCTTACAAGCGAAGGAGCAAATCCCCTTACTGAATTTTTAGACGAATCAAAGCACAAGAAGGGTCAGCAGCCCCAGTTGCTTGGCAAGTTGGTTTACATGCATCTGGCCGTCTGCCTTTGGCTTGCCGATATAACCGTAGGTGATAAGAGAGCCGAACAAGGGATTAATGATCCTTGATAGTCTTCCTCTGTCACCCAATGATATAGTTATGATATTGTCCTTTTTGTGATCCATAGTAAAACGCAACAACCTTGCAACATCATCCATGGTATCAGCCTTGAATGCCAATTTTGTTATATCCGCCGATACCTTTTTAGCCTTTGTCAACATCTTTAAAAAGAAGTCCTCTTTGGGCGTTTTTTTAAGATCATGGTGTGATGCGATAACAGGCTTTTTAAAGCTGTGGGACAACTGCACAACATCGTAAAACAGCCTTGATTGAATTTCTATGTCAATCATGTCAGCCAAGGGTGCTATAGCTTCAAACAATGCATATCGTTTGTTTTCATCTATTGACCGAACCCCACCCTCTGTTTTAAGCCGTATCGTGCACAACACAGGCTTTGAGAACCTCTTTTTTACCTGATGAAAAACGCCTTTCACATAGTCTTCGGACAGTGCTTTAAACATGTCAACGCGCAGTTCTATGAGGTCTATGACCTTTAAATCACCCGTTTTCAACAACCTTATGTTGTCATCGGACAATGCTGCCGCTATAACAGGTCTTGACCCAAGTTTTAGTTTGCCAATCTTTATGCTCATATATTTTCTATTATCTTAAATAGATATAAATTGCAAAATATCTGTTGCATATCCGACCATGTTTTATGTCTTCTTGAAAAAGAGTTAACCGTGTTTTATGATAATCAAATCAGTATAAAATGCGTACTGCCTTTACAGGCGGTTATGCATTCCAAAAAAATGATTGTGAGAGGATACCATGGATAAAAAGGTCATTGTAGTAACCGGTGCGAGCAGCGGCATAGGAGCGGCACTGTGCAAGAAGATGGGAGCAGAGGGATGGTGTGTCGTTCTTGCAGCACGGCGAGTATCAGAACTCGAGAAAATAGCAGCTTTATCCGGCGGCTGTACGCTGATTGTCCCTACGGATGTCACTAAAAAAGCAGACATGGAAAATCTGAAAGAAAAGACATTAAGCAAGTTCGGCAGGATAGATGTCTGGGTAAATAATGCTGGAAGAGGCATAGGGAAACGGGTGATAGATCTGACGGAAAGCGATATTGACGAGATCATGAACGTCAATTTTAAATCCGTGTTCTTCGGGATACAGGCTGTGGTCCCGTATTTTATGGAAAAGGGCAGCGGACATTTAATAAATATTTCGTCATTCCTTGGAAGGGTACCGTTCGCAACCTTCAGGTCGGTTTATAATGCGGCCAAAAGCGCAGTAAATACGCTCACAGCTAATCTTCGGGTTGATTTAAGACGTACGCACCCTAACATACATGTGTCGTTAGTTATGCCAGGAGTGGTCAGCTCGGAATTCCAGAAGAATGCACTTTACGGTACACCTCAAATGCCGCAATTTTCAGGCAGCGGCATGAAGCCGCAGGCCCCTGGAGAAATAGCGGACATACTGTTTGAGCTTATCAAAAATCCAAAGCCCGAAATATACACAAACCCTTCTTCGCCGGATATGGCCAGGCGGTATTACGAAGACATGGCGGCGTTTGAAGACACCATGCTTAAATGAATACTGATAATGGGATTAGACTTCAATAATATCGGACAGTGGTAAGAATAAAACTCCCCTGCTCTTACATGATATAGATCATACAATTCGAAAAAAAACCGATTTATCTTAAGGGAAAAAGGGGAGGTTTCTATGAGATCAACGGATATGCTTATGCATGAGCATAGGATTATAGAAAAGATGTTACATGTCCTATCAAATTACTCTATAAAACTTGAACAAAAGAAAAAGGTACAGCCCGCGCAATTACGGGCGTGCATGGATTTTATAAGGACATTTGCGGACACGTGTCATCACCGTAAAGAAGAAGGTGTTTTGTTTGCAGAGATGGAAGCACACGGTATGCCAAGCAACGGCGGACCTGTCGGAGTTATGCTTGCGGAACATGAAATGGGAAGAAACTATGTAAAGGGTATGGCAAGGGCCATAGACGATTACGAAAATTGTGTGGCAAATGCTGATCAAGAATTTGCAAAAAATGCAAGAGGATACATAGGCCTTTTGAGCCAGCACATAAATAAAGAGGATAACATACTGTATCCCATGGCAGACGATATGCTCTCGGACATGGATGCCGAGCTTGTTGAAAGATTTGAAGATGTCGAGAAAAAACTCGGAGAAGGCGTACATGAGAAGTATGAGAATATTGTTAAGGAGCTCGAGAAGGACAGCGGCTCCTGAGCAGAAACTCAATATTCAAGATTCAAAATTAAAGGTTAAAGACTCAAGATTCAATCTTTAATTTTTAGTTTTGAATTTCTTCTTACTGCCGTATCGTTGCCCCTACTACAGTTATGTTTTCACCGGTCAAATCTTGGAATGCTCTCTGGAGCAGAATTACATCGAATGCAGTGTTATGGATACCATAGCTGCCCTCACCATTAACAAGGTACCAATTATAGACTGCATCCCTCTCCTGGGTTGTTGCCGTAGGCCAGACTGCAAAGGTTGACCCGTTAAATGAAACAGAGGAAGTCGTTGTCATTCTTGTTGCCGGTATGGTGATGGTCCATGACACCGGATTGCCGTTAACATCCGTTGTGTTGACGGTACAGGTCTGGTTCGCACTTGTTGTTATGGCACAGCCAAGCACACTTAAAAGTCCATGTACCTGATCCTGAACACCCTCTGTGACGCCAGCAGGATGCCCATCCCAGTTTGCAGTTGGATACAGCGGATCAACAGTATCAAAGCCTGAAACGGCGATAGTGCCTGTGTGGCATGAATTGCATACCGCAACATGGTCATTGCCTGCAGCATCCGACATCATGAATGTATGTTCGCCTGTTGTGTTGTACCCTGGCTGTCCCGGTGCCGGTGTTTGAGCCATGTGGCAGGTAACACACAGATCCGGGAAATCGCCTGAACCTGCGTGATAGGAGCTTTCGGTTATTGAGGCTGCATACGCACCTGCACCTGCACCTGTAAAGCCCTGTCCCTGTGCAAATACCTCTGCTGTCGTCTCATGGAGCTCGCTCCCGCTGTCAGCCGCCGTATTGGCATCCGGGGTTTGGTCGGTATGGCATTTCATACAGATAGCGCCCAACCCTGCATCTGTCATTGTAAATGCTCCCCCTGCAACAGCCACATTGTTATAAACTCTTAAGGAGTATGGATTTGTTCCGCTGTGCGGGTCATGGCATGCAGTGCAATTGATAGGCTGCTCATTCGAAGTTACAAAAGGAACGAATCCCTTGCCATCCATATTTGTGTAAACGATATTCAGCGACCAATGACATGCTCTGCAGGTCGTAAATCCTGAACCAGCCAGATTTATGCCGGCCGGAGATACCGACTGTGCATGCGGTGAATTCAGCCATTGTGTATATTCAGGATTGAACGGTGCATTATCATGACATTGTGCACAAACGCTGGTATTAAATGAATATGCGCCGGTGTGTGTACTACCCGGGCCATGGCATGATTCGCAACCAACATTTGCCATTGTTTGCAATGTGATGGGTAGTGCCTGATACGACAAAGGCAGCGTGATTATCCAGCCAAGGTCGTGTGCGATATCATCAAAGCCTCCATTCGCTGCTGTAGGCGTTTTATCAAAGCCGGTCGTATGACACTGTAAACAGCTCTCATCTACACTGGAAGCAGAACTCAATGCGTTGAATGCGTTTGCGTGACCTGTTGACTGATAACCGGTCGTAACATCCGGCATCAAGCTCCCGTTATGGCAAAACTCACAGTCCTTTGCCCCTACGTAGCTGTTTGCTGTTACCGTGAAGGTTTCGTTGAGGGCACTGCTCTCTGTAGTCGCTGTAAGGTTAATAACATAGTCCCCTATCATATCAGGTACGAATGAAGGTGTTTGTGATGATGGGTTTTCAAGCAATGCAACGGATGAAGGCGGCGTAGATACAAACGACCATATATAGGATGTGATTGGGTTATTGCTTTTTGCCGGGGCATTATTGCCTCCGTTCAGGTAAACTACCGATCCGACAGGTACGTTTGCCCTTTCCACGGACTCATTTGAGAACAGATATCCCACCTCGTTTGTTATAACGGGCTTTGGTTGTGCTGAACCTATTGTAACAATCGAGCTGTCTGAAAATCCATTTGCAGAGGCATAAAGCCTGAAGATGTATGTTCCTGTCTCTGTAGGTGTGATGCCAAGCAACCCAAAGTTATCTGGTATGTTCACAAACTGAGTTATCGGCAAGGTCATAAATGAAGGCGTTGACGTTGCAGAAGACACCAGGCTTACTGTAGGCCCTGAAATCTGCAGCCACTGATATGTTATCGGGGCGTTGTTGTATGATGAGCTTGCCTGTGCCGATAGTATTACCGGAGAATCATATCCAGCGCTGTACTGGTTGCTTCCTGCATTTGCTATTATCATTGATGTTGCCGGATATTGACTGAGATAAAGATGTAAACTGCTTATACCCGAAGGGGTAACTTGTATAAAATCAGTTGTTTGAGAGATATACCCTATTGCCTGTGTTGTTAATTTATAGCTTCCAAAAGGAAGTGATGTTAGAACGAAGCTTCCATTAGCCGCAGTTGTTGCGGTTATCCCAAGGGGATAGGTCGTTATAAGTGCCGATGATATGGGTGTGTTTGTACCAAGCTCGAGTATATAGCCTGTTACAGAAGCAGAGGACGGACCTTGATTGCCTTTCCCACAACCTGATGCGATTGTTAGAATAACTGAAACAACAAGCAGAAAATATTTTTTCATAGTTTATTCCTTAAATATTAAGATTAACTACCTATAGACAACACGAATCTCCCTTTTTTGTCAATAACGATCGTGTCTGCCCCTTTATGTTTTTAAGTACGACTATACAACGATATTCAACAGCTTGTCCTTTACGAGGATCAGCCTTTTTACCTGCTTATCGCTTATGTATGAACTTATCTTGTCATCGGCTGATGCAATGTCAAATATCTCATGCTCATTGCTGTTTTCGGGGACGCTTATCTGTCCTCTGAGCCTGCCATTTACCTGTATCACTACTGTTACAATATTGTCATGTATAAGCCTTTGATTGTATGAAGGCCACTTTCCCGTAACTACTGGAGGATTGCACAGCTCTTTGTTCAGTTGTTCCGTTATATGAGGTGCAAATGGATTGAGAAGCATGAGTAATGTGTCCACTGCCTCTTTAAACACTGGTATCTGTCCATCTTTAACACCCTTTTCATCAATTTCATAAAGGCTGTTCAGCATCTCCATCAAGGCGCTTACACACGTGTTGAAATGGAATCTGTCCTTTATATCATCCGTAACACGTTTTATTGTTTTATGGGTAAGTCTTCTTATAGTCACAGATTCCTCATCTTCTGGGAGAGGACCGGTTTCAAGCGATTTAAATCTATTGATATGTTTATAAACGATTCTCCACAGCCTATCGAGAAACCGCCTTGCGCCTTCAACCCCCTTGTCAGACCATTCAAGGTCTTTTTCCGGTGGAGCTGCAAACAAGATAAACAGCCTTGCTGTATCTGCGCCGTATTGTTTGATGATGTTTTCAGGGTCCACAATATTGCCCAGTGACTTGCTCATTTTAGCTCCGTCTTTTATAACCATGCCCTGGGTAAGGAGGTTTACGAACGGCTCACCATACTGCACATAGCCGAGGTCCCTCAATACCTTTGTTATGAACCGTGCATAGAGAAGGTGCAGTATCGCATGCTCTATACCGCCGATGTACTGATCAACAGGCATCCAGTAGGCAAGTGCGTGCTTATCAAACGGTTGATCTTTTTGATCCGGCGATGTGTATTTTTCAAAGTACCAGGATGATTCCATAAATGTATCCATTGTATCTGTTTCTCTCTTTGCATGACCGTGGCATACAGGACAGGTTGTGTTCAGGAATTTTTCATGCCGTGCGAGCGGTGATTCCCCTTCACCGGTAATATTGATATCCATGGGCAATTCAACCGGAAGTTGCTCGTAGGGCACGGGTTGTATGCCGCATTTGTCACAGTATACCATAGGTATGGGTGCGCCCCAGTATCTCTGTCTCGAGATGCCCCAGTCCCTGAGTTTGTAGTTAACTTTTGCAGTACCAATGTGTTCCTTTACGACCTTCTCAATGACAAGCCTTTTGCCCTGTTCATTGCCGGTCCCTGTGAATTGCCCCGAATTAACCATGGTGCCGCTGCCTTCATGCGCCTGTTTTATGGTTCCCGGATCGAGTGCTTCTCCCTCAGGCTGGATAACGACCTTGATGTTCAGTCCGTACTTCTTTGCAAACTCGAAATCACGTTGATCATGACCCGGCACGGCCATAATCGCCCCTGTGCCGTATTCCATCAAAACGAAATTGGCCACATAGATGGGTATTTTTTCGCCGGTAAAAGGACTTATGGCATAGCTGCCGGTGAACACGCCCTCCTTTTCTCCAATCTCTATTTCCCGTGTCTTGGTACCACCCTTCTTAATTCTATCGACAAAGGCATGGACAGCAGGCCTGTTTTGTTCTGTCACAATCTTTTCAACGAGAGGATGTTCCGGTGCAAGGCTCATGAAGGTAATACCGTAAACAGTGTCCGGCCTTGTCGTAAAAATGCGAAGATTCTCATCCATACCCTCAACCTTGAACAGGATCTCACAGCCTTCGCTTTTGCCGATCCAATTTTTTTGCATGGTAATAACCCTTTCAGGCCAGCCATCCAGCGTATCACAATCTTTCAGGAGTTCTTCCGCGTATGCTGTGATCTTCAGGAACCATTGTTCTTTTTCCCGGATGACGACATCCGTTGAACACCGCCAGCATTTACCGTCTATTACCTGCTCATTCGCAAGTACTGTTGTACAATGGGGGCACCAGTTGACAGCGGATTTTGCCCTGTACGCAAGCCCCTTTTTATACATCTCTATAAAGAACCTTTGCTCCCACCGGTAGTATGATGGTACGGATGTGTTGACCTCCCTGTCCCAGTCGTACGACAATCCAAGCCTTTTCAACTGGGACTTCATGTTTGCTATATTGGAGTCAACCCAGTCTTTGGGATGTGTTTTATGCGACAGTGCTGCGTTCTCGGCAGGCATGCCGAATGCGTCCCACCCCATAGGATGAAGCACATTCTTACCGGTCATTTTCAGATAGCGCGCAATAACATCACCTATGGTGTAGTTCCTGACATGACCCATGTGTATCCTGCCCGACGGGTACGGGAACATCTCCAGCAGGTAAAACTTCTCTTTGGTTTTGTCTTCTTTTACCGTAAAGGTTTTTTCCCTGTGCCAGACTTCCTGCCAGTACAGTTCTATTTGTTCGGGGTTATATTTCTCTTCCATCTATTCCATCCTTCTCTGTCGGTTTTACCTCGTTGGAAACTATACCATATATCGTTCGTGTAATGTGTATGCGTTATAAAAATTTCCTCTCGATATACAACCGTTTCTAACGGGGGTTTATCTCTCTTAGCATAAAACATGGTTTTTATAAAAGATTTGTTTCAATTTTTTATTCAGTTGATCTCAATTCGCTCCTTTGATAGGTTGGTGTAGGAGGTTATATGGCACGTATTTTAGTTCCCGAAGCTGAAGCAATTATAGACAAGGAGTTTCCTGTCCTTGACCACGGGTTTGTGCGGCTGGTGGATTATCTCGGCGGGGATTCAAGGATTGTAGCTGCTGCGCGCGTATCCCATGGTATGGGTACAAAAACCCCGAAAGAGGACAACGCGTTGATACGCTACCTGATGCGGAACATGCACACCTCTCCCTTTGAACAGGTAATCCTGACCTTCCATGCAAAACTGCCTATATTCGTGGCACGGCAATGGGTGCGGCACAGGACCGCACGGATCAATGAATTTTCCGGACGTTACAGCGTGATGACGGATGAGTTCTATATGCCGAAGCCGGAGGATATCCGCAGGCAGAGCACGACCAACAAACAGGGCAGGGCAGATGAGACCGTTTCTTCCGAGTTACAGGGAAAGGTCATCGATATCCTGAAACGGGGCCAGGCGGCAGCTTACGCAAGCTATGAAGAACTCCTGCACGAAGATATAGCACGAGAGCTCGCGCGCATCAACCTGACGCTGAGCGCCTATACGCAGTGGTACTGGCAGATCGATCTTCACAACCTGTTTCACTTTATCAAACTCCGGATGGACAAGCATGCACAGTATGAGATCCGGCAGTACGCCGGGGTCCTGGCAAAGATGGCGAAGGCCGTTGCGCCGGTCGCGTATGAGGCGTTCGAAGAGTATGTCATGTACGCCGTAATCCTGCCCCGGTCCGTCAAGGAGCGGATGATTAAGCTGTTAAGCCCCATGGCATCGACCTCTCCGGAGGCCGCAGACCTCCTCAAATCCATAGTGGAAAAAAAATAGAACGGTTGTTTTCAGTGTCGGTTTTTGATTACCGGGTCAAGGCCGGCTATCTTTTGATACCGTATACATCTGTTTTATGAACGCCTCTGTAGCGGGCTTTGTTGGCTCTATTGTCCCTTCCAGTATAGCATCAATGACGGCTTTTTTTATCTCGCCTATCTTCGGGCCCGGAGGTATATCGAGCAGCTTTTGAATCTCGTTGCCGTCGAGGGGCGACTCGAGCCGGCTTATCTGTTCTATCTGCTGCTGGTTGATCCTGCCGACGAGCTCCTCTACCATGTTCAACGGTTTTGATGGGTCGGCAAGAGAGCCGGCATCCGCCCGGTAAAGTGTGAGCAGCTGATCGAGTATATCATAATTGTTCTTTATGAACTTTCTGATCGTCGAGTCCTTCCACTCAGACGTGTAGTTGATCATATGTCTTTTTATCAGAGCCTCCACCGTGTTCGTTACGTGGTTCGGCAGCTTTAATCTATTTGAGAACGATTTAAAAAGCTCGGCACTTTTGTCCTGATGCCCGTAGTACGTTACCTTTCCTTCTGATTGCTGCATCGAAAAAGGCTTGCCTGTATCGTGGAATAAGGCTGCAAGCCGTGTCTCTATACGGGAATGCGATCTATCCATTACCTGAAGGCTGTGGGTAAAGAGCTCATCCTTATGATACGGAGACCTCTGATCAAAACCTATCATTGGCAGTATCTCCGGCATCACTACATCTATTATTCCAAGCTCTTGCATGATTATTACCCCCCTGGACGGTATGTCAGATAACAAAATCATAAACAATTCATCCCGGACACGCTCGACAGCAACATCATTTAAAAGCTGTACAAGATTTTTTGCAGCAGTCCTGAATGGTGGATCTATGTTCATTCCGAGGGTACATGCAAATCTTACAGCCCGCATTATTCTTAAAGGGTCATTTTTGATTGTTTTCTCCGGAGGTATAGGTGTTTTCAGAATTCTCTGTTCTATCGCATCGAAAGCGCTGCCAAGGATATCACTGATCTCATAGTTAAACATAGACAGACGTTTCATGGTAAACGTATTTACGGTAAAGTCCCGCAGGAGAAGATCGTCTTCTACAGTTTTTGCTCTGATGGGAATGAATTCCATATCGACATTTTTCTCACCCTGCATGCCTGTCCTGTACGTACCGAATTTGTCAAACAATACCGGGTAAAAAAAACCGTAAACTCTATGAAGCTGCATTGGGATTATGCGCACATCACCTTTTAACACCAAGAAATCCAAATCTTTTGGTTTGCGACGGAGAAGAATTTCCCGCGGTGTCCCTCCTACAATGAGAAATTCTATACCATAGTCCGCTGCTATCAAATAGACGAGCTCAATGTAGTTATCAAGGACGGGTTCATGGAACTCAACCTCTATTTTTTTCTCATTCATTATCCTTTTTGTTTCCCTTATCCTTATCGAGCATTTTTAAGTGATGCTTTTTATAAAAGTAACGCTCATACGATGCATGATAGCTTGTCCAGTCACCCTCTACGTTTGATTCCTTCTTAATCAAAGCCCTTATACCTGCAACCTTGGAATCCATGTCCTCGATGTAGTGGAGTATGATTGCCTCGAGTGTCTTGGGCCTTTTGGGAGAGCCGTACTCCAGTTCGCCATGATGGCTCAATATGCCGTGTTTTAAAAGTAATGCAAGTTCTTGGGGAAAATCTTTAATCCCCGATATAAGTTCGTCGATTATTTCAGTCCCTATTACGATATGCCCTATAAGCCTTCCTTCATCCGTGTATTCTGTCGTCAAATCACCTCCAAGTTCCCTTATTTTGCCGATATCGTGAAAAAGGGCGGATGTTAAAAGTAACGACCTGTCCACTCCGTCGTAAACACTGACAATCATATCTGAAAGTCTTACCACATTAAGGGTATGTTCGAGCAGTCCGCCGGCATAAGCATGATGTATGGACTTTGCCGCACTTGATATCTTAAACAGATTTATCATCTGTTCGTTTGCAAAAAACACATCTACGAGTTTTTTGAGGGGTTCATTATCTATTGTCGACATCAACATTTTCAGTTCATAGAGCATGTCATCCGAGAGCCTCGGTGACATTATCATATAATCGGATATTTCAACGGATGACTTGTCGATCCATCTTATTTCGTCAATGGATATTTGCAGCTTGCCCTTATAGTTGTTCACCCTTCCTCTTACCTGTACAATGTTGTTCACGCCTACCATAGAATCTATATCCTTTGCATTGTCCCATACCCTTGCATCCATATCACCGGATTTATCTCCTATAATAAGGGTAAGATAGTCTTTACCGGTTTTCCCTGTACCAAACGTCTTCCCTTTTATCAAAAAGGTACTGTCAACTATCATACCTTCTTTTAATTCGCTAATCATGCTTTTTTTCATACATTTATCCTTCCGTTATTTTTATGGCTTTCAAAGCCTTTGCCTTTATATAGAGTGCAGGATATACGATAATGGATACGGATAGCAAATACAATAAGGAGATCCATACATAATCATAAAAATCCAATCCTGTAGGAAATGCAAATTCCTTCATGACCTTATAGGTAGGCATGGCTTCTACGAAAAGAACAACCATTGTTATGCCAAGGCTCACTATCATAAAAACAAGCCCCCCAAACCCCATGGCTATGTCAGCTACATTCTCATAGTGGTATTTCGGATAAATCGCTCCAAATCCTACCCCCATATTGGTAATGGCAACTGTTAAAAGCAGCATCGTGATCATAGAAAGGTACATTATATAATTAAAAACACCAAGTACATGATTGGTAAAGAATATAAGTGCTGCAGCCACAATAAGTAACGGCACAAGATTATACAAAATCTTTGCCCTGATAAGCTCTGAAATGTCGTTCGGAGATACTTTTATAAGCCACAGTGCACGGCCCTCGAGACTGACCGAGGGAAAGGCGAATCGTGCTGCTATGGATGTGACAACAAATGCAGCAAGGCCGAGATTGAAAAATGCAACAATATTTTTCAAATAGATGGTAGGGAAAGGTATGTTTTTGAGAGGCAGCGCTGTAAAATTGTATACATAAACAAGTATCAGTGCACCGAGTAACAACAACTGGGACCATTGTGATGCATCCCTGAAAAAGCTCAGGGCATCCTTCTTTATAACCGCCTTTATAAATAACGAGCCTTTGTTCGTAATCGTCTCCAATCCTCTGTACATGACGCCTTTTTTATTGAGTCTTGCATTTTTGGATTCCTGAGCCTTTGTAAGACCGCTCCTGTAGAAAAGGTACGTACCAAAAACACCCATAACCGTTATGCCCATAGCGGTACCCACGAGAGGGAAAAGCATACGGAAGGCATTTGTATAGAGATGTGATAGGGAAGACATCAATGCCGAACTAAACCACGTACTCGGCAGGATGACCGACTGCGAAGACCTGAGTGTCGACAGGTAACCCATGACGTTTTCGAATCTCTGTGGGTTGAGGAATCTTTCGGGTCTGATTACCCTAAATCCTATGTACAGGCCGATAAATACTATCAGTGATATAAAGAGCATCAGTTCCCTGAATCTTCTTGCCGGCAGGATATATGTCGCGAGCATGGTAAAGATTATCCCTGTAGATGAAGCGATGAATACAAACGCCAGCAGTCCTGTAAACATTATAAGATAATAAAAGAAACTACCGCCGAGTATTGTGCCATAAGCTATATAAATGGGCAACCCGAAAAGCAGCACCATCCATGAACTTTTTATAACGGTATGTATCAACCTTCCATAAAAAAACTCTTCGAATGTTATTGGCGTGCTCATGATAAGCACAAGGTCATCCGCGGTATAGTACGTTGATATGGATGTGATTATATTGCTGAAGATAAGCATGGCAAAAAAAATAAAGTTTGCCATGGAGAGCATTTTTTCTATCAACAGCTGCCCTATGAGCTCGGTTTTAGAAAAATAAATAAGCATTCTCGCAATGAACAGATACTCTCCCGTAAAAAATCCAACGGCCAGGAGCGAAATACCTATAATTTTCACCCTGTTCTTCTTTTTTCCCATGGACAGTGTTCTTTTCAAGGATAGTAGAGACGGAACAAGCAGCCTCATCATAGATCGAGTTCCTCTATTATATCTTCATGCGTGAGCTTTAAAAATACACTTTCAAGACTCCCGCCTTTTATGCCCGCCTGTTCTCTGAGTTGTTGAGCCGTTCCAAGGGCTATTATCTTTCCTTCGTTGAGGATCCCGATCCTGTCGGACAACTGCTCCGCAACATAAAGATCGTGCGTTGACATAAATATGGTCTTTTCTTTTCTTTTCATACCCCTGAATATTGCCTTCAAAAGTGTAATCCCGCGGGGATCAAGGCCGACCATCGGTTCATCTACAAGAAGATACTTCGGTTCGTGGATCATTGCTGAGGCAAACACCAATCTTTGTTTCATGCCGTGTGAATATCCCTCTATCATTTCGTTTGAAAAACTCGTAAGAGAAAACAGATCAAGAAGTTCCTTTGCACGCTTCTCGATGCCGCTGCCGTCAAGATGATACATGTTTGCGACAAAAAGGATATACTCGAGGCCCGTGAGTTTTTCGTATACAAACGGCCTGTCGGGTATATATCCCATCAATCGTTTGGCAGCTATCGGCTCTTTGCTGATACTATGTTCATCGATGCGCACGTCTCCGGATGTGGGATTCAAAAGGCCCACGATCATTTTCATCAAAGTCGTTTTACCGGCACCGTTAGGACCAAGCAGAGAGAATAGTTCTCCTTCTTTTATCTCAAGATCAACGCTATCTACCGCCTTCAGATTGGTATACACCTTTGTTACGGATTCAATTTTAATCATATACATAAAGTAAACCAATTATTATTCAAAAAGGCAACTATAGGGAAAATAAGTTTGCTCTATTGTTTATATTCGTATATAAAAGAGGAATGGGACTTTTGTTTGTTTTTATAGCAATGGTAATGGGTATATTATTGTCGGGCGTGAATATGGTAGTACCTGTTTATGCATATATTTGTATGGCAGTGTTGGTTTTATTTTCCATCGTTCGCATAAAAAACAAATATATATGGATATTGCTGGCTTCGTCCGCATCGCTCATGCTCGGTATGAGATTCTCTTCCCCGCCTTCGACACAGTGTGCGGATGATGTTATAGCCTGCGCAGCCAAACAAAAGGTTACGGTATCCGGTTGGATTACAGAGCCTGTAGTGGAATATCC
Source organism: uncultured Pseudomonadota bacterium (assembly GCA_964547905.1). Classification (GTDB taxonomy): domain Bacteria; phylum JAMCPX01; class JAMCPX01; order JAMCPX01; family JAMCPX01; genus JAJYLM01. The sequence continues at coordinate 43,951 of CAZJPN010000079.1, read as the reverse complement.
TGATAGAAAAAAGATAATACTGAAGATTGATAAGTTTGATAACGGACATAATAGAGCACTCGGCTGTTTAATGCAATTGCTTTCTTTTGATAAGGACAATGATTTCAAGCACTACACCAGAGGCGATTATATCGATGTTAACGTTAATCTCCGTAAACCGAAAAATCTCAAAAATCCAGGCTCTTTTGATTATAAAGGTTCACTTGCAAAAAAGGGTATCGGATTGATCGCTTATATTAATAAAAAAGAAGACATCTCGATTGAGCCGGCTATGGCTGAACGAGGAATACTCCGGGTTATAGACAGTGTGCGGCTACGTATAAAGGATGTTATAGCTAAAAACACAAACGATCAAACCGTATTCGGTATTGTTTCTGCACTTGTAATAGGCGATCAGGGTTATATCTCCCAGGATGTCAGGAGGATGTTTGCATCAACAGGCATTATCCATATTCTTGTTGTAGCCGGTCTGCATCTTGCTATCATAACCCATCTCTTTTATTTGCTGACGAAATTTCTTTTATCACGCTCAAAATACCTGTGCATTCATACCAATATACCGAAGTTTTCACTTGTTTTATCAATGATACCAATGCTTGCATACATCTTCATAAGCGGGGCAAACCCGCCTGTTGTACGAAGCGGTACCATGATTGCTGTGTACTGTTTTCTTTTCGTCGTAGACAAAACCCATGCAAGGTGGACCGGCATATTGATTGCGGCGATCCTGATACTGTCGATAAATCCAATGGCGGTCTATAGCATATCGTTTCAGCTTTCATTCATTGCCGTTGGCTCTCTTATCGCGTTTATGCCTGTAATAACAGGCATAAAACCGGCAGTCATCCGACGGATCGGGAACCATTGGGTTCGGGTGATTGTCGGCTCATTGCTCGGCATGCTGCTTGTAAGTTTTTTTGTAACTATAGGACTCAGCGGTGTGATTGCGTTTTATTTCAATACCCTGCCCCTGTTCGGGATCATACTCAATATTATCGTGATACCGTTTTTCTGCTACCTTGTGCTGCCACTTTCGCTTGTCTCTTCCATAGCAGGCTTTATCCTGCCAGGTTTAAGCCATTATCTTTTTATCGCGGTATCTTTGCTCATACAGTTGATTGTTCATTTAATACATGATGGAGCGGATTTATCAATAGCCTCGATAAGGGTGCCGACGCCTTCCCCGTACGAACTACTTCTTTACTATGCGTTTATTATAGCCCTGCTCAATTTAAAAAGGATGGGGCTAAAAACAGCACTGTCCATAGTATCCGTTCTTTTTCTGCTGCTGGCAGTTGACACCAGTTACTTCGTTTACACAACACATTTCAACAAAGCGCTCAGGATAACCTTTATCGATGTAGGACAAGGGGACAGTGCGTTTATAGAATTCCCTTATGGTAAAACAATGCTGATCGATGGAGGCGGAGGTGCTTATCGCAGCTACGATACGGGAGAAGCTGTTGTTGCAAGGTATATATGGTCGCTTAAGAGAAACAGGATTGACTATGTGGTTTCTTCGCATCCCCAGATAGATCATATAGGAGGTCTTTGCTTTATTGTAAAAAACATGGGTGTAAAAAGGGTATACAAAAGTGATTGTGAACCTGATACTGCCGTTTACAAGAGCTTTATGAATGCGGTACAGGGATCAAAAGCTACCCTCTCTACGATTAAAAACTCCATCGAAACATTTACCATAAATGGCGTAAAGGTAGAATTATTTGCCGTGCCGCATGAGGCATGCGATCCGTCATCAAAAAAAGATATAAACAACTACGCTGTCCTGACAAAGATAACCTATAAGGATGTCAACGTGCTTTTTACCGGTGATATCGAGAAAGATGCAGAGGTGGCGCTTGTTGACACTTATCAATCCGCATTAAAATCAGATATTATGAAAGCCGCACATCACGGCAGCAAAACATCAAATACAGAAGAATTCTTTGGAACGGTTAAACCTGAAATCGTTGTTATTAATGTTGGCGAGGATAATCCGTTTCACATGCCTTCAAAGATCGTTCTCGATAGATTGTTTGAAAGGAATATCCGTGTTTTCAGAACAGACAGAAATGGTGCAATAACGATTACAACAGACGGAAAACATATCCGGATAAAAAGCTATACAGATAGTTAACCCAAAAATGCAATAGGAAAGCACGATCAGAAACTTTATTTTGTTGACTTTATCCATAGATGAGGTAGGAAGACTTATAGTGTATAAGGAGTTTATATGGCAAAGGTAAAAGGTGTAGCGTTACTTGGAGTAATAAAATTCATTAAAAAAAATCACAAAGATGTTTTAAGCAAGGTGGTTGATGCTTTACCACCAGAATCTAGAAAGTATATGCAAGAACATCTCCTCGTAACAGAATGGTATCCATATAAGATTTATACCGATTTGTTAAGGACACTCGATAAGGTTATAGGCAAAGGAGATCTGTCTACGTGCATTGAACAGGGCAGGCTTTCTGCAAAACATGATCTATCAACGATCTTCAAGATGTTTTTGAACTTTAGCAGCGTCCAGAGTATGTTATCGAGGGTTATGATTGCTTGGACCAGTTATTATGATACAGGAAAAATAGAAATCCCCTCGTTAACAGACAAAGAGGCTACCTATTTTATAAAAGATTTTCCTGAAATAGATATCGCACACGTTAAGAATGTACAGGGATGGATGGAGCAGTTTTTGTTAATTGCACTGAAAGCACAGGATATAAAATCAGAGATAGTAAAGTGCCAGTGTCATGGTGACCCTGTAACAGAGATACATTTTACATTTAACGCACAAATAAAGTAGATGGAAGAACAAAACTTCCGAACCGACAAAAACTCTTTTTTCTATTTTTCAAATTTATTTTTCCGGGTTGACAAATTTACGTTTTATAATTGCGAGGCCTTCTTTCAATTCCTGTGTTCTGAGTATGTATGAAACAACAGCATAAGAAGCAATACCGAGCAGGACGGCGAGAAAAAGCAAAAATGACAGCCTTAATCCAGAATAGTGGTGGTGCAGGATCATGATATTTTTGAAAACGAGCGCTACGATAATAGCCATAATTCCGGATGCTGTAAAAGCCTTTAGAAAAGATACCGATATGGTTTTAAGTCCAATCTTTCCGATCTTTTTCCTGAGAGCATAGAGCAGATAAAAGGTGTTGAAATAAGCGGATATGCTTGTTGCCAGTGCAAGTCCCCTGTACTCCATCTTGTTCATAAGCCACACACTCAGGAGCAAATTTATGGCAACCGTGAAGGAAGCTATTACCACAGGCGTTTTGGCATCCTTGAGGGCATAGAATGCCTGCGTAATTACCCTTGAAAAGGCAACAGACCACAGGCCGATGGCATAAAACATTAATGCTGAAGAAACTGCCATGGTATCGGAGAAACTAAAGGAGCCTCTGTGAAAAAGCACGGAAATTATCGGCCTCGCAAGGATGATAAGTCCGACCGTTGCGGGCACTGTAACAAAGTTTAATAATTTCAACGAGAAAGCAAGGGAATCCTTTAATTTTGAAATACCATCCGTTACCGTATCTCTGGACATGGCAGGCAGGGCTGCAATGGCGATAGATACGGCAAAGATGCCCTGAGGAAATTCAAATAGCCTTGATGCATAATAAAGATAAGATATACTGCCTGTCTTCAGAAATGAGGCAAGCACATTGCTCACAAACACATTGAGCTGGTAAACCGCAGCGCCGAACATCATCGGAAAAAACAGAAAGAGTGATTCCTTTAATGCCGGATGCCTGTAATCAAAATTTAAAGAGAACATAAACCCTTTTTTGTACATAAGTATAAGCTGAGGGATAAGCTCTATTGCCGCGCCAACAAGCACCCCTGCTGCCACTATTAATATTGCATGGCGACCGCGGTTGGCTATCAGGATAAATGTTATCATGGATACATTGAGTATTATTGGAGATAATGCAGGGACAAAGAAATGCTTGAGTGAGTTCAATAATCCCATACATAAGGCAACAATGCTCACGAACAGGATAAAGGGAAACATGATCCTGTTCAGTGTTACCGTTAATCTGAATTTTGCAGGATGCAGTTCGAAACCCGGAGCAAAAAGATAGATAAGCTCTTTTGAGAAGATTACGCCCAGCACGGACAGGATAAGCAGGGCAATTAATAGATATGTAAATGTTATATCGGAGACCTTTTTTGCTTCTTCGTTTCCGTACTTTGTATGATATGACGTGAATATGGGGATAAAAGCACTGCTCATCGCACCCTCTGCAACAAGCCTGCGTAAAAGATTTGGAATTCTAAACGCTACAAAGAATGCATCTGCCGACGTAACCGCACCAAAGAAGTATGCAAAACTTATGTCCCTTATCAGCCCGAGTATCCTGCTGACTAAGGTCATGATACTCACTACACCTGCACTCCTTACTATGTCCGACTTACTGCTCATTCAATAATCCCATAAAGCGATTTGGAAAGCGCTACCAGAGAACAGAGGTTCATTAATTCCCTGTCTATGATTAAATGGGTAAGATAATATTTGATCTTTTGTGATTTAATTTTTGCTTTAAGGTATGCAATCAAATTTTTATCTTGCAGGGCAATGCTGTCTATGTTGAGCGTTTCTTCCAGCGTTATCCTGAGCGGGTCATCTTCATTCAGTGTTTTGTTTATTTTTTTTATTTTCGCCCTTAATATATCATTATAAAATGTATTGTGAATTTTGTTTACTATAAACCCCGCAAAGTTGATATCATAGTCTTTCATGATGCTGTAAAAGTATATAGCTTCTTCTATAGCGTCCTGCGTTGGTGCGGTAACCATATAGAACTGTACCTTTGCCGAGGACAGTAGTGTATTTACTTCTTTTGCCCTGGATTTAAAACCAGAATACAACTCATCGAACTCACTGAAAAATTCTGTAAGTTCTTCTACAATCTCAAGCCCAACGTAACTTTTCAATAATTTTACAACCTTCCGGGGTGCCCTGTTCAGTATATTCAATCCAAGCATACTCACGCTCGTTGAAGGTCTAATAAGCCATTTAAGAACCCCGGAACTTATCAACTGTATAAGCCTATTGGGGGCTGTCAAAAAATCTATGGCATTTCTTGCCGGAGGGGTATCGACAACGATCAAGTCGTAATCATATTCTTTTTTGATCTCGTACAATTTTTCCATTGCCATGTAGTTTTCCGAACCGGCAAGCTCACCGGACACGTATTGATAATAGCTGTTGTTCAATATTGCCTCGGCTTTCTGCTGTGAGGATGAATATTTCCTTATGAGGTTGTTGAATGTAGTCTTTGTTTCAAGAATCATAGCATCGAGGCTTCCATTCATCTGCTGTTCACAATTATTGAGTGCTCGAAGCGGCACCGGTGTAGGGGTGTTTTTTAGTTCTTTTATACCCATGGATTGGGCAAGCCGTTTTGCCGGATCTATCGTCATAACAAGTGTTTTCTTTCCTTGTAATGCAGCTGCAATACTAATGGTTGATGATATCGTTGTTTTCCCAACCCCGCCCGTTCCTACACATACTATAACCTCGGGTTGATACTTCACGATACCTCGGTTATTATAGATTCGAAATTCGGTGACAATGATTCGGCTATGGAAAGCTCATCTTTGTTAGCTTCAATTAAAGGCAATGTCAATACGGGCATATTTTTTATATGATCATGTAGTCCTCTTATAGCCTTCTTTTCCATTTTTACATAGTTTATGAATTTTTCGACAGCATTCATTATATTAATACCTATGGTTTGATTGCCCAAGATTTTACTCAGTCTCTGATCATAGTACTGGGTATCGGTAATACCAATCTTGCTCGATACAGCCATATTTATAATAATTGTTTTTAGGGAAGGGTAATTCATTTCGGAAAGTTCATTCTTTGCCTCCAGTGCTTCTGTAATAGCCATTTCATCCGGAGTACTTACCATTATAATGGAACATTTGTCTGACAGTATCAATTTATTTACCTTTTCCGCTTCTTTTTTGACAGGTCCTATTCTAAACATATTCATAATGCTTTGCGGTGTTTTTAAGAATGGAACAAATTTACCAAGCTGGGGTGCATCCACTATGATGGGATCGTATTGATAATTGCCCTCGTCATCCCTCTTTTTTTCTAAATCGTACAGCTTTCCCACGGTAACAAGTTCTTTAAGTCCTGGGGCAGTACTTGAAAAATGACGATAAAATTTTGTGTTTAATACAAATTTGGAGATTATATCCAGTATTAACTGCCTTTTGATATATTCCGCAAGTGCATCTGATGATGATATATTTATATACGTAAAATTCTGCTGGATTTCAGTCTCTTTGTATGTTTCTACCTTTAAATTAAAGATACGTTCAATTCTTTTATCCGGAAAAAATTCCACGAGTAAGGGTCTGTGGCCTGCCCTGTGGAACGATATGCCGAGTGATGCGGATATTATACTTTTACCTACACCGCCTTTCCCCGTAACGAAAATGATTCTATCCCTGAATAATTTTTTTGTCATAAGCCACTATCGATTTATTCCATAAAATTTTTTACAACACCGTTCAAATAATGAATTACATGGATTGCACAATAAAATCAAATGATTATAAGGGATGATATAAACCTGTACGGTTGAATTAAAAAAGATGTCCCAGCTTATAGATTGCTAAACTTATTAAAAAGGCAACAATCAAGGGATAAACGATGCCTATTATAAGAAGTTTATTATCGTTCAATTCCTTCTTCATGGTTACTACGGTTGCAAGACACGGAATATAAAGTGTCTGAAAAACGATAAAAACATATGCGACAAGGGGACTGATTGACTGTTTCAGTGCAATGCCGAGAGTTTTTTCGTTGGTTGCATTATAGAGTACACTGAGTGTTGCAATGGACGTTTCCTTCGCAGTAAAGCCGGTGATAAGTGCAACAAGAATTTTCCAGTCGAAACCCAGGATGCTGCCCACAGGCGCTATAAATTTACCGATGATGCCGAGCACGCTTTGGTCTATAGTTCCGCCGGGATAGTGAGACAAAAACCATATAATAATCGTGAAGGAAACAATATAGGTGCCTGCTCTTTTAAAAAAACTCACGGTTTTATTCCATGCATAAAGACCGACTGTTCTTGCATTTGGTTTTCTATAAAGAGGAAGCTCTATAATAAGCGGGGATCGCTCTCCTTTGAGCACGGTCTTGCGTAATAACAATCCGCTTACAACAACAACGGCAAAACTTATGCCTATCACGGATATCATTACCAATGCGGCATGGTTCGGGAAAAACACGCTGACAAAAAGGCTTGTGACTACAAATCTTGCGGAGCATGGTATAAAGGGATTTATAAGAACGGACAATTTCCTATCGGTTTCATTGTCCATTACCCTCGAACACATAACACCGGGCACATTGCACCCATAACCTACAAGCAAGCATATAAAACTTTTCCCATGGAGGCCCAGAACATGCATTACCCTGTCCATGATAAATGTCGATCGTGCGAGCAGGCCTGTATCTTCGAGGATGCCGAGAAATATAAAAAAGATAAAAATGAGAGGGAAAAAAGATACAACGGTACCCACGCCGCCCAGCACGCCGTTAATGAGCAGCCCCTTCAGCCATTCGGGGGAGTTGCCGAGTAATTTTGCAGAAATACCGTCGAGCATACTGAAGGACTGACTCAACAACGACATGAGCGGGTTGCTTATCCCGAAGGTTGCCCAGAATATGAATCCAAGTATGAGAACAATAATGGTAAGCCCGAGGAATTGATTGGTAAGGAGGTGATCGAGTTTGTCCGTAAAGGTTATAATATTCAACTTTAAAGGTTTTACCGCACCCGACGTGATCTTGTGTATCCAGTCGTAGCGAGCATCTGCCACCTCAACGATCAATTTTTCTGCACGGTTCTGAACATCCTGTATAAACCGATAATCCTCTTCACGTACGATGGACTTAAGTACTTCCACGACATGGTCATCACCCTCAAGTATTTTAATTGCAACCCACCTCGTATTGCTGAAAGGAACAGCATAACTGCTTAATTTGCTGCTGATAACACGGATGAGTTCTTCAATGCTTTTAGAGTAATGAAGCGGCGCCGGTGTAAAGGTTCTTTTATTATATACAAGCTCACTGATTGCACATAACAGTTCTTTTATACCCTTGTTTTTTACGGCAATAATAGGTACGATCGGTATGCCTATCAATGCTTCAAGCCTTTGGACATCGATCTCAACCCCTTTCGACACGGCAAGATCAAGCATGTTTAAAGCTATGATAACCTTTGCGCCTGTTTCGAGGATCTGAGTAAGCAGATAGAGATTTCTGTCAAGATTGGATGCATCTATTATAGAGACTACAACATCCGGCTTTTCTTCAACTATGTAGGTTGCAGCGACGGTTTCTTCTATAGAACCCGAGGACAGGCTATACGTACCAGGAAGGTCTACGATCTTATAGGTGTTCCCGTTATACTCCGTGTAACCCTCTTTTTTTTCCACTGTTTTGCCAGGCCAGTTTCCAACATGCTGATTAAGTCCGGTCAGTATGTTAAATATCGTACTTTTACCTACATTGGGATTGCCTGCAAGTGCGACTGTAATACTCCCGCCATCATGAGGCACATGCCCATTATCTCCTGAATCATGGCAGGATTCCGTAACCATACTTTTTAAATGTTTGTTTTTCACCTGTAAGCTCTCCTTATTGAAAATGATTATCAATAATAAAATAGCAAGTCAATAAAAAAATTCAACCTTCGCATTCCAATTTAAAGGCTTACGAATATGGACTGGCGGCGTTCGTATCTACCAAAGAAGCATACGGAACACCGTAAACAGCGTTAGAACCATAATCCAGCAGTCAAACGACCATATCTACATACCTGATTTTAGCCGAAAAGCAATAGAGCAGAAGAGAATTATACACAATCCAGAAATCTTCACCTAGAATGGCATTAAGCGTATAGATAGTATTTTAAATGGGCATCGGGAGGCAATCAAATACACCGCCAAGAGGAATATAAGGGTTTTGATTTCAAGTATTAATTATATCAGAGGCTATTGGAGCTTGCCACTTTTCATATTACCTGACCCCTAATGTCAACGGGTTGCCCCCTCTTTTCTCGCGCACCTGATGCAAGTGAATCTACTTCTTTTCCACTCTGAAAAGATTGGCGCAGTGGTGTGTATCCTGCAATTTCTTCCTGCCGAGGGGGACAGAGGGTTAACTTCCCATTCCCCTTTCGAAAAGGGGTGTCCCGCCGCAGGCGGGACGGAGTATTGTTCCTGCTGCGTCATTCCTACCCCGCCAACGGCGGGATAAACTCCTGCAGAAATCCAGTTTCTTCCCTTCTACAAAGAGGGGTGCAGGAGTGTGTAGATTGCAATCCCCCCTGACAAGGGGTTTGATACCTGTAGGGGCAGGGCTTGCCCTGCCCTCTTCCTCTCGACGTTATAATTCAAACCTGTCCAAAGTCCGGGGCTACCTCCGCCCCATCTGATCCAGTCCATCTTTCGATCTATTTCACATTTCAATGGGTAACCCCGTTTCTTCTCCGACAAAATACCCCCGAGCCGCGCCCATGCCCGCAGCATCGCAAAAATTGATTTCTTCTGCGGACTACGCACTGTCCATAGTCATAAACGTTGAATTAATATGGCAAATAAAACGAATAACTACGATGAAGGCTATAAATGGTGGGTTCTTGTAATTGTCGTGATCGGCAGTTTCATGAGTGTTCTGGACAGCTCTGGAATGAACATAGCACTCCCCAATTTTATGGTAGCATTCGGCATAAATATGGAGCAGGTTGAATGGATATCAACAGCCTATATGCTTGCATTTGCAATATTTATCCTGTTCGCAACATGGGTAAAAAATGTTCTCGGCCTTAAACAAACCTTTTTATGGGGCGTGTTCTTTTTTATTTTAGGTTCCTTTTTATGTAGTTTTTCCTGGAGTCTGGACTCACTTATATTTTTTAGGATCATTCAGGCTATAGGTGGAGGGGCTATTACCCCTTTGGGTGTAACGATGATCTCTGAGGTTTTTCCTAAAGAAGAAAGAGGCTTCGCTCTTGGTATGTGGGGGGCTGGAACGACAATAGCACCTGCAGTAGGTCCAACGATGTTTGGTTATATGATAGATCATGTAGGATGGCGGGCATTATTCTATATAAATGTTCCCATAGGTGTACTTTTATTGTTCTGGGGAATAACCGTGTTAAAACCATCTGAGGGTAATCCAGCTTATTTCAAGCAATTTGATTTTATAGGATTTTTCTTTTTCACAATTTTCATCTCAACACTTTTGGTAATCTTGCAAAAAGGACAAGAGAGGGGATGGACTTCAAATTATATAATGCGTTTAGTGGTGGCTTCTTATTTTTCCTTTTTTGCCTTTATCATAACCGAATTTATGGTTAAAACCCCAATCATGGATCTTGCAATATTTAAGAATTATAACTTTAGCATCTCCAATATTGTGGGAATAACACGATCCGTGGCCCTTGTAGGAAGCGGCTATTTGATGAGTATGTACTTTCAGGACATCATGGGCTTTTCTGCCACGACTGCCGGATTGATGGTAATACCGCAGGCAATTGCTCTTAGTTTAACCATGCCCATTGCAGGAAGGCTTTCAGATCTCGTTGGCGCAAAACCACCACTGATAATCGGCACCATAATTACTGCTGTCTCATTATATTATTTCCGTTACTTATCTGCCAGTTTAGATTTATCGTTCATAATAGCAGATCTTCTTGCACGAGGCTGCGGGATAGGACTTATGATGGCGTCATTAACAACGTCGGCTATAAACGCCCTGGAGCCGGAACAGATTAACATGGGTTCAGGTATACTGAATTTAATCATACGGGTTGGAAGCTCTTTTAGTACGGCAATCATGGGAGTGATTGTAGAAAATAGAACCGATCTTCATATGACAAACTATGTCGGCAAGATAGCTTACAACTCACCAATTTGGAACGAGGAGCTTCAAAAGATTAAAACGTATGCAATCTACAATGGTGCAAGTTTTTATAATGCGACAATTGCCGGTAAAGGCGCAATGATAGGGGATATAAAAAAATGGGCTGCGATAAATGCCTATGATGATGCATTCATCGTCGCCGCATTTTTTGTTGCGACAAGCATTGTTCCGGCGCTTCTGATAAAAAACATAATATACAGGAGACAAAAATCGGTTAGCGCACAAACAGCGACGGCAAAATTGGAAGAGCCGGATTAGAATATTTGTAAACAGCATAGGGATCAGAACAGCATAGAACAAGGGGCATAGGGGTCACCCCCTTTATGTCCTTTTTGTCTTTTTGTCCGCAGCGGCGTTCGAATCCTTTCAATAAAACGGAGAGGGTGGGATTCGAACCCACGTTCCCGGTTGCCCAGGATACCCGCTTTCGAGGCGGGCCCGTTATGACCACTTCGGTACCTCTCCGTTACGCATTATTATACCACCCGATGTATAAGTCAACCCTGTAATAGGGCTTACCCGAAAAATGCAGTGGGAAAGTCGGCCATAGGCTTGAGACTAAGGAGTAGATAAATCCTTTGGTTTATTTGTTCATTTTCTTCCTCAGACGGATTCTCCTCTGGCAAAGCTCATCCCCAGGAAAAGGAAGAGTTTCTCCTCCGTTCGTGAAACAATAGCTCTCTTGCTAAGCGGGTTTTTACCCCGTTAGAAACCCACCATTTATGTGTCCGACAACAAAACAAACTTGAATTTCTTATAGAAAAATTGTTGCCTAAAACAGCGTTGTTTCTAACGGGGTTTACCCATACAGTTATGTTCTCTTTGTCACGGAAAGAGAAGCAGTCCACGGAGAATACTATGAAAGAATGTCAGGCAGTTCGCAGGTGTTTCGCTTCACTTCGTATCAAACTCTTTCTTCCCTTTATCTTTGTATCCTCTTCGCTCATTACACAAACTCCCCTATTTTTCAAATGCATCTCTTTGTTTAACCCAACAAACCTGTATAAAGAAATTGCTTGTTCCATGCGTATGTAGTATAAACAGGCATCCCGGATAAAGGAGGTTGCGTATGATTATTGATTGCCACTATCATATTGACGAGCGACTGCTGAAGATAGACGAGCTGTTAAATAGAATGGATGCAAACGGGGTTGATAAAATCGCACTCATGGCACCAATGGTTGAACCGTTTAAAGAGCCTTCACCCTCTCTTGTGGGCCTTCTACAGTTTTTATTAACACACAAACAATTGAGAGGCATGGGTAAATCTCTTGTCGCAAATTTTGATGCTAACGGTGATATAAATATACTCAGTAAGATCTACAAAATAGACAAGGACCCTGATAATGAACTTGTGTTCAATGCGGTAAAAAAATATCCCGATAGATTTTTAGGCTGGATATTTGTAAATCCGCGAGGCAGGAATAATCAGGTCAAGGAATTCGAAAAATGGAAAAAGACCCCTGGCGTTATAGGCATAAAAGCACATTCTTTCTGGCACCACTTCAAACCTGTCGAGCTTGCACCTGTTGCGGGTGAACTGGCTAAGACAGGCAAACCCTTGCTCATTCATGTTGGATTCGAAGAAGAAGGTGATTTTTACAGTCTTTTGAAAGAGGTGCCTGATTTAAAGCTTATACTTGCGCACGCAGGCTTCCCTGTTTACAGGGAAACATGGACAAGGATCAAGGACAACAAGCATGTGTACGTGGATCTATCCCAGACAAGCTATGTTGGGGATGGCATTACAAGGCAGGTTGTTGAATCCCTTGGCGTGGATCGCTGTTTGTTTGGAACTGATGGTCCTTTCGGTTTCTATGCATCCGACAACAAATTCGATTACGGCTTCATCAAGAAAAGGATAGAGAGGCTCTTTCCGGACAAAGGGATGCAGAAGAGGCTGCTGGGCGATAACTTTGCAGAACTCGCAGACATAAAGTAAGAATAAAGAGACAGAAAGAATACGACAGAGCAAAGGATTTATTCGATACGATAGCACCTGCTACGATATTGTTTGTCATTATCAGGTACGCACATTCAGAGCCCTCTTTTCAAGGTGAAAAAGCAATTAATGTATGCTGTATTGCATTGATAAAAGATTGACTCTTATTTGTAATTGATTTATATTCCATTAGAACTGGGAGGTTGTTATGAGAACAAAAGAAGAATATGCTAAGGGCTTGAGCAGAATGAACCGGAACTTGTACAGTAACGGCGAAAAGATTGACAGGCTTGATGAGAGGCAACAAGGGGCAATTAACGTTATGGGATTGACTTTTGATGCTGCATGGGATCCGGAAACAAAAGATTTGTGTACGGCAAAATCGCATCTAACAGGAGAAACAATAAATCGCTTTACACATATTCATCAGAACAAAGAAGATCTGCACAAAAAGCAAGACATGACAAGGACATTGACTAACAAGGTAGGCACATGCATACAGCGATGTATGGGAATAGATGCAACAAACGCTATATACACAGTTTCGTTCGAAGCCCAAAAGGATCAAGCAGCTAAAACTTCTTATCATGACAATTTTCTAAAATGGTTGAAAAGGTTCCAAAAAGAAGATCTCGTTGCTGTTTGTGCTCAAACAGATGTAAAAGGCGAACGCTTAAAGCGCCCGGCGGAGCAAACCGACCCAGATGCGTATCTGCATATAGTGGAGGAAAATAAAAAGGGCGTTGTAGTGAGAGGGGCTAAGGTACATATATCCGAAGCCTCTATAGCCGATGAAATTCTTGTTGTACCCACAAGGTCACTGAGAAAAAATGAAGGCTCTTATGCAATAAGCTTTGCCGTTCCAGCGGACTACGAAGGGGTAAAACAAATAGTTCATTTTCATAATCTCCGTAAACGGGACATATACGAAAGGGGCATGGAAACAGGATACACGGATTCTTATGTAATCTTTGATGATTGTTTCGTGCCATGGGAAAGGGTATTTATGGCAGGCGAATATCTACATGGAGGCATATTAGCTCTGCTGTTTGCTTTATTTCATAGACATTCTTATTCAGGATGTAAGCCAGCCATGCTTGATTATGTAATAGGGTTGGCTAGTTTAGCTGCTCAAGTAAACGGCATCGAAAAAACTCCTCACGTCCGTGAAATGTTGTCCCATTTAATTATGGTAGGCGAGCTTGGATATGCAGCGGGATATACAGCTTCTGACCTTGGAAAACCGGCTGTTTACATACCAGGTATGGGTGTGCAAAACTATGGTCCCGGCAATTATATACCAGATTCCATATACGCAAATGTTGGAAGATGCATTACCGGTGAATCGGTTTTTAAAGAGATGGAGATCCTTTGTCAAATCGCAGGCGGCATGCCGGCAACCTTTCCCTACGAAAAAGATTTGGGGAATCCCGAGCTCAAAGCTTTATTGGAAAAATATATTAAAAGAAACCCGGAAATTCAGACCGATGATCAAATAAAATTCTGGTTGACTTTTATAGACTTTGCTTTATCCGGAGCTTCCGGTTCCGAAACTTATGGGGCATATCATGGTGGCGGCTCTCCAATTATGGAACAAATCGCTATCACAACCCAATATGATATTGAGTCGAAGAAAGAGCTCGTAAGAAAACTTGCCGGTATGAATGTTCCCAAGAAATAAACAAAAATTTTAACAGGATGTCAAGTTTATACAACTTGACATCCTGTGGTCCTTAATTTTTTTCGTCAAGAGCGGTTAAAATATATTTTTGATTTTTACCCTACTCTCCCTTGAAAACCGGTTCGCGTTTTTCGAAAAATGCGGAGAATCCTTCAGTGGCATCCTTGCTTTTGCTCAGCTTGCTTGACCACTCCCGGTCAACGCGCAAGCCCTCTTCTATACCCTTTTCTAACCCTATGTTCATGCCCTCAAGTACAGCTGCAACCGCAAGTGGTGGACGTTTGGCCAGTGCCTGGGCAAAATCCATTGCCTCTTTCATTAAATTGGCAGCTGGAACAACTTTATCTACCAGACCAATAGCCAGAGCTTCTGGAGGTGTAAGTCTTTTACTGAAGAGAATCATATCCAATGCTCTGGATTTTCCTAAAAGCCTTGGCAAACGTTGAACTCCGCCCCAGCCAGGGATTATGCCGAGGTTTAATTCCGGACAACCAATCACCGCCTTTGGATTATCCGTCATAAAACGGAAATGGCATGCGAGTGCGAGCTCGCATCCTCCACCGAGTGCATATCCGTTGATTGCGGCAATGAACGGCTTGGTACTACGTTCGATCCGGTTATACACGTCTATACCATTGGGTCCCTTGTCAATGTTGGCAATGTCAGATACGTCCATACCAGCACAGAACCCCTTTTCTCCAGCGCCTCTGATGATGACAACACGGGTGTCCTTGCCCTGCTCCACCTCCGTAATTGCCTGGTTTAGCTCTTCGCGAATGCCAGAATTAACGGAATTCGTGGGGGGACGGTTAAGGGTTATGGTGGTAATAAAATCCTTTGTCTCGAAAATGATATTATTATAACTCATAAATAACCTCCTTTATTGGTTTATCTTCTGATTTTAATACCATGAACTAAAGCTTGATATTTCCCTTCTTCAGTGTTTCGGTAGGCAAAAACCACTTGATACCCAGTTTCTTCGAAATAGCTTCGCAGCGTTCTGCAACTTGAGGCCAACCCACTCCCTGTGCTATGGCGAAGGGGCCTAAAGGTGAACCGCCGCCGTTAACCATGGCTTTATCAATTTCAGCGGCACTGTTGGTAACGCCGTCGTCCAGAAGTTTTGTGCCCTCATTTACCTGAAGACATATTAAATCCAATGGATCAAAGTTTGGATCGGCTTTGTTCATATCTATTGTGGGACGGGCGCCCCCAGGCCAGGTATAAATACCCTTGCCGGTCTTTTTGCCCAGATTGCCTTGGGCAATCATTTTCGTAAGCCAGCCGCTCGGCTTAAATTCCGGCGATAGGGTTTTGGCAAAATATTCCGAACCATGGGAGTAAACATCCAGGCCGGCAAAATCCATGGTTTCGTACGGGCCCATCGGTGCGCCGAGGGAACGGATTTTGGCATCTACGGCTTCAGGGTTTACCATGCCTTTCTCAAGCAACTCTGCCAGAAATACCCCCACAGGCGCATTGATCCTGTTGAAGATAAATCCCGGAACATCCTTTTCCACACGTACCGGAACCATATTACCCCGGAAATTTTTCATACCCTTGAGCCAATTATAGCTTACATTCATCGTCTCTTCCGATGTTTTTTGTCCATGGATAACTTCTACCAGAAGCATCATGACCGGCGGATTGAAAAAATGGATTCCCACAACCTTGTCCGGGCGGTTTGTAGCCGCTCCCATCTGGGTGATGCTCATATTGGACGTATTGGAAGCAAGGATTGCGTGTTTTGGTGTGTACTCTTCAGCCTCCTTGAATATCTTTAACTTGACTTCGAGAATTTCCGGTGCGGCTTCAATCATGTAATCAACATCCCTGAGGGCATCTTTCAGGACAGTGAAGCCCTGGATATTGTTCAACGCCTTGTTGTAATTATCCACCGTCATTTTCTGCTTTGCCACCCGTTTTTCCAGGCTTTCCTTTATTTTATTCTTACCCTTATCCACAAACTCCTGTTTGACATCGTAAAGATTTACCTTCAAGCCGTTCATAGCGCATACTTCGGCAATGCCGTGTCCCATATCCCCTGCACCAATAACTGCAATTGTCTTTATGTCTTCTACTTTCATAAATTTACCTCTCCTTTCTATATATTTTTTTATTATGACTTGTTTTTAAGTATATGAAGGAGGCGACTGTGTGTCAAGATAATTAACCCAAAAAATACAATAGGGAAGCTTGTGTGCTTTGTTTACTCAAGTATATTTTTAATGCCCTTTTTATAAGGTGGAATAATAACACCTTTTTCAGTTATTATCGCCGTAATGTACTTTGCAGGGGTTACGTCAAATGCTGGATTTCGTACTTTTATGCCTGCCGGGGCTATGTACTTACCTGCTATCGTTAAAACTTCCTTATCAGGCCTTTCCTCTATAATAATCTCTTCACCGGAAGAAATCTTGGGATCAAATGTTGAAGACGGTGCTGCAACATAAAACGGTATGCTATGCACACGTGCAAGCACAGCAACGCTGTATGTACCAACCTTGTTTGCAACATCCCCATTTGATGCGATCCTGTCAGCACCAACTATGCATGCATTTATAAGCCCCTGTCTCATCATCCAGCCGGCCATGTTGTCCGTAATGAGCGTTACATCGAAACCATCCTGCTGGAGCTCCCATGCAGTCAGCCTCGCACCCTGTAAAAACGGCCTTGTTTCATCCGCAAAAATCTTGATCTTCTTCCCAGCATTTTTCGCTGACCGGAGTACGCCGAGTGCCGTACCATAACCTGCCGTTGCAAGCGCACCAGCGTTACAATGTGTGAGGATGGTCCATCCGCTTTTTATAAGCCTTGCACCATAATCACCCATTTTCTTGTTTGCTTTTATATCCTCGTGATAAATACGAACAGCTTCTCTGTACAGTTTTTCCGTTGTTTCGGCAGGCGTCAACCTTCCGGTATGTGCAACTCTCAACATCCTGTTTACGGCCCATGATAAATTATGTGCAGTAGGCCGAGCATTGATGATGCGTTTGCCCGCCTTCTCAATGCCTGTAAGATATCGCTTGCGATCGTTTGTTTTTATAGCTCTTGCTCCAAGCCACACTCCAAATGCCGCTGTCACACCAATCGCAGGCGCACCTCTGACAGCCATCTGCTTTATAACATCATAAGCATTCCTGTATGTCCTGACCTTTATGTAATGGCTCTTTGCAGGTAAAAGCCTCTGGTCCAGCAAAAGTATATGATCCTTCTTTGGGATCAGCGTATAGAAAGCCATGTTAATGAAACAACTGTTGTATAGCTTTATTGTTTTTCAGCCCATTGTTGAGCTGTTTATTAAGCTGTTGAATTACCTGTCTCTTTGCAGCTTCCTTAATCCTTTGTTCGTATGCTTTGGCATCGAGCTTGAACACCGGCCTTCTTATATCTCCGGTAAGGATGAATGGTATTTCTACCTCGCCCTGCTCATTCTTAATGAGTTGTCCCGCTGTTCCACCTACACCGTTAGAGATCAATCTGGAAAGCATACCGGTACCATGGTAATCAAGGTTTGAATCAAGATCGAAATAGCCGTTCGCGATCACATTGAAATCTCTACTGTTGAGTTTCAGATCGCTTGAGGACACCTTTCCGTGATCAATCTCTGCATCGAGCTTCATATTGTTTATCTTTGTTGTCTTGCCTATTCCTCCTATTCCTATGTTTGCAAGCTTTGCAATATCTGTCAAACTTGACAACATCGAAAATGTCTTTATCTCACCATCGGTCAGGGTAATAATACCCTTACCCGAAACTGTGCGTCTGAGATCCTTTGCATTTCCGTTCAGTGCAACATCGGCTCCAAGCCTGCCTGACATAACGTCTTTATAGGATGTAAACAGACCAAGCATATCACCGAGGTTTAATGCAGAAGCCTTAAGCTTAAGATTGTATGGTTCTTCACCTTTCATTCCAACTGTGCCGTTCGCAGCGATAATTCCGGAGAATGTTCTCATATCAAATCTATCAAGTAAAATAGAGCCTTTTACAATCCTTGCCAGCATAACAAGGTCGGTAAATTGCGCTTTTTTAACAACACCCTTTTTAACATTTGCGGATATCGTTATATTTGCCTTGTCTAAGATTGAAGGTTCCGTCTGTTCTTTTCCCGTTGTTTTTCTTTCCGTTTCTGCTTTTCCTGTTTTTGATTCAGGCATCAAATCATCCACATCAAGGTACGGCGATGTTATATTCAACCTACCCTGTGGGGCGGAAAAATCATTTATAGTACCGTTCGCCCTGACCTCGGACTGACCTATCTCCAGCATCATGGATTTCAAAGTGGCATTGTTACGTGTAAACAAGGCATCCATGTTAAAAGATTTCAAAGGCTTCGGCAGAGAAGCAATATTCGCTGATACATTTTTTACCTGCAGCCCACCCTGAACAACAAGTTCCTTTGGCTTTTTGAATGCTCCATGAGCATATGCCGTAAGGATAAAACTTCCCTTTGCATTGTAAGACCTTATCATGGGGATTACATCTTCCAATGACTGTATCTGCACCGTGTTGGTATGAGCACTGATTGCTCCATTCATATCCCCTGCCGTAAGGACTTTCCCGACGGCATTCATTTCAAGCTTGTCCAGAATTAATTTTATATCCTTTATATCTACAGTACTCCCATACTTTGAAATATCATAAGACAAACTAAACGGTACAGAGGCAGACTTAACAAACATCTTCTGATAGATTATCTTTGCCTTTGACAGATCGATAATACCGTTTATTCCCATTACATTGTTATTTGTACTTATGTCCGTTTTAATGATCCCATCTCCGCTTATATTTGTATCCTGTGGAAGAGACTCTTTTATCGGGCTGTAAAATCCAATCAACCTGTCCATTGATAATTCCCTTGAGAAAAGATTTACATTGATTGCCTTCGTAGAAATATTCATATTACCTTTCAGCCCAAGGTTAATCCCATCCGATTTCAATGTAATATCGTTTATGTTTAAAAGTTTTTCTTTGGGTATAAACTGCAGGTTATCCGTTAAAGAAAATGGACTGATCGTACCGTTGGTCAGCGTAAGCCCCGAGAGAGCTATCTTTCCATTTATATCCATAACACCTGAGGATTCGGAGTTTAGTTTTTCATCAACATCGAGTGTCCCCGCACTGAATGTTCGGGCTTTTACCCCCGCAAGGGATAATACATACGGTATATCTATGTGTTTTAATGAGACGGATATATTGAGAGGTAAGTTCTCCACAGATACATGCCGACCTGTTGGACCGACGTACCCGTTTACATCAAGCCTTGCATCCTTTAAATTATCAAAAGAAACGCCGAGTGATACCTTAAATGCCTTTTTAACACTAAAGCCATACACCCCGAGGTTTATATGATTCAATCCATACTTATGTTCTTTCCCATTTTCGACATTGGTTATATTTATGACGCCGTCGGATATATAAAATTTGCCAAGATAAAATCCCTCCGGTATGCCGGATGATGGTTTGGCAGTTTCGGTTGTTTCTTCTGCAGGTTTTTCGGGCTTCTTTTTTAACATATCAGAAAAATTATAAGTTCCATCAGGGTATCTTATTATGTTTATCTCGGGCTTTGTAAGAATCACCTTGCTTATGGATATCTCTTTTTTTAGAAGCGGCAGCAGTTCCACTCCTACATCTACATCTTCAACATGAACAAACGGCGTCTTTGTAGGCACTTTTTCTTGAACTGTAACGTCCTTTAATTCCACTCCAAGTCCGCTCAGTATGGTTAATCTCAAATGTTCGATAGAAACCTTCCGGCCGATTGCATTGCTTGCAGCACCTGTTATCTTGGGTATGTATTTGTCAAGATTGATGACAAAAGGCAGCACAAGCAAAACAGCAACGATCACTACCAGTGCTATCCCAGAATAAATTAAAAATTTTTTATGCTTCATTTATTTCCCCTTTTAACATTTTTTTTAATAGTTCGTTTGCCATGGATGGATTTGCTTTACCGGCAGTTGCCTTCATTACCTGCCCCACGAAAAAGCCGAACACCTTTTCTTTGCCAGCACGGTATTGTTCGACCTCTTTTGGGTTCTTTGCCATTACGGATTTAATTATCTCCCGTATTACCTTTTCATCCGAGATCTGTTCAAGTCCGAGCTCTTTGATAAGACCATCCGCTTCTTTGCCTGTAGCTACCATTTGCTCATAAACGGATTTTGCGATCTTCCCGCTTATCGTTCCATCCTCGATAAGACTTAAAAGTTTTGCTGTTTGAGCCGGTGTAACCTTAAAAATTTTTATTCCGGTATCGATATCCTTTATGAATCTAAGCATCTCGCTCATGATCCAGTTGCTTGCGGCTTTGGGCTTATCGAATAGTTTCACAATACCTTCGAAATAGTCTGCGAGATCCCGCGATGCCGTAAGCACCTCTGCGTCATACGGCGGAAGATTATAATCGGAAACGAATCGTTCGGCTTTCGTATCCGGCAGTTCAGGGACACCTTTGTGCGCTTCTTCTAAAAGCTCCTCTTCTACCTCAAGTACAAGCAGATCCGGTTCCGGAAAATAGCGATAATCATTGGCCTCTTCTTTTGATCTCATGGATTTTGTTATTCCTTCTGTCTCATCCCAGAGTCTTGTTTCCTGTACGACGGTACCGCCATCGTCCAGTACATCCATCTGCCTTTTTATTTCATAGTCGAGAGCCTTATGAATAAACCTGAAAGAGTTCATGTTCTTCAGTTCTGCCTTTACTCCAAGCCGTGTTTCCCCTTTCGGTCTTACAGAAACGTTTGCATCACAGCGAAGCGAGCCTTCCTCCATATTTCCGTCGCATATCCCGAGATAGAGAAGTATTGTCCTGAGTTTTTTAAGATAGGCTACAGCCTCATCAGGGGTTGTCATATCCGGCTCCGACACAATCTCAAGCAAAGGAATACCAGACCTGTTGAAATCAACGAAGCTTGTTCCGTCATGATTGTGCATCAGTTTGCCTGCGTCTTCTTCTATGTGTATGCGGTTGAGCCTTATATCCTTCCTGCCGCCGTTCAACTGGATGCTTATTATACCGTTTTTATTTATAGGCAGTTCGTACTGTGATATTTGATAGCCCTTGGGTAGGTCCGGATAAAAATAATTTTTCCTCGCAAAGACACTGCGTCTCGATATATTTCCGTTTACTGCAGTTGCAAGCATACATGCATAAACAACAATCTTTCTATTCAGCACAGGCAGCACTCCAGGCATGCCGAGGCAAACGGGGCATACATTTATATTCGGTTTAACCGCAAAGACAGTCGAGCAATTACAAAAAGTTTTTGTCTCGGTTTTCAACTGAGCATGCACCTCAAGACCTATTACTGCTTCGTATTCCATTTATAACCTCTGATATTTTAATATCATGAATACTCGCACATTTTTTGTTTTAAATCAATCAAGATGAGCAGCGTTATCCTGGTACTTTTCCTGAATTTCTAAAAGAATTTTTTCAAACTTTCATATTACGTTTATGGGTTAAATATACGATTCTTAAATGTATGCTATGTTTCTGAAAAATTTAAAAAAGCTAAATCAGTTTGTTTGTCCGGGTTCATGTTGACACGTATGCCGTAATGTGATGAATATTGGTGTCACTATGGACCCTCAGAAAAACAAAAAGGCATTCGAAAGACCGCCGTGGGATGAGTACTTTCTGGAGATCGCCAGGGTTGTTTCATCGCGCTCCACCTGCATTAGGAGGAAGTACGGGGCTGTCATCGTCAAGGACAACGTGATTATCAGCACCGGCTACAACGGTTCGCCCAGAGGCATGACAAACTGCTCGGACATCAACCTGTGCAAGCGCAAGGAGCTCAATGTTCCGCCGGGTGAGAGATACGAGTTGTGTGAGGGCGTGCACGCAGAGCAGAACGCCATTATCAACGGTACACCCGAAAGGATGAAGGACGCAACGATCTACATCGCAGGGCAGGAAGTTGAAGAACCCTGGTTTGCCGACGGCAGGCCGTGCCTGCTATGCAGGCGCATGATCCGCAACGCACAGATAAAAGAGATTGTTTTCCTAACGAAAGACGGAAGGATCGAGCGCGTCACCGATATCACCAAGCTGGAATACCCTGTCCCCGTACTCGAGTTCAAATAACCCGAAAAATGCATTTTTCGGGTTATTTGAACTTTTGTAAAAAATTAAAACGACAACGGCCTCCTATTTGCCCCCTACCTCCCCTGCTGTCCAAATCCCTTTACGCGCCTTTATAATAAGATTAATCTTATAAACCAAACTTATGCTAAACATAGCGAGAAAAACATTTGTTTCTTTAAGATATAGAAATTTTAGATTATTCTTGATTGGTCAATCCATATCACTTATAGGAACGTGGATGCAGAGCATAGGGCAGGCATGGCTTATATTAAAACTTACCAACTCCCCTTTTCTTCTCGGTTTAATAGGTGCGGCTCAATACACGCCCATTCTTGTCTTATCCATGTTTGCAGGCAGCATTGTAGATAGGTTTCCAAAACGATATCTCATTATATTGACACAAACCGTCATGGCAATACTTGCGATTGTCCTATGGATATTGACAGCCACAGGTATTGTAACCTACTGGCACATCTTTATATTGGCATCCTTACTTGGTTTGGCAACAAGCCTCGATGTACCTGCGAGACAGGCATTCATGATCAATTTGGTAGGCAGGGATACGCTTATGAACGCTATTGCACTAAATTCAGCGAACTTTAACGTAGCAAGACTTATAGGACCAGCTATAGCAGGCTTACTGATAGCAAAGGTAGGTATTGCAACAACGTTTTTACTCAACGGTATAAGTTTTATCCCGGTTATCATAGGACTGTTTATGATAGATATAGACGGTCTGCCAGGCATATCCAAGAAAAAAAATGTAATAGATGATGTAAAAGAAGGCCTTCTTTATATAAAGAATAACCGGATCATTTTTAATGTTGTAATGCTGATGTTGATAGTATCGTTATTTGCACTCAATTTTAATGTAGTCGTTCCTATATACTCAAAATACGTTTTTCATAACAATCCTGAAATCTTTGGTTTCCTTATGTCATCACTCGGGGTGGGTTCTATAATAGGTGCTATTCTCGTAGCATTCAGGAGCGGCCGCAATCCGAATCCTGTTTTTTTGATACTCGGCTCAGTTATTTTATCCGCATTTCAGATGGTAATGGCATTTGTTACAGGTCTTTATATGGCCATGGTAGTGTTATTTTTAATAGGATTTGGATCGATTATTTTTACTGCACTCACCAATACAACAATACAGCTCAATACGCCTGACGAATTAAAGGGCAGGGCAATGAGCGTATATTCCCTTGTGTTCATGGGTGTTACGCCTATAGGCAATCTGTTCATTGGTGGAATTGCGGATGTTATAGGGGTAAAGACGTCTATATTTATTGGAGGACTACTTGGTGTAGCACCTGCCCTGTACTATTTAAGAAAATTTCTTAACCCGAAAAATGCATTTGAAAAACAGGAAGGTAGGGGTTCAAAATTTTGACCCCCTACCTTCCTGTTACATTTTCCGGGGCAAGGATAAAATAAAAAAGATAGGATATATCGCTGCGTCCGATTATTGTTCTTTCAGCGTCCTATCTGTAAACAAGCTGTCCCTTAACCCTGTGTTGATTTTAAGCTCTTTCACTGTAATCTCGGTTTTGTGATTCTCCTGTACATTGTCCATAACCATCGACATCGGGAACCATTTACCGTCAATATTTTTGATCTCGGTATTAATAAGTATTTTGAGAAGCTTACCTGATTTATCGTAAAATTCCATTTTTAAAGGAACAAATGTATCATCCTTTACCCATAACTTTACCATGCTGTAAGAAGCATCACCGGGTTTTGGCTTTAGCAGCAATTCATATTCTTCGTTCTTATAGGATACAACTGTTGCCGTAAAATCTTTGGCAAGACCGCTTGAGCTTAAATCCCTGTAACTGAAGTCTGACCCCATGAAACTGCCGTGAGACACGTGTCCCGCTATCCTCCTTACCTTGCCGAGTGCAGGCAAATAAAGCCACATATTATCGCTGCCGCGGGATAAAAATCCTGTTCCCTTGAGGTCTGCCGGAGCAAGGAATCTTATCAGGTGAAAATCGGCACCCTTTGTATACATCTTTAAAGTCCGCTCGGTCGTTGTTCCGCTGCTATCTATCAACTTCATCTCTGCCACGCTGACCTTGTCCTTGGTCAATTGCTGGTCGTCGATCTTTTTCAAAACCTCATTTCCTGTTAACGGTGCAGCTGCATTGACCATGAGCAGGAAAACGGGCACCATGAGAAACAGACTTAACTTCTTCATATTTACCTCCATAGTTTATCTGAAAATAAATGTTTCATCATTCCCTGTCAACCAAACGTGCAGGGGTTTACATCTCGATTATCTCGATATTCTCATCCGGGGATTTTTTCTTTCTAAAGACTATATTTCTCAAAAATACAGCAGGCACTATACCAAGCAATACCATAAATGCCGTGAGAAAAAAGGCATCGTCAAATGCGTTTACCGTTGCCCATTGATGCAGGTATGCCAGGAAGCTGCCTTGCCCCGCTATCCCGGCGTTATAAATGCTTGCACCCTTGCTCAAGGCAAAATTTGAAATCTGGTGAAGTACACTCTGAGTAATGGGTGAAGCGGGAACAAAATGCCCTGCATACGTAGCCATATGAAAATCTGTTCTTGAATCAAGGACAGAACCGAGTGCAGCTATACCAAAGGTACCTCCCGTTTGCATGATGACGTTCAGCATGCCAGAGCCGAGATTGATTTCTTCGGGCTTTAAGGAATTTATCGCCGCACTGGTAACGGGTGCCATGATAAAGCTGATACCGAATCCCCGCATCATCAATCCGGTGGTAATGAACTGTACACTGGACACCAATGAAAGAGAAGTGAAATAATATAAAGAATATGCGGTCAAAAGTATGCCGAACAGAAGGGGCATTTTCGGGCCCACCTTGTCGACCAGCTTTCCTGCCAGGGGCATACCCATGGTAACCATGATGGCCTGGGGTATCATCAGTATACCTGTCATGGTTGCAGAGTAGCCCAGAAGGTTCTGGAAGTATAACGGCATGAGAAAAACAGTACCAAACAGTGCAATGGATCGCATAATGCCCAGTATGTTCAGGAGAACAAAGTTATAATTCTTGAATATCGCCAGATCTATGATCGGTTTTTTGACAACGGTCTCGGCGATGATGAACAGAAAGAAAGAAAAATAAGATATTGCGAACAGATTGAGTATGTAACCGGATGTCCATCCCTTTTCTTCACCCTTTGTGAGGGCTACGAGCAGGGTGCCAAGGAACAGGCCGAAGGTGATGAACCCGACAAAGTCAAAGTTTTTTAAAACGTTTATATCTCCTTTGGCAGGCTTGAGGATGCTCAAGCCCCAGAAGAATGCGATCACGCCTATGGGAATGTTGATATAAAACAGTGCGTGCCAGCTTATGTGGTCGAGCAGATAGCCGCCGAGTGTCGGACCTATCGCAGGCGCGACCGTAATACCGGCACCCCAAATACCGAGTGCAAGTCCACGCTCTTCCCGGGGAAAGACCTCCGAGATCATGGTCATACCCGTGGGCATGATATCACCGGCACCGATTGCCTGAACCAGCCTGAATACGATGAGTGAATCAAGGCTCCATGACAGACTGCAGAGGAATGAGCCGACCACAAAAAGAGCAAGCTCCAGCAGGAATGCGACCTTAAGGCCGACCAGGTTCCTCAGCCATACAGCCAGAGGCATCAGGATGGCGAACGCGAGCATGTATGCTGTTACAACCCATTCGACTTCTTCGGTGTTTGCTCCGAATGCGACCATGAAATGGGGCAGGGCAACGTTGATAATGGAATTGTCCAGCACCCCCATAAAGCTGCCGATCAGGACGATTGCAAGGACCCACCATTTGTAAGATGAAGGAGTGTTGTTATTATCTTCGGGATTGTTTACAGCCATGAAAACTTTCTTGTGTGGATCTTCACCTCAACAGACATACCGGGCCTGAGAGTGTATCCTTCCGTATCGATTGCGATCTTGACCGGCACGCGCTGCACGATCTTAATGAATGTGCCCGAAGGATTTTCAGACGGTATGACGGAATAGGCGCCGATAGTCTCGGCCTGTACATGGAGCACCGTTCCGGAAAAGGTAACGCCTGGATAGGTATCCACATAGATATCCACCTTTTGTCCCGGCTTAACCGGTCCAACGTGTGTTTCTTTTATGTTTGCTTCTATCCAGACATCTCTGAGGTCCACAAGACCAAAAATCGGCTCACCCGGTGACATATTCTGGCCTATATTTGCATATCTCTGTGCGACCTTTCCGGAGATAGGGCTTTTGAGCTCAATGCCTTCAAGCCTGTTCTGCGTGGCATCGAGGATATTTTTTGCGAATGCGAGTGTGATCTGTGCAGATTCATACTGAGACTTGGTTACCTCGTAGCGTGTTTTCGCATCGAGGAGGGTTTGTTCACTTGTACCTCCCCTTTTGTATACGCGCTCTAATCGTTGCTCGTTCTTTTGCTCATCCTCCAATTCCGATTGAAGGACATCAACATTGTTCTTGGCCCTTTGGTACTGTATGGCTGCCTCTGAACGTGCTGACTTTAGGTCCTTATCGGTAATAATGTTTGAAAGCGTTACAACAGCGAGTGTTTCTCCTTTGGTAATCGTATCCCCTTCATCTGCATTTAACTGTGTAATGTACGTAGGCAGCGGGGAGCTCAAGATTATCAGGTGTGCAGCTACCTGTGCATCTTCAGTATAAGCAAAGTTATCCCAGTATCTCCACCAGAGAAGACCAAAGATTATGCCAGCAAGTATCATCAATCCCGGAACATACACCCTTGGCTGGGCCAACATTTTCTTTTTGCTTTTGCTTTTATGTGTTTTTTCTGTTTCTTCCATATTTTCTTCCTTTCATATCTTCATTTAGTAAGACTTCCTCTCAACAAAATTGACTGGTACTCCTAACAAGGGAAAAGTTGAAATGAAGCGTCGTTTCTTATCTATTCTTCAATAGGAGGCCGCTCCCATGATCCTTTCCAACTCGGCAACCGCAAGAAGATAATTGTACTTTGCCTTTATATAATTCATTTGCGCCTCTTTAAGACCAAGGTTTGCATTTAATACGTCGAGGTTCGTTGCAAGACCTATCCTGTACTGTTCCTGGGCTATACTTTCAGCCTTCTCAGCCGTATTCAACGCCTCCTGGGCCGCTGTGATTTCATTTTTGGCCACTGTTGCATTTGAATATGCCGCTTCTGTTGATATCCTTATATTGTCCATTGTTTCTGATTTAAGAAACACAAGTTTATAATAGTTGGAATAAGCCTCTTTGACCTGACCAACATCGGCACCGCCATTAAACAATGGTATTGTTAGAACAAGAGCTGCTTGATATATATCCTGCCATGAACCTGTGAATTCGTTTGAAAGCCAGTTATAGTTGCCTGCAAGGGCAAGTGTCGGCGAAAATCTCCCTATCGATACCTTCTTATAGTCATTCAATGCAGAGAGTTGTTTGTTTATTATTTTAAGCTGATAATTGTTCTGTTTTGCCCGGCTTTCATAATATTGCAGGTTTCCAGAAAATTCCGGTATAACGACTTCAGAATTTGCGCATACATCGCTCGTAAATTCGACACCGAGGATATTCTTCAATGCAAGTCCCGATATTTTTACATTGTTCTGCACAGCTATAAATTGAGGCTGAAGGTTTGAAAGGCTGACGCTCGCATTCAGCATATCAAGTTCTGATGCCTCGCCTGCGTCATATCTGTCCTTGGTAACCCTGTAGTGTTCGGCAGCAAGGTCAATGGAGTGCTTAAGTACATCAACAGATTCCGATGCTAGTAAAAGGTTGTAATAAGCCTTCTTGACCTGATATATGATCTCCTGTTTTTCAGATTTTTCTTGTTCTGATGCGGACTCATAGAGTTTTTTTGCAGCAGAATAATTGTGGTATATCATGCCTCCTGCAAACAATGTCCATGTGCCGGTAAACCCTGCATTGTATTCAAATGTGGTGTCAATTCGTGCATTTAATGCATTTGGAGGGAAATTAGGGCCAAAAGAACCGGCAGGTATTGGTATCAATGGGACCTGATAGCTGAATGTATAGATCCCTTGAGCCGAAATGTTCGGCATAAATCCAGCCCGTGCCTGTACAACCCGCGACCATGCTGCATCTTTTTCCTGCTGTACCTGTTTTATATCCTTATTGTTGTTTATTGCGAGCTTGAGCGCCTCATCAAGATTTAATGTCTCACACGCCTGCGTTTTATAGGGCAAACCAAACACAAGAAGCAATAAAGCTAACGATATAACTTTTGTTTTCATATATCTCCTCATTTCACATTTAATATGCCGGATGATAAAATACTTGTTATGTTTTCCGCAACAATGGCCGGCGTAATGGTTTCTTTTTTCATAGCCCCCATATGAATGATCTGCTGTATTGCACCAAAGATCATGGAACTCAAAATTTCTATGTTTACACTATCCTTTATTTCACCCGTCTGTTTACCCTTTTCTATCAGCTTGATGATTTCATTGTATTTTTCTATGAATTCATTTGTTAAGTGCTTTTTTAACTTCATGGCGAAGGTCTTTTTAACATTTATCCATTCAGAGAAGACTATCGCAAAGAAATCGTTGTTAGTACCGAAATACTCGATCCATGCCGTTATGATAGTTGATAGGATCTCGAGGAAACCGTTCTTGCCGTGAAGTTTTTCTTCGTAAAAATTATGAAATTCATTCAATTTATAAAGGATCGCATTATAATAAAGGTCGTCTTTGTTCTTGAAATACTGATAAAGCGTGCCCACACCCATTTCGACCGCATTCGCTATATCATGCATCGTTGCCTCATAAAAGCCCTTCTCGGAAAAGACCTTTATGGATACCTCTATGATCTCTTGATTTTTTCTTAATTTTTCTCTTTCTTTTCTTGTTAGCTTCAAATATATAAATCCTCATTCAATTTATGAATCATACTTCTTTTGCAAGAATAGTCATTCACCTGTACACTGTCAAGTAAAACTTATTTGTGACGGCACACTGCAGACATATATTGACTATTCAGTTATTATTGTTATAATAACCCAAAAGCAATGGAAAGAAGGAAATTTCATAGAAATACCATTAAAGTTATGATAGACTATCTCAATCATAGAGATATTGAGATGGGATATACAAGAGACATAAGCCTTGGAGGTATGTTTATAGAAACGAACAGCTTAACCAAAGAAGGGAGCACTGTATTTGTGGACTTTTTTTTACCAGGCGTAAGAAAAAAGTTTAAGTTAAAAGGCAGGGTTGTCCGGATAAACAACAATGAGGATGATCATACCTTCTCTAAACCAGGAATAGGCATAGAATTTATAAATCTGGACGAAGACAATAAAAGCTATTTAAGTACAGGAATAAAAAATATACGGGGGAACTATGAGGACAAGTAAAAAAGCTACTGAAAAATTAAGACAAACCGACGTTGATAAACTTACTCTGGGGCAAAGGATAAGATTGATAAGAGGAGATAAGACTCAAACAGATTTTGGCGCTCTGCTGGATAAATCACAGGATGCCATAAGCGTATATGAAACGGATCAGGTTACGCCTTCACTCAACATACTTGCAAAGATAGCCGAAATGGGAAATGTTACGGTGGACTGGCTGTTTTATGGCCCCTCTCATAAAGCTCACAAGGACAGCGATCAAAGTTTTGTATTTAACGGGAGAATTATCAAACAGAGGACTCCAGAATGGCTTATTCTTGAAAAATTGGTAAACATAAACGACGAGAAGGTTAAAGAAAAGATCGTAGAACTCGTGAACAGTTACATCAATATCGAGAAAAAGGGCAAAGCATAGTAATGGCAGCTTATGACGCCACCCAGATAAAGGTATTGGAGGGGCTTGAAGCTGTAAGAAAAAGACCAGCCATGTATATAGGCAATACCTCGGAAGGGGGATTGCATCATCTTGTTTATGAGGTTGTAGACAACAGTATAGACGAGGCACTTGCAGGGTACTGCAATAGAATTATAGTAATAATTCATGTGGATGGAAGTGTGACTGTCGACGATAACGGCCGGGGCATACCAACAGACCTCCACAAAGAAGAGAACCGTTCTGCAGCAGAGGTCGTTATGACAAAACTGCATGCTGGCGGTAAATTCGACAACAAAGTTTACAAAGTTTCAGGCGGACTTCACGGCGTGGGCGTGTCTGTTGTCAATGCGCTTTCAGAATCGCTCGAACTAGAGATCAGAAGAGAAGGAAAGAAATTCTACCAGAAATACAAGTACGGAGATCCTGTAGAACCTATAAAGGTCATAGGCAAATCGGATTCTACAGGAACAAAGGTTAGATTTAAACCCGACGGAAAAATATTTGAAACCACGAATTTCAGTTTTGACACGCTTTCGGCAAGATTAAGGGAACTTGCTTTTTTAAATCCAGGCATAAAGATCTCCATTACCGACGAAAGAAGCGGCAAATCGAATGTATTTGAGTATGCCGGCGGATTGATAGAATTTGTACAGCATCTTAACAAGAACAAAACACTTGTTCACACAAAGCCATTTTTTTTCTCGTTTAAAAAAGATCAGATCGAATTTGAGTGTGCAATGCAGTATAACGATGGCTACAATGAAATTATACACTCATACGCAAACAATATAAGTACGCATGAGGGCGGCAGTCATCTCTCCGGTTTCAAGTCTGCACTTACAAGGGCAATAAATAAATACGCCGTCGAAAGCGGACTTATTAAGCAATCGGATGTAGAAATAAGCGGTGAGGATATGAGAGAGGGACTTACCGCTGTTATAAGCATAAAACTGCCGGATCCGCAGTTTGAAGGCCAAACAAAAGAAAAACTCGGTAACACCGAGATAAAGGGAATTGTGGAATCACAGGCAAATGATAAGCTTTTTTCTATATTTGAAGAAAACCCACAAATAGCAAAAAATATCATAAAGAAGGTAATAGACGCTGCACGCGCACGCGAGGCTGCACGCAAGGCCAGAGAGCTTGTAAGAAGAAAGAACGCCCTTTCGGGCGGTTCACTTCCCGGCAAACTCGCCGACTGTCAGGAAAAAGACCCTGCATTGAGCGAATTGTTTATCGTGGAAGGAGAATCTGCAGGCGGCTCCGCAAAACAAGGAAGAGACAGGAAAAATCAGGCTATACTGCCGTTAAAAGGCAAAATTTTAAATGTGGAAAAGGCAAGATTCGAACAGATGCTCGCGTCGGAGGAAATAAGGGTACTTATATCCGCTTTGGGTACCGGCGTTGGAAGCGAGGACAAGGATATATCCAAGCTAAGATACCACAAGATCGTAATAATGACGGATGCCGATATCGATGGATCGCATATAAGAACATTGCTGCTTACATTTTTTTTCAGACACTTTCCGGAGCTTATAGAGCGAAATTATGTATATATAGCACAACCGCCCCTCTACATGATTAAAAAGGGAAACTCCCAAAGATTTCTCAAGGACGATACAGAACTCAAAAAGGTCCTGCTTGAAGAGGGCGTTGGTAAACTGCGCATCACATTAAAAGACGGTAAACAGTCCGATACACATACTCTCATCAAAAGCCTTTTGAACGCGGTTAAATATTATGATATGCTTGAAAAAATAAGCAGAGAAAGAAATACAGAAATATTGGACTTCTTCATATCTCAGGGTATGGATGATCTGTTTTTGAAAGAAAAAAAATCCAAAAATATATTTGAAAAGCTCATAACAGACTTCAAAAAAGCATCGGGCAAGCTCCTTACAATCACGGAAGAACTCAACGGCGATGAAAATATCAAACTGATCATGGTTGTAGCGGACAAAGGTGTTATAAGAAAGATGCACTTCGATAATAATTTTATACAATCGCCGGAATTTCAGACATTAAAGGCACTCTATAAAACAATAGTGGAAAAGATACCTCCACCTTATACCGTGGATGAAGATGGAAAAAAAATATCTATCAACACGATAAAAGGATTGATCGAATACTGCATGGAGCATGCACAAAAGGGACTGGCAATCCAGAGATACAAAGGGCTCGGAGAGATGAACCCTGAACAACTCTGGGAAACAACGATGAACCCTGGGAAAAGGGTTATGGTTCAGGTAAGGATAGAGGATGCCGTGGCCGCCGATGAAATCTTTACCATATTGATGGGCGATAATGTGCAGGCACGCAGAAGTTTCATTGAAGAGAATGCTCTGTACGTTGTAAATCTTGACGTATGACGATGAACGTAAAAGAGACCTTAAAAAAGTACAAGGTGCAGATATACCTGGGAATCCTTTCGCTTTATGCGGTGATATTGGTACTCGGAGCAATAAGCGAGGTTTTCAACCTTGGCTGGTTCCGATGGCTGGGACCGTGGTAAATATCAGGACTCCCTGTCGTATTCCACATACGCATACACATTATGATTATGGATGGATTCGAGGTTTTCAGCCTCAACGGAGAAACTGATAATCTTTTTGTTTCTCTTCAGTTTCTTGGCTACCTCTCTTACTACATCCTCAACAAACATCGGGTTATTATACGAATGCTCGGTTATATATTTTTCATCCGGCCTTTTCAGCAGCGAGAACAGCTCGGCAGAAGAAGAATGCTCCACGATATCGATGACCTCTTCTATCCATACGAGTCCCTTAAATCTAAGGTGAACGGTGACAAAACTTCTTTGATTATGCGCACCATACCTGCTTATCTCTTTTGAACAGGGACACAGTGTTAAAACAGGCACACTCACCACAAGTATAAAGTCCGTTCCCTTGCCGTTTTTTATGCCTATGAATTTGCAGTTGTATTCCATCAAACTCGGTGAGTGTGTTACAGGGGATTGCTTTTCTATAAAATAAGGAAATTCTATCTCAAGATGAGCGGAGTTGGCGTTGAAGCGTTTTTGCATGTTTTCGAGGATCTTGGGAAAGTCTTTTATATTTATATTCCCCCGGTGTTCGTTGAGAATCTCGACAAACCTGCTCATGTGCGTGCCTTTAAATTGCTTTGGCAGGTCGACATACATATTAATGTTTGCGATTGTATGCTGTATGCCCTTTCTCCTGTCCAGCACAGTAATGGGATACCTTATGTTCTTTATACCAACCTTATCAATGCCAATGCCCCTATTATCAAATGTATTCTGCATATCCTTCATTGAATTCTCGAACTCCTTGTCTTGAATACTTATTTATCCGTTCTGTATAACGCCCAGTTGTCATCCGATTCCCAAACCTTCACAGAGCTTAAGTAAACCTTGTCAGAAATCTGAACAGAAAGTGCATTATATATGTACTCCGCTATATTTTCAGCAGACGGTTCAATCTTCGTGAAAGGATCTATCTCGTTGATATAGCTGTGATCGAGGTTTTTTATGATTGCATCAAGTTTTTGCTTGAGCAGTACAAAATCTATGAGCATCCCGTTCGTAAGATTGTCTCCGTAAACAGTCAATTCAACCTTATAGTTGTGTCCATGCAGGTTTTCGCATTTACCATTATAATCCCTTAACCTGTGCGCTGCGGAAAATCTGCGTGTAACACCTATCTCATACATAGTCCACCTTTCATCATGCCTTCTTGAATACCATTATTCTTCTATAGGAACCATCGGGCAGGTTCGTAATCAATTCATCAATCTGTTTCAAACCGACTATGTCAGACTTATCCTCTTCTTTTTTTGAT
The DNA here is from genome assembly GCA_964547905.1 of uncultured Pseudomonadota bacterium. GTDB lineage: Bacteria > JAMCPX01 > JAMCPX01 > JAMCPX01 > JAMCPX01 > JAJYLM01. The sequence continues at coordinate 9,636 of CAZJPN010000079.1, read as the reverse complement.
TTCATAGTAATGAGTTTGCCCCGGTCTTTCATATACGGCAGCGATAATTCCGCAAGCTCCCGCAGTGAGAAAGAAGCACGCGATATTACCACGTCGAAACTTTTACCCATAATTTTCTGAAAGTCTTTTGCCTCAGCTCTTTGATGCAATGCTGTTGCACCTTTCATCTTCAAAAGACCAATCATGTTGTTGATAAAATTTATTTTTTTAAGCCGGGCGTCAAGCATAACAATCTTAACAGAGGGTTGGACGATTTTGATCGGCAGGCCCGGGAAACCCGCTCCGCTGCCGATATCGAGCACAAAATCATCGCTTCCGATGAAATTTAAAGGGGTTAAAGAATCTATAAAATGCTTTATGATAATATCGGATTCTTTTTCGATGGCAGTCAGGTTTATCACTTTATTCCATCTTAAAAGCTCGTCCATATACAACTGAAATGCATTTATATAATCATCGAGGTTGTTCTCTATTTTATTTTGTCTAAGGAATGTCTCCAGAAGAGACCTGTTTTCCGGCATCATAGTTCTTCTTTACAACCTAATATAACGTATATATTACGAATCTTTCAATTTCGTTATTTCTTCGTTCTGAGAAAATGCCGCTCTGCTTTATTTCGTGCTTAATCATATCTTATTTAAACAACATACCGCTGCCAAAGTCAACACGGCTGCAAATCCTTTGCCCGGTGAGTAAACATTGAATTTTTCATAACAAGAGTTATTTTATCATAATTATGGGAATGATTCCGGAGTTACAGGAACAAATAAATGTATTTCCGTATTTTTCGGAGATCGATATTCAGATGAAGCCGTATTTTGACGAACTGCTCAAGCTGAATCCACCACAGGGCTCTGAATATAATTTTACAAATATATTTATATGGCGGCATCTGTACAGGTTCAGGGTATGCCTGGTAGGTGATACTATATGCATAAAGGGAACGGACAGGGGCGGTATCGAATCATTTATCATTATAGCAAGGGATACGGATGCGTATATGAACACGGTAAAATATCTTGTTGCTGCCTATAAAAGAGAGGGTAAAACATTCAATATGTTTAGGGTGGAGGAACGATTTATTGAATTACTAAAACAGGCATTCCCATCAATGACGTATGAGAATGATCGGGATAATGCTGATTACGTTTACTCCGTTTCCGATCTTATAGGTCTCAAGGGACGTAAATACGACGGCAAGCGAAACCACATAAACAAATTCAAAGAAAAGTACATCTACGAGTATGCAGATATAACGGACAGGCTGATATGTGATTGTATAAAACTGACGGAAACATGGTACGTCACGAAAAATGATCCATCCCTCGAGACGGATGTGATTGCAACCAAAGAGGCACTGACGCATTTTACAGAACTTGCGTTGAAGGGCAGTGCGATTATAGTCGACGGGAAAGTAAGGGCATTTTCCATTGCAGAACCGCTCAATCCGGATACGGCCGTGATACATATAGAAAAATACGATCCAGCATATGAAGGCATACCGCAGATAATCAACCAGCAGTTATGCGAACATGTATGCGGAGCTTACAAGTACATTAACCGTGAGCAGGATCTCGGGAATCAAGGGTTAAGGCGATCAAAGCTCTCGTACAATCCGGTCTTTATTCTTAACAAATACCGAGTCCGTATATAACAAACCAGTTGCTCAAGTATTTGACAATAACCTGCCAAACTGGCAATGAATATGCATGGTAAACTTACTTCAAGCGGATAATCTCACTGTCTCCTATAAAACAGCGGAAGGAGAGCATAAGGTGCTTGACTGCGTTTCTTTTTTTGTTGGACAGGGGGAAAGTGTGGGGCTTGTCGGAGAAAGTGGAAGCGGGAAAACGACCCTTGGACTGTCAATCCTGAAACTCTTACCCTCGAATGCAGTTTATAATACTGGTAGTATCGTGTATAATGGGAAAAACCTGCTTGCCATGGACGAAACATCCCTGAGACATATAAGGGGTAAAGCAATATCAATAGTATTTCAGGACCCTCTTGCATCCCTTGATCCGCTTTTTACTGTTGGATACCAGATATCAGAGGCAGTTCAGGCACACCATACCGACATAGAAAAGGCAGATCTCGAAAAGATTATTGTATCGATAATGGGTGCTGTAGGACTGCCAGAACCTTTCAGGACAAAACAACTCTATCCGCATGAACTGAGCGGTGGCATGAGACAGAGGGTCATGATCGCAATTGCTTTGGTGAATAATCCATCCCTGCTGATTGCCGATGAACCAACGACAGCACTGGATGTAACCATACAGGCACAGATCATCGACCTGTTAAAACGTGCAAAGGATCATTACAACCTTACAATACTTCTTATAACCCATGATCTTGGTGTTGCGTATGAGCTTGTGGACAGGCTTATCATAATGTATGGGGGAGTTATCGTTGAGCAAGGCACAAAACAGGAGATCTTTTCAAGGCCGTATCATCCCTACACAAAGGCATTGCTTATGGCTATACCCGAGTTGATGGACATAGCGTTGAATGCACCGTCACGGCTTTCTGCCATACCCGGCAGTGTACGGGCAAACTATGACAATTATGTCGGATGCAGATTTTATGACCGGTGTTCTTACAGGACAAAAGAGTGTCTTGAGAGGGAACCCGATCTTCGGGAGTACAGTCCCGGGCATCCTGCACGGTGTATCCATCCGCTTCTATAAACCACAAATCCCAAAAAATTCTAATCCCAAACAAACACAACCAAACCGCAAAATGTAATAGAGGGGTTTGTTCATGCTCTCAACCTCGCGTAAAAGGAAGAGTTTCCTCCTCTGCTCGTGAAACAATAGCTCTTTTGCTAAAGGGGTTTTGTCCCTTATAAATAAGTTATCTTTGTCGCAAAACGAGAAGCAGTCCACGCAGAAAATTATGAAAGAATACCAGGCAGTTCACAGGTGTTTCACTTCACTTCGGATCAAACTCTTCCCTTTCTTTATCTGTAATTCCTCTTCTATAGTTACTCAAACTCCCTTATTGCATTTTTGGGTTAACCTGTTCATGACCTCCTGGGCGTGGTAAGAACTCCTTACAAAAGGACCTGCATAAACATACGGTATGCCGATCTCTTTTCCGAACCGTTCATACTCTTCGTACATATCTTCCGGCAGGTATGCCTGTACCGGTATGTTTTTTAAGGCCGGCATAAGGTACTGACCCAGGGTAACGATGTCGCACCCGGCTTCCCGTAGATCCTTCAGTACCGTCTTTACCTCTTCGCGTGTTTCCCCAAGACCGGCCATCAATCCCGACTTCGTGAGCATGTTTTTATGCTGTTTTACGAAATTCAATACATCGAGGGAGCGTTTATATTCAGCCTGCGGCCTTACTCTTTTGTACAGCGAAGGTACGGTCTCTACATTGTGGTTGAATATATCAAAATCAGCTTCCAGTACATGTAAGATCGCATCTTTATCGCCTTGAAAATCAGGAGTAAGCAGTTCTACGGTTGTCTCAGGACTTATTTCTTTTATAGCCTTTGCAACCATATAAAAGTGATCGGCTCCGCCATCAGTCAGATCATCCCGTGTAACGGATGTTATAACTGCATGTCTTATTCCAAGCTCCTTTATGCTCTGAGCGATCCTGTACGGTTCTCCAGGATCAAGCTCATGAGGACGCCCCTTGTCCACGGAGCAGAACCTGCACGTCCTTGTACAGGTATTACCCATGATCAAAAATGTCGCACGGTTCATCCCGAAGCACTCGCTTATATTGGGGCAGCGGGCAGACTCGCACACTGTGTGAAGCCCTTTATGCCTGAGTTTGACTTTTGTTTCGTGGACATTACCGCTGAGAACAAGGGTTTTTTTCAGAAACTGTGGAAGTCTTTTTGTCTGCATTATAGCTATGGGTTAAATCCCTTTGACCAAAAATGCAATAGGAAAATTTGTTCATGCTCTAAACCCCGCGAAAAAGGAAGAGTTTTCTCCTCTGCTCGTGAAACAATAGCTCTTTTGTTAAACGGGTTTTTGCCACATACAGATATGTTGCCTTTGTCACGGAACGAGAAGCAGTCCACGCAGAATACTATGGAAGAGTACCAGGAAGTTCACTGGTGTTTCACTTCACGTCGGATCAAACCCTTCCTTTTATTAATCATTGTATCACCTTCGCTCATCACACAAATTCCTTTATTACATTTTTCCGGGTTGATCAAAAATGTAATAAGAAGCCGCACGGAAATCATCTCATGAGTTGACTGGATGAACAGAAGTGTGTAGTTTTGGTTTATGGAAATGAACAAAAAACCTTTAAAACTTATATTGTATGCCGCCATAATGATCTTCTGGGCCGGTAGTATCACGTATCTCTTTACTTCACATCACAGAGAAACGACTGTATCCTCTCCCGATAATGTGCAATCTAACACAGCACCTGTATCCGAGTGGATGGGACTTTATATGGGGAATAAAAAGATCGGCTATGACCGTGAAGAAATAACACCCTCAGCCAGCGGCTTTGTATTTAAGTCAAGGATGTTTATGAGGATAATGCTGATGGGACAGGAAAAGGAAATAACAACAATATCCGATACGAAAACGGATAAAAATTATTATGTACGGAGTTTGGATTTTTCTTTAAAGACATCCGGTATGGAGATTGCCGCAACCGGTACAGTCAGCAACAATGTATTGCTCCTTCATTTGCAAGGACCCGGAGGCACGACAAAACAAGAGATTCATTTGCATGATCCCCCCATAAGCTCTGACGGCATTGTTATGAAGATTGTAAGGGACGGGTTTGGCAGATCAGAATACAACTTCCACACATTTGATCCTACTATCCAGCAAGAACTTCCTGTACAGGTAAGGGTAGAAGGCAGGGAAACGAAACAAATAATGGGGAATCCGGTTGATACATTCAAACTTGAGGTAGAAATAAAGGATATGAAGGAGACTATGTGGGTTACACCGCAGGGTGAAACCGTTGAAGAATTAAGCCCTCTCGGATTCAGATCCGTGTTGGAACCCAGAACCATAGCACTGACAAAAGGATGGGGGGGAGAGCCTGTTGACCTTATAGCTGCAACAGCAATCAAGTCTGCAGGAGTAACGGTGACGTATCCTGCAGGTGTAACGAGGATGGAGGCCTATGTCACCGGAATAACCAATACGGAATCGATACCGTCTTCCGATTTTCAAAGACAGCAGGGCAACCTCATCTCGGTTTTTGTTCCACAAAACATAGGAACGTATACATTACCCTACCGGCATCCGTCCACGATGAAAGGACTGTCCGTAGATGAAGAGCTTGGCAGTAGTGCCTTAATCAACACGGACAATGCTGAGATTATCAGCAAGGCGAAAGAAATAATCCATGGGGAAACTGACGCCAGGAAAGCAGCGGAGCTCCTGAACGATTGGGTTTATACGCATGTAAGGGGCACCTTCACGGTTGCTCTGCCGCGTTCCATAGATCTCCTGAAAAATCCGCAGGGTGATTGTAAGGCGCACACCATACTGTTTACAGCCCTTGCACGGGCTGTCGGCTTGCCTGCCAAAATGGCAATGGGCGTTGTGCTGATGCCGGACGGCTATTTTTATTATCATGCATGGCCGCTGGTGTATCTCAACAGCTGGGTACCGGTTGACCCGACACTGGGTGAATTCCCGGCGGATGCAACCCATATCATGCTGGCGAGCGGCAGTCTGAACAACTGGATGGACATGCTCGGCGTCGTCGGAAGGCTTCAGATAAACATCATGAAGGTAGACCCCGTTAAAAAGGACGCGGCTTTTTAACGGCGTAAATTAAACCGAAAAAGCCCTGGATTGAACGATGATCTTTTTGTTCTTATTGCTTATTATCGGTGTATCGGCCGGTTTTCTCGGCGCACTGCTGGGCCTCGGCGGCGGTATTGTCATTGTCCCGGCATTGACCCTGATCCCGTATTTTCACATGACCATACACGAGGCGATTGCCATAAGCATGACCGGAGTGCTTGCCACGTCGCTTGGAGGGACTTCACGGTTTCTTTCCGAAGGCCTGACCGATCTGAAGCTCGGAACGCTCCTTATACTCGGCACGACGTCGGGCGCTATCGCGGGCAGCCTTTTATCGCATACCCTCAAGAGCACTGTGCTCGAAATGATCTTTCCCATCGTTTTGTTCTATGCATCGTATGAAATGCTTAAAAGCCAGTTCAAAGATAAGAATCCGGATTCCCCCCGCAGGCATCCCGTAGCCGGTATAGCATTTGCCTTCTGTGCAGGCGTATTCGCGGGTATCTTTGGGGTGGGAGGCGGTGCTATCAATGTCAGTGTCATGCACCTTGTTATGGACACTCCCATGAAGATCGCATCTGCGACAAGTAATTTTATGATTGGTCCCACGGCATCTGCCGCAACGTTTGTATATCTGCTCAAAGGGGCCGTCGACCTTTCTGCTGCAACGCCCGTTGTTATCGGTGTTTTTACCGGTGCGAAGATCGGTTCGGGTATGCTGAAAAAAATCAATACCGTAGTATTAAAACGCATCTTTGTTGCGGTGATGATACTTATAGCGATTGAAATGCTGTATCATGGGATTAAGGGGTCACTATAAATGACAGGAAACGACAGGAAGATTGTTAGCATGGTTATCAAAACAGGTTCATACACAGGCATAGGGCTGCTTACACTTGGATTTGCACTTGAGCTGATAAATACGTTTATTCATATACAACCCGTTATTCTGAAAACATTGGCATTTTCAGGCATTCTCATTTTGATATTTACGCCGGTCAGTGCGATGGTTTCCCTCTCTGTTTATTTTATTTATAACAGGCAATGGCGCTGGGCTGCTGCAGCTGCGTTTGCCGGCGTACTGATCGTTGCAACATTCATATTGATACGGTAAAAAATAGAAAGAAATTCAAGATTAAATATTCAAAATTCAAAATTAAGAATTCCATATTCAAGCGGTTAGAGCGAATGAACCGCTTTCCTGTTGCACTGTTTTCTGATATTTATCATCTCAACCATGGACAAGCCTTATTATAAAAAACCCGGGTTTGTACTCTACAAAGCTGATACGCTTGAGCTGCTGGGCAAACTGCCTGCAGACTCGATCGATATGATCTTTGCGGACCCGCCTTATTTCCTTTCGGACGGGAGTTTTACCTGCCAGAGCGGCAGGCGTGCGAGTGTCAAGAAAGGAGACTGGGACATGGGCAGGGGGACAAAGGACAATTACGAATTCCACCTTGCATGGATCAAGGCATGCAAGAGGGTTTTAAAGCCCGATGGGACAATCTGGGTAAGCGGGACCTATCATTCCATATTCCAATGCGGCTTTGCTCTGCAGATGAATGGCTTTCACCTGCTCAATGATATCGTATGGTTTAAGCCGAACGCCTCTCCGAACTTGAGCTGCCGCTTTTTTACCGCAAGCCATGAAACACTGCTCTGGGCCAAAAAAGACAGAGATTCGAAACATACATTTCATTACAAACTCGTCAAGGCAGGAGACTGGCACGGCGATTTTCTGAAAAAGAAGGATACCCAGATGCGGTCTGTATGGGCAATCAACACACCGAAACCGGATGAAAAGAGGTTCGGCAGGCATCCCGCGCAAAAGCCTCTTGAACTGCTGAAAAGGATCACGCTCGCATGCACCGACGAGGGTGATCTGGTCCTGGACCCGTTTACCGGAAGCTCTACGACCGGTATCGCGGCATACCTGGAGGGCAGAAGGTTCATCGGTATCGACAATGACGAGCAGTACCTTGATCTATCCATTAAAAGATTTGAGGCGCTGGACGGAAAAACAAACACAGCTCGGTACTGAAGCAAATTGTTTTGCCATGAATAATTTGTTATGGTACGGTCATTTTCTATGCACAAAAGTTTGACGAAAAAACAAAGATTTTTGAATGCATGCAACAGACTGCCCGTTGACATGACACCGGTATGGATCATGCGGCAGGCAGGCAGGTTTATGTCTGCCTACAGAAGGAAAAGGCAGGCGCATTCTTTTATCGAGATGTGCAAAGAGCCGGAGATAGCTGCCGAGGTAACGCTTCTGCCCGTGCAAAGGCTTGGTGTTGATGCGGCCATTATATTTGCCGATATCCTGTTACCGCTCGAAGGCATGGGGGTGGGTTTCGGTTTCACGACCCATGACGGGCCTGTTATCCACAATCCTATAAGAAGCGCAAATCAAGTGAAAAGATTGATTATCCCGCAGCCGGAAGAGTCCCTCGGTTACGTACTGTCCGCTCTAAAGCTTGTAAAGAGGGAGCTCGGCAGCGACACGCCGTTGATAGGGTTCTCAGGCGCGCCGTTCACCCTTGCAAGCTACCTGATAGAGGGTGGACATTCACAGAATTACCTGTTGACAAAAATGATGATGTTGAATGCACCGGATACCTGGCATGCGCTTATGGATAAACTTTCAAAAATAGTTTTACTCTATCTCGGGTCTCAGATAAAAGCAGGCGCCGATGTCGTCCAGTTGTTCGATTCATGGGCAGGCTGTTTGAGTCCCCATGATTATGAAAAATATGTGATGCCGTACAACAGGACAATACTCAACGGTCTGAAAAAATATAAAGTCCCTGTCATAAACTTTGCAACCAACAATGCGGGGCTGCTCGAGATGATGAGCAAATCGGGCGGGGATGTTATCGGCGTTGACTGGCGGATAAGCCTTGATAAGGCGTGGAAATACATCGGGTATAACAAGGCGATCCAGGGCAACCTCGACCCGGCAGTGCTGTTTGCCTCACCAGCGGAAATAAAGACACAGGTGAAGTCTATACTGAAAATGGCCGGGAAACATAATGGACACATATTCAATCTCGGCCACGGGGTCCTGCCGACAACGCCGGAATCCAATGTAAAGGCACTCGTGGACTACGTCCATGAGCTGTCCGCACAATAAGCTTTCCCTTCATTTTCCTCCTTGTTTTGAGGGTATACTCCCCGGTTTTACAAAAAACAGGTCTTGCTTAAATGCCCGCTGTGGATAAAATGCCCACCTGAATTTAAAAGAAGCTATTAAATTGTTTCTTGAGTGTGCCTCTCGTAGTTCCTTAAAATTCTGATTGCCAATACCTGATTTTTGGGTTATATACCAAACACTTCCTTGCAGTGCACAGAGATCAAAAGATCCTGAAAAAGGAGATTTGTCATTCTGCATGAAATGAACAAGCTCAAGGGTTTTGTTCCCTCGCCGCTTTCACAAAACGGAGGCATTCAATAAATGCCCGCCGTGGATGGGAAAACTGTCGCTCAGGCAATCAAAAAGATTCATCCTCGTTTGAGGAAAGAGCGCTTTGTGGCAGTGGATGTTGAGACGACTGGCCTTCAGGCACAAAAAGGGGACAGGGTGATCGAAATTGGAGCGGTTGTCATTGATGAGGGAACAGTCCTTGAAGAATTTCATAGTCTAATAAAGGTAGGGAAACACATCCCTGTTTCAGTTCAACGAATACACGGAATTACAGATGACATGCTAACCGGTAATCCGACATCTGAAGTGGTTTTCCCACAATTTAGAGAATTTATCCAAAATAGCATCCTGATAGCACACAATGCAGAGTTCGATATAAAATTCTTGCGGTATGAATTCAGCAGGCTCGGATTAACCTTAAACAACAAATATTTTTGTACTCTCAAGATAAGC
>CAZJPN010000078.1:0-2003 GCA_964547905.1 uncultured Pseudomonadota bacterium | reverse complement strand
CAAATTTAGTTGAAATTTGAAATAGTGGCTCCTCTGTGGAATGATCCACAAGGATTTAGGATTTAAAACCAAATAAAAGGAGCCACAAATGAAACAAAGCACAAAAGACAGGAAAAAAGCAATAAGAGGATTCAATGAAGTTTACACGAGGCAGGATATGATAGACCGGATGTATCAGATAATCAGCAAAGGCAAGGCTGGACTGGATGCCATGCTTTTAGGGATCGGGAAGACCATGGCAGAAGCGGTAATGTACATGGAACGAGAAGAGCTCTCAGGCCCTGATTACCATCCTGTGTCAGATGGGGTACAGAAATGGGCGAGCCAGAGAGGTTCTCTATATCTTGGAGACCAAAAGGTACAGGTAGAACATCCAAGACTTCGCGGGATCGATGGGGAGATAGAATTGGAAAGTTATAAAAAGCTCAAAGACCCCGGGGCATTTTCTGAAGAGCTTCTGGGCAAAATCTTGAGAGGGATATCCTGTCAGAAATATGGGGAGACCGTGATAGAGACAGCCAATGCGTTTGGTGTAACCGCAAGCAGCATATCACGGCATATCATTACAGCGACGGCGAAAAAGTTAAAAGAGTTTAAAGAACGGAGCTTGGCGGGGATAGAAATATTTGCAGTATATATAGACACAATCCACCGAGGAGGCTCGGCATTTATCGTCGGGTTAGGCATAGACAAGGCTGGAATCAAGCATAATTTAGGATTCTGGGAGGGAGCAACCGAGGACCATGTAATATGTGAAGGTCTGTTTTCTGACATAGAGCGGAGAGGATTAAAGCTGACGAAGAAAGGAATCTTTATAACAGATGGAGGGAGCGGGATCATCAAGGCACTGCGGGATAAATTTGGGAAGAAGGTGCTGCACCAGCGATGCGTAATTCACAAGGACCGCAACATTCAAAAGCATTTATCCGAGCGCTACCGCAATGAAGCACATCGAAGATTTATGACAGCGATAGAGCAAAACAGCTATGAGGATGCCCGGAGTATGCTCTTGGATATGGAGAAATGGCTCAGAGGAATAAACGAATCAGCAGCAGACTCTCTCACGGAGGCAATTGAAGAGATTCTCACCTTACACCGCTTAAAGATAACCGGGTTATTAAAGAAGGTTTTGTATTCAACCAATCCGATAGAAAGTATGTTTTCTAAGGTGAGACACTGCGAGAAGAATATTAAGAGATATAGGGGCAGTCATATGCTCCAGCGATGGCTTGCAGCGGTTTTATTACACAGTGAGAAAGGATTTAGACGGGTAAAAGGATACGAATCCATTCCTGAAGTGATGTTGGGGATTGAAAAAGAAAATTATATTGCAGTAAAGGAGGCTGCATAATGGTAAAAAGATTGATAGCTGAACATAGACTGGATCGAGCAGACGGTTTAAAATCGATTTTAAGAAGTCATTATCTGACAGGATATGCTTTTTTCAGCTTTCAAGGACAAAAGGAGTACAGAGGTTTAAGGGAAGCCACTATGAAAATTTCAACTAAAAAATTGACAAGCTCGACCCTGACGGGAATGTATATAAGCTGTTGTATAATACAGGTAATCAATTAATTCAGATTATCTATCCAGATGGCACGACAAAACATATGAGTTATGACACATTAGATCATTTAATAAGCCTTACAAAGCCTAACGGAGCAACTGCTAATTACACATACAATAGCAATGGACAGCTTACTTCATACCAAGTCAAAGAATATAATAAATGAGAAGTGGATCTTATAAAGGACTGCCGGCAGGAGCTCGAAAAAGTTTGGTACGGACGAAGTACAGACTTTGCGCCGCTGGCTATCGAGCGCTCTGCGCTCGAGATTGCCTATAAGGAAGACCCGCGCGCCCGGAAAGAACTGGATCAGCTGCAGGCCAGGGAAAATACTATACGGCAGGAGATGGAGAATAGACGTGTTGAGAAACAGACGCTTGAAGTGGTGCAAAAGTTTGAAGCTTTGAAAGTGAAGGGGGATCAGAAAGAATTACAA
>CAZJPN010000077.1:0-5238 GCA_964547905.1 uncultured Pseudomonadota bacterium | reverse complement strand
CACGGTGCTCAAGAAGGGATAGAGAGGAGATAAGTCCTTTGGCTTATTTATTCATTCGTTCGCCGCAAGGAAAGAGTTTGAGACGATGCGAAACGGAACACTTACGAACTGCTTGCAATGCTTTCACAGTATTCTGCGTGGACTGCTTCTCACCAACATAAGAGATAAGGTTTGAGGGTGAAGGCTCTCCCGGTTCTTGAAAGAGCGTTGCTTCGTGAGCAGAGACGAACAACTCTTTCCTTGTTCTGCAATGACTCATCACACAAACTTCCCTATTTTGCAAATGCATCTTTTGGGTTAAGGGATTGCTTCGTCATTTCATTTTTCGCAATGACATTATGACAAAGCGCCTCATGCCTGTGGGTATCTGCCAGGGCTTACTTCATGTCGCTGCCGATAAACAGTGTTATGTCCCAGTTATAAGAATCAGACTGAACGAGTTTGGGCTGTACCGGGAGCAGTTTTACGATCGCAACCGCCTGGTTGTAGAATTTCTGCTTGTAAAAAATCGTTGTCTTGTTCATCCGTTTTTTTCCGCTGATAACATTGGATACATTAAATTTGTTCTTGACCAGAAGTATGCCCATCTTTATCTCAAGCTTCGGGATACCGCTTGCATTGATAATCGAAACATTCGCAGGCGGTATGTTTGCTGCAACCTGCGTGGCTGTTGTTGCAGACGGGGTAGTGCCGGCATGGGCGGATGCAGGAGCTATTGCAATGGTATTCCGATCAATGACAAGCTTGGCAAGGATTTGATCCGGGTTGTTCCAGCATACCACATCGGACGAACCTGAACTATTATTGACACTGCTGTGGAACTGATCGAGCAGTTTTGTCACACCGTCCTGTACAACGGTCGTGTAAGGTATTGTTTCCCCCTCAGGAGGAGAAGCCGATCTAAAATTGCCTGCACCCGACCAGAGTATACTACCGGAGGGCACATCTATGAAGTACATTTTAAAACCAATCGTGTTGTTCCTGTTTCTGTCTGCGGCATGTTCGGAAGGATAGCTTGTAACTACGCCTGCAAAAACGGCCTGCACTCCAAGTATCTTTCCTATAACGGATGCATCGGATACAGGTATACCGCTTTTAAATATAATACCGCGGGCATTGAGCATGTCCTGAACTTCTGTCCTTGTCATGACGCTGAAATCCCCGATCCCCATTACCTTTACTGAAACAATATCTGAAACAATCTGCCCCGCATTGCCGTTTTGGGAAAGGTTTTCAAACGGCAGAACAGCAACGCAGCTTATATTTTTTATTTGGGCAGGGGACGAGTTAAAACTGCTTAACGGTGCAGCACATCCTGCAACAAGGAGAAAGAGAATTATAAAATATGAATTCAGTTTCATCTGCTCATCTCGCTGAAAATAGAGGATGCAAGCGCCTTTGTTGTGTCTTCCAGGGATTCACCCTGTGTGCCGCTCTGTGCAAATGATCCTGCAAACAATACCCTACCGGTCTGAACATTCAGGAGACTTAATTCTATACCTACACTCGGAATATCGTATTTACCATCAGCGCCCATTCTGTAATCATACTCAACAATTGACCCGTATAGAATCATGTTTACCCTGAGCTTTGATACGATCGTTTTTGCAAGCGTCATACCTATAGGGATACCTCTTCCAAATCCATAATGTACAAGTTGATCCCCTACCTTATCCCAGTCCGTAACCCATACATTACTTGATTCAATCAACGCTTCCTGAAGACTGCCTGATATGACCGTTGTTGCATCCTTTGTCCCGGTGAGGTTTTCAAACGGAGCAACGGCTATAAAGGTATTATCCGGTATTGTAACCGATCCGGGCTTGTACAGGATAGCCCCGGTTGTATTGCCGCAGCCGGACACCAGCGGGAATGACTGATCTTTAAGAGGAGCTGTTGGAAAACCCGGTGTATAATAGGTGTCGTAAATAAACCGCGCATCCTGTTTAAATTTTGCGAGTGCATGCACAGCGCTGCTGTAAGACGCAGGCTGGTTATCAGTACCAAAGTTGTATCCCTGAGCATTCATGATGTTGGAGAATGCTTCCGGGGAAGTATTCAGATTGTTTATAACAAGAGAAGCAGGCATCTGTCCGGATGTAACCTTTAAGAAGACCGTATGCGCACCTCCGCCGATACTTATTGCTCCCAGTTTTACAGGGGTAGTCTGGTTACCCGGAGTGCTGTAATTAAAAACTACAGAACTGTCGATCATTACGTACCCTTCCGAAGGTCCGGGAAAAGCAAGCGTAAGACTGATAACAGCGTTTGAAGGTGTCTGGAACATGAACTTACCTGCGTTACCGCCGGATTGCATTGTGTATGGTATGATTCCCGATACGGGGAGCCTGTCGTACGCTTGCAGCATCATACCCATGGTCTGGACTGCTGTGCCGCTGTCAAGTATTCCGGACGTGTTCCAGCCTTGTGCTGGTTCTACAGGGCCGGAGGCGAATGAACTCAGGTAGAGTGCTGCTATCGAGCTTCCGTCCTGTATAGTTATACTCAGGCTGTGCATACCTCTGCTCAAAATAAACGTGCCGAGGTCCTGATAGCCCCATGTGCCCGAGGATGAGGAGGCAACACTCGTTTTATCTATCCCAAAGAACAGAGGGTTTCCGGTCACGTATACGATAAGGTGGTATCTGCCACTGTGGGCAACATTTAAACTGTAGATAAGCGTATCAGGCGTTTCTCCCAGTCTTGAGGTGTAGCTTCTGAGGTTCACATTGATAAAGTTTCTGCCGGACAGCAGATCATAGTAATCGTTCATATACGGTTTCGCGGGTATGCCGTCTTTCTCCCATCCGGCGTTCCTGACCAGTGCTATGGCCCATGAGCCCTGACTCACATATTGCTGAGCGTATAATGGTTGTGGAAACCACAGGAAAACCGCAAGTATGAAAAAAGCTATAAATTTAACCTTCTGCATAATATTGAATATAAATATATTTTTTTAACACCCCTGTCAATATCTTACTCTATTTCAGTCAGGGTGCAACCTGTTGCTTGACTTTAAAAAAGTTTTTATATAAATTGTATTTCATTAAGCGGGTGTAGTTCAGTGGTAGAACGTCGCCTTGCCAAGGCGAAGGTCGTGGGTTCAAATCCCATCGCCCGCTTTTTTTATTGACCCCCGTTGGAAAGCATTGCCATGTATGGCGCAGATACTGTGATAAGGTTCAAATCTTGAGAGCAAGTTTTCGGTTCGGAGCAGCGTCCCTTTCTAACGGGGTTTATGGCGGCATAGCCAAGTGGTAAGGCAGCGGTCTGCAAAACCGTTATCCTCGGTTCAAATCCGAGTGCCGCCTTTTGATTCTTCATGGAGTTAGCTCTTGTTTCAGTCATTGTGATACACCATGGTGATCACCCCGTCTTTAAATTGATCCAGCACTGCTACACTGCTTCTCAGATTATCCGGTGCAAGGCGTGAATACCTCTGTGTCATAGTTATTGTCTTGAAGTCCGTGTCTTTGTTTGGAGGTGTGAGCTATGCCCCCTCGCTTTTTCTCTCTTTTTCAGGAGGGGTAGGATTCTGCAATTTCGCCCTTTAAGAGAAGGGAGGACGGAAGGGAGTTCTGCTATTTCCCACTGATAAGGGGGACAAAGGGGGTTACTTTCCTCTCTTTTAAGAGGGGCACAGGGGTGTGTACCGCACTTGTCTCCCCCCAATGTCCAATGTCAAGGGCAGACCCCTTGCTTTTCCTTTATCCCTTTACAAGGCCTTCTAAGTAATTTAATGATAGATTCCAGGAAATAATAAAAAAATATGGAAAAACTTTCGAAAAAAAAAGGCGGGTTGTATGTCATAGTTATGATCATAGCCATTATTTATTTTTTTATTAGATTTCCTGATCTTAAACATTCTTTTTCTATAGGCATGACCAGACCAGGGGATTTTCCCCAAGATTATATGGCCGGCCAACAACTTCTTAAAGGAAAAACCTTATATCCTTCCAATTACAGTGAAATGGATGAACACGCTCTTCCAAAAAACGCTTCACCCGTAATGCTGAAAAATAAATTAATAGATGCTCATCCGCCATTTACTGCAATTCTATTATTTCCTTTATGGTTTTTGAGTTACCATAATGCCGTATTCTTATGGGTTATTATAACGATTGTGTGTATTGTGTTGGTAATTTTATTATTGCTTAAATCTGAAAGCATTCCGTTGGTATACTTCCCTGTAGTATCTTTACTTGTTTTTGCATGGCCGCCTTTCCAGAAAAACATTTCTAATGGTCAAATATCCATTCTTGTTACTTTGTTTGTCATAGCAGGATGGTACTTTTTAAATAGAAACAGAGAAAGTCTCGCAGGTATTTTTATTGCTTTGGCAACAATGCTTAAATTTTACCCAGGACTATTGCTTATATATTTTCTTATTAGCAAAAAATACAAAGCATTCTTATATGCTGCCATAGGTATAGGCTCTATTCTCGTTCTGTCATACATTATCACAAAAAATGACCTTTTTCTCTTCTTATTTAACGGAGTGACGGGAGATATACAACGCTGTGAAATTGTCTTCGGGAACGCTTCTTTCAATGGATATTTCACACAATTGTTTGTGCATTTTCAACCATACGGTAACACGATAGCCTTCATACCTATAGTGAACCGGTTTGCCAGAAATCTATTTCTCTATATTACAGAAGCTTTATAAAAACGGACAGAAAACCCCGAGCTTTTAAGCTCGGGGATGAATGTCCGCCCGAAGCGAAGCCAGCTTTAGCTGGCGAAGCGAAGGCAATTATGACATGCTCTGGGCATGGCGAGGTATTGGAAAGGTGGACATACCAAGCATAGAATTCAATGTCATTTGGTATGGATACCGAAGTATCGAAAAAGGGTCTTACGAGGTAAAATAGCCATCCGCTTAAAGCAATTAATGTATGAAGCATGTAAAATGAACAGATGGTGGATAGGGGAACTGAGTATTCAAGAGGATCATGTTCATATAATAATACAGATAAGAGCTAGCGACAGTGTTGCAGAAGTCGTACAGATTTTGAAAGGTGGAACAAGCAGGGTAATACGCAAAGAATTTCCAGAATTGGAAGAATTTTTATGGGGAGATAGTTTCTGGGCGGATGGCTATTTTGCCGAGTCTGTAGGTAAAGTTGAAGAAGAAGTTGTTAGGAAATATATCAGGGAGCAATAAAATTAAGCCATGACCAGAGCATGTCAGAGCATCCCGAAGCCCCAGCCTTTAGGCTGGGGAGAGGGTTCACT
>CAZJPN010000076.1:0-2412 GCA_964547905.1 uncultured Pseudomonadota bacterium | reverse complement strand
GCCTTGTAAGCGTAATGCCGTCCATACCGGGCAAGTTCATATCCATAAATATCAAATCAGGAATATGGTCATTAATAATCCTCATCGCTGATAAGCCGTTGCTTGCCTCAATAACAACATAATTGCGTAATTCGAGTATGTCCTTTATAAGCCGTGCGCTCTTGGGATCGTCTTCGACTACGAGTATCCTCATTGCTCCCTCCTTCCACAAACCCTGTAAATCTCCTGTAAAAGGGTTTGCCGGTCAATAGGCTTTAATATAAATGATGAGGCCCCACGTGTTATTGCTTCCTTGCCCTCTTCTATGGATGAAATAATAATTACCGGGATATCCTTTGTATCCTTGTCTGCATGTAATGATTTCAGGACTACCCAGCCGTTTTTTTTGGGAATTGAAAGGTTTAGTGTAATAATATCGGGCTTCAAATCCTTTGCCATGGTCAGCGCCTGTTCCCCGTCATATGCAACATCCACCTTATAACCTGCCTCCTGGAGGTACCCTTTGATAAGCTTTGCTATTGCCTTGTCATCTTCAACAACAAGTACATGGTTGCCATCTATCTTTTTTTGCGCTGCCACATTTTTTAGCGGTACATAGCCGTGTTTTACGTTTAAGGGAATTGAAAAAGTGAATCTGCTGCCTTTTCCCACCTTGCTTTCAACCCAGATCTTACCCCCGTGTAGCTCTATAATTGCCTTTACTATGGAAAGACCCAGGCCTGTTCCTTCGTGTATGGACGGGTGCAATAACCTGATCTGGGAAAACGGATAAAACAGCCTGGACATTGCTTCTTCGGGAATACCGATACCCGTATCCTCTATGCTGAACACAACGTCTTTATCCGCTTTACTCACGAGAAGAGATACACTCCCATTATCCGGCGTAAACTTGATCGCATTGGTAAGGAGATTATAAATGACCTGTTTTAATTTTCTTTCGTCTGCATACAAGGTAGTTACATCTGCTAAAATTTCCTGCGACAGGTTGATATAATGCCGCAATGCCCGTTCTTTTACCATGGTAATACACTGCTCGACAACATCCCTGACATAAAATTCAGACGGCTCAAATATCATCTGACCGGATTCGACGCGCGCAAGATCCAGGATATCATTGATCAGCAAAAGCAGATGCTCGCCCGCCTCAAGTACATCCCTTATATATTCTTCCTGTTTTTGATTTAACTCCCCGAAATTGCGTTCCAGCAGTACCTCTGAAAACCCCATAATCGCATTCAAAGGCGTACGAAGTTCATGCGACATGCTCGCGAGAAAATCGGACTTCGCCTTGTTTGCCTTCTCAAGCTCGATATTTTTTAATTCCAGCTCTGCCTGCAGCGCCTTTAAAAAGCTTATATCCGTATAAACCCCGATCTTGCCGACCAATACACCGTCCTCTATAATAGGTGCGCCGCTGGTAATAATGGGTATAGTGGCGTGATCTTTTGTGATAATATTAATTTCGTATGTTGAAGACTCACCCTTTGTCCGTTTTTCAAATTCTTCTGTGAGTATTTTTTTATTATCTTGATCAAACAGATCAAATATTGACCTGCCGGTCACCTCTTCCTTAGTATAGCCGAGCATCTGTGTGAAAGCCGGGTTAATATCAATTATCCTGTCATCCTTATCAAGCACGCATAAACCGTCGTGCATGCTATTGATATAAAATTCTTTGCGTTTCAGGTCCTTTGTCCTGTCCTCAACCTTAGCTTCAAGCTTGTCTGTGTATAACTTGAGGTTAGAGATCATCGTGTTAATAGAATGTTCCACAATCCCGAGCAATCCTTTGGCCTTTATATCAACCTGTTGTGAAAGATCCCCCCTTTCAACGGATTCAAGTGTCGGCACCAGTTTTTTCACCGGTAAAAAGATAAAACTGTAAAGGTAATATATGAAGAACAAAAGACCTGCAAGGATAACCAATAATAATAGTGTGGTGGCCAGATAAATGTCCTGTATGCGCTTGTTATTTATTGATTCCTGTTTTTGTAAAAACATATCAAGGTTCTTATGGATTTGAGAGCCGATGCTATCTACCTTGAATCTGTCCGATGACATCAAACCAGATTTAAACCCGTAGAGATCGGCATCTATACTGTTTAAAATACGAGCACACGCGGGATCCGGATTGGCATTACTCATAAGTAAATTCAGGTTTTGCTCGAGTTCTGAAATCGATGCTTCTGAATCACGTAACCGGGGAGCGGAGTTAATTGAAATAATAACATCATCAACATTCTGTCCTTCTGCATGGATAATTGACCGTAGGCGGTCATCCCTTGTTCGCAGATGTATAGCATACAGTCTCAGGCCCATTACAACAAACATCAACACTATTATGAAACTTAAGAATATATAAACATGTTGTGCATGCTTTTTCAATAGAACCTCTCAATAAAGAAATAATGC
>CAZJPN010000075.1:0-8011 GCA_964547905.1 uncultured Pseudomonadota bacterium | reverse complement strand
GCAAAGGTTATACCGTCAACTACCGTCCTTTTCGCATTATATTTGCTATACCTTTTGTTCATCTTGTGATCCTCCTTATTATTTCTTAGCACCATGCTGCCTAAGCAGGTAAGCTATTCCGGTGTATCCTTCCTGTTCTGCTATTTTCAATGCTGTATCCCCGTTTTTATCTTTCACATTGACATCCGCACCTCTACTTATCAACAATGATACCATTTCTATACGATCAATCCATGTAACCAGCATAAGGGCTGTAGTACCATCCTTATCTCTTGCATCTATATTCGCACCACGATCGAGCAACAGCTCCATAGTTTCTGTATCCCCATGAGCTATTGCCTGCATAAGAACTGTAAAGCCGTATTTGTCTTTAGTGTTAACATTAGCTCCTTTGCCTAACAATAACCTAACTCTACTGGTATACCCATCATATGCCGCATCTAACAATTGTCGATCTAAGTTCTTCATATCATACCTCCTTCCTTTATATTTATAAATATATCACGGCTAATAAGAACACTGCCCAGAATACTGAATACCCCAGAAATATCATTACAAAATACATTACCGGATGGGCTATACACCATAATTGGTACGACCTCTTAGCACGCCAGTATCTGACGTGCCAGCGGTACGATCTGTTAATTGAAGGTAATGGATTATACATATTGCCTCCCTTATTTATATCGATAATGAGTATCAACAATTCCAAAACTTGAATATGTGGTATTATTATCTTTCCAAAGAGTAATCCTTAAATCCTCTCCGTCTCTCATGTGTTTCAGAATATTCCGTAAACCTTCACCAAACAGTAAAATAGAGAATGATGGCTGACGTAATGATGTATGATCCATGATTGTGTATATCATCTCATGTGGTTCAAGTTCTTGGGTAATGCTATTTATTCTTTTCATAAGTCCTCCTTATTCTTATAAAGTTCCTCTCTAATACAATCCTCTATTAACAATAGAGGGACATTGAGAATATTCGCTAAACTTTCCATTGTCTCACCGTATTTGAATTGTTGAGCAATAACTTTTGTCAACCATGTCGTGTATAGTCCATCTCTTGTCCTTATGTGGATATACCCACGTCCCCATTGATCGTGTTTGATTTTGTTCATTCCTGCACCGTTACTTTGCCTTCTCCCTCACATTGAGGACACAGTATATCATCAACACGTCCTGTCCCATTGCATACAAGACACAAATATGTATACTCGGTTATCTGTGCCATGTAGTTTCCGTCATAGCGTTCCCGGAATGTTTTTATAAGTTCCCAGTATCCTTCAATCATAGTTACCTCCCTCTTGGTGTTACCCTCGGAACAGCCAGCTCAATGACCAGTCCGGGACATGTCTTAATGCCCATTGTTTTTACCCATGATTTTAGTTTCGGCCTACTAATCTCAACTACAGTTATAGGTATCTTGCCTTCAAAAACCTGTTGCAATATCAATTCGGGGTTAATAACAGTTACGTTAATATCCCTCACAATGTAAGTAGTGCCGGAATCCGTCTTGATAGAGCTTACTGGTGGGGCAAGGATAGGCTGGACAACGTCTTGTGCCTTCTGTTCATACTTTTCGGCCTTGGCCTCATTCCCGCTCTCAGCAGCAATACGGGCTTTCTCTTCGAGTTCTCTTCTTTTCTTTTCTGCCTCGGCATTGAGTTTGTCCTGTATCTCTTTCCGCTTACGATCCTCTTTTATGACGTATTCCTGCATGTGATTTTTTATGATACCCTCTGCCTCAATAGCAGGTGCTAAGGTTTCGTTTAGCTGGTCTTTGATAGCCTTGTGTGTAGCATAGGCTGCTTTGACGAGCGGGTCGAACCAGTCATTGATCCGTTTGATTCTGCTTTTCACTTTGGTCAATAACTCGGCCGCTATTCCGTACTGTTCCTGTGTTGAGATCACTATGTCTGCAACCTCTTGTTTGAGTTGCAAAGCCTCTTGTTTCAATTCAACTTCATTTTCCATTTTTTATCTCCTTATTTATTTTTTACAAATTTCTTAACTTCCAAGTGTGGACATTAAGAAGATTCATAGTAACGATCTTGTCCTCGACGTGGTTGATCGGCATAATTTCATAATAATCCTCAAAGAGCTGTAGTGTGAAAAGGTCTTTTATTTTTATTCCGAACTCTTCGTATAAAACCTTGTAGAGGTTAAGTTGTATTCCCCATGTCGGGGAAAAATCAGTTGACGTCTTAATGTCCAAAATACAGTATTTTCCAGACCTATTGTCAAACAATAGCCGGTCTGGAGTTCCGCCTATCAGAAACATGTTCGATACGAGCGTTTGCTCGATCGCCTTGATTTCATAATAGTAGTGTTCGGTTTGGAACTTCACATACTGATCTACGTAAGGCCTTAGATGGGAATTAAGGGTATCCCATTTCAGGATACCCTTATCGTAGAACTCGCATGCCAGATGGACGGCCTTACCGAATGTAGCTGCTCGATTGAGAGTATCTTTAGGAACAAACGTTGTAATGTCAAAGATGTGTTCCTTTATGAGGTCGGTAACCCTTCGATATTCTACACCGTCTTTGATATAGAAATTCTCTTTTACCTTAATGTTTTCCAAGGTCGATCCCTCTTTCTTTCATTTCGTTTTTCTTAAACTCTCGGAGCTTTCCGAGGATAGTACCGGCCTGCGGTTCTGTTTTTATTGAAGCAAATGTCTCTGTACCCTCTACAACGTCACCCTTTTCATTCGTCCATGTAGTAAGCTCCCAGAGGACTTTTTTAGCCTGTTCCACGCTGCCCTCTGCATAATTCAGAAGCTCGTTTTGAAGGTCTTTGCGTGCATTCCCCGTATGTATCTCTCCGTATTTGAGTTCCAGTTTTTTTTGTTCAGTTGTTTTGTTTGCCCCTGTTTCAACTGGAGCGGACGCTGGCTCTATGCTTTCCGGCATCTCGACAAATGGCTTGCCTTTCAGTTCTTGCGGTTCAAGTTCCTCAAGTTCGTCTTTTACAAGTAAGTTCATAACCAGATCGGGGGCGATCCTGCGTGCCCCTCTGGCATAACAACGCCAGTGAAGCATATCCTTGGGGTTCCTGGTCCATGATCCTCCATCTTTTACCAAACCCATCTGCTTTGCCTCTTCGATGGTAAATCTGGACTCGTATGTTTCGGTTCCACGAGTGAATAGGATCACATGCTCTGTGTCAGTCTCCTTGATGATTTTACTTTTCACTCCGGCAGCCTCAACTTTGGATGCAAAAAGCTGTGTCGAGATTCCTAACCGTCCATTGACAGCATAAATATTCTGTAATGCCGTTACTGGCGGGATTCCCAATTCCTTTCCGTACTGTATTATTGAAAATGCTGCCGCAGCGGTACGGGCGTTCGGAAACATTCCGCCTTTTGCCAACTCCTCTGCGAGCCTCATGTACATCGTGAACTCATCGTTGACCCTGTCAACGTTGTTTGTGCCTTCTTTCTTTACCATATTGTTTTCCATTTTTATCCTCCTTTTTTACTTTGATTTAACAATTTTTCAACCATTGCAGACTGAATCCTGCTTTCGATCGCCTCCCTTATGAAATCAGACGCCGTGTACCGCTTGACGGTTGATTTCTGTATTTCATAGACGGCATTTGTTATGCCTCGGAACAGCTCGGAATCCAGTTTGAAATTCATCACATGCAAATACTTTTTTCTCATTTATAGCCTCCTATTATGGTCTTGTAATATTGCATATTACTTTGTATTACTCTTGTCAAGTCTTTTCTTTATGATGTACTTGCACTGGCAGCACGGGCAGACTTTGAGGTGCTGGACTGCCTCCCAGACCTTCTTGTAGTCCGTGTAAGTACCGGTAACAAGCTCGTGCATTGTCGTTGGTTTTATATGTATCATTTGCTATCTTGGTTTTTATCTAACAGATATTGCCTTTTGTATTCATTATAGAATTCCTTGTAAATATCATATAGAATATTATTTATAATACGATATGCCTCTTGGAGTTTCTCGTCCTTAGTCTTATAATATTCAAATTCAATTTTCGCACTTGCATTATACCAATCTCTATACAGCTCATAACATTTCCACAATGCGAGATTTTCTATAATCAAATTTTCTTCTCGCCTCTTTTTTTCTTTTTTCCCTTCTGCTATTTCCCTATCAATATCATCAATTTCACTTATATCATAATAATCCGTTGAACGCCCATACTTGCCAGTATGGTGCCACTCATCGCTCCCTTTGGCCAATAAATACTCTTTTATCTCTTTTTGCGTGCACGAGTGAGGCTTCTCGCTTAATAAGCGTACAGCAGTTGTCAGCGGATACCGACCTTCGCTCTCTGCACTTAATGCTCGTTTACTCCTACCTTCACCTTGCCTAATATAAGACATTGTTTCCATTTTCCTTCTCCTTTCCCTGCCTGTCTCTGTGGATCAGGACTTACGGGGTTGCATATTTTTTATCTTTGCAAAATTCTCAGGACTAATGTCGTAGCGACAATCAACGCAAGCAATTTTTAATTTTTCGGTGTCCTCTCTCACAGGTTCTATATTATTTACCTCGACCAATTTTCTCCAGCCATCCTCGCCCTTTACATACCCCAGTGCCCTTAAATCATCCTTACGTGACTCGGTCCCGCCAGTGATTGTAATTACAATCTGCATATCCGGCTCCGGTGTGACAGTAACTACCATATTTAATGGCTCTACTTCCTTAGAGGCTCTCCAGCATGCCGGACACACCATATTAGCCTCTGCCCACCGCACATAACTGTCTCGTTGGGTTCTTTTGCCATACAATTGCTTCTCAAACGATCCGTGTCCACATGCATAGTTTATTGTATATTTACCCATTTTCATTCTCCTTCCCCAGCCCTCCGTTAGGTAGGGTCTTACGGGGGTATAACTCTACTATAGTGTTATTTTGACTTGTTTTGTAATATCGAGGCACTGTTGCATATCTGCCGCACTTGCTGCTTTCCCTGCTGCTGATATTGCTGCCTCCCCTTCTTCCGCCCATTCCGCCCATGCTGTCCATACTGTCCATGCAGCCCATACGGCAGACTTTGATTCGTTCCCTGCTTCCCGTGCTTCCCTTGATGCTTCTTTAACCTGTTCTCTGCTTGCCTTTCCATCCAGCCAAGCCTCCACTACCCCAATGGTATGCTCAGCAACTTGGTTAGGAGAGTAGTTCAGAGCTATTCTGGAATACTGGCTGGCAAGTCTCACAACTTCCTTATGTCCCTTTTTCCAGTATATCAGCCAGAGCAACCATTCTATGTGCTCGCAGGCGTCCCATGCATCCTCAAAGGTGTCATAATTCCTACACCACGTAACTGCCGATTCGCAGGCGTCCATTTTAATTAGCTTATCTGTCCAGTGTGATTTTTTTCTTTCCATTTTCTTCTCCTTTCCCTGCCCGCCCCGGAGGGTCGGGTCTTATGGGGTTATAATTCTACTACAATCCCTGCTTGGAGGTATTCTGCTAATTTATTCTCCTCCGTTTCCGTTAATACCCTACGTTTCCAGAAATTTTTATTCCTGTATCTGTTCACTATAGCAATCCTGTAGGTGCTACCGGATTTACCGTAACTTGGTTTGCAGTTTGGGATAAATACTAACTCCCCGTTCAATATTGCCTGTTTCTCTCCCTTGGTTAGTCCAGAGACGCCCTTCCAGCGGTCACTGCCCCAACCGTAACATTTTGCTGTTTTGCTAATTACCATCTTATTCTCCTTTTCTACCAGCCCTCGCTTGGCTGCGCTTGGCGTTACTTATATATAATGCATGTGTCATGCCAGTCGTCTTAATTCGTAACTTATTGATTTATCGTGCAATATAGTTTGTTGAAAATTAAACAATATACGATATGGTATATCCGGTTTTGGCAAAAACATATAATATACCCTCAACTTGACGTGTAACTATTTGATTTATATACATTATACCAAAAGGTATACTGCTTATACCAAATGGGGTATGCATAGAAGGTATAGGCCGGATGGAGATCGTGCCCGCAAATGGCGTTTGCGGGGCTTTGGATGCCATTTTTATCTTCCATCCGGTTCCTCTACTTTCAGGAACGACCCGCTTTTGATAAGTGCTATTTTTCGATCCATAACCCCGATCCGTCTATTTTTGACAACTTTTAGGTACGAGCCGTTCTCGTGGTTCTTGCGCCGCCAAACGATAAACACGTTGTCAGATTCTTGTCCAATGAACGAGGAGTCTCGTAAATCGTTGATAGACGGCTCAGCCTCTTTTTTGTCCTCGTATTTCGCCTTCATCGTATGTGCAATAAGAAACCCGCACATGTTGTTGTCAACACAAATATTTTTTATCCGGCGCATCACAGAACCTATTTCGAGGCTCATATTGTTTCGACCGTTCATGTCCACGAGAAAATGCAAATGGTCAATGAAAAATGCCTTTGTGTCGTATTTAACTTTGCTCTCCAGTATTCTCTCTTCGATCCAGTCAGCCGCATTTGTTTTCAACTTTTGAGGCATGTAAAACAATGGAAGATTTTGGCCAAATTGATTCAAAAAATATACCGGCCTAACCTCATAAGTGAACCAGACGCTATGTTTTTTTTGCTTTGCAAACTCGTTTGTCAGGGTTTGCGCAAATAAGGTTTTACCATTGCCGGTCATGCCGGTTATCGTTGTAAGTTCGCCGCCGACAAACCCGTCAATCATGCTATCGAGTTGCCATAGTCCGGACGATAATTCCCGTGCCGGAGGTTGGCCGATCGACATTTTTAGCTGTTGAGAGCTTACAACCTGATCTTCACCGTTATAGTTTTTCAGTTCTGTTATTTTTTTTATATCCATGCACCCGCCCCTTTTTCTGTAACAATTTTAATCGTGTCATCATGCCAGCCGGAGGGCTGGACATAAAACCAATCCGATCCAATCCAGATCACGTGAGTTTGATCTGTCCTTGGGTCTTCCAGTAATATTCCCTCGTGCCATATTCCACGATACCGGAATCTAACTCGTGTACCCTTTTTGCACGTACAAACTAATCCTGCCATGATTCCTCCTTTTGCACATCAGGCTCATTGAGATAGCCCTCAAATTTTTCGCTATTGAAAAGCGTGTTCGGTCTAAGATATTTGCACATTTTCGGATCGTTCCGCCATTGCGCTGTTTTTTTGTCGATCACTTTTTTCAGTTCATCAACAGTGTGTCCCTCTTCTAATCTTGCATTTATATATCCGTTGATTGTTTTATTTTTGTAGCTATAAGCTGTTTCTAATATTTTATTAAAGTATGCGATAGTTTCTTTAACTAACTCGGCAGTTTTAATTTCTTTTCCAGTATCTTGGAGGATGTTCTGTTCAGGAGTGAGATGCTCAGATATAGCTTTCCTTGTTTGTTCCGAACTTATAGGATCGGTATCGATCTGAAGTTTTTTGCTTTTTGTTATTGTTTTGTTTCTCTTGCGGTGATATTTTTTTACCCGCCATGATTCGGACTGATATTTATACCAGTTGGTTATTTCGAGCCAATAACATGTAACATCATTCAAGGTACTCTCGTGTATTTTAATTTTTTCCATACGTTCCAGTTTGCGTAGTATGTCCAAAAAATTATTCACATCACGGTTAAGCAATCCGCAGAATCTCTTAACACTATATCCGATATAACCACCTTCTCGTTCTCCGGCTGCAACGATACCGTCATAACGTCCAGACCCTGCAAGAGCCAATAGGTCTACATATACGCCTCGTTCTTCTTCGGTAAGCTCCTCCCGTGTCGTTCCTTGCAGCCAGTCTGCCGGATAAAACTTTATCCAAGGTCTCATAGGTTTCTCCTTTTAAGCTAAAATTACAAAATAATTACAAATATTTTTGTAATAAATTACGCAAAAACTACACCATGTCAAGTGATTTCGTAATTTTATGTTTTTTGTCTCATTTTATTATATTTTATATTAAAAATATGCATATTTTACACGTGTTTTTTTAAGCCATTTTTATCATATAAAATTACACATTTAAATAATTTGTAAAATTCAATTTATTTAATTAACCT
>CAZJPN010000074.1:0-4407 GCA_964547905.1 uncultured Pseudomonadota bacterium | reverse complement strand
GCACATGCCGAAGTCGCACCAGGCGTATGCGGAATGGACCCCCCAGCGACTGATAAACTGGGCAGCGAAGTCAGGGGAACATGTAGCAGCTCTTGTGGAGAGGATCTTTGCACAAAGGACCCATCCCGAGCAGGGATTCCGCTGTGTTCTGGGGATCATGCGTCTGGGAAAGCATTATGGAAATGACCGGCTTGACGCGGCCTGCACACGGGCTCTGGAGATAGGTGCGAGCTCGTACAAGAGCATAGATTCCATTCTGAAACATGGGCTTGACCGGATAGAATTGCACAAGCGAGATGATGCTCTTTATGAGCCTGTGGAGCATATCAATATCCGCGGGCCACAATACTATCAATAACAATCACATAAAAGGAGGATACCATTATGTTAGTGAATCCGACACTCGATAAGTTGCACGCCTTGCGGCTTATCGGTATGGCAAAGGCGTACACAGAGCAGGAAGGGATGACCGACATCGGACAATTGAGTTTTGACCAGAGGTTTGGGCTGCTCGTGGACAATGAGATGACCGAGCGAGCCAACCGCAGTCTTATCAGCAGGCTTCAGTATGCGAAGCTAAGATTGAATGTCTGCATGGAGGACCTCGATATGCGCTATCCACGGGGACTGGATAAGCAGCTTGTTGCACAGCTTAACTCATGCCAATGGATAAAGGAGCACCACAATGTCCTTTTAACAGGACCAACCGGTATAGGGAAGTCCTATATCGCTTGTGCGCTTGCGCAAAACGCATGTCGGGAGGGCTATAAAGCCCTGTATCAGAGGCTCCCGAGGCTTCTGGAGGAGCTTGGCATTGCAAAAGGTGACGGCAGATACAACAAACTGCTCACCAGTCTCTCCAAGACAGACCTCCTGGTACTCGATGATTTTGGACTCTCCAAGCTCTCAGAGGCCCAATGCCGGGACTTGCTGGAGGTTATCGAAGACTGCTATGGACTGAAATCTACCATACTAGCCAGCCAGCTGCCGGTTAAAAACTGGCATGATGTCATGATGGATCCGACCCTCGCCGATGCTATCTTAGACCGTCTTGTACATAATGCTTACAAAATTAATCTGCATGGAGAATCCATGCGGAAAGAACGGAAAGCTTGACGTGGAATGGGGATGTTATAGGTAATTAAAAGCCAGCGTCGCTATGCTCCGATGGGGGGGGTGCCGATTTCATCGGAATCACCTGCCGATTTGAGCGGAATACATAAATCCGTATCTGTAAAGAATATCTCCCTACGCTCATTCCCCCGTGCAAGCACGTGATAGAGGGCACCTTTATATTCAAACCTTAGCGGTCTTGCCATCGTCAGCTCTTTGTTAAACATTTTTCCCAGCATACAACACCGAATGTCCAATGTCAAGGGCTGACCCCTTTTCTTATCATGTATAAAGGTAATACAAATTTTGCAAACAGATTTTTCAGGTTAACGAAATTTATTGGCGGGAACGGGCGGGTATTTAACCCGCCGTTTATCTCCATAAACCATTTAATATGAGGGTTATTAACCTGAGTTTGCTAAGGAGATACGTTCCCGTAAAAATTACCTACATGCCCATGGTCCCGCCGCCGTGGGAACCGCCGTTGTTGTGCCCGCCCATATCCATATGATTCATATCCATGTGGTTCATGTCCATATTGTGCTGTCCGCCCATGTCATGGTTTGCACCTGTATCGCTATTGCCCTGCTGTCCGCCGTTGTCAATATTGCCCTCATGGTGCTTCCCCTTGTTTGAGCCGGAATTGTTTCCCTGCTGCCCACCCTTGTCTTTTTTACCACCATTATGCTTGCCCATGTTTGTGCTTGAGCCTTGATCACCGCTTTGTACCTGTGGCTGAGATAGATTTTGAGACAGCGATTGATCTGCGGCCATAACTGCCCCTGTTAAAGCAATAGTAAGTACTATTGCGCCAATGCCTGTTAATACCTTTCTCATTTTTTTCTCCTTTTTTTCATACTTTCTTGGTATGAATATTTTTTTATTGTTTATATTTTTCGTTAATGAAATTTTTAATCTTGGAGAGAGAATCACCATTTTTGTACAGTTTAAACGCATCTATGGCGATGTCCTGACATACATCGCAGTTGGCGGCATGAGGACTGTAGCTGCCATCATCATTTATGAAGCAATCTTTATTGCTGGTGTGACCTATCATGCTGCATCCGCAGGTACAGGGTAAAGCTTTCAACACATCGGGCATGGTGATCGCTATTCTGTATGCAAGCAGGGATTTCTTGGAACTGTATACGTATCTTGGGAAGGTAGAGTCATTTTCGAGCTGTACATTCTTGCCGTTATGTGATGAGGCCACAGAATACCAGATCCCAGCTACAATAGCGGCAAGGACCAATAAACCTATTGTTGTCTTTGTTATATCACTCATCGATGATTTGTTCATTTTTGTCCTTCTCGTTGTTTTCATATAAGCTCCACATTCTCCCTCAATATTTTTTAACCCTTCGTTGTATATATAAGGCAGTAATAGTGCCATTATAGTTTTTATAGTTAAATTAATAGTTTGCGCTCTTGCGTATAAGCTGTGTATAAAGAATATTCTTCATGAGTGGAGAATATTCTTAAAAACGGAAACCCTTAAATATACGTATTCTCTATACTCGCTGTATCCAGCCATTAATTTTATCCATACTGTAATCTACATTACGGACATATAATCCAGCATGTATTATCTTTATAAAAAAGCCCTTGACTCTGTAGTATGGTACAGACCTTATATTCTGGATCAGAGAGAAAGGAGGCCATGATGGAATCGTTGACAATCGGGAAGGTGGCACGGCTCGCAGAGGTCGGCGTCGAGACAATCCGCTTTTATGAACGGGAGGGGTTGATCGCTGAACCCTCGCGCCGCGAATCCGGTTACCGGGAATATCCTCAAGAAACGGTCCGGCATCTTCGTTTCATTAAGCGTGCCAAGGATCTCGGCTTTACCCTGAAAGAGATCAAAGAGCTTCTCGAACTCCGGATCGAGCCCTCGACTACGTGCGGTAATGTCCGTGAAAGGGCTGAAGCGAAGATAGAGGATATCGAGAAAAGGATCCGGACGCTGCAAAGAATGCGGAAGGCATTAGCGAAACTGACCATGGCATGCAGGGGAAAGGGGTCTGTAAGCGACTGCCCCATCCTTGAAGCACTGGAGGGAAATGAGTGATGAAAACAAAGAAGAAAATCCTTAGGACAGGAATTCTAAAAGACGATTTAAGGAGACAGAAATGCAAGACATAACAAACAATAACAATCTATCTAATAGCAGTCAGATTTCCAGAAAAAAAGAGAATATAAGCAGCTTAATCGGCGTTATTAGTGCTTTTATTGCTGGTTCCTGCTGTATAGGACCGGCCATCTTTGTCGTCTTCGGGACATCACTCGGCACCATAGGCTTTATAGGCAGCGTATTTGAGCCTTATCGGTGGCTATTTTTGAGTATAGGCTACCTGTCTATAAGCTACTCCCTATACAGACTTTACAACATTAAGGACAAGATCAAAAAGATATTGAAAAAGCCTGTATTTACCTGTGCCTGCGATGAATCCGTATGGGCAAAACGTCTTAGTATAGGTATAACATGGTTTTCTTTTGCACTTCTGATAATAGCAACCGTTTATCCAACGTTGCTTTCCAAATTTATGAAATAAGGAGGTGAAAAATAATGAAGAAGAAAATGTTTTTGGTGACTGTGTCGACCCTTATCCTTGCTGGAGCGGGGCTTATTCGTCCCTCTTTTGCGGACACCCTTTATGTAATCAATGTAGAGGGTATGACGTGTCAGATGTGTCCTGCGGCCATTAAGAAGTCGATCTCAGAGGTGCCGGGGACAGAGTCAGTATTCACATCATTAGAGAATAAGATCGCGGTTGTCGTGACCAAGGATGGCGTCAAAGAAAGTTCTCTATTGGATGCGGTACAAAAAGCGGGTAAAGCTACCGGGCACGCATACAAGGCGAAAGTAGCCGGAGAAGAACACTTTAAGGATTGAGATTTTGGCCACACGAGTGGGACAGTACTCTGGATGGGTGCTGTCCCATATTTAAAAAAGGAGATAGACATGGAATATGATTTGGTTATTATCGGTGCTGGTGCAGGCGGATTTGCAGCGGCAATACGGGCAAACGAACTCAAGGCAAAGACATTGATGATAAACGACGGGCTGCCTCTCGGAGGCACCTGTGTCAATGTAGGGTGCGTGCCGTCAAAAATACTGCTTTATGCAGGCGAGGTGTTACATCTTACGGGACATCACGGCCTACCGGGGATTGAGCTTGAGGTTAAATCTTTCGATTTTCAGAAGGTGATGCAGCATGAACTTGATCTTGTACAGATGATGCAAAAAGAAAAGTATGAAAAGGTCTTAAAGCGGCTTGAACAGGTGACCTTTGT
>CAZJPN010000073.1:0-23816 GCA_964547905.1 uncultured Pseudomonadota bacterium | reverse complement strand
CTTTTAAAAAGCATGATGCGGCAGTCGGAGGCAGCAGCATCATCGGATGTATTCCTTGTGCTTGCATGCGGTGCTGGTGTACAGGCTGTATCCGCAGCAATGGATAAGCCTGTTGTCGCAGGCTTGAACAGCATGTTTCTCGGCACCACCTACAGGGCGGGTGAATTTCTCAAGTATTGTTCAATGTGCGGCAGCTGTGTGCTTTCCTCTACAGCGGGTATATGCCCTGTTACCCGCTGTCCAAAGGGATTGCTGAACGGTCCATGCGGAGGTATGGTAAACGGTATGTGTGAGGTTGATCCGAACATGAAATGTGTCTGGGTCGAGATATATGAGAGGTTAAAATCTCAGGATAAACAAAAAGCACTTGCATTTATTAACAAACCAAGATCTTTCGGTAACGTAAGGTATCGTAAGGTAGAGCCAAAAAAACTTTCAAATAAGGGACTGTGATGTCGAAACTAAGCGAAGCTATCAAAAACAAGGAATTTGTCATTACGGTAGAGCTTTCTCCAAGAAAGGGTACCATTGTTTCCAATTTTATAAAAACCGTGAACGCACTGAAGGGTAAGGTACATGCTATCAATATCACGGATAATCAAAGGGCCGTTATGCGAATGAGCTCTCTTGTCGCTTCATACCTTGTTCTCAGAGAAGGCGTGGAACCAGTTTATCAACTCACCTGCAGAGACAGAAACAGGCTTGCACTTCAATCCGACCTCATTGGTGCGGCCGCACTCGGCATAAAGAATGTCCTGGCACTCACCGGAGATCACCCCTCTTCAGGCGATGCCCCTGAGGCAAAACCGGTTTTTGATCTTGATGCAGCAACCCTGTTACAAACTATAGAAAAATTAAATGCAGGTTTTGATCTGAACGACCATCCGCTCAAGGGAGCTACGGATTTCTTTGCAGGTGCGGCACTCACACCCCAGACAGCCCCTCTTGAGCCTGTTCTCCTGGCAATGGAGAGAAAGATACATGCCGGTGCAAAATTTTTCCAAACACAGCCTGTTTTTGACACAGACGCCTTTGCGTCCTTCATGTCGAAAACAGCTCAATTTAATATTCCTGTTATGCCGGGCATACTGCTCCTGCACTCAGCAGAGCAGGCATTGAACCTGAACGCCCATGTACCCGGTATAAAAATTCCGGATTCCTTAATCAAAAGGCTTGAAACAGCCTCTGATCCGCGCAGAGAAGGGATAGATATAGCGGCCGAACTTATCGGCAAACTGAAACATATTGCCCAGGGTGTGCATATAATGACCGTGGGTCAGGAAAAGGATATCCACACAGTACTTGAAAGGATTTGATATGAAACGAACACCTCTTTATGAAACGCATAAGAAACTCGGAGCAAAGCTTATGGAATTCGGCGGTTATGCTATGCCCCTCCAGTATACCGGCATTATCGATGAGCATCTTACGGTACGGAATAAAGCAGGTATTTTTGATGTGAGTCACATGGGAGAAATATTTATCAGCGGGAAAGACGCGCTTTCTTTTTGTGAGTGGTTAACACCCAATCATGTAGCAAGACTTTCTCCGGGACAGGCCCAGTACAGCTTTTTACTCAACGAGCAGGGCGGTGTGATAGATGACCTGATCATTTACAGGCTGGACTCGGATTCCTTTATGTTTTGTGTTAACGCATCAAATACGGACAAGGATTACCGCTGGATACTGTCGAATAAAAAGGGTGATGTAGTTATTAGCAACAGGTCCGATGATGTCGGCTTGATCTCGGTCCAGGGTCCATTATCAGGTAAAATCATGGAATCGATCTTCAGTGATGCACGCGACATCAAGAGATTCACTTTTAATGTCGATAGTTTTAAAGGCAGCCGGATATACCTGTCAAGAACGGGTTATACCGGGGAGGATGGTTATGAATGTTTTGTGGATAATCCCGTTGTTGTGGATCTATGGAATGCAATAATGGAAAGCGGCAGTTCCTACGGCATAAAACCGATAGGGCTCGGTGCAAGGGATACCCTGCGCGCAGAGATGGGTTATCCGCTCTATGGTATGGAACTGAATGACACAACGGCACCGTTTGCAGCAAACCTCGGATGGGTGATCAAGATTGATAAGGGTCCCTTTATCGGCAGTGAGGCGCTGAAATCCGTTGCAGAAAATGGTGTAAACAAAAGGCTTGTAGGTATTATCATGAACGGAAAGTCCATACCAAGGCACCAGAACCCTGTACAATGGAAGGAGAGAATTATCGGTGAGGTAACAACAGGCACATATTCACCCTCGCTGTCCCGCGGCATTGCAATGGCGTATGTTGATAATGATGTCGAGATGAATGAAGTCGGCATAGACATCAGGAGCATCCTTCATACAGGGGCCGTGGTTCAGCTGCCGTTTATAAAAAAATAGATGGAGGTAAACATGCAGGTACCAAAGGATTTAAAATACACAAAGGATCACGAATGGGCACGTGTTGAAGGCACTACAGTTTCCGTCGGTATAACGGATTATGCCCAGGATAAACTTGGTGATGTGGTATTCGTAGAGATTGAGAACGGAGGAACAAGGTTAAAGCAGGGCGAAAAGTTTGGGACCGTAGAATCGGTAAAATCCGTTTCAGACCTGTTCTCGCCGTTCAGTGGCAAGATAACGGATGTTAATAAGGACATTATCGACCACCCTGAATTTGTCAACAAGGACCCGTACGGAAAGGCATGGATGATCAAACTCACGACAGACGCTGTTCAGAATGAGATAGCCGGTTTGATGGATGCGGACGCTTATGAAAAATACTGCAAGGAGGCGGGCTAACCGTTTGAACCGGTTAATCGGTTTGAACGATTGGAACGGTTTTTAACGATGAAATCACCATTTATATCTATAACAGAACATGAAGAGCAGCAGATGCTTGATGCTGTTGGCGTAAAAAGCATTGAAGAACTGTTTTCGGGGATCCCTCAATCTATCAGAAAAGATGCAGAAGCTGCATTAAAAAGTTCCCATCATTTCTTATTGCAGCGTTCAGAGCATGAGGTGATTGAAGAAATTCGTGAATTAGCGGAAAAGAACAGTAAGGCAGTACAGAGCATAAACTTTGCTGGCGGCGGTGCTTATGGTCACTTTATTCCATCGGCACTGAACTATATACTCAGCCGTTCCGAGTTTGTTACGAGCTATACACCGTATCAGGCAGAGATAGCCCAGGGCACCCTGCAATCCGTCTTTGAGTTCCAGAGCTATATCGCGATGCTCACCGGTATGGATCTGGCAAATGCATCCATGTACGACGGTGCGTCTGCGTGTGCGGAATCCGTGCTGATGGCAATGCGTATAACCGGGGAACGACGCATACTGGTTTCAAAGGCGCTGCACCCGCATTACCAAGAGGTGATCAATACCTATACACAGGGTATGGATGTGGATATCGAGTATATACCGTATGATCCCGGAACAGGGATTACATCGGCATCCGCACTCAATACTGTAATGGACGAAAAGACCGCATGCCTTGTTGTCGGTTATCCAAATTTTTTCGGTGTCATAGAACCCATTGACAGCCTTTTCAGGATAGCCGCAGACAAAAAGGCCCTGTCCATAGCGGTTATAACGGAAGCAATGTCTACCGGTTTGCTGATGCCTCCAGGTCGGCTTGGTGCGGCTATAACTGCAATGGAGTGCCAGTCGTTTGGTGTGCCGCTTTCTTTTGGAGGTCCTTACATCGGTGTTATTGCTTCAAGGAAAGAATTTGTACGGCAGCTTCCCGGCAGGCTGGTAGGTGAAACTGTGGATAAGGAAGGCAGCAGGGCATACACACTCACACTTTCTACCAGGGAGCAGCATATCCGCAGGGAAAAGGCCACGTCTAATATATGCAGCAATGAGGGCCTGCTTGCAATAGCAGTGGCAATATACCTGGGCCTTGTCGGCAAAAATGGACTTATGCATACAGCGCGTGTTAATCATGAGAATACCGTTTATCTGCACAACAAGCTTGAGGGATTAAACGGTATAAGCTTTCCATTCAATAGTCCATTTTTTAATGAATTTGTTGTCAGGATTAAAAATCTTAACAATAGTTATAATGCCCTGTTAAAGGGCGGGTACATACCCGGTGTGTTGCTTGAGCCGTACTATAAGGATATGCAAGAGTGCTTGCTGGTCAATGCCACGGAAATGCATACGCAAGAGCACATGGATAAATTTGTAAATAAGATAAAAAAATATGTGTCGGAAGTATAGAAGCAAAGCAACTCTCTTGCCGAGGCTGTCCGACAATTCCCTTTTCTTTCCCTCCCTTGACGGGATGGACGAAAGGGAGGGTGATAAATTCATTAAATGGGACTAAGGAGAGTTAAATAATGAAAAGAAGTGTAATTGTAAGTGCGGTCAGAACGCCTGTGGGCAGCTTCTTAGGGACGTTATCCAGCGTTGCTGCACCCAGGCTCGGCAGTATAGCCATAAAAGAGGCTGTTCAGAGGGCTGGTATTGATGCTTCAAAGATAGATGAGGTAATCATGGGAAATGTGCTGACCGGCGGCGAAGGTCAGGCGCCTGCACGGCAGGCCATGCGTTATGCCGGCATACCGGATCACGTAGGAGCATTAACAATAAACAAGGTGTGCGGGTCCGGCGTTAAATCCGTTATGCTTGCGGATCAAATCATACGTGCCGGTGATGCAAAGATAATCATTGCGGGCGGTATGGAAAATATGAGCAGTGCTCCGTACTTTCTTGAAAAGGCAAGGCAAGGCTACAGGATGGGAAACGGCAGCATTATAGATTCTATGATATGGGACGGATTATGGGATCCGTACAATAATTTCCACATGGGCAATGCCGCTGAATTATGTGCAAAGGAATATCATTATACCCGGGAAGCGCAGGATGCGTTTGCTGTAGAAAGCTATAAACGCTCACAAAATGCAATCGGTCAGGGCCTATTCAAACGTGAGATTGTAAAAGTGGAAGTGCAGGAGAAAAAGGGGCCTACGATTGTTGAGCAGGATGAAGAGCCGGCAAGGGTAGACTTTGCAAAGATACCTTCATTGAAGCCCGCGTTTATAAAAGGCGGAACTGTAACAGCGGCGAATGCTTCCACGATAAACGATGGCGCAGGTGCCGTTGTCGTTGTCGATGAAGACTATGCGAAGGAATTAGGGTTAAAGCCAGTCGCACGGATCGTAGCATCAGCACAGGCTGCTAAAGCCCCGGAATGGTTTACCATAGCCCCGGTCGATGCAATTAAAAATGTTCTCAAGAAGGCAGGCATGAAAAAGGATGGTATAGATCTGTACGAGATCAATGAGGCATTTGCCGTTGTTACCATGGTTGCAATGGATCAACTCGGTCTTGACCATGCAAAGGTAAATGTACGGGGAGGAGCAGTTTCAATGGGGCATCCCATAGGTGCATCAGGAACAAGGTTGCTTGTTACGCTGCTTCATGCAATGCAGGATATGAATAAACCAACAGGACTTGTTACGCTCTGCATAGGCGGCGGCGAGGCCGTTGCCATGATAGTAGAAAGAATGTGATTGATTATACAGCTATATTAAGAGAAAAACTTAAATATCTGAAGCCAAGGGAGCTTTTTTCTGAAAAAATGAAAAGGGCTGCAGTTATTGCTCTATTTTCGAATGCTCACGGGGATACAGAGCTTATACTGACCAGAAAAGCACAGGGTATCGGTTACCACTCCGATCAGATTTCGTTTCCCGGCGGCAATGTTGAAGATAAGGAAACCACGGTTCAGGCAGCACTTCGCGAAACAAAAGAAGAGATAGGTATCGATAAAAAATTCATTGAAGTAATCGGCAGGTTCCATGACGATTCAGTACCTATAAGTAAATACATTGTTACGCCCTATGCCGCACTTTTAAAAACAAAGCCGGTTTTCAAACTTCAGGCATCAGAGGTAAAAGAGGTGTTTACCGTGTCGTTTGAATTTTTTCTTGATGAGTCAAACTATACGCCGCAGAATGTGATTATCCGGGGGAACGAATTGACCGTGGAAGGATACAACTACAACAACCGCATTATATGGGGCTTGACCTGCCGTTTCATCAGAACACTCGTAGAGATCGTAAGAGATATCTCCCTCTAATAGATATTTAGCCCGAAAATGGAAAAGGGATATAGTAGTCCTGCCATTGCGAACAACGTGAAGCAATCCATTGCTATTATATCAGGAGGTTGTTTCAGTAGCTACGCTCCACCCGCAATCCGCAATGACGACTTGGCAGAGCATCACGGTATTGTTATATTTATGCTCCGAACTTCCTGAGCCGCATACCGTTTGCAAGCATCAACGGCATAATGTCCGTTGAATGCATTATTCCAAGCTCCCCTTTGAGACATTCCCTCTCTGTAAATGAAACGGATGTCTTGCCAAATACATACTTACTCTTGAGCAGCACGGGGACAGGGTGCCAGCTATGTCCCTTGATAAGGGCGGGTGTGGAATGATCCCCTGTTATTACAAGGACATCAGGGTTGAGAGAAAGGATGTCTGGAAGGTTTTTATCAAACTCTTCTATTACCTTGCATTTGCCTTCAAAATTGCCGTCCTCACCGTTTGAATCGGTTTTTTTCACATGAAAATAGAAGAAATCATACTTGTCGTAATTGTCTCTTAATGCTTTAACCTCCTGTTCAATACCGCCGTCCGGTTTGACTGTATCCATACCGAGCAACTTTGAAACACCAAGGTACATAGGATAGGTTGCTATTGCGAGCGCTTTTACCCCATATACATTGTTGAACTTCGGCACCTTTGGTACGGATGAAAAACCTCTTAAAAGAATATAGTTTGCCTTTTCTTGATCCTTCAGTATTTGAGCGGCCTTCTCTACAAACTTGAGTGCGATTTCCAAAACATGCTTTGCAGATGCATTTGTCGGCGAAGGCATTACAGGTTCGAGTCCTTCTTTTTGCGGATCTGTGTCCTCTATAGCATCCGCACCCT
This sequence comes from uncultured Pseudomonadota bacterium, assembly GCA_964547905.1. Classification (GTDB taxonomy): domain Bacteria; phylum JAMCPX01; class JAMCPX01; order JAMCPX01; family JAMCPX01; genus JAJYLM01. Next base: position 16,873 of record CAZJPN010000073.1, on the reverse strand, counting down.
TCTCCATAACGTGTGGAAACCTTAAAACAAGGGCAAATCTATGCTCCATACCGGGAAGCAGTATGATCTGTGCGTCATCGATTTGTTTTATCTGCTCTTGCAGCATCTCCGTGATCTTTTTACTATGATCGGTCGGAATCCTGCCGGCCCTCCTGTCCTTTATGATAATCTTTTTGCCTTCTTGTACCGCTGTTGCGTAGTTACACCGTATCGCTATATCGTTTTCCGTCAGATGTATACCGAGTCCGAGTGCCTCAAGCACTCCCCTGCCTATCTCATACTGGAGGGGATTATAGCCGAATATGCCGAGATGTCCCGGGCCGCTACCCGGTGTTATGCCGTATGCAACAGGAACCTGCAAACCGCATGCAGAACTGTGGGCAAGAAGAGATAGATTTGGCGCACTCGCCTTTTCAAGCTCGCTTGCTCCATTGACAGGCAAACCTCCGACACCATCCAATACCACAAGTACAAGCTTTGTCGTATTAGGTTCTATAAGGGGTTTTAACAATTCTTGATCATTCACAACATCTCCTTTCAAATCTTTTTTTAATACTACCAACCAATAAAATATTTATCAATCATTTATTCGTTTTCAGTTGGTTATGAGGTTTGCCTGTCAGCAGACATAGCACAGCCCCCTTCGTGTCTGGCAAGTTTATGCAGCTTATACATATTATTGACGCCGTTGAAACTGGATGTTATCTTATATCGAATATGATTCATCAACCACTTGATTTTGAAAAACCTATTTGCGAATTAGAAAAGAAGATCGAAGAATTCAGGCAATTGTCGTCTTCAGAGGGAATCGATCTTTCCGATGAGATATCCAGGCTTGAAAAAAAGGTTAAAAAACTTCGGGAAGAAACGTTCTCTAATCTGACTGCATGGAAGCTTATACAGCTTTCCAGACATCCGGAAAGGCCCTATACTTATGATTATATTTATCTTATTTTCAATGAGTTTATAGAGATACATGGAGACAGGAGATTCAAAGATGATCCCGCCCTTGTCGCGGGAATAGGTTTGCTTGATAAGCACAGTGTCGTGTTTATAGGCGAACAGAAAGGTAGAGGTGCAAAGGATAGGGCATTAAGAAACTTCGGTATGCCACATCCCGAGGGCTACAGAAAAGCCATGCGTGCAATGGATATAGCACAAAAATTTGGGTTACCTATTATTACCTTTATAGATACACCGGGGGCATACCCAGGCATCGGTGCCGAGGAACGCGGTCAGGCAGAGGCAATATCCGCCTCCATATTAAAATTAGCAGGCATACTGGTTCCGGTGATCGGTTGTATAATAGGCGAAGGCAGTAGCGGTGGGGCACTTGCAATAGGGCTTGTAGATAAAATGTTCATGCTTGAATATGCCGTGTATTCCGTTATATCGCCGGAGGGATGTGCATCAATACTTTGGAAGGATCAATCCAAGGCACCGCTTGCAGCAGAGGCTTTAAAATTAACATCTTATGAATTGAATAAGGCAGGTATTGTTGACGGTATATTAAAAGAACCGACAGGCGGTGCACATAATGACTCTAAATCAATGGCGCAAACAATAAAAGATACCCTTATTAATGCTATTGCAGAACTGAAATCCATACCGCCGGATGAGCTTGTTAAAAACAGATATAAAAGGTATAGAGAGATAGGGCGGTTCAGAGAGGGCGCGGAGTAATAATTTTATGGGCAACATATTCGGGGTCGACATTGGCAGATATTCGATAAAAATGGTTGGTATCAAAACAACCATAAGAGGCTCGGAGCTAAATCTGTCAAAAGAATTTGTTTTTCCCGAGGGAACAGGTGTATTTTCCGATTCAAATACGAATGCTTTGCGAGATTTCTTTGCTGTTGAAGGGTTGGCATCTTCGGATGTGATTGTAAGCATTCCATCCGACTTAATATCCATACATACAATTTCGGTTCCATTCATAAACGATAAATTTATATCCAAGGCAATAGGTCCGGAACTGGAAGAGGTAAGTACATTCAGCCTTGAAGAGACTACAATGGATTACAACACCATACGAAAAGAAGATGGACATTCGTCGGTGATCACCTTTTCCATGAACAGCGATACCATGAAGCTGTGGCTTGACGCATTCCTGCTTTTCGGTCTGGATCCGAATATAATCGATGTCTCTCATTGCGCTTATTCAAACCTTTCAACTTATTTAAAGCTTGATAATCCGTTTATTATTATAGACGTAGGACACGCGCATACCTCGCTTTCTTTTATTGATAAAAACGGCATGTTCATGGCAAGAGATATAAGAATAACTGCACCGATGATGGGTTTGACAACAGGTAAAAATGTACTCAATGAAGAAATTACAAAAATCTTCATAAACCAGATAAAATTTTCCATAGATGCTGCCGAAAAAAAATACAATACGAAAATAGAGACGGCGGTTTTTGCAGGAAGGTTTTGTGAAGCGGGGAGTTTATTTGAAAAACAACTCGAATTACAGACTTTCTCCTTACCTGTAAACGATATTGCCAAGGTAGTAATAAACGGAAATACATCTTTAGAGCCGCACTATACACTTGCATTAGCCTTAACAACGAGAAGCATCATGAAAAGACCTCGCAATACCGTAAACTTGAGAAGGGGCTCCTTCAGATTTCAACGTGCAATAGAGCAGATAAAGGGAAGATTAATAGCCACGCTGAGTATAGCTGGTCTGCTTATCGTCATGTTTATAGTAAATATTTCTTACGGTTACATGAGCTTAAACCATAAGAGAGATATCCTTGAAAAAAGAATGCACGAGTTATTCAAAAGTGCCTTCCCAAATGAGCCGTCTCTTGGCGATCCGCTCGGTACGATGCAGTATCTGGTTTCAAAGGAAAAGAAAAAAGCCGAAAATCTATCCAGTTCTATACCCGTAACAGAGGTCTTAAGAGAATTGAGTACGTCAATACCAAAGGACATAACGGTAGATGTAACAGAACTCTCAATAGATCCGGAACAGATAACGCTTATAGGAAAAACACCTACGATAGACGCCATTGATAAAATAGTGGCCGGCCTCAGAAACCTCAGCAGTATAAAAGATGTAAAGGTCATAGACACAAACAGATCGGCAGATCAAAAGAGTTTTAAGTTTCAATTAAGTATAACATTAAAATAATGAGTAATTTTTTAAATAAATTCGACGTATTCTTAGAGATGAAGAGAGCGTTTGCAAGCCTCAGCCGGAGAGAGAAATGGCTGCTGATCAGCGCACTGTCTCTTACGGCCGTTGTCATACTGGATCTTGGTGTAATCTCACCGCTCTATAGTAACAGCAAGAGACTAAAAAAAGAGGTACAGACTGATAGGTCCGCATTGATCGATATGCAAAAGCTGTATGCAGAGCATAAGAAATATGAAGCATCACTCCGTGGCAACGAAAGTGTACCAAAGGATTTTTCCATAATGACATACCTGCAAAGTGTGGCAAATGCCGCCGGCGTGTCCTATGATTCGATACAGCCAAGGTCATCATCCGATAACGGTACTTCGTATGTTGACGTTCGTCTTAAAAATATCAACCTTTATCAATTGACGAATCTTTTGTTTAAAATAGAGATAGGCGGACAGTATCAGTTGAAGATCAAAAGATTGAACGTGAGGACATCTTACAGCAATCCATCGATGCTCGATGTCGGTTTGCAGGTTGTAATGCCGGGTTCAGCAAATGAATAAACTGTTAAAAAAAATAAAAAACTCCCTTGTTTCGGTTAAAGATTCTCTTATAGAACAGAAATGGGCGTTGGCAAAGGCTGGAGCGTATTTAGTAATCTTTGTTATATTTTATTTTATCTTTTTATGGTTTCTTTTCCCTTACAATGAACTCGTAACAAGATTGAGCAGCGAGTTAAAAAATAAAACATCCACGAATGTAAGCGTAAGGAAAGCAAGCGGAGCCTTCCCTTTGGGTTTGAATTTATCCGACGTGGTTATTACCAAGGAGGTTGATTCTCATGAAAGCCCGCTACTTGAGGCACGTACCATAGAAATAATGCCGGGCATACTGTCTCTATTCAGAGGCTGGACATCGGTAAGGATATATGCAAGGCTTTACAACGGTCAGGCATGGATAGATGTTGGCGGTAATAGGAAAGATTTTAATTTTAAATGCGTGATCAAGGATATATACCTTGACAGGTATTCTTTGATAAAAAGCAATCTCGGTTTGAATATGGACGGTATACTCGACGCAAAAGTAAATATAAATGGTGGTTTGAATGATATTACCACGGACAAAGGAAGCATTTTCATAAACATGAAACAGGTAATTATTAAACCTTCGAAGATATTCAGCATCTTCACGTTACCAAACACAAACCTTGGCGATATTAACCTGCCGATATTTATAAAGGGTGGGAAGGTTTTATTCCAGGATGCATCCCAGACCGGCAGCGACATAAATTCCAAACTTGACGGCAGCATTACACTACTCAACCCGGTTACCAACAGTGTATTAAATCTAAAGCTGCGGTTCAATCCTTCCCCCGCTTTAGAACAGCAGATAAAAAAGGCAATACCGTTTTTTAATCTCAATAGAGATACCTCCGGCTATTTCAATGTTCCCATTACAGGAAATCTCATGATGCCGCGGTTTGAATGATGAGATTGTCTTTCATTATCTGTACAAGAGGTTGTCATTCCCGTCCCGCTGCGAGCGGGATAGGCTCCAGCGGGAATCTCGACGCTGCGGTACTACTTTCACGAAAACATGGATTCTGCATCAAGTGCGGAATGACAAAAAGGAACACTCCCTTATGAAGCACATCCAGCACACAATGGCGGTCATCATATTCATCCTGCTGACCGCACTTCCTGCCCATGCGAATTTAAAGGTAGACCCATTGCTGGTGCAGGTATACAATGCCGTAAACAGCGTATCCCCTTACCATTCATTGTTAGAACCAATGCTGTCAAACAGCGTTATAAGTAAAGCTCCATCAGGAGACATCATGGTTGATATTTTATTGAAAACAACATCACCGGATAAAATGAAGCAGTTTATTATCAACAACAACGGTTCTGTCGGCACCTCAATAAACGGCATACTCACTGCAACAGTCCCTCTGTCTGTTGTACCTGCGTTGGCAGAAAAACATGGCATCATAAACATGGAACTCTCGAGGAAGCTGCATCCGCTTCTGGACATAAGTGTGCCTGCCGTGCAGGGCAATATCGTACATAAAGGCACTGGCTTATCAAGACCATACACAGGAAAGAATGTTATTATTGGTATTATAGATACGGGGCTTGATTTAAGACAGCCAGATATGCTTTATTCGGATGGAAGCACAAAGGTTATTGATTTATGGGATCAAACAGCATCGGGCACACCTCCGACGGGGTATTATTACGGAAACGAATGTACAGGCTATCAAATCAATAAAGGTGAATGTGCCGAGGTTGATACAGAAGGTCATGGGACGCATGTTGCAGGCATAGCAGACAGCAGTGATGCGAAGTATACGGGCATGGCGCCTGATGCAATGCTCGTTATAGTAAAAACGAACATGTTGGAAACCGGTATCCTTGATGGGATCAATTATATCTTTTCCCTTGCATCGCAATATCATGTGCCTGCAGTTATCAACATGAGCCTCGGTGCCCAGTATTACGCCCATGATAATTCTTCGAACACAGAGCAAGCCATAGATGGACTTGTAAACGGGGCAAGCGGCAGAGCAGTTGTTGTTGCCGCTGGCAATGACGGCGCAAACCCCATACACCTCGGGTTTACAGCTATTACCAGCACTTCTTATGCGTCATATTTCTCCGTGGTGGCAGCAACCACCGGCAGTGTTAATACCGCCGAGATCCAGTTCTGGTATTATACAACGACTACGACGAACTCAAACCTGTCGTTCGCTCTTGGGGTCATTGACCCGTCAACCGGTAATATTCTTACATCAACCTCGTTCACGACCCCTACAGCGACGAATGCATATGCACTTTCTGCTGGACTATCTTATAATTCTAATAATTACGGTTCCGCAGTAATAGCCGGTGCCACCTACTCGACTTCGACGCCTTCACAGGGACAAAATGAGGTTCTCCTGCAAATTACAGACAATGGGAATTCAAGTATAAGCCTTACCAATTCTATGTCTGCTTATAGATACGCCCTGTTTATTCAGAACAACAGTTCATTTGCTCAGCCATTGAATGCCTGGTTTGATTCTGAAAATGCCCTGTTTGATACCTATACATCTTTCCCGCCCGCAGGAGGTACAGGCGGGCCGTTTACGCTTTCTTATGGAGATACATCGGATACCGTATCCTTTCCTGCTACTGCAAAATATGCCGTTGCAGTGGGATCATTCGTCACGAGAAATGAATGGCCTACGGAGGCATCGCCGAACCCTGCATGTTTTACACTCGATGGAGTTAACTGCTACAATCCGCCTATAGGCAGCCTGTCGTTTTTCTCCAGCAACGGACCAACCCCAAATCCATCTGCAACAGGTCAAAAACCAAATATAACTGCACCCGGTGAGGTTATAGTATCTGCTTTATCCGCGCAAGCTGCGGCTTCTTTCTTTACGGATCAAATTACCCCTGACGGCAAACATCTTGCAGACCTCGGCACGAGCATGGCCTGCCCGCATGTAACAGGCGCTGTTGCTCTGCTGTTTGACGAGAACAATGGGCTGAGCATAACAGAGACAATGTCAGACCTCGGATCGAGTGCAACAACGAACACCTACACGGGTGCTGTTCCAAACAACAATTGGGGATACGGCATGCTGAATGCCTTAAACCTTGTCAAGACCGAGTCACAAACACCAACACCGACAACAGGTCCTGTGATTTCCAATGTAAGTATAACAAAGATAGGTACATCAAATGCGGAGATTGCATGGACAACGGACAGACTCGGCACAAGCTATGTCAAATACTGGATATATTCCGATCCTACAGGAACAACAATCTCTATCGGCACAACAACCATGGCAGAGTCGCATATCGTGGATCTGAACGGCTTAAACTCGAATACAAATTACTCATATCAGGTTATCTCTGCTGATCCGTATGGTAACGCATCCATATATCCGTCAACCAATAGTTCTAAGAGCCTCACCACTGCTAATTCTTCTCAAGGTTGTATGTGCACACAGTCTAACGGAAGGTTTAATGCAGGTGACCTGTTCCCTTACCTATTGTTGCTATTGGGATGGGTTATCATGATGAAACTCATAAGGCCCGAAAAGTGCATTTAGGGGTTCGTGGAATTGGCAAAGCAGGAAAGAGTTTGAGATACGGGATAAAACTCCAGCGAAAATCGATAGAAAAATACTGGATTCCTGCTTCCGCAGGAATGACCGGTGTGTAATTATCCGCTTCAAACAAAAGTGATAGTAACTATTGACTAACTATTTATTAAGTATATACTTAAAATTTAATTCCACAAAAGAAGGGAGGGAAGAATATCAATGACAAGCGTAATAGTTAGAGATGGAGAAAACTTCGAGCAGGCTTTGAGGAGATTCAAAAAACTTGTTGAACGGGCCGGTATTCAAACCGAGCTCAGGAAACGGGAATACTATGAAAAACCCAGTGTTGAGAGAAAAAGAAAAGAGATCGCAGCAAAAAAACGCGTTTACAAAAAATTAAAAAAATTATCCTATCTGTAAATTCCGTAGTGACAGGATACGATAATGGAATACACCCGGGAAAATCAAATTAAAGAAATAAAAGAACGGGTAAACATAGTTGATATAATATCCGGCTATGTAAACTTAAAGAAAAGCGGTGATAATTTTGTAGGACTGTGCCCTTTTCACAATGAAAAAACACCTTCTTTTACAGTTAATGAGAAGAAAGGTGTTTTTCATTGCTTTGGATGCGGCGCAGGGGGAGATGTTATAAGCTTCCTCACACGGATCAGAAACGAAGAATTCAATGATACCGTAAGGTACCTCGCAAACATAGCCGGGGTTCAACTTAACGATGAAAAAAATTCTGATAAAAACAGAAACAATTATTATTCAATTAACGAACTGCTTGCCAATTACTATCATAATCTTCTGTTTTCCGACCTATCCGGTAAGAAGGCTTTTAAATACCTGACGGTGGAGAGGGGGCTCAGTACTAAGACAATAAACGATTATGTGATAGGTTATGCCCCTCATACATGGGATACTGCCGTATCATTTCTAAGGGCACACAATGTACCACTCAATACAGCCTTTGATATCGGCATAATCGTGAAAAAACAAACAGGCAATGATTATTTTGACAGGTTTAGAGGCAGGATCATGTTTCCAATCAAGGATTATAGAGGGAGGATCATTGCTTACGGCGGGAGGCAGTTCGAAGGTGAGGAACCGAAATACCTCAATTCTCCGGATTCGGACATATACAAAAAGGGTATGTCGCTTTATGGAATTGATGTAGCAAAATCCAACATAAACAAAACAGGCTATGCCATATTTGTAGAAGGGTATATGGATGTCTTGATTATGCATCAGTATGGTTTTAAAAACACGGTTGCTACAACCGGCACTGCTGTCAGCTTATATCATATAAATACTGTATCAAGATTTGCACGTGATGTGGTTTTTTTGTTTGACGGAGATGAAGCCGGAGAAAAGGCAGCCATAAGAACACTTGAAGTTATGATAGATTCCGATATAGAGGGAAAATTTGCCGTACTACCCCATGGCTATGATCCGGATACCTTTGTTATTAAATACGGCAGCGATGCAATGAATAAGCTTATAAGTAATGCCGGGTCACTGTTCGAATACTATGTCAAAAAGGCATTAAAGGATTCTCAGAACAATATTACAGGCAGGCTTAAAGCAATAAATACTATAATAGTATTGCTGAAGAAAATACGGGGTTCTCCCATCAAACAGGAATTATACATAAAGAAGCTTGCTGAATTGTCCGGCGTTTCCGAGTCATCCATAAAAGATTCTTTTCATGCAGTGGAAAGAAAATCATACGGTCAAAGCCCTGTTTCTGCTCCTGCGGCTAACAAGGACATAGACAGGGTAGAATTAACACTTTTGACGATAATTATTGACCATCCAGAAAAAGTGCATATTCTGTTAGATGATAGCATAGTTGATTTTTTTACCAACAAAGATATTGCTGCAGTTTTCAAACGTATTAAGGATTTATACGATAGCGGGATAAAGGATATAAAAGGTTTTATATTTCAGCAGGTAAATGATGAAAAACAAAAGGCTATCATCTCTGCAGCCATGTTGAAAGATCTGAGCGGTGAAGACGTTAATGTTTTGTACGAATATGCTGTTAACAAGATAAAAAAATCGTACTACGTTACTGAGCAAAAAAGGCTATCAAGAGAGATTGCTAAAACAAAAGATTCGGGTAATAAGGAGACGGCGCATACTTTATTAAAGAGAAAGAAGGAGATCGCAGTTTTTCATAAACAATGAATATGGCACAACAAAAGAATAAAAAATCTATACAAGCTAAACGGAAGGCAGGAGGTGAGAAGAAAACTGCCAAAATAGCGGATCCGAAGTTAAATGACAGTGTTGAAAAGCTGATTACCCTTGGTAAAGGTAAAGGTTTTTTAACATTTGAAGAGGTCAATAACCTCCTTCCCGCCGAGATTATATCGCCCGATCAGATCGATGAAGTCATGAACATGTTCGGAGAGCTTGATATAGAGGTAGTAGACTCAAGCAAAAGTATCAAAGTGCAAAACTTTCAGGTCCAAGAGGAAGAAGAAGAAGAAACCAAGACGTATGAAAAGCTGAACGACCCGATAAAACTATATCTAAGAGAAATGGGCAGTATGCCTCTTTTAACCCGTGAATGGGAAGTTGGAATAGCTAAAGCTATAGAAGAAGGCAGAAACAAGGTATTTAATGCTTTGCTCTCGTCTCCTGTAACTATGAAAGAGATAAAGGATACCGAAGAAAAACTTATCAATAATGCCATAAAAATAAAAGATATAATAAGAGAGATGGAGGAAGATTACACCCCTGAAGAAGAAGAAGAGACTATTCAAAAAACATTATCTATTACAAAAAAAATGATAAGCATGGAAGACGAAAGGAAGATATACAGGTCGATCCTGAGAAAGAATAAAAATTCTAAACATGCAAAGGAACAGATGGCAAAACTCAATGAAAAGGTTGCCAATCTTCTTATAGGACTTTCTCCAAACGAAAAATTTATAATGCAGATAACCGAAAAACTCAGAGCTCTTGTAGACAGGCTCGATTCCGCAGAGGCGGAACTGAGGAATTGTGCCCGTGAGAGCAACATCCAGCTCGATATATTCAAGGCTCATTTGCCTGCAATCAACAGATCCGTGGGAGAAGCAAAGAGGATAGCCAAAAAATATAAAATAGATTATGATACATTCAAAGTCATTGTGCGCAGGGTAAAGAACGCGATCAACCAGATAAAATTAGTGGAGACAGAAGCTGAGACAGATAGTTCTGTGCTCAGAAGGACTTTGAATGAGGTGCTACTCGGAGAAGAAGAAACAAAAAGAGCAAAGGAAAAACTCATACTTGCAAACTTGAGACTCGTTGTCAGCATAGCAAAGAAATACACCAACAGAGGATTAAATCTTGCGGATCTGATTCAAGAGGGCAACATAGGTTTGATGAAAGCGGTGGACAAGTTTGAGTATCAGCGCGGATATAAATTCAGCACATATGCTACGTGGTGGGTCAGGCAGGCTATAACAAGGGCAATTGCAGATCAGGCAAGAACCATCAGAATTCCCGTGCACATGATAGAAACAATAAATAAGTTAATAAGAACTTCCCGATATCTTGTACAGGAGATCGGTAGAGAACCTCTGCCGGAAGAGATCGCGGAAAAAATGGAACTTCCTGTTGACAAAGTAAGAAAGGTGTTGAAGATTGCAAAAGAGCCTATTTCACTCGAAACTCCTATTGGAGAAGAGGAAGATAGCCATCTGATAGATTTTATAGAGGATAAGTCTTTCGCAGGACCTCATGATGTTATTACAAACGAGAATTTACAGCATTTTACAAGAAATGCATTGAGTACCCTTACACCAAGGGAGGAAAAGGTGTTGAGATTGCGATTCGGTATAGGCGAAAAATCCGACCATACACTTGAAGAAGTCGGTAAGGATTTTGAAGTTACCAGAGAAAGAATTAGACAGATAGAGGCAAAGGCACTGAGGAAGCTAAGACATCCGAGTCGCAGTAAAAATTTAAAAACCTTCATAAGTGAATGAGGGCCCATAGCTCAGTTGGTAGAGCTACCGGCTCATAACCGGTTGGTCCCAGGTTCGAGTCCTGGTGGGCCCACCATCATTCTCATGGAGGTTTAGGCGTATTGAATGCCCAGTTGGAACTGCTCGTTTCCCTTCAGGACCTTGACACATCCATTCTCGAAAAAGCCTCGCTGGTGGAAGAAATGCCCAGGCGGCTTTCGGCAAAACAAAAACCCCTCGATGAGGCCAAGGCCAGCCTCGAGGCCAAAAAGAAAGAGCACGACGCACTTCTGAAGAAGAGAAGGGCAAAAGAGACCGAAGTAGAGGACCTGAACCAGAGGATCACGAAGGCCAAGGCCCGCACCGGGGAGATTAAAACCAATAAAGAGTACCAGGCCCACCTCAAGGAGATCGAGGCCTCCGAGAAGGAGCGCTACAAAATAGAGGACGAGATACTCTCCATCATGGAAGAGATCGAGGCCTCCGAGCGGTTCATCAAGGAAGAGGAAAAGAACGTCAAGGCCGAAGAGGCGAAGGTGGGCGTGATGAAGAAGGAGATCGACGCCCAGGTTGAAGAGGCCAAAAAAGAGATCGCGGCCATAAAACAGAAGAGGACGGCGTTTGCGGCATCGGTTGACCAGGACGTCTATGAGCTTTACATGAAGGTCATGCGCAAGCACCACGGGCTTGCCGTGGTCGCCGCCAAAGGCGAGAGGTGCACCGGGTGCAACATGAACATCATGCCCCAGCTCTTTGTGGAGATAAAAAAGGGCGAGGAGATATCCCAGTGCCCGCAGTGCGACCGCATCCTCTACTACAAGGAAGAGCCCGCCCCCGAGAAGCTGGAAGAGCCCGCGCAAAAGACTGAATGAAAAGGGCCGTCACCCACTCTGACGGCGCCTCAAGCGGCAATCCCGGCGCGGCCGGGGTGGGCGGAGTTGTTGAATTCCAGGACCAGACCCGCGAATTCTCCCGCTACATAGGCATAACCACAAACAACGTCGCCGAATACACCGCGCTGATAGAGGCCCTTGAGGAGGCCCGCCGGATGGGGGCCGAAGAGGTGGCGGCGTACATCGATTCGGAGCTTGTGGCCCGCCAGATAAACGGCATTTACCGGGTGAACCACGAGAACATGAGGCCGCTTTATCAGAAGGCGATGCGCCTCCTGCACTCCTTTAAAAAGTGGTCCGTCACACACGTTCCCCGCGAAGAGAACAGGCGCGCGGACAAGCTCTCGAAGGAAGCCATAAAGAAGAGGCCGGCCGGGGCGTGATGGTGAAGACCGGCTGGAGCTTCGGTGCCGTTCTTCTTGCCGTGGGGATTTACTGCGTCTTCCTGGCAATCCGGATCCTCAGGAGGAAAAAAGGTGCGGGGCCGGACGGGAGGTTTCAGCGGGTGTCCCTGTGGATAGCCCTTGTCCTCATAGCGCTTGTGTTCCTGTCCTTTCTGCTGGAAGGGAGATAGAAAATCGGACCGAAACTCTCCTCTCGCCCCTCAACCTGCACCCCCAAAAGTCTGCGACTTTTCGGGGACCCCGTTCCAAAGAGGGGTAAATCCTCCCTTTGAAAAAGGGAGGTTAGGAGGGATTTACTCAATAGGCAGTTCGTCGATGGGTTTTTTCAAAATAAAAACGGCGGGGCTTGCGGCCCCGCCGGGGTTCTTTCGGAGTTTGTTGCTCCTTAGATTTTTACTACGTTTACAGCCTTAGGGCCTTTCGGGCCTTTTTCGGTCTCGAAGCTGACGCTGTCGCCTTCAGCCAGAGACTTGAAGCCGTCGCCCTTGATTGACGAGTAGTGCAAAATACATCGGTTCCGTCTTCGCTGGTGATGAATCCGAAGCCTTTGCTTTCGTTGAACCACTTTACGGTTCCCTTGATCATTGCCTTTCCCTCCTTTTCGGGGTTCTAAAGCTTCAGAAACCCGCGAAAACGGAAAAATGCCGCAAAGAGCAAAAAGTCTTTGCGGCGCTTTTGTTACAAAAACTTTCTGAAACTCAACCTTATAATGGCACGGATAGATGCAAATGTCAAATGCTATCTGGCGGGATTTGACTTTTCCCGCCCCTTTCTATTAAATATCCTTAAGCAGATGCCCGCAAGGGCCCCAAGGCGGATGGAATCCGCCGTATTTGGGAAAAAGGGAATCCCGTGAAAACCGGGAGCGGTCCCGCCGCTGTAACCGGGGACAAGGCCCGCAGACTGGCCACTGTGCCAAAGGCGCGTTTGGCGCCTGTTCGATCAAAAAGGCATGGGAAGGCGCGAGCCAAGGATGAGCCGGAAGCCAGAAGACCTGTCTGCCCATGACCGGATCCCCTCGTGGAAAAGGGGGGCGCCGCCTCCGTTTTGCGGCGTCTTTAAGGGATGAAGAAACAGGGTGCAATCCCGATGGAGAACCTCCATCGGGATTTTTTATTTAAAGGAGGACGAAATGACTCAGCTGGAATCCGCAAGGCAGGGGACTGCCACCCCCGAGGCAGAGGCAGTCGCGCGCGAGGAATCACTTGACCCGCAGCTCGTAAAAGAAAGGATCGCCGCCGGGCAGATAGTGATACCGGCCAACCCCGCCCGCGGCTCCAAACTCTGCGGCATCGGCAAGGGGCTCAGGACGAAGGTGAACGCAAGCATCGGCACCTCAACCGACATAGCCTCCATCGATATGGAAGTGGAAAAGGCGCTTATCGCCCAGGGCGCAGGGGCCGACACCCTTATGGACCTGAGCGTGGGAGGCGACATAATGGCCGTGAGGAGGGCCGTTATGCAGGCGTCAAACCTTCCTTTAGGCACCGTGCCCCTATACGAGGCCTTTGCGATGGCGGTGGAAAAATACGGCACGGCCGTGGAGATGCCCGAAGAGCTTCTCTGGGACGTCCTCGAAAGGCAGTGCGCGGAGGGCGTGGCCTTCATGGCCATCCACTGCGGCATCAACCTGATGACCCTGGAGCGCCTGAAGAGGCAGAACTACCGCTATGGAGGGCTGGTCTCGAAGGGCGGCTCATATCTTACCGCCTGGATGCTCCATAACAACCGCGAAAACCCCCTGTATGAGAAGTTCGACCGGGTCGTGGAGACCCTCCGGAAGTACGACGTGGTGCTCTCTTTGGGGAACGGTTTTCGGGCCGGAGCCATCGGGGACTCCTCGGACAGGGTGCAGATACAGGAACTGATAATAAACTGCGAGCTGGCCGAGACAGGCAGGAACATGGGATGCCAGACGATGGTGGAAGGCCCCGGGCACATCCCGCTGGACGAGATAGAGGCCAACATAATACTTCAAAAAAGGATGAGCGGAGAGGCGCCTTTTTACATGCTTGGCCCCATCACGACCGATATCGCCCCCGGATACGACCATATAACATCCGCGATCGGCGCGGCGCTCTCCTCCTCTTACGGGGCGGATTTCATCTGCTACGTGACCCCGGCCGAGCATCTGGGCCTGCCCTATCCAGAGGACGTGCGGGAGGGGGTGATGGCGGCAAGAGTGGCCGCCCATGTGGGCGATATGGTGAAGCTCAAGGACCGCGCCAGGGACAAGGCAATGTCCAAGGCCCGCAGGGACCTGGACTGGAAGAGGCAGTTCGAGCTTTGCATAGACCGGGAGAGGGCCGTGGAGATAAAGTCAAAGCGAAACGCCGGGGGGTCGGGCTGCACCATGTGCGGCAAGTTCTGCGCCTCGGAGATACTGATGGGCCTCTTCACCCCTTATACCGAAGGGACTGAAAAAAAGTAAAATTTCTCTTTGCTTCTTTCTCTTTTCAAAGAGAAAGAAGAGAAAGGTTTTTTATGCCTCTATCTTTCATCATAGGCGGCGCAAGGAGCGGCAAAAGCTCTTTCGCCCTGAAGCTCGCATCGAAGGCCCAGGGCCCGAAGGCCTTTATCGCCACGATGGGGCCCCAGGACGAGGAGGGCCGCGCCCGTGTTGCCGCCCATAAGAAAGAGCGCGGCCCGGAGTGGGAGACCTTCGAGGAGGAGACCGCCGTCCCCAGTCTCATAAGGCTGCTGGATGGTAAGTACAAGACCGTGCTCATCGATTGCCTCACTTTATGGGTGAGCAACCTGATGCATAAGGGATTGGATATGGAAGAGATGACGTGCGGGCTGATAAGCGCCCTGAAAGACTCGGAGATGGATATTTATCTGGTCTCCAACGAGGTTGGCATGGGCATAGTGCCGGAGAACGCCCTGGCCCGAAGGTTCAGGGACGAAGCGGGGAGACTTAACCAGCGGGTGGCAGAGGCCGCCGATGAGGTTTATATTGTATTTGCGGGCATCCCGCTCAAGATAAAAGGGAGGTAGAATGACGCTTCAGGAGACCTTAAAGGGCATAAGTCCGCTGGACAAAAAATATTTCGAGCTGGCAAAAAGAAGGCTTGATAACCTCACCAAGCCCCCCGGAAGTCTGGGCAGGCTGGAGGAGATAGCCCAGAGACTGGCGGCCATAAAAGAAAACGCCATGCCGGAGCTTGGCCGCAAGGTGATATTCACCCTGGCGGGCGACCACGGCGTCTGCGAGGAGGGGGTCTCGGCCTATCCCAAGGAGGTCACCGCCCAGATGGTCTTCAACTTCCTCCGGGGAGGGGCGGCGATAAATGTGCTGGGAAGGCATGCCGGGGCCGATGTGGTTGTGGTGGACGCCGGGGTTGATTACGACTTCGGAGATGTGCCGGGGCTTGTAAACGGAAAGGTCGTCCCTGGCACGATGAACATGTGCAAAGGCCCTGCAATGACCAGGGAAGAAGCCGTCGCCTCAGTGGAGCTTGGCATCCGCCTCGTCCATGATCATGCAAAAAAGGGCTATGGGCTTATCGGCACGGGCGATATGGGGATAGGCAACACCACGCCTTCTTCGGCAATAGCCGCCGTGATAACGGGTACACCCGTTGCCACAGTGACGGGCAGGGGGACGGGGATAACCGACAGCGCCCTGGACGAAAAAATAAAAACCATCGAGAAGGCAATCGACGTGAACAGGCCGGACCCCGATGATGCCCTGGACGTGCTCTCCAAGGTGGGCGGGGCGGAGATAGGCGGCATCGCCGGGGTCTGCCTGGGCGCGGCCGCCATGCGGGTGCCCGTTGTGGTGGACGGGTTCATCTCAACCGCAGGGGCGCTTATCTCTTACACACTTGAGCCAAAGAGCGCTGAGTATATGTTCTCGGCCCACCGCTCTCAGGAGCCAGGGCAGAGGGCCATGCTGGAGCATATGGGCTTGGCCCCCATACTGGACCTGGACATGAGGCTTGGCGAGGGGACGGGCTCCGCCATAGCCATGCTTGTCATAGAGGCCGCGCTGAAGATTTACAGGGAGATGGCCACATTCGGGGAGGCCGGGGTAACAGGCTGATGAAGTCCGCCCGCAGCGCGATAGGGTTTCTCACGATACTGCCGGTGGGAAACCACTGCACGGAAGACGAGCTTAGGCGCGCGCCGGGGTATTTCCCCCTTGCTGGCGCCCTGGAAGGCGTTCTTTTTCTTGCGATTACAGTCCCCTCGGTGCGGTATTTCGGGGCTTCCGTTACAGCGGGGCTATTGGTGGCGGCGCATTTTCTCTTTACGGGCGGATTGCACGCCGATGGCCTTTCGGACACGTTTGATGCCATAGCCGTCCGCTCCGGAAGGGAGGAGAAACTCTCCATAATGAAAGACGGCACGGCGGGGCCCATCGGGGTGGCCGC
>CAZJPN010000072.1:0-3872 GCA_964547905.1 uncultured Pseudomonadota bacterium | reverse complement strand
CCAAGAACAAGCGCAACATCAATGCAGACGATAGCTTTAAGGCTATCGTCTGCATTGATGTTGCGCTTGTTCTTGGTGTCCTGCAACTCATTCTTCTTGATGTAAGCCCACAGTTTCTTAACAACCTCTGTTCTCGGAATCGGGTTGCTGCCCACTATTACTGCAAGCTCTTCGCTGATGTTCATAGGCTTCATGAATGCCGGGTTTGGTTTCCTTTTGGATTTTGTCGCCTTTTTCTTGGAGACCTTTTTCTTTACTGCCTTCTTCTTGGCCGCTTTTTTCTTTGCCATATTTCCTCCTTTGAAAGGTTATGAATTTACCACTACCATAGCATAGCTGTATAATAGAGCAATCCTTGTATTCTGGTACCCTGCCCTATTGACCCCTGTATCGTTTAATAATATATACCGTATCAGGTACAGGTAACTCCATGCCCAATCACAACAACCTCAAGCAAATAAGAAATAAGGCGCTTCTGAGCAAGGCAGAATTGGCGCGGAAAGCCGGTGTGTCGGTCCTGACCATTTCTCGCATAGAGAGTGGTATGGACTGCCGAGTGGACACCAAGAGGAAGGTCATCCAGGCGTTGGGATTGAAGATTACGGATAAGGAGAAGGTGTTTCCGGGGGAATAGCATACTGCCGAATTGTAGAGTGATATATGTCTGTACAAGCTGGTCATTACAATAAACGGTTTTATATTAAGAGAAAAAGGCATTTGTTCCTCAGTTCCCCGAGATTGAGCGCATAATACTTGACACGGGTGGTTAAATTCTGTAAGGATAATTGTAAATTTACGCCCATTCGCATGCACAGGCAAAAAGAGCATGAAAATGTTCTCTGTGCCCCGGATGGGTTTTTTATATGAACAATACAACCCCTCCCAAGAGAGTATATGTTTTTTTCGATGCCCAGAATATATATAGGCTAGCCTTGGATTTATGGGGTGCTGCCTATAATTGGCCCAACTATAATCCCAGAAAACTTGCACGATATGTGACAAAACTGGTACCGAACAGGGAACTTGTAAAACTGTTTTTTTATACGGGTGTTCCAAGAAAAGATCAGGATGAACATTGGCACACATTCTGGAATAACAAACTCAGACATCTTGAAACCCATGGTGTTACTGTTTTTAAAGGGCATATTAACAGTGCAGGAAAAGAGAAAGGGACCGATGTATGCTTAGCACTCGATTTGTTAGAATATGCGTGGAGAAAGGATTATGATGTGGGAATCATATTCAGTCAGGATATGGATTTTCAGTATGCTGTAGAAAGGGTGAAGAAAATATCAAGAGAAATAAGTCACCCAATAACCTTGGAAAGTGCATACCCATATGATTCAGTTAAAAGCCTATTTCATCATGGGATTACCGGAACAATATCGAGACCAATAATAAGAGACATCTATGACAGATTTATTGATAGGACTGATTATCGAGGGTCGAAATAGAATAGGAATTCGTCAGCTTTCCTATGTGAACGGCTTTTATTATTCAGGTACTCGGACTGAAAATTACAGATAAGAAGAAGGTGTTTCTGAGGTAGGCCTTGAGGTTCCCGGTGGCCGAATATCTCCGCGGGTTCTTAGGATGTCGCCGGCCATGGGCATGAGTTCCTGGATTCAAAAACCCCTTTGCTACTTTTTCCACTACCCTACCCCTATTATCTGGTCCAGCCGGACAAAACGGCTTTCATAAATCGATTTTAAGGCCTTATTTTTACCCGGGTGTATAGGATAAGGCAACAAAAGTGTGGTTGCCTGCGGGCAGGCCTGTGCCGTGGACGGAATAGGAATGTTTAGGGGGTATGCGCAGTCGCGGTTCCTTAGCGTACGATTTTTTCCGTTTTCTGCGACGTCCCCTTTAATGGTTATCTGTAGACTTCTTTTCTATGAGCTATTGATAAGATTTTCACTGTTTTGCCGCTATCATTGATACTGTAAACTACTCTGTAATCCCCGATTCTGATCCTGTAATATTCTGTCTCTACCAGTTTTTTACAACCGAACGGCCTGGGATTATCTTCCAACAACAGTATTTTGCTGCGGACTCTGCTCTTTACTTTTGCGGGGAGCTTGGAAAATTCTTTCTCAGCTTTAGGAACAATCTCAACCGAATATTTGTTCACTTAGATTTGTTGGTGTCTTAAAAAATCTCTGAATGGCTTGCCTTTCGCTTTTATCCTGCTTTCAGCAATCGCTATATCTATAAGATCTTCGCGCAGCCTTTTGTCCTTTAAAACCTCTAAAAGGAAAATATCCTGCTCCTTTTTTGGTATTGACTTGAATGCCATTAAAAAGATCTGCGACATCGCACCCTTTGTTTTCATATAGTATCTCCTGCTTTATTCGTCCATATCAATATAATCATAGTATTTAAGAATTTGAAAGAAAACATCTCCTCTACATTCAACAGACATGATCGTGGGAACATCCCCGGCCATGTACACGAGCTCTCTGGATGCGCAAACCGCTCCGTTCGGACAAAACGGCTTTCAAGATTCGATTCTAAGCCCCTTAAAATATTTTGTTGATAGTAAACCATCAGCCTTTTCAAGGCTACCTACCCGCTGATGGTCTATTCATAGTATTCCGCAAACATCTTGTTTTCACAGATACTCGCGCGCCTGTTCAAGTATGCGGATGTCAAATTCTGTATCGCGAATTATCTCTACTGTGTCCGGGGTCTGCCGGCCCGCACACAATCTCGCGATCCGGTCTCTCATTATGTTAATTGCGCGCTCGTTGCATTCGAGCGCGTGGGCGTGTTGCCTGAGCTCTTTTGCTTCGGCAAGGTAGTATAGTTTTCCCATGGGTTCCCCTGTGTGATGTCTGCAAGGGGTCAATCTGCGCCGTCAACTGGCTTTATGCAACATGTTTCGATTCCCTGGCAAGATGTTCTTTCACCCACATTCTGATAAGTGTCGTATAGTTTAGTCCCTTTTGCTCTGCAATTGCCTCTATTAATTTAATATCAATTGGAGCAAATCTTATTGTTATGGCTTTTTTAGGTTTCTTGATAAACTTTATATCGGCATCTTTTGTATCTTTGTAATAGTCTTCAAAACTATGGGTCTCCCAAAACTGTGCCACCTCTTTATCTGTTTTATGTCTTGGCATCCTTTTCATATTACTTACCTCTTTTTTTAAAATATTTCCTTTCCCATGTATTCATATCTCTCGCTGTTATAACCTTTACTTCGCCATGTCTTATAAATCTGACTACAATAAAAAGACCTCTTCCAGAATCAGTGTTACCAAAAACATAATACAGTTTCTCTCTCCCTGTTCGGATAAACGGAGTATCATGCTCATTGAAGCATGCTTCCTCTACTTCTTTTGGTTCAACTCCATGCCTTATAATATGCTCAATACTCTCATCCGACCATTTTATAGAGCTTATAGTTTTCACGTATACTGCCTGAACAGACCTTTCATAATGTTTATTTTAATAATAAACAAACGTATTACATTTGTCAAGCAAGATGTTGGCAAAGATAAACTGGTGAATCCCATACCCAATAGGTCCTCAAACCCCGCCCGGAAATATCTTATCCTTCTCAGAAATATTAAATCCAAGTGCTTGAATGACTTTTCTTTTTGTCTCCATTCTACAGTCTTTCCCGCACTCTATCCTTGATATGGTAAGAACAGATATGCCTGCCTTCCTTGCAAGCTCCGCTTTACTCATCAAAGCCTTAGCTCTTATTTATTTCAGATTATTGTTATTGATCATCGTTATGCCTAAACCTGAATATTGTATATATTATTAAACCTTTGAATGGTCAATCGTTCAATGCACAATTACAAAAGCTATTTTCTATTACGGGACGTCGCAGAATACGAACAGCAATGGGGTCAGCCCTTGAC
>CAZJPN010000071.1:0-18935 GCA_964547905.1 uncultured Pseudomonadota bacterium | reverse complement strand
AACGAGAAGCAGTCCACGCAGAATGCTATGAAAGAATACCAGGCAGTTCGCAGGTGTTTCACTTCACTTCGGATCAAACCCTTCCTTTTCTTAATCTTTATTTCCTCTTTATCGTTGTGAAAACTTTTCTGTTTTTTTAATGCATTTTTAGAGTTAACCAGAATTTCTTGACATTTCGGGTGTAGTATATAAGAAGGATGAAGATTTTGGGAAGCGAGCGCTCTGTGCAGGGGATAAAACCATGGATTTAATGTCTACAACCTACTACGATATACGAAGGATTGTAAAATTCTTAAGGATTTTTGCATTGGTTGCTGGTCCAGGCATTATCGTGATGGTTGCGGATAATGACGCGGGCGGAATTACGACCTATGCTGTCACAGGGGCTCAAACCGGTTACAGTCTGCTCTGGTTCATGGTTTTACTGGGACCTGTTGCATACTACGTGCAGGAGATGACCGTCCGTCTCGGCGCAGTTACAAAGCGCGGTCATGCCGAGGCAATCTTTTATTCTTTCGGATCATTCTGGGGATGGTTTTCTCTCCTGGATCTGGTTTTAACAGACTGGATGACCATGATCACCGAATTCATCGGCATGACTGCTGCACTGAGTATTTTTGGTGTATCCCCCGTAATTACTGTTTTGATCTGCTGGGGTATCATGGGGTTTATGGTGCTTCAGGGACATTACTGGACATGGGAGAAGCTCGCATTACTATTTTGTGCTATAAATATGATCTATGTTCCCGCTGCTTTTTTAATCCACCCTTCGGTAAAAGATGTCCTGCATGGATTTATTCCACACATGGCAACCGGCGGCTTTACGAATAATCTTTTTTTCCTGCTCATGGCAAACATAGGTACAACCATAGCCCCATGGATGATTTTCTTCCAGCAAAGTACTGTTGTTGATAAAGGCATGCAGGAAAAAGACATTCTCTGGGGTAAACTGGACACACTGGTTGGCTCTATTCTGACCGTGGTCGCTGCCATTGTTGTGATTGTTGTTACCGGCAAGGTGCTTTTCGGACAAGATATAGAAAGTGCAGCTCAGGCTGCCATTGCACTTATGCCGGTCAACAAGTATGTCGGTACGCTTGTTGCGATAGGGCTGTTTGATGCCGGCCTGTTAGGAGCGGTGTGTATATCTCTTGCAAGCTCATGGGCATTCGGCGAGGTGTTTGGCTGGGCACACTCATTGAATCATAAGGTCAGGGAGGCAAAATGGTTTTATGCGTATTACTTTTTTGATCTATTGCTTGCAGGAACCGTAGTTTTGATACCGCGTGCACCTCTGGTATTAATCACCCTGTTTGTTCAGGTAGCAGCCACGGTACTTCTGCCTGCGACATTGGTTTTTCTTATCATCCTGTTAAACAATGATGAAATAATGGGAAAGTACAAAAACAACAGACTGGAAAATCTCATAAACATTTCTATTGTTGTAGTTTTGATTGTTATATCCACAGGTTACAGTCTTACGATTGTATTTCCTAATATGTTAAAGTAGAAGAAGGCGTGGAGAGATAACATGGGAAAAGTCCTCAACATATTCCGCGGATTTTTTGCAGCGGTTCATGATGTTAACAATAAATATAAAAAGCCTCATATAAAAATGACCCGCATGGTATCTTTTTCCTTGTTCATGCTTCGACTGTATTTGTTTTTTATGGTAGCGATCCTGTTGTTCAAATTTATTTCTTTAGCCGTCAAAGGCGGGTTGGGGGTTATACCATGAACCCGATCGATATGAATCCAAAAACCCCGGCACAGCATGAAAACAGGCAGTCGTTCTTTCTGAGCGAACTTCTGGGCGCAAAAATAATGCTCAAAGAAAAAAAGATCGGTAATTTGAAAGATCTCATAATCAAAGAAAACGGGGCACTTCCACATGTCACGCATCTTTATATTTCCCTCCCGTTCGGTATGAGTGCTGTAATTCCCTGGGAGAAAATAGTGACGATCGATGTTCAGGAGAAAAAAATAACCGTTGTTACAGACGATATCTCATCCTATAAGGGCGAGCCGGATAGAAGTATGGTTATGCTTAAAGACCACATCATCGATAAAAAAGCCATTGATCTGAAAGGCCGGGATTTGGAAGTGATCTATGATGTGAAATTGGCGATACGTGACGGCATGCTCTATGTCACGGATGTGGATCTGAGCCGCTACGGACTTTTGCGCCGTATCCACCTGACCAAGCTGGCAAACTTTATCTACAATTTAGCGAGGAACATTCAAGATCAAACGGTTTCATGGAAATACATCCAGCCCCTGCCGGAACGGATTGGGCGTTTTCAGGGCGACATAAAATTGAACATCTTGAAGGAAAAACTTGCGGATATGCACCCTGTAGATCTGGCAGATATTCTGGAAGAGATGGAGCCCAATCAGCGTGTTGAAATTTTTGAGAAACTTGATCCGGAACAGGCATCGGACACACTGGAAGAGATTGATCCCGAAGCACAGCGTGACCTGGTCGAGTCTCTCAAGATTGAGAAGGTTGCACTGCTTGTAGACGAGATGACAACAGGCCAGGCCGCGGATTTTTTATCGGTACTTTCGGTTTCTGAGGCCGATGCAATCCTGAAACGCCTTAATCCGGAAAATGCACACAAGATCCGTACCATTATAGAGCATCACGAAGAGAACATCCTTGATTTTGCGACGCAGGATTTTATATCGTTTTCACCCGAAGTAACCGTAGAACAGGTACAGGAACAGTACCGATACATAGCCAAGGGTAAGGATGTGGTAATGTACCTTTATATTCTGGACAATGAGAGACACCTTATTGGCGTACTGGACATAAAGGAATTGTTGACCGCTGAAGAGCATGCTTCTCTCAAAGATGTGATGATCCAGAATGTCATATCATTGGCACACGACAGCACCCTCAGAAAAGCATCGGAATTCTTTACACGGTATAATTTCAGGGCATTGCCTATAATCGACGCGGGGAACAAAATCATGGGCGTTGTTACGTATCGTGATATCATGGGCTTGAGGCATCGTTACATAGAATAGAGCCGCTGCTCGGTTATTGCTCTTGCTTCCGACTGGTCAAGTGCACCGGCAACGCCAGAAATGCAACCTGCGAGGAGGGGTAAATGTCACCATCCTATCGCATGAGTAAATTCACCTATTGTATTTTCGAACAGGAACAAAAAATTAAAAATTGCTTGACCCAATTTGGAATAATTGTAAAAGAGAAGATTGATGTTTTTTTATAAAAGGAGAGAAAATTTATGAATATTGTCATGCTCAGCAGATTGCAATTTGCAGTGACAGCGATGTTCCATTTTATTTTTGTTCCTCTTACCCTGGGCTTATCTATATTAATCGCATACATGGAAACAAAGTATGTTACCACAAACAATGAAATGTACCTGAAGATGACAAAATTCTGGGGCAAGTTATTTATAATAAATTTTGTTCTTGGTGTTGTAACAGGTATTACGATGGAATTTCAGTTTGGAATGAATTGGGCAGGATATTCTAAGTATGTTGGTGATGTTTTTGGTGCACCTCTTGCTATAGAAGCAACAGTAGCATTCTTCTTGGAATCAACGTTTATAGGCCTTTGGATTTTTGGTTGGAACAAGATATCAAAAAAGGCCCATGCAGTCTCCATGTGGCTGGTTGCCTTTGGAACAAACCTTTCCGCCTTCTGGATTATCATAGCCAATGGTTGGATGCAGCATCCTGTTGGCTACGTGATTAGAAATGGAAGAGCAGAAATGGTTGATTTCTGGGCTGTCGTGACAAACAGTGTCGGCATATTGGAATTTTTTCATACCATTTTTGCCGGGTATGTTGTTGCGGGATTTTTTGTAATGGGTTTATCGGCATATCATCTTCTCAAAGAGCATTATGAAGAGCTTTTCAAGACCTCGTTTAAAAT
This sequence comes from uncultured Pseudomonadota bacterium, assembly GCA_964547905.1. Taxonomy (GTDB): domain Bacteria; phylum JAMCPX01; class JAMCPX01; order JAMCPX01; family JAMCPX01; genus JAJYLM01. The sequence goes on along the minus strand of CAZJPN010000071.1, from coordinate 15,028 downwards.
TGCGGCAACATTTAGTCTTATAAGTGCCTTCATGGTATTTTTCGCCGGTGATTTTCAGGCTTCAAATGTTGCCAAAGATCAACCAACAAAATTTGCTGCGATGGAATCCGTTTGGACAACTGAGAAACCCGCACCCTATTATCTTTTGATTGTACCTGATGAGAAAGATGAAAAAAATACAGTTCAAACATTGAAAATACCATGCATGCTGAGTATGCTTGCATTTCATAACTTCGACGCTGAGGTAAAAGGATTAAAAGCCTTTCCTAAGGCAGATAGGCCACCCGTCTTACCAAGCTTTCTCAGCTTCAGACTCATGGTAGGGCTCGGCATGTTGTTTATACTGCTCAGCCTTATAGCTTTTATCATGGTAAGAGTAAACCTGCCGGTCTTCATGCGTATATTCCTCAAAATTATGCTCTACGCAATACCTCTGCCTTACATTGCAAACTTCCTTGGCTGGACGCTTGCAGAAGTAGGCAGACAACCCTGGATTGTCTATGGAGTCCTGAGAACCTCTGATGCAATCTCAAGCTCAATAAGCACTTCAGAGGTGCTGATATCGCTTATAGGCTTTACGGTGATTTACGGGATACTTGCAATCATTGATGTATACCTTTTAACGAAATATGCGAAAGAGTCGCCTCCATCGGACTTACACGATAATAAGAATTTAAAAGGTCAGGAGGTGTAATATGGTGTTACAAATACTGTGGTTTATCCTATGGGCGGTATTATGGACTGTATATTTCATGCTTGACGGCTTTGACCTTGGTGTAGGCATGCTTCAGCTTTTTACTGCCAAAAATGATGCCGAGAGACGATTAATGTTGAATGCTATTGGACCGGTATGGAACGGTAATGAGGTTTGGCTTATTACGGCAGGAGGTGCTACATTTGCGGCATTCCCGACAACCTACGCACTTATGTTCAGTTACCTCTATTCAGCCCTTCTCATGATACTGTTCAGCCTGATCTTGAGAGGGGTTGCCATTGAATTCAGAACGAAGGTAGCTTCATACACATGGACAAAGACATGGGATGTTATGATATTCGTCGGCAGCATTGTCCCTGCTTTATTGTTCGGTGTTGCGTTCGGCAACATATTTCACGGTCTTTCCATGGATGCCAGTGGTTATCATGGGACCATCTTTACGCTGCTCAATCCGTATGGGTTGATCACAGGTGTTTTATTTGTTGTTTTGTTTATTGAGCATGGAAGTTTATGGCTTACAAAGAAAACAGCCAATGAACTCAAACAGAGGATGATATCAATAGCCAATATGACCTGGCTTGCACTATTTGTGCTCACCTTAATATTTTTAATCTATACAGGTTTTGATACACATCTTTATCAAAATTACTCTGCGCATCCTGTATGGATTATAGTGCCTGTTCTTGCTGCGATTGCTCTTGTAATGATAAGATTTTTTTCAGCAAAAGCAGTTACGAAGGCATTTTATCTTTCATGTATCACAATAGTACTTATCATGGCCACTGCACTTATTGGGCTTTATCCAAATCTAATTCCATCGAGTATCGGACCCGCTTATAATCTGACCATATTTAATTCCTCGTCCGGCGTCTACACCCTGAAAATAATGACCATTGTTGCTGTGATCTTCGTTCCGATAGTTGTTATCTACCAGTCATGGGTATACAGGATCTTTAAATCAGGCAGTACTATTGAACAAATAGCAAAGGATGAGGATTCATATTAACCCAAAAAATGCGTTTGAAAATAAGGAAGTTTGTGCAGTGAGTGATAAGCCTGCGTCAAACAAAGGTATTCTTCGAATATTAGTAAAAAAGGAATACTTGGTAATTGCATATAAACATACAGAGGACTTAAACCTTGTTTATAACAAATCCCCCTACCCCCCCTTCGTAAGGGGGGGTAGGGGGATTACAGGGAGATCGCACGACCCATGCTTTTGCATGGGTGACCCGAGTGAATGAGCAAACTTTCCTATTGCATTTTTGAGTTAAAGAAAGGAAGAGTTTGATACGAAGTGAAGTGAAACACCTACGAACTGCTTGATATTCTTACATAGTATTCTGCGTGGACAGCTTCTCTTTAAGCGCCAAAGAATACACTACGTATAGTATGGTGATAATACCGTTTAGAAAAAAGAGCGTTGTTTCACGAACAGAGTAGAAAACTCTTCCTTCTGTGTGTGTTCTTTCGATCACCACATAAACATTTTTATTCATTTGATAAATCAGCAACTACCTTTGCTATTTTTTTGCATGCCTTTTGGATCTGGTCTTCTTTGTTGGTAACAGAAATCCTGAAGTAACCCTCGCCTGATTTACCAAACCCTATACCCGGTGAAACAACAACGCCGGCTTGTTTTATAAGCTTCATCGTAAAAGACATGGAATTGATATTGTTCGGGAGTTTTGTCCATATATAGAATGTTGCATTTGCATTGAACGACTCAAGCCCTGCTTCAGACAACACGTCTGTTATCATGCGTACGCGTTTTTTATATGTCTGTCTTAAGGGCTCTGTTAAAATATCTCCGAGTGTTAATGCCTTAATACCAGCCCACTGTACTGCCTGAAATACACCAGAATCTATGTTTGTTTTTATCTTGCCAAGTCCAGCAATTAAATCTTCATTACCACAGGCAAATCCTATCCTCCATCCTGTCATACTGAATGTTTTTGAAAGGGAATGAAATTCTATTGCAACATCCATTGCACCTGGATTCTCGAGTATAGAGTGGGTTTTTTCTCCAAAATAGATCTCCGAGTACGCAGCATCATGGGCTACAATGATATTGTGTTTTTTTGCGAAACGAATAACCTCTGTAAAAAAGGCCTCGTCTGCAGTCGCAGATGTCGGATTATTGGGATAATTGATAAACAACATTTTTGCTTTCTTCAATGTTGGTTCAGGTATGCTGTCCAGTAATGGCAAAAAATTATTTTCTTTTGTAAGCGGCAGACCATACGGTATTCCACCTGCAAAGATTGTCGAGGCAAAGTAAACCGGATAACCTGGTTCAGTGTACAGCACAACATCTCCTGGATTAACGAATGCCAATGGGAAATGCGCTATGCCTTCCTTTGAACCTATCAAAGAGAGCATCTGTTTTCTGTAATCGAGTTTTACACCAAATCTTTTATAAAACCACTCTGCCGCAACATCTCTAAATCTATCCATGCCTGAATAGGATGGATAAATATGATTGGAAGGGTCTATTGCTGCGGATTTCAGGGCATCCACAACCTCATCGGATGTCGGCAGATCAGGATCTCCTACTCCGAGATCGATTATGGTGTTTCCTTTCGCAATCTGTTCTAATTTAATCTTGTCCAGTTCTGCAAACAGGTATTGTGGCAGCATATCGAGCCTATCTGCGTATTTAAACGACATGGCAATCTCCTTCTATTCTTTGTACTCTTGTTGCTGTATAGAAGATTACGCTCAAAAAAGCAACAGGCTTGTTAGCTTACTACATTCTTGAACTCCAGTTGAGACATACAACTGTTTACTTGGAAGCCGTTACTGTGCTATTTACTATATGGTTCTTATTGTGATAAAGGAATATTAAGTATGTTAAAGGATTTTATCTTATTGTCGAAAGCGTTATCGGATGAAACAAGGGTGAGGATATTGAACCTTCTCACGCATAATGAACTGTGCGTTTGCCAGCTCATGGAAATACTGGGAATGGGACAATCAACGGTATCAAAACATCTCGGGATTCTTAAGAATGCAGGCATCATTGAAGCAGAAAAAAGGGGAACATGGTCATTCTATAAGATTTCTAAAGATAAGGCTAACAGATATAGTCTTGACTTCATTCGCGTTCTTTCGTCTTTGCCGAAAGATGATCCCTTTATACAGAATGACGAGAAGAAATTAAAAAAGGTAAATCAAAAAGGCACAGCTTTTTGCAATACAATAGAATTAAGCAGAAGGCTCAGGAAAAGTCTTTCTTCACACAGCGTTCAGCGATTCTGACAAAAATAACAAGGGACGACGACTGTTCTTCCTAACAGTCTGTACCCGGAACACTGGGCAACTGCATACAACCATCCAGAACGCGGCACATTTCCTTCAGAAGTACAATCCCGCAAATCCTGCAGCAAAGAGAATACCTTGATCTGGTAACACAATGATTGACAAAGTAAGTGATGACAATGCATTCAAAATCTGTTATCTGTTAAAAACAGCGCCCCCGTAGCTCAGTTGGATAGAGCAAGGGATTCCTAATCCCTGTGCCGCAGGTTCAATTCCTGTCGGGGGCATTATGATACAATGGAGGTAATATGTTTATAAGTAACGAGTCCATAAAGGACTTATCGTCTTCTATCGATGCTGTATGGGAGGTTCACGGCTCTGTGAATCAACCAGTTATAGCTCTTCCCGATAGATCTCCGGAGCCAACATGGGCGTATGTTATTGCAATAAAAAAGGATAAAAAAATGCAGATATTTGTATACCTCTTTCGTGAGCAGAGCAGGGAAGGGGTATTTTATACGAATGAACACGGCGATATAGAGCTTGTAAATGCTAAAGCCATTTTTAATGAAGCACTTGATTTTACAGGAAGTATGGGGTTTATTATGGAAAGAGTGGAACTTGGAGATACGAATGAACAAAGAGAAGCAATAATAAAATCTATACCTGTTTTTTTATCGGATCTGAAGGCTTATAGACCGCCTTCGAGCGGGGATGAACTTGTACTTGACTCGGTGTATGAGGAAAAAGATGGAGATAACACTCATATTAAATTAGCGGATAAGACTATGCAAAATAAGGGAGGAAAACAATGGATGGCAAAGGTATTAAGTTTATTTTAATTGTATTGTTAGCGATATCATTCATAGGTTGTGCAAGCAAAAATCCTGAACTGATTAAACAGGCAAGCATGCGATATGATATAGGCGCGGCTCTTCTCAACAAAGGTGATTATCCTGGAGCCATACAACAATTATCCGAAGCAAAAAAATTGAATCCGGATGATCCATTTACCTATAACGCATTGGGGCTTGGATACTACGCTGAAGGAATGAAGGTAGAGGCTGAGGAAGCATATCAAAAGGCAATAACACTGAATAAAAATTATTCCGACGCATATAATAATCTCGGCGTATTGTATTTGAAAGAATCAAATTGGGATAAAGCAATAGCCGCATTTGAGTCAGCGCTGTCTAATCCGCTGTACATGTCTCCTCAGATAGCATGGGTAAATCTTGGCTGGGCATATTATCAGAAGGGTAAACTTGACGAAGCATTGAAGGCATACAAAAGTGCTCTAACCATTTTACCGGACATGCCGGCAGCCCACAACAATATTGGGCTGGTTTATTTAAAGGAAAATATGCTTTCGAATGCCGAAAATGAATTTAAGACAGCGATATACTATTTTAAAGGATATGCAGAAGCTTACCTTAACCTCGGCATAGTATACATGAAAGAGAAAAATTATGCAGAAGCAAAGGATCAATTCGAGACGGTACTAAAATTAGCACCGGGCAGTAACTTTGCTGCATCTGCTGAAAATTATATCAAATTATTAAAATAAAATGGATAGTTTTGGCGAGTTTCTAAGAAGAGAAAGGGAACTCAGACATATAGAATTAAACGAAATATCGAAAATAACAAAGATAAAAAAGGCTTATTTACAGGCAATAGAAACTGATACCTACGATGAACTACCCGACATAGCCTTTGTAAAGGGATTTATACGTGCTTACTGTAATTATATAGGTCTGGACCCCGAACAAACTATAAATTATTTTCAGCAATTCTATGATGAGAACTTCAATCAAACAACGAAACCTCAGAAAAAAAGTTTTAACAGAGGAATAAACCAGCAAAAAATAGTTATCCCGGCAGCTATCGGATTGGTGTTAGCGGCGATAATTTTCGTGGTAATCTATCAGGTATCAAAAAGCAGAAGCAACAGGCATGTTCCGGGATATAAAAACCATGCTCAACAGCTCAATTTCACATCAACGACACCAGCCCCATTAAGCTCGCAGGCTGTCACTGCCATTACTCAAAGTGCTCTTTCCGAAATCACAACAACGGGTACTCCGCTTACAATGACAGTCAGACAACACACCCTTCTTCTAAAGGCAACGGAAAACACATGGGTTAGACTCGTACCGAATGATGAGGAAAACGCGGGCCAGGAAGCTTTATTACAAGCAGGTGAACAAGTTTTATGGAAATTCACCGGCACAGCTATGCTGACTGTCGGCAATGCAGAAGGACTCAATATTATACTTGATAATAAAAAAATTCAACACAGCCGTATAAAAGCAGAAGTCATAAGACTTAAGTTATCCGATTAAGTTACAGCGATATGATTTTAAAAATAGTTAACAGATTCTTCGAGATATTACTTCTCTTACTTTTTATAACTTCCTGCAGCCTTATAAGACCACTAGTGATAAAAACCCAATACTCCATACAGGATGTCAAAAATGCAATTTCTACGGGCAATTATGAGTTAGCATACAAAGAATCGAAATATGTCAATACATCCGGAATGTCCAACGAATGGCTGATTAAATATAAATTTATGCTTGCTTTCGTAAGTTACCAAATCGAACACTATAAGGAAGCACAGGAGTACTTTAAACAATTACTGTCTGACAAAACAGGGGTTCCTGATTATGTCAATTGGTATCTTGCAAAGAGTTATGAAAAAACCGGAGATTGCAATAGTTCTATGGAATATCTGAAGTTCATTGCGGATAATTTTACGGAAAGTGTATTTTTAAAACCTTCGCTACAGCTTATGGGGCAGTGTATGACAAAGATGAAAAAATACAATAATGCAATAAATCTTTATTCCGAATATATAACGAATTCATCATTCTACAGGCAACTGCCGGAAATGCTCACGCAAAGAGCTGCCCTTTATGTAAGCACAGGCAATACAAGGAGCGGTATTAACGACTATTTAAAGGTATACTCTCTGTTCCCAAACTCATCATACGCTGGCATTGCATTCAGCGCTCTCAATACCATAACCGATGTTACCAGCCTGAACATCGATCATTATCAGATTGCGAATCTGCTTATGATGGACAACGAATACACTGCTGCTTTAAATGAACTAAATATTGCCATTCCTGAAGTACGGCTCAGCGGCAACAATAATAAAATTTCAAATTTGTATAAGAACATGGGCATTGCATACTATTATACCGCTCAATATAATGATGCGATACTCGCATTACAAACATCCCTATACTATAATACCCAAAACCACGATTATCCGGAAATACTATTCTGGCTTGGCAAGTGTTTTACAAAATATGGCAAAACAGATTACGCTATAAATACCTTTTTACAGTTGGCATATATAAAGAGCAATTATAAGCCTATGGCTATGTATAAGCTTTATGCCCTCTACCAAAAAGAGGGCAACACTATAGTAGCCCAGCGTTGGTTGTTAAAACTTGCAAACACGAACACACCTTTTTCTCTCACCGCCTACTGGAACCTCGCATGGTACTATTATAAGGCAGGTGATTTTAAAGGCGCCATTTATTATTTAAAAAAAATGGAGTATTCAAAGTACAGCGACGAATACGAAAAAATGAAAGCAGAATATTGGAGCGCAAGAATTTTATTGAAAGACGGTGAAACAGGTAAAGCCAATACAATGTTTTTTAAAATAGCAAATACAATGCCTTTGAATTATTATACAGTAATGTCGAATATGTGGACAGGTGTAAATACAATTACTTACAATGTAAATAACATATATCTTCCCAAAATCGCAAATATGGATTCATCTTTTAATTTTCATTATTCAAGGTATGTATTTTTAAAGGGTCTTGGTATCAATAAAGAATCGCTCAATGAACTCGCAGCACTCTTTATGTTAAATCTTTCTCAAAATGAATGTCTTTTGCTATGTTACGAATATTATATAAATGGAGACTATTTTCACAGCCTTTACATTGCACGAACGGAGCTCGGTGATATGTTACAGACATTTACCAGTGATACCTTACCTGTATGGTTTTATAGCTATCCTGCCGGGTATTCACAAATAATAAATAATTATACCGTAAAATACGATATAGATCCATTTATTTTATATGCTCTTATTCTTCAGGAAAGCAGGTATAAAGCAGAGGCTGTTTCAAATGCAGGAGCCTTAGGTATAATGCAGATTATGCCGTCAACAGCTTCAAAGGTAGCAAAAGAGATCTCCCTTGAACCATTCTCTTCTCGACTACTCTTAGATCCTCAAATAAACATAGGCATAGGTACATGGTATTTTAAAAAGCTCATGACAAAGTATAAAGGTAATTATGTTTTAAGCCTTGCAGCTTACAACGCAGGTGAAAAGGTTGTTGATACATGGCTGGCTCATTCTACCGACTGCGATACGGCTGAATTCATAGAGGATATACCATTTGAGGAGACGCGGCATTATGTAAAGGATATCATAGCTAACTTAGCTGCCTACACGAAGATATACGGAGGCAAAATCAATCTTGAAAAGCACATATATATGGAAGGCAGTTTTTTGAAAAGCTGCCTTCCAAAACAATAGAATTACATCTCTACCGAGTATTCCATGGTATCAAACCAGAAACCGGTTTTCTTAATATTATCAATTTCGGCCTGTATCATAGTGTAATGTGCTTCCTCCATCTCGGCAAGTCTCTTAAAGGTCGCTTGTATTTCTGGTAACGCTGTATTTTTTGCATTGGCTGAATAATAATCAATAGCCCTCTGTTCAAGTGCTCTTGCAGTTTCGAGTGCCGACAGTTCGGTTGCATTTGCCTTACCCATTGTCTGTATATCCTTCTGACTTATCTTAGGCAGCAATGGTTCTACAGCCGACCTGTCTATCTCAATTGATTGCCAGCCTTTCTGTGCAATGACATTGGTTATCTGATTATCCAGAAGAATCATATGACCGAATTCGTCTGTTGCAAGTCTTATGAACATATTTTTACCGCCTATATCTTTTGTCTGCCGTGCAAACTTAAGATATGTTAAAAGTGCTTCTTTTTCTGACTCATTTGCTCCTCTTAATATCTTTAACAACTCTTTATCTCGGTTTTCCATTTATTTACCTCCTGTTTAATCTTCCGTAAGAACGTATGCATCGTACTCCATCTGGAGTGAATCACGATGAGACTGTTCTTCTTTTATAAGCCTGTCAAATATCTTTTGCTGTTCTGAATCCTTAACAATCCGGCGTATATCGGTATAAAGCTTTACTGATAATGCTTCTCTTTTCATTGCGAGTAACAGTATCTGTTGATATTCCATATGAAACTGCATGTCATTCTCAAATTGTTCATGAATTGAGTACTCATCTATGTTCAGCATGGAAAGATCCATCAGTACCTCTTTTGATAAATGCATTTCTTCGAGCTTTTGCTTGTGAATAAGCTCCTGCTTTGCAAGTTGATCAAAGAATGTTTTAGCATTCGATGTTTTTGAGTTTTTCTTTGCCTCCGTATAAAAGTTATAGGAGTCCATTTCCCGCTCTATAGCAAATTGTAATATATCTTCATACCGTTTATCCATAAACTCTCCTTAAAAGTTAAACATCCTTATTAGAATGTAAAGACTATAAAATTAAATATGGTGCGGTCAATAGATTTTTAAATATGTGTGTTCGTGAGCTGCCGATTACATTCTATCTACTACGGTTAAAGACAAAATGCTATACAAATACAATCTTAAACGGCTTGTGCTTACCCGCCTGTACAACATATGAACCTTTCGTATCTATTTTATAAAAAATGTCTTTTACGGTCGTACTATTTATTGCAACCCCGCCTCCCATAATAAGACGTTTTGCCTCTGTTTTACTTGGTGCGGCAGATGCATCAACAAGTATCTGATATAAAAAAGCCGGCTCACCCGAGGATTTAATTCTAAATTCTTGAAGCTCGTCAGGCACCTCTTTTTTAGAGAATACCTTTTCGAAGGATTCCTGCGCCTGTTGCGCTTCTTCACCGGAATAAAACCTTTTGCACAGTAATAATGCAAGCTGTTTTTTCACCTCCATGGGGTTTGTTTTTCTCAGCATTGCCTGCTCTTTTAATTTTTCGATCCCTGCCTGCGGAAGATCCGTTAAAAGTTCATAGTACGTCCACATCAGTTCATCAGAGATACTCATAACCTTTCCGTATATCGTATCCACGGGCTCATCTATCCCTATATAATTGCCGTATGATTTACTCATCTTCCTCACACCATCGAGCCCCGGAAGAAGAGGCATTGTAAGTACAACCTGCGGCTGCTGGCCATAAGCCTCCTGAAGCACCCTTCCGACCAAGAGGTTGAATTTTTGATCCGAGCCACCAATCTCAACATCCGCTTTTAACATAACCGAATCATACCCCTGCATCAACGGGTACAGCAACTCGTGTATGCCAATAGGTTTTTTTTCGGTATATCTTTTTGTAAAATCATCCCTCTCAAGCAGTCTTGCTACCGTATACCTCGAAGCAAGCTTTAATAACTCTATCATATCGAATTTCATAAACCATTCAGAATTGTACCGGACTTCAGTTTTATCGGGATCAAGTATCTTCAATGCCTGTATGGTGTATGTTTTTGCGTTCTCACGCACCTGTTCTCTCGAGAGCTGGGGTCTTGTTACCGATACCCCTGTGGGGTCACCTATCATTGCCGTAAAATCACCTATTAAAAAAACAACCGTATGCCCGGCAAGCTGAAAGTGCCTCAATTTCTCCATGAGAACTGTATGACCTAAATGAATGTCTGCCGATGTCGGATCAAAACCGGCCTTTACACGGAGAGGTTTATTGGTTGAAAGCCGTTTTTTTAATTCATCCTCCTGAATGATCTCAACGGCACCTTTTTTTATAAGTGAGAAAGATTCCATCAATACTTTTGATACGTTTTATATTTTAAACAATAAAAAAGGACGGCCTTTAGCAACCGTCCTTTCTTTCGTTCAGGCTTTTATTATACAGTTAACAGGACAAACTGCGACGCAATATTGTACTGTTATCTTACCTGCCTTTATTTCCTCTTCATCCTCTGTGCATTTCTCAGGATCTATTATATATAGATCGCCAGGACTTATGGCTCCACGTGGACACTCAGGCTCACATACACCACAGGCAATGCACTCCTCTGTAATCTTCATCGCCATGTCAATTTCCTCCTTTTTATATTTTGAACATTTTTTTTATCATCTACATATAGGTATGGTCAACTATATTCAATATAATGTTCTTTTTGTATATTTGAAAGTAAAGCTTTATTTTTATACAATTCCAATGCGGTCATTGCAAGCAACATCGCACCTGTACGCATACTCCTGTAAGCTGCAGGCTTATTTGCCTGAATCTTGAATGCCTCGGAGTGCGCAGGGCAGCTTGCTCTTGTTATGGCAATGGTTGGATGGATCACGGGAATCACATGGCTGACATTCCCTATGTCTGAAGACCCAAGCTCTTTGTCCGTAAAAAAGCTATTGATCTTTACATTGAGCTTTTTTAATTGCTTTTCAAAAAGCTTGGCAAGTCCGATATTGGGCTTCAATGGATAATAAACATTTCCTGACCGCTTGATTTTATGCTCAACGCCAAAGGCAAGCGCAGCCCCTCTTACCATATTCGAAAATCTTTTTACAAGTACGGTGTGAGATTTGAGATCCTTTGCCCTTACAAAAAACTCTGCTTCCACTAAATCCGGGATAATATTGGCAGCGCTGCCGCCCCGTTTAATAATGCCGTTTATCTTGTTTCCGTCGGACATGGTTATTCTATTTACGTCGATGGCATGAAATAATGACAACATAGCGGAAAGCGCATTTTTCCCATTCCATGGATTCGCTGATGCATGTGATGAAATACCTTTCAATACAACAGAAAATCTTTCGAGTGAAAGGGATAGTTTTACAATCTCAGTTTTATCCGCAGGATGTATCATCATAGCAGCATCCATGGCTTCAAATACGCCTTTTTTTGCAAGCAGTGCCTTTGCACCTATTGTTTCCTCCGCCGGACAACCAACCATGGTTATAGTTCCTGCTGAAGACATTAAAAGAGATGCTACTCCTATAGCAGCGAGTGTCGACATACCGGCTATGAGGTGGTGTCCGCATGCATGTCCAAGCCCTTCCAGAGCATCATACTCGGCAAGCAGTGCAATCCTCGGCTTCCCCTTGCCATACGTAGCTACAAAAGCAGTCGGAAGTCCACGAACGTCGTTTATAGAAAAATTATGCGCTTTGAGCAAACTGCAGATTCTCGATTTTGCCTCAAACTCATGCAAACCATACTCGGGGTGTTGATATAGGTAGCCGGCAACACTTGCTACTTCAGGATAAGCACGCTCTATAGCATTTGAGAGGGATAGAATTGATATCTATACCTCCATGATCTCTTTATTTTTTTTCTCGGCGAGTTCGTCTATCTTCTTTACATGGTCATCGGTAATGGTTTGTACCTTTTTTTGTAATGTTTTTGATTCATCTTCGCTGATCTGCTTGTCCTTCTCCAACTTTTTTAGTTCATCTATGGATACACGCCGTATGTTCCTGATTGATACTCTTGCCTCTTCGGACATCTTTCCTGTTAACCTTGTCAGGTCCTTTCTTCTCTCCTCAGTTAAAGGTGGAATCGCTATGCGGACAACCTTACCGTCATTTATTGGAGTCAATCCGAGATCCGATGCAAGTATTGCCTTTTCTATCAAACCTATTGCCTTGACATCCCACGGTTGTATGACGATTTGCCGGGGATCCGGCGTTGATACGGAAGCCATCTGACTTATTGGTGTCGGCGTGCCGTAGTAATCAACTTTTATGATATCCAGTATTGAAACAGATGCCCTGCCCGTCCTTAACTTGGAAAGCTCATTTTTGAATGTTGCAATGGTTTTTTCCATCTTTTCTTTTGTAATATGCAGTATTTTTTCATCCATTGTATTCACCTTCCTGTAATAAGCGTCCCTACCTTTTCTCCGAGGACTATCCTTTTTATGTTATTTTTAATGTTAATGTCGAAAACGATTATTGGAAAATTATTGTCCATACTCAAGGATATGGCCGTTGAATCCATGACCTTCAATCCGCGTTTCAAAACATCTATGTACTTCATCTGATCGAACTTTACAGCGGATTTGACGATATTCGGGTCTGCATCATAAACACCGTCGACCTTTGTCGCTTTCATCAATATATCAGCCTTCATCTCGATTGCCCTTAGTGCAGCGGCGGTATCCGTAGTAAAGTATGGGTTACCCGTGCCGGCAGCAAAGATCACAACACGTCCTTTCTCAAGATGTCGTATAGCTCTTCTCCTGATATACGGCTCGGCGATCTCATGCATCTCTATAGCCGTTTGCACCCTTGTATGAACATTATGGTGTTCCAATACATCCTGGAGAGCTATTGCATTGATAATCGTCGAAAGCATACCCATATAATCGGCGGTTGCCCTGTCTATGCCGAGTTCGTGTGATAAACCGTCACCTCTTACAATGTTTCCGCCTCCTATAACCATTGCTACCTGAACACCAAGGCCAATTATCTCTTTAATCTGCTCTGCTATATCTCTCAGCGTGGCTGAAGCGAGCCCTATACCGTTCTCGCCACCGAGTATCTCGCCGCTCAGTTTCAACAATATTCTTTTATACTTAAGGCTGTCCATTCTTTTTATGATTTTGCGGTCTCTCCAATCTGGTACCTTACAAACCTTCTTACAATAATGTTTTCTCCAACCTTTGCGATCATAGACTTAAGCAGATCGCCTATCACGACGTTCGGGTCTCTTATATAGCTCTGCTCAAGCAGACAGACCTCTTTGTAGAATTTATCAAGCTTTCCCTGTACCATCTTTTCTATGACAGGGGCAGGTTTGCCCGAAGCCTTTGATTGCTCCGCGTAGATTTCTTTCTCCTTTTCAATGATAGCGGCTGGAACCGATTCCCTATCGACATACATGGGATTGGCTGCAGCTATCTGCATGGCTATATCTTTGGCAAACATCTTGAAATCAGAGGTTCTTGCGACAAAATCTGTTTCACAGTTAATCTCGACCATCACACCTATCTTGCTTCCTGCATGTATATATGCTTCTATGAGGCCTTCTACTGCAGTTCTGCCGATTTTCTTGGATGCAGATGCAATACCTTTCTTCCGCAATACTTCAACGGCTTTATCAAAATTACCGCCTGCTTCGTTCAGAGCGCTTTTGCACTCCATTATGCCTGCACCAGTTTTTTCTCTTAACGTTTTAACCATTTCAGCAGTTACTTCTGCCATCTTCTTGTGCTCCTTCTCTTATACTTTTTATTTACAGGAGAATGTCATTCCGTGCTTGACACGGAATCCCGTCTCCTTCTATATGAAGTTTTTGTTCTCCCAGACGAATGAGACAACACTATAGTCCGTCTTCGGACTTCTCTATTCCTCACCGTTACGCTCTAAAATTCGTCAGGCACATCAAGCTGTTTTTCTTCTCCTGAAGCTTCTGGAGCCGTTTCCCCTTCCTGAGGTTTCTCTGCTGCAACTTCTTGCTGTATATTCTCTGCCTGCGGTGCCCTGTCACCACGTATCTTTGCACCTTCGAGGCAAGCATCCGCTATCTTGGAAGTGAGCAGTTTGATTGCCCTTATTGCATCATCATTTGCAGGTATGGGATATTCAATGACTTCAGGGTTACAATTTGTATCCACTATGCCGACAATCGGTATGCCGAGTTTATTGGCCTCTTTTACAGCGATACCTTCATGGTTTGTATCAACGACAAACATCATGCCGGGAAGTTTCTTCATGCTCCTTACTCCGCCAAGATACTTTATAAGTTTTTCTTTTTCCTTGGTAAGCTGCATCTGTTCTTTTTTGGTAAGTTTCTCAAACGTACCGTCCGTTTGCATTTTTTCGATTGCCTCAAGCCTCGACAGGTTGCTTCTGATTGTTTTGAAGTTTGTCAGCATACCTCCAAGCCATCTGATGTTGACATAGTACATACCCGCACGCTCTGCTTCCTCTTTGATAGACTCCTGTGCCTGTTTTTTTGTCCCTACAAAGAGTAT
>CAZJPN010000070.1:0-7564 GCA_964547905.1 uncultured Pseudomonadota bacterium | reverse complement strand
ACACACAAACACAAAGAAACTACGGCAATGGTAGAGATGGTGATAACACCAAAGTATGGAACAGCCGTGAGAAACTCCGTTTCTCACGATAGGGATGAACTTTTCTCTTGACAGGTGCACTTTAAATGGGTGACCCCTTGCCTTTTCCGTATGGTCGGCAAATCCGTCGAGTGACACATTTATAGACAAAACTACCTTTCTCATCGTGTTTTCCCTCTCATACCCCTGTTATTAACATCCATGTTCCTGTCAGGCCGGTAGTAAAGCAAAACGTTCCCGGACTTGAAAGTCTTTGTTTTTATCAGTTCTAAATTTAGTTTGTCCTGAATACCTTTGAATAAAGGATTGCCGCTACCCAGCACAACGGGGTTTACTATAATCCGGAATTCATCAATCACTCCCGGTTTAATAAGACTTAAGCACAAATTTGAACTTCCGAATATTGCCAGGTCTTTACCGGGCTGCTGCTTTAGTTTTGAGATTTCTTCGGCAACATTTTTCTTAACCAGCCTTGAGTTGTTCCATTCAACCTTATCCAGTGTTCTTGAAAAGACAATTTTTGGTAAGGTATTCATCTTGCCGGCAACGATCGGATCGTCTTTTATTGCAGCCGCTGTCGGCCAGTAGCTTTCCATAAGCTGGTAGGTTACCCGCCCGAATAAAAGGGTGCCTATTTCATTGAGCTGGTCTATGGCGAATTCATTGAATTCATCGTCTACGTTGTGCCAATCCAATTCATGGTTCGGCCCCTCAAAAAGGCCATCGAGCGTTATCATATTGAATACAAATACTTTCCGCATGTTTATCGATTTCCTCTTTCCGTTTCTTTGTCAGGCTGATAATTGAGCAGGACAATTCCATTGTTAAATGCTTTTGCATTTATAAGCTTCAAACCGGTATTTTTAACGTCTTTGAATAGGTATTTTCCGGCACCTAAAACAACCGGGACCACCACAAGCGTATACTCGTCGATGAGGTTGAGATTTGCAAGCTGTTGCACAATGCTACCGCTCCCCAATATCGTCATATCTTCCCCTTCTTTCAGCTTCAGTATTTCTTCTGGCTTTATTTTATGGAAGAGTGAGATATTTTTCCAATTCGGAGTTTCTTTCACGTTCTTCAGCGTTTTTGAAAAGACTATCTTCCGGTCGTTGTCTACAACTTCAGCCATGTGCGGGTCGTTTTTGATCGCATCCGGAGTGGGCCAGTAGCTTTTCATCATCTCATAGGTTGTACGGCCGAAAATCAGCGTACCGCCCACCTTCGCCTGTCCGTGGGTATATTTATCGTACTCATCATCTTTCCCGATGATCTTAAACCAGTCTATCTCCCCGTGCGGCCCCGCAAAAAAGCCGTCAACACTCACGTAATCAAATACGGTTATTTTTTTCATGGTTGTTTTCCTTTCTACTGCCGCATATGTTTTTCAAGCTCTGCCTGTACGGTGGGGCTTTCGGCGGCTTCCCGGACGTCGGCAGGAAATTCCGACATCTCCTGTACCTGCCGGACCTCGATTACGTCATCGTCCGATCCGACCGGACAGCGCTTTGCCCACTCGATAGCCTCTTCTTTCGACTTCACGTTTATTATCCAATAGCCTCCGACAACCTCCTTGGCTTTGACAGAGGGGCCTTCAACCACAGCTGGCTTTCCTTTAAGGAACGAAATACGGGCGCCATTTAACATCGGGTGGAGTCCATCGAGAGAAATGAGCACGCCGGCCTTCGCCAGTTCCTCGTTGTATTTCGTCATCGCGGCCACGGCTTCGGCCGTTGGGGCAAAGTCCTCCTTTACTCGTTTACTTTCAGGTTTGCCCGACTGATACACAGCCGGGATCATAAACATCATAAATCTCATGTTTGTACCTCCTTGTTTCTAACTGTCCTCGTTCTGCTGTAGGGTTTATAAGATAGGAACGTACAGTTTTGGTGTCAAGACGGCCATTGACTTACAGAATACTTATTCCCGGAATTTTTTTAAAATGGCTGTCTATCGTGAATATTTTGCAGTTGTTTTCTATTGAAAGCTGAGCGAGAAAGATATCCGATGGCGGCAGGGTGATACCGGTTTTCTTCAGTTCTCTCGCCAATATGCCTGCACTTTTCCATGTGTCCTCACGCATTTCAATATAGCGAAGTCCTTTGAGAGCATCATCTATAGCTGTCTTTTCTTTCTCGTTCTTTAACCCTTGAAACATCTCATAGAAAACAATTCCACAAATACAGACGGCGTCCCTTTTTATCAAGGTCTCAAGTTTTCCGGACAGCACCGGCTCTCCCCTGAAATATTCGATCCAGACACACGTATCAGCGATTACGCTTTCTGTCATATCCCTTCACTTCTTCTTTCACGCTCAATAGTTCTTTTTCCTCTTCACCTTTCCAGTCGTATTCTATCTTGATTTTCCCCTTGAGTGACACTAATTTCTCTCTGCGTTTTTTATTAATGTATTCTTCCAGCGCTTCGGAAATCAATGCGGTCTTTGATTTCTCCGGAGTAATGTTTTTAAGTTCTTTCATCAATCTGTCCGGTATAATAAGCGTAGTTCTCATATGCCATTATTATATGCATAAATTATATGTATGTCAAATATGGTCTCAGTTGTATTAAGAAATAATATTTGCAGCGGTATCTATGCTGGTTTATACGCCGATCTTGAAGGACCGCATGGAGATCGAGGCATGCTGGAATCCCTCATGAATGAATGTGAGAGGCTCATTCTTCTCCCGCAGGGCTATTGCGTATATCATGGGCAGGTAGTGGTCAAGGGTCGGCACGGCAAGGGAGTAAGTGCGGCCCATGCTCTTATATCCGATGAGGTCACGATCATTTCCTGAAACCAGGTTTGCCTTTACCTTTTCGTCGAATTCTGCAGCCCAATCAAACGTAGGTGCATCTATGTTTGCGAAATCAATCATGCCGAGATTGTGGACTATATTGCCGCTCCCGATGATCAAGATGCCCCTTTTCCTGAGTTCAAAAAGCTCTTTTGCGAGCTCGTAGTGATACTGGATTGGCTTCGGGTGCCAGTCGTTGAAATTATAATCAAGGCTCAACTCGAAGACCGGGATTAATACCTTGGGATACAGATGCCGCAGTACGGTCCATGAACCATGATCCAACCCCCATTTCATGCTGCACCTCACGTCTGCACGTTTTACCATCTCTGCTACTGACCGTGCTGATGACGGTGCTCCGGGTGCCGGGTAGGAAACAGCATAGAGTTCCTCAGGAAACCCGTAGAAATCATGTATGGTCTCGGGCTTTTCCATACAGCCCGTAAATGTTCCATCCGTAAGCCAGTGTGCGGATATCACCATGATTGCCTCTGGTTTCGGCAGGCTTCTACCCAGTGCCTTAAGACTCATGGTAAAGTCGTTTTGCAGTAGAGCATTCATGGGATTTCCATGGCCTATGAACAAAACCGGCATCAAGGGATGTGTCTTTGTATCCATAGTTGATATTTATAACATTACAATGAATACGGCAAGACATCTGCGATGGCATACAATTCAGTAATATTTCTCAATACCCCCGAACCCGAATTGTTTGTTCTTCGCCGTCATTGAAATAAAATAATTGAGCCGTTTCTTGAACTCATCCGGCCTGTTCCTTGCGCCGTCAATAAATGCGACACGGATCCGCTTGTAGCCGTCCGAAAATTTCTGAAAGTTCTTCCAGGCATCCTTGTTCCCTCTTATTTCCTTAAGAATATCTCTGGGGATACTATATGATTCATTGAATAAATTTCCCAGTGTAGCGAGAATGTCCTGAGCGACCTTCCCCTCTTTGATGAGTCTTTTAATGCGCTCTTTGTTTGCCTGAGAATAAGGGCTTTTCGGATTTCGCGGAGAAAACCTTTGCGCATATTTTTCCTTATCGATACTTTTGACACTGCTGTCTATCCAACCGAAGCACAGCGCCTCTTCAACTGCGTCATTATACGGGATGCGCGGTTTACCGGAACCCTTCTTATAGTACACCAGCCGGATTTCCTTTTCTGTCCTGTAATGCTTTTTCAGCCACTCCCGCCAGTCTTGTTTATCGGCTGCATAAAGGGTTTTTGTAATGTTCATGAGCAATACTGTATCATTAAAATGGGTCCAATGTATAAAGAAAAGCTACCCGTATTACTCTGTTGTTAACCGGAATAAAGACCGGCATACCCGGTTTTGTATCCTGTTCTTAATGAATAAACGTGGCTTTCACGCGCATAGCTTTATGCCCATCGGCTCCAGAAAAGATAATATCGTATTTTGATTCACAAACATTAAAGTTATAAATATCCCGATGTTCAATACGAGAGACACGAGCCAGTATATCAACAATACCGCTACTAGAACCAGCCCGCCGCCTATCTTATTGTATTGTCCTGCAGGGCTTCCTGGATTTTGGATTTCTGTCATATATAAATATTCCTCTTTCATTTATATTTTGCAGACAAGGACATTTTATTTTTACGATTCTACCCCTCAATGTCAATTGAAGTATGGGATTCTCTCAGGGGGTAGGGAATCTTTATAATTATGATATAAATTTGATAAGAAATGATAAGAGTCCATGGGAATGATTTAACCCTGCAGCGATCCTATCAGTATCCACGATACGTGGTGGTGGACATCACCGGTTGAGCGGGGTTCGGCGTATCGCTGCTCGTACAGCTCTTTTATGTCAAGGAACCCGAAGTCTTTCAGAAGCTCTTCCTTGCTGCAAAAATGAAGGTACTTCTCGTCCTTGAAAGAGTTTTTCTCTCCGGCAACCGGCGTGCCTTTGCCGTAATGCTCAGGGTCACTCGTGGAAAGGGTGGCAAGAAACAGCAGCCCGTCGGGCTTTAATGCTTTTTTAACCGCATCCCTGAATGCTTCCCTTTCATGCAGATGCAGGATCTGATATACGTTCGAGGCGAACACACTGTCATATTTGTCTCCTCCCAATGATGCAAAGTCAATGGACCGGAAATTGATATTGTGTCTTCCGGTTTTTATGACCGTATTCATTGCAATCTCTATTGCCTTTTCCGAGATATCTATGCCAAGCACATTGCATTTGAGATTGTCCGAAAAATAGAATGCGTCCCTGCCGTAACCGCACCCTATGTCCAGCACAGTAAGACTTTCATTGACCGGCCTGTTCTTTTTAAGATATCCGACTGCGGCTCCGGCAAGCTCTCCGGGATTTTCTCCCCATATCCGTCCTGACTTTTCATAATCCCTGTTCCACGACATAGCATTTGTCCTTTTTTGTAAAATAATAATCTGTCAAGTCATGTAAAAATCTAACCGAAACAAGGCAAGGTATAGATGTATTGGTTTCTACAGGCGTTATTGCATATTATAATACTCTAATAACAGGCGGATTGGCAATAGATGCATCAGGCAATCTATGGGGCACGGATACATATACCCCGCTCACATTCACCCCCAAAAGTTGATTTGCGTTATCATAGCTGAAGCTGTGTGTCACTGAGTTCTTTACCTGTATCAGGATGTTGTGCGCATTGTCATAAGATGAGTATTTCAGATTGGATTAACCCGGCGTTTGCTGAAGCCTATTATTCGGGGGATGCCAATTTGAGCGGAATCACCTACCGAATGCGAGCGGAATTCAATAAGAAGCTCAAAACGGCTTCATAAAAGCGCGTGGTCACACGACCGGGAGGTGGTTGACACCGTGGCAGGGGGAGAAAACAGGGTAAAAGAGAGTTTTTTAATGGCTGGGGTGGTACACTTTTCGTGTCGCAAATTGGTACCTGAAGAACCCTTCTTCAAAGGAGAAGATTGTGGCGATATATTTGCTCAAACGGTATAGCAAACTGAGTAACGCAGAGATCGGTGAGCAAGACCGCCGGCAGTTTGGAAAGTCAACTGCACAGCGATAAAGAGCATTTCAAATTACTTTACGAAAAAAACTCAAAAATTCTTCTGGATTTAAAATCTTAATCTTTTGAATACTCTTGAAAGGGAAATGCTTCTTATTCCCTGTTATTATAACATCCGCATTGCCGGCTAAGGCCACTTCAACAAAAACTGTATCATCAACATCCGGCACTTGAATAACAGCGCCTTCGTAAGGGAGCGGGATAATGGCATTTGTTCGCAAAAAGTCTAAAATTAAATGTACTTCCTTCGAGGGTAAATTGAACTTCGGCCTTAATGCTACTTCTTTATATTCGCCCAGGATACGTTCATCCAGTGCCATATCCAGTTTCCCCATAATTATAAGTTTTAAGATATGAGCAGGTTTGCCGTAAGGGTTTATGAGAGCTGAAATCAGAACATTTGTATCAACAACTACCTTCACCCATGCCTCATTCTTCTGATTGCACGAATTTCCTTTTCAATCTCCTCTGACTTAAGATTGTGGACTTTTTTCTCTAATGAATTCTTATGGATTTCATCAAGTGCCAGAAGAGCTTTTGCACGCGCAATGGCATTTATTTCTTTGTCTATCTGTGTTTCGTTTACGGGTGTAAGCAGAGCAAACGGCTTGCCATTTTTAATAAGAACTATACCCTCTTTGTCGAGCTTATCCCATACATCTTTTGTTTTTAACTTTAACTCTCTCACACTAACAAACTTCATTTTATTCTCCCGTGTATATTATTGTATATACATAAATAGCACACTATAGCTACATTTTCAAGCTCATCTCTTAGCCCTTCTGACAAGAGGGACAGGGCACAGATTGGGATACCCAAGCCGGACTCGGGGCATACCGGTCGGGTGTGTTTAGTTTTCAGACATAAACCGCAGGCAGAGCGTCCACCCCGCCCTTACAGTTACGAATCACTTGCCACCGGCCAATCACGATTTTTGTCAAGAAAGATAACAACCTTATGTCTATCATGCGGCGCCTCCTCCTTTCTCTTGGTGCCTCTGATTATGTCAGAGGTTATTGGAGGTTGTCGCTTTTCATGTTACCTGACCCCTGTTTCTTCCGATTATCCCGCTTTTGTTGCCCCTTTTGTAGCACACACGGATAAAATAAGGGCCTGAGAATCGATTTTAGGAAGCCGCACTGTCCGGACGGACTGTCTTCCGTATCCGCAGGTCTGCAGTTACGTTGTCACAGAGGGGCCGGTGGAGGTTTACCACAAGCTATAAAAAACTCCCCCTGTTTTTTTGCCCTTTTTTATGGGATTTTCGTCTGATTGCTATAATGATGCATATTCCGATTCAATTCTGCCAGTGATTCCGATTCAAAGTTGCCACCCATTCCGATTCAAAGTTGCCACTGATTCCGATCCAATTCTGCCACCCCCTCGGAGGAGTTTAAGCAAACGCTGGTTTAATCAAAAAATGGTAATTTGAACCTCTTAAAATAGAAAATAGGAGGCTACAAATGCCAAGGGAGAGATTAAGCATGCGTAAGATTAAGGAAGTATTACGTTTAAAATGGGGAAACGGTCTAAGAAAGTAGAAGGGGTCAGCCGTTGACATTGGACATTCAGTGTTGTATGCTGGGGAAAATGTTTGACAAAGAAGAAAAGAAGGGCTGCCCCCTATTCTGCCCTATTCTGCCTTGACACGTTCCGGCCAAATATAGTGAAATTATCAAATTGCTC
>CAZJPN010000069.1:0-6593 GCA_964547905.1 uncultured Pseudomonadota bacterium | reverse complement strand
GTTAAAGGCAAAATAGGGGGTTCTTGCAATTTTCGAGTTTATATATTTATAACATACCCATGGACAAAGTAATATTTCTTGACAGGGACGGGACCATCAACAGGGAAGACGGGTACATCACCAGGGTAGACCAAATCCACCTGTATGAAGGTGCAGTGCCCGCACTCAGGATGCTCAAAGAGATGGGCTACAGGATCGTTATCGTTTCCAATCAGGCAGGCGTTGCAAAGGCCCTGCTCACGGAGCAGGCTTTGCAGGAGATCAACAACGCCCTGCTTTCCATGTTAAAGGCTGAGGGTATACTGATCGACAGGCTGTATTACTGTCCGCACCACCCCGAGGCTGTTGTCCCTGAGTATAAAAAGGCGTGCGAATGCCGCAAGCCGAAAACAGGCATGGTAATGCGTGCGGTTAAGGAGCTTGGCGTGCAGGTGCAAGGCGCGTATATGATAGGAGACAAGCTTACGGACATCGAGCTTGCACGCAACTTTGGCGGCCGGGGCATACTCCTTCTGACCGGTTATGGTAAGGAAGAGATTAAGAAGCTTGATCCGCAGAAGCACAATCCCGTGTACATCGGCAAAGACATCCTGGATGCCGTTTCATGGATTAAAATGAGCAGTGTTTGAAATACCCCTTGTTAAGGGGATTGAATATTTAATTTTTAATATTGAATTTCTTTAAGGAGGAGGGAATATGCGGTTTAAAAATCTACCAAAGACGCTTGTTTTAAAAACACAAAAAGCAAAAACGCAAAATAAATACAAAACAGAAAAAACCAAACAGCGCACAAAAAAGAAATAACCCCCCATCCCCCTTATCAGGGGATCTTCGTTGTATCTCCCCCTGTAAAGGGGGATACGGGGAGTTATTGGAATCTTGAGTTCCTTCCCCTTTTAGGGGAAGGTTAGGATGAGGTCTGGTTTTCTTAATCTTGTTTTCTTAATCTTGAATTTTTAATCTTGAATTTTTAATTTCTCTAAAGTTGTTTCATAGCTGACAATTTGTGTTACTCGTTTAGTTCTTTCAAAAATAAAACCTATATATCATATAGTTATACGTTCTAACTTCGGCACATTTCGTGCACCTATATTACAATATGATAAAGCTTTTTGTAAGAAAATCGAATGGCTTCACCCCGTTAAAAACTAAAACACTAAATTATAGTGGTGACCATGGTTTAGACCCAGTAACAAATAGAGTACTCAATAAGCGTGCTTCAGACAAGTCTCCAACGGGATTCACCCTTATCGAGCTTATGGTCGTTGTCGTTATCATCGGCATCCTTGCCGCCATTGCAATCCCGAATTACATTGATTGCAATGCAAAACCGTGCAAAAGAGGCGTCCATGAAGGCTTCCATGCATGCGTTCCAGCTTGCATTACAAACCTATGGTGCTGTTACAGGTGGGAAATATCCGGATTCAGGCACCATACTTAGCGACCCTGTGTTTTTGAACCAGTTCATTGGTGGTAATCCACCGAACGATCCTTATTGTAACGCATCATACAATTTTGCTTCCTATACCGGTCTCAAATGCGGTGACAACGATTTTGTCGCTAATAGTGTTGCAAACCCTCTTGGTACGTGCATGGGACTGACACAACCAGCTACTGGCAAGTCAGGGTATATATTTTATTATGCAGATGATTCGGAGGATGATCAATGGGCAATGGCAGGTGTTAGTAATACCTTACTGTCCGGCGGCAACTGGATTGCGGTTGGAACAAACATCTTCTGCGATCATAATTAATCTCAACCCCCATCCCCTTTATCAGGGGGTGGATCCACCGATGATCCCCCTGTGAAGGGGGTTTATATGTTCTCTTTTCCTTTCTCTGTGCCTTTGACTTTTTATAAGAAAGGTGTATTTTATAAAAGGATATCTGAACGAGATAATAAATGAAATTCACACAATATTTCCTATACACTCACGAGAGAAAAGACAGGAAAGACATAAAAATGGAATAGATTGAGCATGTTATTAAAAACCCAATAAAAGAAGAAAGGCAATCCGACGGTAGAATTAGGCGCTGGGGAAAGATTACAGGTGTAAACAACAAATACCTGCGTGTTGTTTTATTGGAGGATGGCGAAACAGTACATAATGCCTTTTTTGATCGATCGTTTAAAGAGGAGGGATAATGGAGATTAGATATTTTAATGAAACGGATACTTTAACAATTAATTTTAGCAATAAAGATATTGCTGAAACAAAAGACATAAATGAAAATGTTTTGATTGAACTCGATAAAGACGGTGGCATAGTTAGCATAACCATCGAACATGCAAAAGAACAAGCAGATGTTAAGAAGTTTTTATATCAACAGGTCGCGTGAATTTTGATAATCCCCCGTTCTTCGCAGTGACCTGAGGAGGGGCGTCATTGTGAGCCGAAAACGAAGTAATCCCTCCTCAACCCCCCATCCCCCTTCACAGGGGGGAGATAATATCGGCCAATTTTTGTCATTTTTACAAATAATTATTAAGCTTTAGTGTGGCAAGCAAAACAATTATCCTTAATTTTCAACACAATAGCCATTAAAAAACTGGCACGCTCTATGCATTATAAACAGGTATAAAATTCCAAAAGGAGGAAAAATTTATGAAAGGACAAAAAGGTTTTACGCTGATCGAGTTGATGGTCGTCGTTGTGATCATCGGTATACTCGCGGCCATAGCCATCCCGAACTTCATCGCAATGGAGAGAAGGGCAACAGAGGCATCGGTAAAAGGTGTAATGCACACATTTCAGCTCGCAATTGAGGACTTTGCCACGTCAACAGGTGGTGTTTATCCAGCGTCGGCTAATTTAGCCGCTGCAACAGGATCCCCTATAAACCTTGCGACTGATGGTGTTCTTGGTTTATTACCAAACGGAGCATTGCCTAATGATCCGTATACAGGCACTCCCTATGTCGCTAGTAAGGATCTCATAGGTGGCACAGCAAATATTCCAATAACTGCTTGTTTGGACGCAACAGCTACAACCCCAACACTCGCAGGGCTTTTAAACTATTATACTAATGATACAGTGGCTAATGGAAATCCAGCAAATACACTTTGGTCAATGAATGGTGAGAGTAATACAGGATCTTCAGCCGTGAATAATGGTTTAACCTACATCATGAATAGTCTTCAGATTTTCTGTGTACACAATTAAAAATTTAAACTAACAAAGAATAGGTTGTTGCTAAAAGCCCCTGCCGCGTTAGCGGTTGGGGCTTTTTTAGGGTGTTGAGGGAAGATGTGTTACAAGAGCAAAAGAAGGATTGCCCTGTCATTGTGAGGGAGCGGAGCGACGAAGCAATCTACCGGCATATAGAGAGATTGCTTCTCCGCAAAGGCGGCTCGCAATGACGGAGGAAGAAGGAAAGGAAGAACTATTATGAGTGAACAGGCAGTCATACAAATTAAAGGATTAACCAAAACCTATCCGCGGGGCTTCATACACAGGTATGAGGCATTGAAGGATGTTGATCTGTCTGTAAAAAGGGCAGAGATCTTCGGTTTTCTCGGTCCAAACGGTGCAGGTAAAACCACCCTGATTAAATCCATCCTCGGCCTTCTGAAATATGATTCAGGCAGTATCAGGCTATTTGAAAAAGGCATAGACGAAAATGATATAAAGAACAATATCGGCTATCTGCCGGAAACACCTAATTTTTACGCGTATCTTACCGCCTTTGAGATTATGAAGCTTTATGCACGTCTGTATAATATGAAGGACTCACCAACCCCCCAACCGCCCTTATCAGGGGGGCAACAACGTCTGCATCCTGATAAAGGGGGTTCTCCAGTATCTCCCCCTGATGAGGGGGATAAAGGGGGTTATCGAAGAGGTACTGTTGACAACCTTATAAAAGAGAAGCTGGAGCTTGTTGGCCTGAAAGATGCTATCCATACACGGCTCAGGACCTTTTCAAAGGGTATGCTTCAGAGGCTCGGTATGGCACAGGCACTCATCAATGACCCTGAGCTTTTGATCCTTGACGAGCCTATGAGCGGGCTTGATCCGATTGGAAGGTCGGAATTCAAAGAGATCATGCTCCGGCTGAGAAAGCAGGGCAAAACGATCTTCTTCAGTTCCCATATTATACCGGATGCAGAAGAGTTGTGCGATCATGTTGCTGTGATCAGGTCAGGCAGGATCATAAAGGTTGGCAGTGTAAGCGAGTTGGTTGATACAGGCACAACAAGCGTGGATATTACGGCAAAAGGCAAAATAAACGATCAAATTAAACAATTGGTAAACAATAGTACCTGCAATAATGAGCAATGCATATTCCATGTAAGCGATACGGATAAGACAAATGCCGTTTTGTCGGAGCTTATCAAAAACGGGTTCCGCATCGTCGAGGTAGAGCCGGTACGGCAAACACTGGAAACGCTGATTTCGAAGTTGATCAAGGAGAATTAAAAATAATATGTCATTGCGAGGAGTGAAAACGACGAAGCAATCTCATGTATACAGAGGGATTGCTTCGCTATGCTCGCAAGGACGGCTATCTTCGTGTCATTGCGAGGAGCAAAGCGACGAAGCAATCTACAAGATATAAATGAATAAACAATATTATATTTATATAATGGCTAACAAAAGCAATACTGTTTTTTATACAGGAATAACCAATAACTTAAAGAAAAGGATATACGAACACAAAGAAAAATTAGTTGATGGATTTACCAAAAAATACAATATTAATAAATTAGTATATTATGAAATTTTTGATGACGCCTATAATGCAATTTCAAGAGAAAAGCAGATTAAAGGTGGGTCCAGACAGAAAAAGATTGTTTTAGTTGAAGGTATGAATAAAGGATGGAAGGATTTATATGATGAATTATAAAGGGGAACTTGCGAGATTGCTTCGTTGCACTCGCAATGACAGAATGAATAAAGGAGTCCTATAATGTTTAAACGGATTTTTGCAATAGCCTCAACAGGATTCAAAGAAGGTATCAGAGAAAGAATACTTTACCTCCTCTTACTATTTGCGCTGCTTATGATGTTTGCATCCTATGGCCTTGCAGCACTCAGTATGGGCGAATACATAAAGGTTACGCAGGACGTCGGTCTTGCAAGCATCATGATCTTCGGCGTGCTTATTGCAATCTTTATGGGTGCTTCTATCGTGTATAAAGACATAGAACAAAAAACCATCTACACCATCCTTACAAAACCTATAAAAAGGGCAGAGTATCTTATCGGAAGATTTTTTGGGCTTTCATCCCTTGTCGGTGTCGTAACCATCTTTATGACGATAATCTTTTTTGCTATCCTTCTTTCATTTAACAGAAACGTTTATTATACCCAATGGTCAATAAGAACGATCTTTACCGCCGACATCATCCTCGCCATTGTATATTCGTATCTTTCCATGCTTATTGTTGTTGCCATTTCGATCTTCTTTTCCACCTTTACCTCACCCATCGTTGCATCCATCATAACATTCTTTATTTACATCATCGGTAACGGGCTTGATACGATTATGTCGCTTGTTCAAAGGGTGCACAGCGAGGCGGCTAAGGCCTTGCTGCGCGTACTGTATTATATACTGCCGAACTTCGGAAATCTGAACCTGCGTGACCTCGCCATCTATGGCATTGTGCCATCCGCTGCGCATCTTCTCATGCTGGCGGTTTATACGATTGTGTATATTGTCATCATGCTGATGTTGTCTGCGTTTGTCTTCAACAGGAAGGAGATGCGGTGATGCGGGTATTCTGTCATTGCGAGGAGTTCAAAAAACGACGAAGCAATCCTGCAAATTCCCCTCACCTTGCCTCTCCCACAAGGGGCGAGGAAACACATTCTTTTCCCTCCCTTGACGGGAGGGATGAAAGGGAGGGTGAATGAACCGTATTGCTAAAACATTAATCCTTACTTTAATACTTTTCATGCTTGCCTTTTCCCTCTATCCACTCGGCAAATCCATTGATCAGACAGCCCCGGAAAATGCAAATCCAATACCTGAGCTGTTTTATTTTCCAAAAACCAGTTTTATAAAGAACATTGCATTTGGATACAACAACCTGTTTGCAGATATGTTCTGGATAAGGTCGGTTCAGTATATAGGTCAGCATTCAATGACAGATAACATGTATCCATATTTGTATCACATCCTTGATATTGTAACGTCCCTTGATCCACGGTTTATCAATGCGTACAACTTTGGCTCCTTCTTTCTGGTGACATGGACAAGCGACAAAAAAGAAGGTGTTGAACTCGCGAAAAAGGGCATAAAAAATAATCCAAAGAATTGGCAGGCGGCATTTGGCCTTGGTTTTATATATTATATAGGTAAAGATTATGAAAACGCATACAAATATTTCAGCCTTGCAAACACACTGCCGGGCATACAGAATGAGTACAAAACCTTTGCCCCGTATGCAAAGAGCAAGTTTGCTTCACCGGATCAGGGCATTGCGATGTGGACTGCTCTGGCAAAGATGTCTGACAACCAATTTATCAAAGAGGCGGCAAGGAACAACATTGCAGTGCTTACACAGAAAAAGAACGTTGATATGCTCAATCAGGCTGTTCAGGCATATAAAGAACGATTCCACAGATTTCCCTCAGACCTTTCTAGAC
>CAZJPN010000068.1:0-2276 GCA_964547905.1 uncultured Pseudomonadota bacterium | reverse complement strand
AAAGATTCAAGAAGCGATCAGATGTGAACTCCAAGCCGCCTGACCCTCATGTTTTTTTCATAGATCGCTCTCTTGGTAATAAGGTTATAGCATCGGAACTCAGGCAAGCAGGAGAAAAGGTAGAAATCCACGATGATCACTTTCCATCCGATACAAAAGATGAAGTATGGCTTAAAGAAGTTGGCAAGAAAGGGTGGTTGGTTTTAACAAAAGATAGACGGATTAAGTATCGTACCATAGAATCTTCTGCTCTTATAGATAATGGTGTTAAGGCGTTTGTGCTCAGAGCCGGTAACCTTAAAGGAAAAGAAATGGCTAAGATATTTATTAAAGCGCTTCCCGCCATGAAACAACTCGCAACAAACAACCAAAATCCTTTTATTGCAACAGTTTCAAAAGGAGGTTTGGTAAAAATAATATAAGAGAAATAGTTGGGTCACACGAATAAACAAACTTTTCTATTGCATTTTTCGGGATTATAAAGTTCTTGACTTATTTTTAATACGGATGTATATCGTTTTGTATGAATAAGAAAACAAATAAAGCCCACGTTTTAAAGAAAGAGCATTTTGAAATACTGCTTGAAGATATAAACGATAAATTGAACGTTATTACTGAAGGCTACACCTTATTAAATAACAAGATCGATACAAAAATAGATCATCTAACCAATGAACTACATTCGACCCGGGATGAACTCATTTTCTTAATCAAGGCTTCCGTCGAACATTCCGAAGAAAGATTAAAAAAGGAGATAAGAGACGGAGACAAGACTGTCATAGCACATCTGGAAAAGAAGATAGAAGACGGAGACAAGGCTGTCATAGCACATGTTGATCAGAAGATTAACGAAATAAATATCAGGTTTGATCGAACGGACCAGAAGCTTGATGAAATTAACAACAGCATGAAAACGCATGCAGATAAGCTTGATGATCATGAAGAAAGACTTTCAAGATTAGAACATAAGAACTGAGCATGGATATTATATATTGATGCAGTCTCAAAGACGGTTGGTTAAGGGAGGGATATAAAATGAATTATGGCACAACCTCTAAACAAGTGGACAGACCTGTTTTTTTCCCTTGTCCCTTGACAAAATATAGAAATATTGTATATATAAAATATGAATAAACCTCTTACCCAAGCTATTCTATCTGCACTTTATATGCTTTTTATATTGGGATGTAGTAATGTATCAACACCTCAAAAACAGGCCAACATACCAAAAGCAGCCTATGATATTGACTACAATGCGGATACGCATCTCTTAAGTATCCAATCAATTAATGTAACACCTCCGCACTCAAATGAGAATATTTCGGGACTGGCCGGCATATTCCAGCCATTAGGTGCTGTGATTACAGGAAATCTGATAACAGTAACCGCTTATATAACAAACAATGATGTAAACCCCTGGACAGGCGTGGAAGTGCAGGCGTATCAACTCCTTTCTGGCAACAGTGTAACCGTATATAATCCAGACTTTGGCACAGGCTGGTATGTTGATAGTCCGGCTTATGGGGCATGGGGTTGGCTATTCACATCGGGTACACAAGGCTCTGAGTTTACAATACCAGTAGGTGGTAGTTCAGCCAATACGGTTAATGGATTTTATGCTGACAGCGATTTTAAGGCAAGGGTATATATCTATGCAAATGTGCCAGTGATAAGCAGTATAAATCAATCCGGTGCATTAGTAGGCGAAGAAGTTACTATTTCAGGTTATAATTTTGGTACAACACCTGACCAAGTTACATTTAACGGCACTACCGCAAACGTAGTGAACTGGACAGCTAACTCCATTGTTGCAACAATTCCTAATATTACAGGGCAGGCCGAAGCTATTACCGGAAATTTAATTGTAAACACCGGCGATTTGAATACACCATATTCAAACCCCATTGCTCTGACATCATATACATATGCAACGTACCCTGTTGGCACTTCTCCTGATGGCATAGCAATAGATAAATCCGGCAATGTCTGGGTGACGAACGATGGTGATAATACTATCAGTGAATTGAGCTCCTCTGGCAGTGCAATCGGCACATACCCGGTTGGCAATGCGCCTGATGGTATAGCAATAGACGCATCCGGCAATGTCTGGGTGGTTAACTATAGTGACAACACTATAACTAAATTATTAGGCTTAACCAAAGGTCCTCAATACTTTCCCTACACAGGTCCACAATTCCCAGGCGGAGGAAACTTCTAAGCATAGTTATCTCTAACGATGAAGCAGAGTGCCATGGGCATGCCAGTGGGTATCTACC
>CAZJPN010000067.1:0-63740 GCA_964547905.1 uncultured Pseudomonadota bacterium | reverse complement strand
GCCTTATGATGCAGGTAAGGTGGAAGGCCTCGGTTTTGGAAAATATACCAATGTCGTAAACAATGTGATCATGGAAGATATAGCCGTTCAGGGTAAGGGTACGATCAAACGCCCGTCGGACAATAAAGATGTAAAATCTGTTGTGTTTATACAATGTGTAGGATCAAGGGACAAGAATCATCTCCCCTATTGTTCGTCCGTATGCTGTCTTACATCTTTGAAACAGGCATCTTATGTAAGAAACAGCAATCCGGGTGCGAAGGTTTATATAGTTTATAAAGATATGCGTACCCCGGGTCAATACGAAAATTTTTATAAAGATAAACAGGCGGATGACGGGATATTCCTCACCAAGGGAGATGTTTCCGGTATAACGGAAAACGCGGATAAATCTCTTACCGTTCATGTTAAAAATACCTTGATCGGAGAAGATATCGGAATAAAAGCTGATATGGTTGTACTTGCAACAGGCATGGAGCCTGCTACAGATTCAAGCATATTAAATCTTCAATACAGGCAGGGCAAGGAATTGCCCATGTTGAAATACGGATTCCCGGATTCCAACTTTATCTGTTTTCCGTACGAGACTCAGAGGACTGCTATCTATGCTGCAGGCTGTGTACGGCAGCCGGCAGAGAGCAAAACATGTAAAGATGATGCAACAGGAGCGGCCTTGAAGGCAATCCAGGCTGTGGAGCTTGAATCAATAGGTTCCGCTGTGCATCCGAGGGCAGGTGATCTTTCCTATCCAATATTCTTCATGCAAAAATGCACTTCATGTAAGAGATGCACGGAGGAATGCCCCTTTGGAGCGATTGACGAGGACGAGAAGGGTTCACCAAAACCAAACCCAAACAGATGCAGAAGATGTGGTGTTTGCATGGGGGCATGTCCCGAGAGGATCGTTTCATTCGAGAACTATTCAGTCGATATTGTATCTTCAATGCTAAAATCCATAGAGGTTCCAGGAGAAGAAGAGGAAAAACTCAGAATCCTTGCTCTTGCATGCGAGAACGATGCATATCCGGCATTTGATATAGCCGGTATCAACCGTACTATGTTCAATCCGAATATAAGGATTATCCCTGTCAGGTGTCTTGGATCCGTAAATATTGTATGGATAGCGGATGCGCTCTCAAGAGGCATAGACGGTATCATGCTTATAGGATGTAAGTTTGGTGAAGATTATCAGTGCCACTTTATAAAGGGAAGCGAGCTTGCAAACAGAAGGATGGAAAATCTGAAAGAGGTGCTGCAGAGGCTTGTTCTCGAGCCTGAAAGAGTTAAGGTTATGGAACTTGCCATTTCAGATTACGATAAAATACCGACAATCATGAACGACTTCATGGCAAAGGTTAACGAACTCGGGCCCAATCCGTATAAGAGTTTTTAGAGAGGTAAATATGGCCAACAATTTGATAGAAAGTGATATTGATTTTGTAAAGGATATCGCAAAATTAGGCGGTGGTTCCTTAAAAAAATGTTTTCAATGTGCTACCTGTTCTGTTGTATGTAACCTATCATCGGACGACAAGCCCTTTCCCAGAAAAGAAATGATATGGGCGCAATGGGGATTAAAAGATAAGCTCCTTTCAGACCCGGACGTCTGGAGATGTTATCAGTGCGGTGATTGCTCTGTGTATTGTCCAAGGGGTGCAAAACCGGCTGAAGTGATGGGCGCTATAAGAAACTACAGTTTTAAAAATTATGCATTCCCTAAATTTATGGGCAAAGCTCTCAGCAGTCCAAAATACCTGCCCCTGCTTTTTGCGGTGCCGGTGATATTGTTTTTGATCGTACTTGCACATCTTGGCAATTTGAGCTCGGTTCCGGCAGGAGAGATAGTCTTTGCAAAATTTATCCCGCATCTGTATGTTGATCCTATTTTTATAACGGTTAGTGTGCTTGTTGCAGGTGCTATGGCCATGAGTGTTGCGAAATTCTGGAAGAACATGGACGCGAATAACCCGCACGGAAGTCATTATGGAGAAAAAGGTATTTTACAGAGCGGCATACTTGCCGCGGAAGAAGTACTTACCCATAACAAGTTTAAAAAATGTGATGCCAACAATTTAAGATACACCGGTCATCTGGCCATATTTTATGGATTTATAGCCCTTTTTGTAGTTACGACGATTGTGTTTTTCGGTCTGTACGTGTTTGGACTTGAACTCCCGCTCCGATTGACAAATCCAGTAAAAATCCTCGCAAATGCCGGTGCGGTTGCACTTATTACCGGATGTGCTATCGCAATCTACAATAGGTTAAGCAGGAAAAATAAAGCTGGTGAAAGCTATTACTATGACTGGCTATTCCTTGGGGTACTCTCTTTCATCGGCATAACAGGTCTCCTCACAGAACTTATAAGGCTTTCGGGCGATGCACCCGCTGCTTATTGGTCCTATTTTATTCATCTTATGTTTGTGTTTTTTCTGATTGCATATTTACCTTATTCAAAGTTTGCTCATCTTATCTATAGATTTACGGCAATCATGTACTCCAAGTATGCGGGTATGAGTGAACCTGCGGAAGATGCAGTGTCTGAAAGAATAGAAGAAAAAAGTGTTGCATAGATTATAACCCCCCTTCTCTTCCGGCGGGTACCACCACTTCCTTAAGATAATGGGAAGATATAGAAGGAGATTCCAAGGTGAATGTTTTTGATTGGATAGCGCAAATATCTCAAAGTACTACGCCTGATAAAGGATTCCATGCGCATTGGCTTTATATCGTTTGTGCGGTTTTTATTCCCGCAATAATAGGAGCACTGATAACATACACCATAATGTTCTTAGAAAAGGTTTTTAAGATACATATCGGAGGGCATTGAACGTGTACAGTATATATCTGCCTATTGCCCATGTACATGTTAATCTTGTATGGATGTTGCTCTTTGGTTTTGTTGTCGGGGGCATGGCAGGATTTTTTGGTGTTGGTGGAGGGTTTCTTATCACACCCATGCTCAATGCAATATTTGGTGTTCCTTATCCTGTTGCAGTAGGTTCAAGCCTTTCTTTGCTGGTAGGTATTACAGTAGCCTCAACCATTCGGCACAGCAAATATGGTAATATTGACTATAAATTAGGATTCGTTATGGTGATGGGAACAGCCGTTGGTGTTGATGTGGGTGCAAGACTTCTTATCCTGATTAAAGGGTTACAAAACCTGCTACCGAATATCGGGGGGCATCATATAGATATATTGGAGATCATATTGAGCATTTCTTATATAGTTATGCTCAGTTTAATAGGCTTATCGATCTTTAGAGAGTCTTTGAAGACAATAAAGATGACGAGACGTGCCGCATCCGGGTCTCAAAGCTCTGGTGAACCTGAGGCATCCGATGGTGTGAAGAGGATAAGGGCGCTAAAGATTAAACCAATAATCCGTTTTCCTGCATCGGGTATATCGGGAATTTCTCTATGGGTTATCATGGGTATTGCGTTTGTAGTTGGTATGATGAGTGGGTTTATGGGTATAGGTGGTGGTTTTATTCTTATGCCTGCACTTATATATATAATAGGCTGTCCTACGGTTATTGCTGTAGGAACAAGTTTGTTTGGTATCCTCTTTACCGCTGCATACGGATCTTTCACCTACTCTCTTGAAGGTAATATAGATTTAGTACTGGTTACGTCCCTTCTTATAAGTTCGGCGATAGGTTCTGTAATAGGGGCCTCCTTTACAAGGAAGGCCGGCGGGCCTAATGTAAGGATGCTGTTCTCTCTTATTGCTTTTGGTGCAGTTATAATCGTTGCTGTAAAGCTTGGTGTAACGGTACTTCACAAATAATTTGTCTTCAAATTATTTGTGAAGTGTTATACAATTTAAACAATAACGAGGGTTATGAAAAGGTGAGGATCAATCTTTTAAAAGAAAAAACATCTTTCGATACTGTTGTATTACAGCAAAAATATACCGATTATCTAAGATTATTATCCAACAACGATCTTGTGCTGCGTATCATGTCGGAATTAAAGGAAAAATCATCGGGTGACGATGCATTTGAAATAGGCTATCTGCGCCTGAACGCTGAGGCAATGCTGACAATTATTAAAAAGATAATCACCCGCCTCAACAGACTTTCTGAGAACAAGTATACAGAGTTGAACAGGATATATGACACCTTAAAAGAAAACATTAACCGGATCCTGTCTCAAAAAAAAGATATACCTTTTGATGAACTTGCATTGTCTTATGAAGATATAACAGCGAAAAGGATTAATAGCGTTGGTGGAAAAAATGCCCAGTTGGGTGAGATTAAAAACAAGCTTGGATTAGCCGTACCCGAAGGTTTTGCAGTAACTGCATACGCATATAAAACCTTTCTTGAAAATAATAATCTTGAACAGAGAATAGAGCATTTACTTTCTGGACTGGATATAAACGATTTTGAGTCTACTATAAAAATAAGTTCACAGATTCAGGATATGATCAGAAACAGCCTTTTGCCACAAAAGCTCGTTCAAACTATTGAGGATCATTGCAAAAAGCTTACGAATAGATATGGGTATAACATCTCATTTTCTGTCAGAAGCAGCGCCGCGGGTGAAAGTACGGAGTTTAGTTTTGCAGGTCAATATATCACAGTACTCAATGTAGATGCCAAAAACATTGTTCAGGCTTATAAAGATGTTGTTGCAAGCCGGTTTAGTCAAAGGGCGTTGTTTTATCTTACGAATAGGGGTTTCAGACAGGATGATATAGCAATGAGTGTTGGCTGCATGATAATGGCGCGTTCAAAATCAAGCGGAGTGATATATACAATGGATCCTTTTGCGGTAAATGGTGAAAACAGCATTATTATCAATGCTATTCTGGGATTGGGTAAGTATATAGTAGACGGAGACATAGCACCGGATCTCTTTATCGTGTCAAAGGCGGATAACAGTATCATTGAATCAAAGATAGCAAATAAAACTAAAATGCTTGTAATGTCGGAAGGAGAGAGGGGGACCACAGAGCTCGATGTAGGTGAATTGATATCCGGTGAGCCATCCATTAATGTACGCCAGATTAAAGAACTTACGGACTCTGCACTGAAGATAGAGCAGCACTACAGATGTCCGCAGATAATAGAATGGGCATACGATGATCACGATAAACTTTTTATACTTCAAACAACTCCGCTTGGTATGTTAAAGCGCAGCGTACGGGATGTTCATATCGATACGACAAAACATAAGCTGCTCATAAACAATGCAGAAACAGCATCATCGGGTATTGGTTATGGGCCGGTATTTTTTGTAGATACGGATGAAGACATTTCCAGATTTCCCAACGGCGGAGTTGCAATCGTAAAGCATTCTTCTCCGCGATTTGTTAGTATTATGAACAGGGCAGAGGTAATCGTAGCTGATATTGGAAGTCCGACAGGACATATGGCAACACTTGCAAGGGAGTTTCAAATACCTGCGATCGTCAATGCTTATAATGCCTCTGCAGCAATAAAGAATGGAATTATGGTTAGTGTAGATGCGGATCACGGACGTGTATATGAAGGTTATGTAGAGGAATTATTCAAGCAGCCCCATTCCAAGAAGGGTATTTTTAAAGATACCCCAGCGCTTATTATGATGAATAAATTTCTTGAGTATGTTACTCCGTTAAATCTTATAGATCCATACGATTCTAATTTTACTATGGGCTCCATTCATACCATACATGACATTATAAGGTTTGCACATCAGGCATCCATGAATGAAATGTTCCTTATTGCACAAAATGTATCCGTAGACAAGGTTTCTTCGATAAAGCTCAAAACAGAAGCGAGGTTTGAGGTTTATATAATAGATCTTGGAGGCGGTTTAAAAAAAGAAAAGGAGGTTACGGAGGCATCGGTTGTATCCGTACCATTTCTATCGTTCTGGACTGGCATAAAAAAGGAAAATATATCCGTAAGGCCTGTGAGTAAAGACGGTTTTGTTTCGGTGGTTATGAATACCATGGTAAACCCGCAGCTGCAGGAAAGGTTATATGAAAAAAACCTGGCATTGATAAGCAATGAATATATGAATTTCAATATACGGATGGGATACCATATCTCAACAATAGAAGGCCTATGCACCAAAGAGCCCAATGATAATTACATAAGGTTTATATTTCAGGGCGGAGGCGCTGATTTTGACAGGAGGATAAAAAGGGCGCAATTGATAGCCATGATCCTTCAGAAATATCAGTTTTATGTAAAACAGGCGGATGACATTGTCAGGGCAATATGTACAAAATGTGAACAAAAAAAGTTCGAGGATATTATGAGCATGCTGGGAAGATTGACTATTTATACAAAACAGCTTGATATGATTATGCCGGACAACAGGGTTGTGCTTGAAGATTATGTGAAAACCTTTATAAAGGAAATTATGGAGGCTTAGAAAGGAAAGAATATGAATATAACAATGTACGGTAAGTTCAGATTTTCGTGTCATAAAGGAGTGGCGTGTTTTACGAAATGTTGCAGGAATGTAAATATTTTTTTAACGCCGTATGATATTCTGAGAATGAAAAACAGGCTCGGAATTTCATCCGAAGAGTTCCTTGAAAAATATACAAAGACACTGGTTGGCAATAAGGTTAGTCTGCCTGTTGTTTTGTTAAAGCTGAGCGAAGAGGGAGATAAACCATGTCAGTTCTTGACCAAAGAAGGATGCAGTATCTATGAGGACAGGCCGTGGTCATGCCGTTTGTATCCTCTTGATAAGGATGCAAGCGAGGAGGACGAGTTCAAACTCATCGTTGGCGAAGATTTCTGTTATGGGCTCAAGGAGCCGAAAGCGTGGATCCTGGAAGATTGGCTGGAAGACCAGGGGTTTATGACATACGATACCATGAATATGCTCTTTGAGCAGATCACCGGTGTAGAAGGCAGCTGGAAGGACATGGTGCCGGATAAATCCGTAATAGATATGTTTTATATGACCTGTTACAACATAGACAAGTTCAGAAAGTTTGTCTTTGAGAGTAAATTTCTCGAACTTTTTGAAGTGGATCCAACCATGCTCGATCGCATAAAAGTAGACGACCAGGAACTTTTGAAGTTTGGATTCAAATGGCTGAAGTTCGGTCTGCTCGGAGAGAGAACCATGGTACTTAAAAAAGACGCGGGGAAAAAAAAGAAGAAAAAATAATTACAAAAGTATGGGTTGGGCACTTTAACCCAAAAATTGCATTTGCGCATGAACAAACTTCCCTCTTGCATTTTTGGTTTGCCAAAATGAAAGATGCGGCCCTGTTTTCTTCGAAGGAATTCTTCTTGTCCTTATTCCAATTGGCTTAAAAACAATCTGTCGAACATTTTATCTGAAATAATACTTTTTAAGAATAAAACAAGTTTTGCTCCTCCACCGGCAGCATACCTTGTCCTGGGATTATTGGAATCAATGGCTCTTTTGATTGCTCTGGCAATTACAATGGGTTTAGAGCCCCATTTGTCCGCCTTCTCCATCATTTGTGCATGTTTGACAGCCAGTGTTTTATAAACGGTATTGCCCGACATTTTTATCAGGTTTTCTCTCGCTATCCTGTTCCATTCGGTTACTATCGCACCGGGTTCGATAACAATTACATCAATGCCGAATTGTTTCAATTCCATCCTCATGCTGTCGCTCAATCCTTCTACAGCGAACTTAGCGGCATGATACCATGCACCATGTGGTTCCCCCAATTTACCGCCAATGGAGGATATATTTATTATTTTGCCTTTTTTCTGCATTCTCATCTGTGGGATCACGAGTTGCGTTAACCTTGCCATGCCAAAAATGTTTACCTCAAACTGGCGTTTTGCTTCCGATAAGGGGACGTCTTCCAAAGAGCCGTATGAGCCATAACCGGCATTGTTTACTAAAACATCAATTCGTTTTTCCGTCTTTAAAATATCCTGCACACCTTTAACCATAGTATCTTCATCTGTTACGTCCATTGAGAGAATATGTACCCCTGAATCCTGCAGGTCCTGCATCTTTTCTAGTCTGCGTGCAGCGCCATACACGATAAAACCACTTTGAGACAGAAGTTTTGCTGTTTCCTTTCCAATGCCTGAAGATGCCCCGGTAATCAATACTACCTTTTTCATATTTTTATTATCCATATTCCATCTCCTCTGTTACATAATCCCATTGTTAATTCATTGCCCATGATTTTCCTCCACATTTTCTAAATAAACTATATATATGAGAACTGCTTATTCAAGGCCTTGTAAAAGAATATAGGCAGAGGTTGTGTTTAAGCTGACAAAGTTTTAAAGCAATGGATTACATTGGGGACAACGAAAATTTCTTGATACCCCAGTTTTGATGCATAATATATTCTCATTGATCATATCTGTCTGTATTTTCCCTGAATGGACATGGTTTTTTAAAGTGTCCGGGTAATAGGACATAATGAAAAGCAAGGAGGTACGGTTATGAAGTATAAAACAGGTAAGATCGCCGGGGCGCTTATAATCCTGGCAATCACATCGTTTGCGTTCGTGTTTACGGCAAGCGCACGTTCAACGAGGTTTACAGCAAATCTCTCTGGTAAAACTATAGTTCCAAAAAAAGTAGACACAAAGGCAAGGGGGAAAGTCGTATTCACTCTCAGCAAGGACGGCAAAGAGCTTTTTTACAGGCTCACGGTACGTGACATAGATAACGTGACAATGGCGCATATACATATGGAGTCTGCAGACAAAAATGGTCCGCCTGTTGCGTGGCTCTATCCAACCGAAGGCATGGCACCCAAGGAAAAGCAGGGCAGGTTCAGTGGCATACTCTCAAAGGGAAAGATCACGGCAAAGGATCTGATAGGCCCGCTTGCAGGTAAGCCCCTTAAAGAACTTATCGACGGAATAAAATCCGGAGATATGTACGTTGTCGTGCACACAGCAAAGTACCCCGACGGAGAGCTCAGGGGGCAGATCATCAGGTAAACCCCGTTAGAAAGGACGTGACTTTGAACCACGCCTGCGTGCCCAAACGCGTATATACTCCGGCGAGCAGGCACGCCCTTTCTAGAAGGAATTTAAATGCTATCAGATTATCCACACAACAAAAAAGACAGAGATTTCTAAAGGGGTAAATTGTGATGGATTTTGCTATGGAAATGAAGCCAGATCTGAACCAAAACCCAATTTTGTTACCAATCCTTTGTGCAAAATTCACAAACGTATTTTTTGGATCATTCCAGTCCTCAATCAATTGAATAAAGTATATTGTATACAAAATGTCTTGACATAAACAAAGATATTTCGTATTATTAAATTGCAGTATACCCAGACAGAAAGGAAGGAGACTTATAAATGAATCTGGTTGCTTTCTACGGGTAGGTGCATATATGAGCTGGATCGGCAATATTTTCCGGCAAAAGAGAGGGAGCTCGGACAAGCTCCTGAGTGAAATACAAGAAAAATTTTCTATTTTTTTGGACATCCTTGATACAAACAATCATATATTGAAAACAATAAGCGACATGGAGGAAAAATCACAGGGCGAGTATCTATTTGATATCAATTATATTCATACCAGCGTAAAATCTGTACATACAAGTATCGATGAATTGATAGACAAGCTAATTTTTATTGGCGGGGAAGAGTATCTCCCTCTGAAGGGTAGTTTTTCAGCAATAGATGCTGATATTAATACTATACTTTCTGGTAACAAGTTTATTGTAAAGGATGACTTTACAATACCCATTGAAAGACTGAATAAAGAGCGGGCCTACAGTGTAGGAAGCAAGATCGCTCAGCTTGGAGAGATCAGCTCAAAGCTTGGGCTAACTGTACCTGGCGGTTTTTCAATCACTGCATGGGCTTATAAGCACTTTGTTGATGAAAACGATCTTCAGGAACAGATCAGTAAAAGTATTCATAAGCTTGACATAAAAAACTATGACGACCTGATTCGTACCAGCGATCATATACAGACCATGATCAAGACAAGCCACGTACCGGATGACCTGACAACCGCTATAAAAAGAAGCTTTTCAGATTTGATGAA
The DNA here is from genome assembly GCA_964547905.1 of uncultured Pseudomonadota bacterium. GTDB lineage: Bacteria > JAMCPX01 > JAMCPX01 > JAMCPX01 > JAMCPX01 > JAJYLM01. The sequence goes on along the minus strand of CAZJPN010000067.1, from coordinate 53,766 downwards.
ACATTCTCAGGCAAAAGGTTTTGCCATACGTTCAAGTGCCCTTGGCGAGGATACACTTTTTAGCTTTGCAGGACAATATGCTACGTTTTTGAATGTAAAAGAGAACGAGATTATAGATAGATACAGGGAAGTGCTTGCAAGCAAGTTTACTCCAAAGGCTATTTATTATTTCTTGAGTCATTCCCTCTCGGAGGCTGAACTCGCAATGAGCGTGGGTTGTATGGAGATGGTGAACTCTGCTATAAGCGGTGTACTCTATACGCTGGATCCCGTCCATCCGGGAGAGCAATGCATGTTGATCAATGCTATCTATGGTCTTGGAAAATATCTGGTAGATGGAACCGTGACCCCGGATGTTTTTAAGGTATCCAAAGAAGACGGCTCTGTGAGAGAAATCAAGCTTGCTCAAAAACCCATAAAATTGATTATGAATGAGACGGGTGGAACGAAACAAGAGCCTGTACCAGAATCAATGCAGGGGATACCCAGCATTGATGGTAAAACAATTAAGCTGTTCATTGATATTGGGCTCAGCATAGAGAAGCATTATGGATGTCCTCAGGATATTGAATGGACGATCGACAATAACAATAGATTATTCATACTACAAACAAGACCCCTGCGCGTTATAAAAACAAAAAATGTAAACCCTCCTGATGTTTCCAATCTCAATGCCGTTATAACAGGAGGAACTACGGTATGCCCTGGTGCAGGGGCAGGCATAGTATATCATGCAGACACCCCGCAAGACCTTGCATCTGTTCCGGACGGAGCAATATTGGTAACCCATGTCCCCTTTCCGGGTATTATAATGGTTATGAACAAGGTACATGCGATTGTAACCGAGCATGGAGGAACAGCAAGTCATTTGGCAACCATTGCACGTGAATACAGAATACCCACGCTGTCCGGTATCAAAGGTGCGGCAGACATACCTGCGGGTAAGGAAGTAACAGTAGACGCTACCGGTGCAGCGATCTATGCGGGTATGCAAAAACAGCTTGTTGAAGCACGGCAGCTTGATTATGATACAGCGGATCATTCAACCATTTTAGAACTTATAAAAAAGGTGCTAACAAGCATATCCCCATTGAATCTTATAGATTCGACGGCAGAGGATTTTAAACCCGAGAACTGCAAAACATTGCACGACATAACGCGATTTGTTCACCAGAAGGCTATGGAGGAGATGTTTCGATCATGTTCTGCAATAGGATGCAAGGAAGATATCGGTGTGAAATTAAAAACCGACATCCCCATGTCCATAACTATCATATATATAGATCGTAATAGGGGTGATTACTCAAAAGATAAATGGATCGAGGAAAATAATATTGATTCCAAGCCAATGACGGCATTCTGGAACGGTGTAAAAAAGGAGGGATGGCCTTCCATTCCCAGGGTGAATTTAAGTGGTTTGATATCGATCATGTCAACCCAAATGCTGCGTACACAGCAGAACGATTTTTTAGAAAAGAGCTTTGCAATCCTGAGCAAGGAGTACATGCTGCTCGGTTTGCATATGGGTTACCATTTCAGCACGGTCGAAGCCCTATGTACGGATGATGCAAACAAAAATTATATAAGGATGCAATATAAAGACGGCGGAGCAGCCCTTGACAGGCGGGTCAGAAGAATAAGGATACTTGCAGAAATTCTGTCAATTATGGGGTTCTCCAATTTTACCGAAGCGGATTTTCTTGATTCATCAATCCATTATCAAAGCTGCACGCTAATCGAAGATAAGTTACATATCATAGGAAGATTGTCTATGATGTTCAAACAACTCGATATGGCACTTGCAAATGATTCTGTCGCTGATTGGTATGAAAACGATTTCCTTAAAAGATTGGATTTGCATAGGAATACTAGTTGAGAGAAATGTATGAATCCGTCGATAAATCGTATAAAAAACTTCATGAATACCCTGCTTGGCTCGCGTTACTTTGCAGTAGTAACGCTTATTTTGTTCCTTTTAATAATAGGAACGGCCTTTTACTTGGTTTATCAAAACGCAAATATCATGCGAAATCAAATCAATGATGATTTTAATCAGCAGCAGCTTATTCTTGCAAGACAGGCCGCATACCAGATTCAAACAAACCTGAACGACATAAAAACCGGGATACAGAGTTTAAAGCAGCTCATTAAGGGAAGCTCTCTTGGCGCTATTAAAGAGGCGATTAAGGTTGTATTCAAGCAAAACCAGAACAAAGGGCTTATTGATATTGGATTTGTTGATGATAAAGGCAGGGTTTTTGAAGTATACAGTTTCAAAGATACAGTCGTATCAAGGTATGGTCTTTTTATACAAAATCTCAATCTGGATGACGCGGGTAATATGGTGCTTGGTCCACTAAAGGTAGTAGAATCACCTGAAAAAAATTTGATGATTACCGGCATGTTCTATGCAAATGTAACTCTTCAAAACACACACATTAAAAAGCTTTTTGCCAGAATTGACATTACACAACTGGTAAAAAATGTAACAAGCAATATTCGTTCCGGTAAGACAGGTTATGCATGGGTAATAGACAAAACAGGCATGTTTCTTTATCATCCAGAAAGAGAATTTATAGGGAAAGACGCTTTTTCTGTCAGAAAGGAAAGAAAACCATATATAACATTCGCCCAGATTAACCGGATCATGAAAGATCGCATGCTGAGCGGAGAGGAAGGCACAGGCATATACATCAGCGGGTGGCATAGAGGGATACACGAAGGTGAAATAACCAAATTAATAGCTTTCACACCTGTAAAAAACTCGCTTTTATCTGCTGGAGATATATGGTCAGTTGCCGTTGTTGCCCCGATTATCGAGGTTGCAGAGGCGGTTCACTCCATGTATGTAAGGCACTTTGCTGCTGAAGTAGCACTGATAGCAGGTATGTTTTTGTTTGGGTTTATTGTAATAACATATCAGCAAAGGATATCCAGTGCATTAAAAGAACAAGTCAGCGAAAAGGAGCGGTACCTGTCGACTATCCTACAGAACTCGGTAGATGCAATAATCTTTATAGACAATGAGAATAAAGTGCAAACATGGAACAAGGGTGCCGAACTGATCTTTGAATATACGGCGGATGAGATGATAAATCAAAGTTTTCACAGGCTTGTTCCCCCTGAACTTAATGCAGAAACAGAGATAAAAGACATAGAAAAACAAGTTTTGACACACGGTTATGTAAAGGATTATATAGCCCCGCGTATTACGAAGAGCGGCAGAAGAATCACGGTTGATATATCCCGTACTCTCGTTCAAACAAAGGATGGAAAGGTTATAGGAAGTACTGCCATTATAAAAGATATAACAGACAAAATAGAACTGGAACACAGGATATATAACACGGAAAAGCTCGCATCTATCGGTACCCTTGCCGCAGGTGTTGCCCATGAGATCAACAATCCACTATCGATAATACTTGGATTTTCGGACCTTCTTAAGGAAAAGTTCAAACAGGGTACGCAGGAATACGAGGACCTCAAAATTATAGAACAGCATGCCAGTCATGCAAAAAAAATCGTGGAAAATCTGCTTGGGTTTGCAAGAATTACAGAGGGGCTTGAGGATACGGTAGATATAAATTACTGCGTAGGTACCGTAGTAAATATCGTAAAAAATACATTAATGACAAAAAAAATAAATATAGTTTTGAAATTGCCGGAGAACCTGCCGAGGATACGCGGCGACAGCCGTGAGTTTCAGCAGGTGATTTTTAATCTTATCAATAATTCTGTTGCAGCCATGAATGGAAAGGAGGGAACGATTACGCTTTCTGCACACCAGGGAAATGACTGGGTAACCGTGGATGTATCCGATACCGGGGCGGGTATATCCGATAAGATCAAATCAAGGGTCTTTGATCCATTCTTTACAACCAAAAAGGTTGGAGAAGGCACGGGTCTTGGCTTGTCTCTCTGTTATGGTATAGTGAAAAAGTATGGAGGTAAAATAAGCTTTTCCAGCATCTCTCAAGAGGACCATCCGGATTGGCAAAGCGGTACCACCTTCACTGTTTCCCTGCCGGTGGTTAGAGAAATTGGATCAGAAAACTCGGCAAAGGAGGATAAGATATGAAATACAATATACTTGCAGTAGATGATGAACCTCACATGCTGGTACTTCTTGAAAGGATTATCAAAGAGAAAACTCAATACACTATAATGACAACCAATAACTCACTTGAAGTGCCTCGATTGCTTGTGCACGATACATTTGATTTGATAATAGCAGACCTCAAAATGCCCGGTATGGATGGTATGGATATACTGAGGATGGTTAAAGAACAAAAACGGGAGGAGGAGGTGATCATCATAACTGCTTTTGGTTCACTGGAGACAGCCGTAGAGGCATTGTCCTTCGGTGTTCTGGATTACATTACAAAGCCCTTCAAAAAGGAGCAGATCGTTTTTACCATTGACAGGGCTATAAAATGGCAAAACTTAAAGAAGACTGTAAAGGACATATCAGTGCTGTTTGAGTTGGAGCCTTATGAAAAGGCTTTAGATGCATTCGGAAAGGCATACATACTCAAACTTTCGGAACGATATAAAGGCGATATCAAGCTCATGTCGGATAATGGCGGTATTTCACAGGATAGAATCCAACAGGTTATGGGCTGGGGAAAAACATGAATTATAGAGGAGGAAGATATGGAAATTAAAAAGGCTGGAGATATCATGATCTCTCTTGATAAGTATCCGCATATACCTTATTGGTTTACCCTGCGGCAGGCAATGGCGGAGGTAGAGAACGCTGAGTTTGAAATCAACGGCAACAAATGTCCCTGCAGGGTGCTGCTCGTTTTTGATGAAAAGTATCAACTTCTCGGGACCGTAAGGCGCAGGGACATCCTGAGAGGGCTTGAGCCCGAATTCCTTTCGAACCTTGTGATGGAAGAAAGAAAACAATTCTTTGATTTAAAAACAGGTCAACAGTCAAAGCATTCAAGCATAGATAAATTAAAAGAAAGCATTCTTGAACGTGCCCAGAGACCGGTCAGCGATATCATGCTGATCATCAAGGCGACGGTTAATTACGATGATCACATCATACGGGTAATATATGAAATGGTGGATAATAATGTGAGTGTTATTCCCGTATTAAAGGATAACAGGGTAGTCGGTGCACTTCGGAGTGAGGATGTATTCCATGAGGTTACAAAACTTCTGTTGGGTTAAACCAAAAGATGCATTTGAAAAATAGGGGAGTTTGTATAATGAGCGATAAGCCTGTGTCAAACAGCGGTTTAAACCGTTTGAACCGTTTAAACTGTTTAAATCGTGAAGAAGGTGGATCGCAGGATTGAGCGAATGAACAAACTTTTCTATTGCATTTTTGGGGGTTAATCCGAAAGGGAATTATGTTTAAAAAGTTATTTCCATTTGTCGCTTGGTTTGAACACTATAATCTCTCTAAATTACGTTCGGATTTAATTGCTGGTGTTACTGTTGCCCTGGTTTTGATACCTCAATCTATGGCTTATGCAAAGCTCGCGGGTCTACCGGTTTACTATGGTTTGTATGCGGCTTTTTTGCCCCCGATGATTGCCGCTCTTTTTGGTTCGAGCTATCAGCTTGCAACAGGTCCGGTTGCTGTAGTGTCGCTTATGACAGCCGCAGCACTGGAACCATTGGCAACTGCAGGAAGTCAGGGCTTTATTGCATACGCCATACTTATTGCCCTCATGGTTGGTATTTTTCAACTGCTTCTTGGCGTTTTCAAGCTTGGATTGGTTGTCAATTTTCTTTCTCATCCGGTTGTGAATGGTTTTACCAATGCTGCAGCACTTATCATTGCGACGTCCCAGCTTTCAAGCATTTTTGGTGTGGACGTCGAAAGCGGAGCACATCAATACGAAACCATTTATCATGTATTAAGGGCTACATTGGTATCGACGCACTGGATGACTCTCGGTCTTGCCGTACTGGCTTTTGCTATCATGATAATATTAAGGCGTATCAATCCTCGTATTCCGAATGTGCTTGTGGCAGTTGTAATAACAACCCTGATCTCATGGGCGATAGGGTTTGAACATAATTACACCTGTAAGATCGAACAAATTACATTTTCTCAGGTAAGACCCCTTATCCATAAATTTAACACTACTCTTGACGGCATCGATCAGGAAACAATCTCAAGGACCTCGCTGAACAGTGAGATTGGGAGAACAGAAAAAAAATACGGTCAACATTCTTCCGAAATCATGAAGCTTAGATTTCAATTGGCTTTGTTGAATCTTAAGATTGATGAACAAAAAAAACAATTAAGAATAACAAGGGAAGAACTTCGAACATTGAGATTCACAGGTGTTAAACAAAACGATGGTACCTTGTTTTTTTATGTAAAAGGGGAAGTACCTCCAGCGGCCCGAATGGATGGCGATAATTGGCGCATAAATATTGGAAATAAAAAAATAAACAATGGATCGATCCAGCTTACAGGCGGTGGCGCAGTTGTTGGGAATATACCGGTAGGATTACCGGCTTTCAAAATACCCAGATTCAACTTTGGAGTTGTATTGAATCTGTTCCCCATTGCAGCTATTATCTCTCTGCTTGGCTTTATGGAGGCCATCTCTATTGCCAAGGCAATGGCGGCAAAAACCGGACAAAGACTTGATCCAAATCAGGAATTAATAGGTCAAGGATTATCAAATATCGTAGGTTCATTCAGTCAGAGCTATGCTGTTTCAGGGTCATTCTCACGTTCCGCTGTAAATCTTCAAGCAGGCGCTGCAACCGGCATGTCGAGCGTATTCACAAGCGGTATTGTAATGGTTTCACTGTTGTTTTTAACCCCGTTACTTTACTATTTGCCGCAGTCGGTACTTGCCGCCATTATCATGATGGCCGTTGTCAACCTTGTAAACGTAAAAAGTTTTATCCATGCATGGCAGGCACAGAAATATGACGGTGCTATAGCCATAATAACATTTGTATGCACTCTCGTTTTTGCTCCAAATCTTGATATCGGAATAACGGTTGGAGTTGCACTGTCACTGGTTCTCTTTCTCATAAGGACCATGAATCCCGAAATAGCCATGCTGTCAAAGTACACGGATGGCACCTACAGGAACTCTGCACGATTTAATCTTGAACAATGCAGGCATATAGCGGTGATTAGATTCAACCGCTCTCTGTTTTTTTCAAACGTAAATTATCTTGAGGAGAAAATACTGAATGTCGTGTCATCCATGCCGGAACTCAAGCACATTTTGATTGTAGCCAATGCCATTAATGAACTGGATGCTTCCGGTGAAGAAACGCTTTCGATGCTTGCAACAAGGCTGCGTGATGCCGGGTATGATATTTCTTTCAGTGGATTTAATGATTCTATTCTAGATGTTATAAGGCGTACACATTTGTACGACAAGATCGGGGAGGAGCATCTGTTTAGAAATGTTGCCTTTGCCATAGAGAAAATATATGAATCAACTCACAAAAACTCCAATGAGAAGGATTGTCCATTGATGAAGGTATGTTTCAAAGGTCTGACCGTATCGGCCGATGTAAAGCATAGAGCTATCATTACAGAAGGACCAAAATAGATGGACATTAAAACCGGATACACAAACGATTTGAGGTTCGAGATCAAAAAATTCAGCGATATACTCGATGCAAACAATACCGCATTAGTGGAGATTGCCGGGTTACAGCAGCAGCTTCAAGAAGAGAAATTCGTAACTTTCCCGTTCATCGTAAAAAGAATTACAAGCATACTTATAGAAACGTTCAAAATGATCAAAAATATCAATGACCTGTGTAGTAACAGGTATTCTCAATTGTTTAATGCATACGAAAAGGTTGCTGCTGATATAAAAAATAAACTCGGGGAAAAATTAGATTTCAAGGACAAGAAGATAATAAACAAACTCGTCATACCTTTCTCGGATATCGATAATTCATACGTTGATACCGTGGGTGAAAAGATAGCCTTTATGTGTGATGTAAGAAACAAGACGGGGGTCCCCGTTCCTGACGGCTTTGCTCTTACCGAAGTTGCTTATAATCTTATCGTCAAGAACAGCAATCTCTATGAAAGAATCAACTCCATGGTATCGGCTGTAGACTTTGCAGACATGGAAGCTTTGTACAGGACAAGCAGTCAAATTCAACAACTCATTATAAGCTCCAAGATACCGGATGAATTGGATAAGGGAATCCGTTATGCCTTAAAGGTGCTGAAAGCGCATTCTTCCCAGGAGCTTCGCGTTTCGGTACGGAGTTCCGCTCTCTTTGAATCCAACTTCTATACGAGTTTTGCCGGCCAGTACCGCTCTTTGTTAAACGTAGATGAGGAGGAAGTTCAGGACGCATATCTTCATGTTATAGCAAGTAAATTTACGCCCGAAGCAATGGTTTATGCAATGATCCACGGATACGATATAAGCGATTTAAGCATGTGTGTCGGTGTTCAGCGGATGATAGACGCCAGAACATCCGGTATCATGTATACCAATTGGCATGGATATCCGCGGATCATGATACAGGCCATTTACGGACTCGGCTTATATATCGTAAATGGATCCCTGATGCCGGACACCTATATTTATGACAGCGAACTCAACAGAATTACTTCCAAAAATACAGGTGAAAAACCTATTATGTTGATCTGCGATCGATACGGGACAAAAGAACAGAAGGTCAGAGAACAGGATATAATGAGCCCAAGTCTTGATAACGATCAAATTGTGGACCTTGCAGCAATAGGTGAGAGGCTCAACAATAAGTACAAGATGCCGCTCGATATCGAATGGGCGATAGATGCCAGATCGAATATTTATATTCTGCAATGCAGACATCTGCTCACTCCGCATGAATACGATATAAAAAAGGAAGAACAATACGGCTTCGATATAGAGTGGGCTATCGATGAGTATGGCGAGCCGTATATCCTTGATTATGTACAGAAAGACAAAAAAGGACTCAGGCCAAAGAAGGCCGTTTCCCCGCATATAATACCGAATAAGATTATCATGGATGGCGGAATAACGGCGTCATCCGGTGCGGCTGCAGGCAGTGCCTTTCATGTGAACAGCGATCTCGATATCATGAAATTTCCTGCCGGGGCTGTTGCAATAACAAAAACTGCCAACCCAAAGCTTGCTGTTTTGTTAAAGAAGACCGTGGGTATTATATCTGAAAAGGGGGATGTAACCGGCCATCTTGCCACAGTTGCCAGAGAAATCCGTATTCCTGCTTTATTCGGCACCGGTAGTATTGCAATACCCGATGGAACGAACATTACCCTTGATGCGGCGAACAAAAAGGTATACCTGGGTACAGTTAAGGAACTTGTGGGTATTAAAAACGGAAAAGAGAAAGTATCTCCATCCGTGTTGCTCCTCGAGAGTTTACTCAAAGATATCGCCGTATTAAACGTGCCCAATCCGGTGAACTCGAATGCTCAGGCATTAAAGTGTAAAACCATCCATGATATTATACGATTTGTACATCAGATTGCCATTGAAGAGATGTTTAAGACATGTGATAACAAGGTATCCAAGGGCTACCACACCAGAAAGATTATATCACCGATACCGATGGACCTTATCGCATTCGATCTCGGCGGTGGTATAGCAAAGGATGCACCGGAAGGCGATGTGCCTCTCGAATATGTACTATCTATACCGATGAAAGCCTTATGGGACGGCATGATGTACAAGGGTATAAAATGGTCCGGCGAGAGAAACATAAATATCTCCGGACTTATCTCTGCCATGACAAGTTACATGGTTGACGAAGGTGCCTCAATGCGAGGACTTGGCGCCCCAAGCTATGTTTTTATTTCAAAAAATTATATGAATTTTAATTCACGGGTTGGTTATCACTTCGCTACAATAGATACTTTTATAGGTGAACAAATTGAATCGAATTACATAAACTTCAGATTCAGCGGAGGTGCAAATGCACTGGACAGAAGGAGCAGAAGAGCTACACTTATCGAAAAGATTTTAAACGACGAGGATTTCGTTTCTATGAGGACAATGGACATAATCAACTCCCGCATTCAGAATCTTGGTGCCGAACAAATGCGGTCTAAACTTGAATATCTCGGAAAATTACTTGGCTTCGTTAACAGGCTTGATATATCCATGGTTACGGACAATGATATAGATAGGTACCACAATGCGTTTAAAGAACAAAGGTACAATGCACTTTGATCCTATAATGGAGTTATATGAATAATATTAAACCAAGATACTACAAACTACTTCAGTATAAACTGTTTCTGACAGTCTTTATAGTAAGTATCCTACCATTAACCATTATATATAGTATGAGTTCCTCTTATTACAACAAGGCAATACGCAGCAAGATAGAGAGTGTTCTCATAAATATAGCAGAGAATCGAAAAGATGCAATAGAGCTTTTTTTAAAAGAAAAAACAGAGCAATTATCCGTAATAGGCAATCTATACACCTATGATTACCTGAGTAATAAAAAAAATCTTGAAAGGGTTTTCGAGTCGCTCCAAAAAGAAGGTAAGGATTATGTCGATATAAGCATAGTTAATCAAAATGGTAAGGCAGTAAGTTATGTGGGACCGTATAGTTTAAGCGGTATGGATTACCTGAACGAAAAGTGGTTTAAAGAGGTAATGGTAAGAGGTGTTTACAAAAGCGACGTTTTCCTTGGATTTAGAAGATTTCCTCACTTCATAATAGCCATAAAAAAACCTTTCGACGGCAAAACATTTATAATACGAAGCACGATAAATACCGATGCGCTCAAATCACTTATGCGCGTAGCAGAGGTAGAGGCACCGGTAGAGGCATTTATTTTAAATGAAGACGGGATTTATCAGATCCCTCCGACAAAAAATGGAGAGATTGCACAAAAGTCTTTTATCGTGCCGGGACAACCGGTTCCGGGAACAAAAATAATAGAGGTACGGGATACCAACAATAATTTATTTTATTGTGCACAGTCATGGATTTTGGACAGTGACTGGGTTGTTGTTGTTTTACAGGCCATGAAAAACAATATCGAACCGCTTACCGGTGCAATGAAGGTTGGGAAGATATTGTTCATAAGCGGCATACTGTGTATCTTTATTCTATCCTCTATAGTCTCAACATGGTTTACAAATAAATTATATGCTTCCGATATGCAGAGGGCTACATTAAACAACCAATTGATCCAGGCAGAAAAGATGGCGGCAATCGGAAGGCTTGCCGCGGGTATTGCTCATGAGATTAACAATCCTGCCGCCATAATAAATAATGAGGCAGGTTGGATGAGCGATCTGATGAAAGATAACATAAAGGATGGAGCCAGATTGGATTACAATGAATTCCAGAAAAGCATACAACAAATAAAAAAACAGGTGGATCGTTGTAAAAATATAACATCGAGATTGCTCGGCTTTTCCAGACGCGTTGGTGAGGGTACGGAGCCGGTTAATATAAATCAATTGATCGATGAGGCGATATTCTTTCTTGAAAAAGAAGCGAAACACGAAAACATCGAGATCAAAAGGGAATATCAGGCAGACCTGCCTCTGTGGTACGGTAATGCTTCGCAGATAGAGCAGGTATTCCTCAATATAATTACCAACGCGATGGATTCTATACACGGTAAGGGTACTATAACGTTGATAACCCGTAAAGTTAACAACGGTATATCGATCAGCATTCATGATACAGGAAGCGGCATACCAAAAGAATATTTGCCGCGTATATTCGAGCCGTTTTTTTCAACAAAGCTGAATAAGGGCGGAACCGGACTTGGACTTTCGATATGCTATGAGATTGTAAAAAGTTTTGGGGGGGACATTTTTGTGGAAAGCGAGGAGAGCAAAGGCGCAACTTTTCTAATAAGCCTGCCTATAAACAACCATAGCAATTTGCAAATATAAATAAGGAGAAAAAAATGGAAGGTATAAATATATTATTGGTTGACGATGAAATAGAATTTGTAGAGACACTTTCAAAAAGGCTTGTTAAGAGAGGTTTCAATGCTCTCTTTGTAACAACAGCCAGAGATGCCATTGACAAGATAAAAACAGGGCAATTCGATGTGGCAATAATTGATGTCAGAATGCCGGAGATGGACGGCATAACACTGCTCGGAGAAATAAAGCAGATCAAACCGCTCATAGAAGTGCTCCTTTTGACCGGTTATGCATCCGTACAGTCCGGTATAGAAGGCATGAAAAAGGGTGCTTTTGATTATATTATGAAGCCCGCGGACATCGATGAGCTTGTCAAGAAGATACGGGATGCTTACGAAAGAAAGAGGCAGCAGGAAGACCGGATCGGCAAGGCAGAAACGAAAATTTCATCATATAAATAACCACAGAAAACAATTGAAAACGAATCTCAGCCAAAACTATTGGAAAGTGTTTGACTGTATATTCAAGGTATGGGATACAAAAAATATGAATCATAATCATTACAATGCAAAACATTTTTTATTAATACAACGTCTTTTAGTATATATATATGTGCTTACTTTAACCCTATTCTTAAGTTTGCTTCATGTCGGTTCTGTTCCTGCTTCATCTCACGCTGCTTACCAGACAAAACGGGGTATAAGCAATACCAATACTCAAAACATTCACAATATACATCACAAAAAAATCATGAGACACCGTCAAAGGCATTGCTTAATAAATTTTTCGAGATCGAATCACACTCCATTAGTGAGTGATGATATTGTCCTACAGGATAAAGCATATTTACAAGATGTAGCTCTCAAGCTTGGGGAGCGTTCCCCTCCTCTCAATTCCACTGCATTATAAACATTTTTAGCTTTGCCGTACGGCACAGCAACAAGTATCCTTAGATTTCAATCAACAAAATTTAAAATAATAAAAGGTGAGAACAGGCAGTATAGCGTATGATCACAAAAGAGAGAAGAATAAAAAAAATATATATAAGCATAATATTTCTTGTTACAGGAATTGTTTCCATTAGTTCTGCTTTATTGATTCCCGTATTTGCACAGGACGTAATCACTCATTATCCTCCTGCTGGAGCTGCTTTTGAATGCGAGGGTTTTGAATCAGCATCTGAATATAATGGAGTAAAATATCATTGTTCATGTTCTCCAAGTAAAATAGTTTGCACGCCTGGTAGCAGTGGTACTGCACCTTCTATTCCTTCTGGTAAGGGAAACGATTCCTCCCAGCAGATGCAGCTTATGATGATGCAGGGGATTCTCCAGCCTCTATTTAATAGCATGTTTAGTTCTATGTTTAGCCCCGAACCTCAAGGACCTTCTCCGGAAGAAGTACAAAGACAAAAAGATGAGGAACTAAACAAGCAAGCCGAAGAAAGATTTGACTTACTGAATAAGTGGCATTCTTTGCGTCAGCAGGATGTAAAAAATAAACAAGACAAGGATAAAAACTTAGTATCTTTGTTAGCTGTTGATTCGGGAGCCACTCCTGAGAGTAATGGAATAAAACCGTCTTCAGGCACGCCCTTCTTTTCTCATGATATAAACAGTGTTCTTGGTAATGTAGCAATGGATCAAACTATGGATAAAATTGAAGGGCTGGGTAGTACTATAGTTAATAATTTAGATGAGAAATACAAAAAAGAATGGGGTTCAAAGATTTATGAAAAAGGATTGCCGATTTTAAAGATTGCAGTTACCGCTCAAACCGAAGGAAAAGAAGCGGCCGGGGTTGAGACAATTGATTATGCTGTTTCGTTGATCCCTATGCCATCCCTACAGCAGGGAGTAGCAGAAGTAGGTCGAAAGATTTATGCGAAGGTAGCCTTTGGCTCATTGGATAAGTTTTTGGAAGAGACAGAGAATGCAGGAACAGCATTAGGCTTTGATTTTAATAAAGATGAGTTTAAACAAAGTTTTGAGAATGATATGAATACGGGTCAAAGGATAATATAATGGTTAAAAGGGGACTAACAATTAAAGTTGAAGGGCATCCTCTGTTCATCAGTGAGAAAAAAGAGATAGTATTGGCCAGGGTAGAGAGAAATAAAAAAGGCATAAGCATAATTTTTCTTTTGTTGTGTTTGATGTTATCAACATTTGCCTATGCAGATAAATTTGGAATTGTTCCCAAGGCCGTTCTTATTTTGCCGGAACATAGCCTTGTAAAGATTAAGTGGATTATAGAACCATCACAAAAAGACCAACAACCTGATTTAACTACAACAGATACAATACAGTTTGTTTTGGATTATAAAAATACTCCTTTTATTTCTTGTTCTGGTAAAATACTGATGAATCCGTTAACTGGTTATATAATAAAATTCAATAAACCATTTAAACAAGTAATATATCTTGATAATGGAGCTTTGATATTTTCTGATGGTGAAACCCTTGCTTATCCTGAAATTGAAAGATCGGATAAGCATATTATACCTACTGCATCCCTTAAAACCTTTTTAAAGTTACCCCTGAAGAACTCAAGCATTTATAGCGGGGATAAAAACTCTCTTTATGGAACAGGCTACAATGAGGTAAAAAGGAAGTATGAGATATTTCTTTTCAATCCAAAGAAAAAAATCTTCAAAAGGATTGCCGTTACAGATGAAAAGATTGATGCATTAGCCGGAAGAGGGAACAAACTCTATATTGCTACAGGAAGGCAGATAAAAAAATTTTCAAATGGTAGGTTTAGAGTGCTCTATGAGCATCCAAGGGAAGCAATTTTAGGACTTTTTTACTCTGAAAAAAACGGGTCTTTTTTATAAAACCTTACACGGAGTTGGTTTTGTTAAAAATGGATATGCTCTTGAGTTCTTACAAATTGAAAATCCAGAGGTGTTTTTAAAAGGGACAAGCTTATATGTTTTTCTTAGCAATGTATTTGGGCTGATGGAGTTTACCAACATTGACGATCTAAAAAGGTATAATTTTAAAGTAGAAAAAATAGTTAAAGTCAAAAGTTATTTTTAAAAAGGAGGTTCGTTATGAAGAGAATTTTGGTTAAGGGCATGTTCTTAGGTTTTATTGTTTTACTGTTGGGAGTAGGCTGTGCAACAGTGGGAACTCAAGGTATGCTCAACGTGGACCCTACCAAAAAAGACAGTAAAATTAACGATGTGAAGTTTTCACTCTTTACAATAAAGAATGGTAACGTTGTGGACATTACAGATAATGCCATCAAGTATTATCCCAATATCTTCAGTAATGAATTCACGGCCCTTCCTGTAATGTTTGAGCTCAAATGTAACCATCAAAGAATTGATAATAGTAGTGAGGGAGCTCTCATATTCGTATTCACTCTGACATTAGTACCCGGACCAGACTATGATGAGATCGATAGTTGTTACGGAAGATTAGAACTTCGTGGATTCAATGAATTTCTAATAAATAAGGACGTATCGTACGAGTTTACAAAATCGTGGTGGATTCCTGGGCCGCTGTATTTGCCTTTTGTCCCGTTCGTTCACTCCAAAAAGCAATTTGAGCCCCTTGAGGAGCAGACCCTTGTAGAATATGCTGTAGTCGCTATTAATCATGCTGATCCCATTAAATTGGAGAATATGTATAATTACAGGAAACAACGTCTGCAAAAGGTGACAATTTATGGTGAACCATACTGGGTATTCATAAGTCTTGACCAGACAGAAAAAGCAAGTCAAGAAGGTAAAGGAAAGCTTGATGTGGCAACTCTGTTATTTTGGAAAGATTATCCTAAACCTCTTGACAGGAATCTTGAGCGTGTTGTTGTTGCTACGTATGAAAATGACACGTGGCAGCCGGTAATGTCTATTCCGAGAAGGCTGGGCTTAAAAAAATTGGCCATGGTGAGTGTAAAGATAGAGGATGAGAGGCCTGCCAGCGTTGTAATCAAGGAGGATGTACAACCTAAGATTGAATATTTTATGTATCTCTCCAATCCCAATGATCCTGAGGAGATTCACTGGAGTAACAACATGCTCATAGATGCCAAAAATCTTACCTTCCCGGATGGGTTGAGGCAAAAAGACAGAGAATCCCTCCTTGAGCTGCAAACACAGTTTGAGAAGGAAATCCTGCGATTGAACGAAAAACTCAGCAAACTTGATCTTAGTCTTCAGCAGAAACTCATTAAAAATGAGAATGTACAATTTGAGAACGCTCTTATCCCAATTTATCAGCAAAGGATCACAATATTCGAAGCATTGATAGCTTCCATAAAACAAGCAATGCAGTTTAAATAAAATAGCCAAACATGGGATGGTAGCCTATTTCGTTTTAAGTTTGGAAGAAACGAATTTACATATCCATATGCATGCCAAGAATTGCATGGGTTATTCTTATTCCTCCGTTAGAAAGGATGTGGCTTATAACCTCGTCCTTTCCCTATTGCCGACTTTTCCCATTGCTGCTACATTTTTGGAGAGAGACGATATTCTCAATAACACTTGACAATATTTTATGTTCATTCTACCATATTGTATACAGTATACAATATGTGGAGGTGATATCAATGTATACCACACACATGAAAAAGTTAGGATTGGTCGTTGTTCGAGTGATAGTGCTTCCCTATCTCTTGTTTTGGTTTCCTGTTTCTTTATTTGCAGCAGAAAAGGCCCAGCCACTGAATTTCATTGCAAACACTAGGGGACTTTCAGGCATAGAGCTTTGGTATGCAAATCTTTACAATTCAAATAAATTTTACTGTGCTCTTGTTACGATAATTGTCATACCGATAGTAGGCTTTATACTTGGCACAATTGCGGATTTCTTAATCAGTAAAATAGGCCTTGATCTCAAATCAAGAGCTAAATAGCAGAAGGAGACATTATGGAATGGTACTATATGCACATGCCTATATCGGGCGTATCCATATTCTGGCCTGGGCTGATTTTACTCGGATTTGGTGTAGGTGTTATCGGAGGTTTTTTCGGTATGGGCGGGGGCTGGCTCGTAACACCGGGTTTGAATATACTCGGCTTCCCAATTAGTTTCGCAATTGGTACAGACCTTGCACAGATGTCGGCCAATTCAATCGTCTCGACCATGAGACATGCGAAGTTTGGCAATGTCGATTACAAGCTTGGGACGATCATGATTATCGGTACTCTCGCGGGGGTTGAAATGGGTGCACGCCTTGTTATGTATCTTGAGATGCTCGGTATTGTCGGAAGTGTAATACGGTATTGTTATATGATTTTACTTGTTCTTATATCATGGACGGTTTTTGCCGATATATCGAAACAAAAAAAGCAATTCGTGGTAGGCGCTACCGAAGAAACAGCAGTTGGCATAGATTGGTACAAGAGGTTGCACAGGATAAAGATTCCACCGATGGTTCATTTTAAAACAGCCGGAGTATACTGTTCATTATGGCTTCCCGTTACGATCAGTTTTTTCATAGGCCTTGTATCTGGCACCCTTGGAATAGGAGGGGGCTTGATTGTTTTGCCGGCATTTATATACCTTATCGGATGTCCAACACATGTTGCAGTCGGTACAAGCCTTTATGGAGTAATGTTTTCAGGTTTATACGGTACTTTTACATACACTCTGAAAGGGAGGACAGAGCTTCTCGCCGCGTTGATCATGATATTGGGTGCAGCAATAGGTGCACAGATAGGAACGATTGCAACGAAATACATAAAAGGCGTTGCAATAAAATATGCATTCGGTCTGTCTGTCATAGGTGTTTTTATATCAATATTTCTGAAGCAGTTCTCGGACAAATTCCCAAGTTACGAACATCTCTTACTGGATATCTCGACGGCCATTATCTTCGGGCTTGTTATCCTGCTTTGTACCTATATAACGGTTAAAATGGTTCAGGGTGCACGAAAAGAATTAAGGGGGAAAAAGTCTAAAACTGTTATGAAGAAGGCATGAGTGCTCTATGATTTGGTGCGCAACCAATATAACTCATGATCCGTAATATTTTTAATAAACTCCTAAGATTAATAAACGAATACGCATTTACCCAGTTAGAAAGCCACGCTTATTTTCAGTCTGAAGTTGCTCCATCCTCTGGTGGGAGGGCGAGGATGCTATGATAAAAATTAAAGCCCTTATAAAAAGAGCATGGTTTCAAGCCGTGTCCCTTCTAACGGGGCTCACGAATAAACAGGCGTCTTTTAATCCTTCAGCATTTATAATTCATAGATACCATTCTTTACAGGAAATACTTTCCTATAACAATGACATCTTAAAACTTATTAGTGAAATCGAGGATAAGCTCTCAGGCGATAAGATTTTCGGACTCGACTTTATAAAAGCTATTGTTGAGAAAATAAGTCTGGATACTTTTCAGCTTATAAAGGCTACAAATCATATTGCTGATGGGAAGTATTCTTCTTTGTATGGTACACTTGAACGGATAAACAGCGGTATACAGCAAGAACTAAATTTAAGTAAAACACCATCTACCAAAACATTTATTATACCCTACAGAGATATTACGGGAAACATGCTTGACGTTGTTGGTGGGAAAAATGCAATCCTCGGGGAAATAAAAAATAAACTGGGTTTGATGGTGCCGGATGGGTTTGCCATAACAACCTACGCTTATGATACTTTTATAAAAGAAAACAATCTTTATGAAAAGATCCGTAAAGAATTAAGTATACTCGATCTCGACGATCAACAAAACATAGAATCTACGAGCAAAAAAATACAATCCATGATCGATGATAGTAATATACCTGAAGGGCTTCTTGACGCTGTCAGCAGTGCCTATAGTGCCTTGGAGCAGTTAGCGGGCAGATCTGTCCATTTGGCTATAAGGAGCAGTTCTATAAACGAAGACAGCTTTCTTTCCTTTGCAGGCCAGTACGAAAGCCTGCTTAACGTAGGCAAAGAAGATATAGCAACGGCATACAAACATGTAATCGCCAGTCTGTATTATCCGTCCGCAATTTTTTATCTTGCGCATAAAGGATTGGCAGGTATCGAACAGAAGATGGGGGTAGGCTGCATGACAATGATCAACGCCAAGACCGCCGGTATTATTTATACAAGGGATCCCAACAATCCTGGGAACGATACCATTTTGATAAATGCAGTCATGGGACTTGGTAAGTACGCGGTTGACGGAACTGCCACACCGGATGTTTATTCAATAGATCGCGGTAGCGGTAATATAGTAAAAAAGAAAATCGCACAAAAACAGAGTATATTAGCTATAAACCCTTCAGGCGGTGTTCACAAAATAATACTTTCAAAGGAAAATAATAAACCTTGCTTAGACGATAAACAGATCCATCTTATGGCAGAAAGCGCTTTACGGATCGAGAAGTACTATAATGCTCCACAAGACATAGAATGGTGTATCAATAAGAAGGATGAATTTTTTATCCTCCAATCAAGGCAATTGAGATTTTCTTCCAGTGTTGCAAAAAGCAGGAAGAAATATGATGGGTATCAGGTGATCCTGGATAATGGAAATATTGTTTGTCCCGGCGTCGGTACGGGGAAGGCATTTATCCTAAAAGATGAAAAAAATGTTGCACAGGTACCGCTGGAAGCTGTACTTGTGACATCACGCCCGTCGCCTGCCCTTGTAAGTGTTATGGATAGGGTAAATGCCATTGTTACAGACACCGGAGGTATAGCCGGGCACATGGCAACGATGGCAAGAGAGTTTAATATCCCAACTATAACAGACACAAAGAATGCAACATCAACAATATCCGATGGCGAAATAATCACAGTCGATGCTGATTCCGCATACATATATAGAGGGGCGGTTCAAAATTTGATAAAAGCAAAAACGGACAAACTTGCCGTAATGAAAGATACACCGGTTTACGAGATACTTAAAAAGGTTGGCAGATATATAATTCCACTCAACATGACAGATCCAATGAGCAAAAAATTCGAGCCGGATTTTTGTAAAACGATACATGATGTTACAAGGTACTGTCACGAAAAAGCTATCTCCTCTATGTTTACCATAGGAGACGAAGTGAATGATAATGCCCCTATAATAAAAGTAGGTATACCTCTGCCTATAGATCTCTATGTCCTTGACATAGGAAACGGGATAAAAGGTGAACTGCGAAGGGGCATTATGAAAATGGAAAATATCGCATCTGTCCCTTTTTATGCTTTCATGAAGGGTTTTACCCATGGTGATATAAGATGGTGGGAACCGAGGCGAATCGATCTGAAGGGTTTTTTTTCCGTTCTATCTTCCAGTGCGACGCGTGTAAAAGATCATGAGAAACCTATCGGGGAAAGAAGTTATGCGATTATTTCAAAAGACTATTTCAATTTCAATTCTCGGGTGGGATACCATTTCAGTACCATAGACGCTTACTGTGACGATAGAAAAGATAACAACTATATTACCTTTTACTTTCAGGGCGGAGCGTCCGAGGATGCAAGAAGGTTCAGAAGGGCAAAATTTATTACAGATGTGCTAACCGCACTCCATTTTTCAACGGATACAAAAGGTGATCGCGTCATGGCTTATTTGAGAAAGTACGATAAAGAGATCGTAGAAAATAAACTCGATATGCTTGGAAGGCTTACGCTCTGTTCCCTGCACCTTGACATGCTCATGACATCCGATTCAAGTGTAGAATGGTTCGTGAGGGCGTTCCTTGAAGGAAATTATAATTTCGAACTCGAACCTAAAAATGGCAGCACCAAGAAATGCATTTGAAAAATAGAAGAGTTTGTGCTTTGCTATTTTTGTTTAAGCAGGTTTAATTTTTTTGAAAGTTCTATAGATCGGACATAGGGCTTTTCAGCAAGAAATGGCACATCCTTTAACTGCATATCTGCCGTAAATACATTGCCTGATGCAGTGCCTATATTTACATTCTGCTTGTTCAGTTCCATACGCTGTTCAGGAGAAAGCGGAACTGTTGTCCTTACAAGCACGCTGATCCTCTTGTTGTGGGCGTCATTGTTATATGCCCTTGAAAGGTCTGGAGATAACTTCCTCAATTCGCCTGCACCGATATGCTGCTTGGTTTGATCTGTATGCTTCTGTGCCTCACAACTATAGCTGCACCCTGTCAATAGAAACAACAATGTTAAAAATAGAGCTATAAAATATCGCATCATGCTGCCTCCTTTTTTATAACCATAGTACTATTTTTGGTTTTTATTCCAAAGATGTTTATAGTCTTTTCTTGATTACTTCCTGTTAACTATTACAACATATCCCATATCCTTCAGCTTGTCAGCCTCTATGTATGTAGTGATCTCATCTTCGAATGGGCCCACAAAAACCCTGTAGTATGTTTTACCGCCAATGATATCCGTATCTACAAGAATATTGTTAAACTTTTCTGACAGTTCTTTCTTTAGGTTCTCAGCGTTGTTCTTAACAGAGAAAAAACCAAGCTGTAGATAGTACATACCTGCGCTGAACTTGTTTTCTTGTATGCCCGTACCTTCACCGGGTTTGATTATTTCAAGTCTTACGGGAGCTGTCCCTGTGCCTATCATATCAATTGCCTTGGCCGCTGCATAAGAGAGATCGATTATCCGGTCCCCGACATAGGGTCCTCTGTCGTTGATCCTAACAATAACACTCTTCTTGTTGTTTAAGTTCGTAACAAGTACATGGGTATTAAACGGTAAAGTTTTATTGGCGGCTGTCAGGCTCTGTGATGTGAATATCTCGCCATCCGCTGTTTTCCTACCTATAAACTCCCCCCCGTACCAAGATGCCGTACCTGTGAGCGTATCACCGTATTTATTAAAAGGTACTGTCGCACAGCTTGCAGCAATAACAAGTGTAATAAAAAATATAAAAGAAAGTTTTAGCTTCATAGTTCAGAAGTAGCAAATTTTTTAACCCATGGAAACAAATCCATAGAGTGGAGATCGCCCCTTGTTCCGGCTTGCATCTCTCTTTCATTATCTTGACACAACACAAAATATAGTTTACGCATGACTACAACCTACTATGGATACTATGCAATGCTCAATATTGAGCTTAAAAAATATCAACAATTGTGGTTTGACATTAGTTTTCTTATCATACTTGCAGGCATAGTCTATCTTCTTATCCACGTATATACAAATTTAATCGTACCATACAAACCCCTTTCTTCAATCTCGCTTTCATCCGTTTCTCTGGTTGCATATTCTATTTATTCCCTCATCCGCATGCTTGCGGCTTATGCATTGTCGCTCATGTTTGCACTCGGTTATGGCTACATGGCCGCACGAACGAGATTTGGTGAGATAATTCTGGTACCGCTGCTTGATATCCTTCAGAGTATACCCGTGTTAAGTCTCATGCCTGCAATAGTTCTGTTTCTTATATCCCTGTTTCCGAAAAGCAACACAGGACTTGAGCTCGCTGCCATTGTCATGATCTTTACTGCCATGGCGTGGAATATGGCTTTCGCCGTTTATCAGTCACTCAAGTCTATACCAAAGGACCTCGCGTACGTTTCGAGACTTTATCAGTTTTCAGAGTTCAAAAGGTTTCTATGGCTTGAAATGCCATATTCAGCCATATCGCTTATATGGAACAGTATGATGTCATTTGCAGGTGGATGGTTCTTCTTGTCTGTCAATGAGGCATTTGTGCTCGGCAATCGCTCGTTCAGACTTCAGGGTATAGGTGCATACATGAGTGTTGCCCAGGAACATGGTAATACCATGGCAATGATTTATTCACTTATTGCAATGGGGATAATCATAATTCTCGTGGACAGGCTTCTGTGGAGACCCCTTATTGTATGGTCTGATAAATTCAGGATCGAGGATACCGGCAACGAACAAGTAGCTAAGTCATTCGTATTGAATTATTTAAACCGGCTTAGGATCATTGAAAAACTCCATCAGATTGTTGTGAGTTACGGTAAAACGCCAAAGGTTCATTTTCCTGGAAGAGATATAAAAAATAAAATAAGCGCGGTCATTTCATTCGTTTTAAAACCAATACTCCTCATGCTTCTGAGTATGTTCAGCATCTTTATTCTCTTTGGAGTATACAAGGCGGGAAGTATACTGGGCAAACTCACCTATCACGAAATTATCTATATTGTAACGTCGGTAGCACTCACCTTTGTTAGGGTGATGGCAACGTTGGCGATAGGTGTTGCGTGGGCTGTCCCTGTCGGCGTGTATATCGGCCTAAGGAGAAAACTGGCTGCAAAACTTCAACCAGTCGTACAGTTTTTTGCATCTTATCCCGCACCGATGCTCTACCCAATTGCGCTCCTTGTTTTACAGAAAATACACGTGGGGCTTGGCATAGGCTCTGTTGTCCTTATGCTGCTTGGCGCCCAGTGGTACATCCTGTATAACACAATCTCAGGGGCGATGAGCATATCGGAGGATCTGATAGACGTAAAACAGTTGTTCAATATAAGAGGTTTAATCCTGTGGAAACAGATTATTATACCAGCAATAGCTCCTCAATTAATCACAGGTATAATAACTGCGGCAGGCGGAGCATGGAATGCCTCCATAGTCGCGGAGTATGTGCTTTACAAAAATAAAATTGTATATACAAGGGGGATAGGAACACTGATCAATCTTGCCATAGAACATAGTAATTTTCACCTATTGCTCGGCGGCACATTTGCGATGATAGCTGTTGTTGTAATAATAAATATAACCGTGTGGAAGAGACTATATAAAAGCGTTAGCCAACTTCATCAATTGGAGAGCTGATATATGATAAAGCATTATAACTCGGAGAATACGATTGCCGAACTAAGGCATGTAACCAAAACAGTCGAGGGTATAAAGGGGAATACTATAACTATAATAGACAATATAGATTTCCAGCTTGAAAAAAATAGGATAACAGCCCTCTTGGGTCCTTCGGGCTCAGGCAAATCAACACTCATAAAGATTATTTCAGGATTACAAAAACCAACAAGCGGTGAAGTTATATTTCTGGGTAAGCCTCTAACTGCTCCGGATCCAAAGATCTCGATTGTGTTTCAGAACTTTGCCTTGTTTCCATGGCTGACTGTTTTAGAAAATGTGTCGATTGTTTTAAAAGCAAAGGGTGTGGATGAGCAATTCATAAAAGACAAAGCACTAAAAATTCTGGACACGGTAGGTTTGGATGGATTCGAAGAGGCTTATCCTAAAGAACTGTCGGGAGGCATGAAACAGAGGGTTGGTTTTGCAAGGGCATTAATAGTGGAACCGGAGCTTTTATGTATGGATGAGCCTTTCAGTGCACTCGACATACTGACTGCGGAGAACCTCAGAAGAGAGATTATAGAACTCTGGGTAGACAAGAAATTACCGACAGAAGCTATCCTTCTCGTTACCCACAACATAGAGGAGGCAGTGTTCTTTGCCGATGAATGTGTAATATTGTCAAAGAATCCAGGAAGAATAAGGGCAAAATTCCTCATCGACCTGCATCATAAAAGAAATCCAGAGTCGGATGAATTCAAGATGTTTGTCGATATGATATATCAACTCCTAACGAATCCAGAGGTGGAGGCAGAATCCATCCAAAGCAAGTTTTTCGTATCAAGAGAAAAACACCAAATGCTTCCGAATGCAAAGCCTGGAGCGGTAGCAGGTTTGCTTGAGCTCGTCTTCGAGAGAGGCGGAGAAGAAGACATATACAAATTAAGTGATGAGCTTCAGATGGAGGTGGACGATATTTTGCCGATTGTGGACGCTGCCGTACTGCTACAATATGTAAAAGTAACAGAGGGGGATATATCCCTTACAGAAAAAGGCAAAGAATTCGTTACCGCAGATATACTGAATAGGAAGGTTAATTTTAGCAGGCAGACGATTGAAAATGCTGCTTTAGTAAAACAGATACTCAGGCTTCTAAATACCAAAAAGAATCATAGATTGCACGAAGATTTTATGGAAGAATACCTGCTTAAGTTTTTTACCCCTGAAGAAGCAAAAAGGCAGATCGATATAGCGATAACATGGGGAAGGTTTGGGGAACTCTTTTCCTACGATGTATCGACAGGTGAGCTTTACCTTGAAAACGGTACATCCACCTAACCCCAAAAATTGCAATAAAAAAGTTTTTCATCTTGCTGCTTTTCAAATACGGTTTCGAGGATTATCTTTAAAAGAGAAACTGTCATCGAAAATACGAAAACAGTTTTACGTATGTTCATAAATAAGGGAGTACTTTGGATATGGAAGAAAAAAGGGTTAAAGATTCGGAACTTGTGTTGAGCCAGTTTATGCAGCCTGAACATGCCAACAACCTCGGCAATATACACGGCGGCGTGCTGATGAAGCTTATAGATGAAGCGGGTGGAATGTGTGCCACAAGACATGCAAGGGCACCGGCTGTTACGGTTGCCGTTGATTCGCTTACATTTCTTGAACCTGTGCATATAGGTGATCTTGTAACCTTTAGTGCCAGACTGACTTATGTTGGCCGCACTTCGATGGAAACAGAGGTTGTTGTGGAGGCGGAAGAGATCCTTACAGGCAGACGCAGGATAACGAATAGGGCGTATGTTGTATATGTAGCGCTCAATGGACAGGGACGTCCCGTAGAAGTTCCGTGCCTTTCTCTCGAGACAGAAGAAGAACGCGAGCGATGGAAGCAGGGAGAGATACGTCAAAAAGAGCGCCTTGCCCGCAGAATGCAACAATCGCTATAGTAACCCGGGAAATGCAATAAGGAAGTTTGTTCATTCGTTCAACCCAGTGATCTACCTTTTTACGGTTTAAACAGTTTAAACGGTTTAACCTTCTTAAAGTCCTCTGTATGTTTATATGCGATTACATTCTTCATTCTTTCCCTATTTTAAATTTCCCTTTAGTCCCTTAGCCTTTCTTCCCCTTTTCATGTTTTAATTTGAAATATATAAATAATGAAATTAATTTCATTATTATAATATAACATATTATAAAATATAATTTTATCTGTAATTAATAGAATGAATTAATTTTTCTTGACATGTTGTAAAATATGTGTAAAAGGTTATTTTTATTGGAGGGTATGTAATGGGAAATTTTGTAGAGGGTGCATTGTCTTTAAGAGCGTTAGAATTTTGGATCCAAGAAATGTATTTTTCATAAATCTTAACGTGAAGCCAACAAATAAATTTTTTAACGCTGTTAAAAGATAATTTATATGGTAAAGAAAAAAGGAGACATTAAACAACGTTTGATTGATGCAGCTATTAAAGTGATAGGAGAAAATGGATTCAGGAAGACAACCGTTCCCATGATCACAAAAAGAGCAGGTATTGGTACAGGGACATTTTATCTGTATTTCAAAGATAAATCTCACGTATTCATTCAAGCAATTATCTACGTAAGCTCGAATCTAAGGGGTTATTTAGATGAGATTTTTCAGAAGAAAATTAAATCTCTTAATAAAAGAAAAATAAGTTCTAAAAAAGTAGAGACCATACTTTATATCATGTACAGTACGTTTTTTGACTACGTTGATAAGTATAGAAACCAATTTATCGTTCTTTTCAGGGAAGGCTATAGTTACAAAGAAGAATTTGCAGGCATATTATGGGAGGTTTATAAAAATCTCGCGGATGGTACCAGACGAAGACTTTTAACTGCAACACAGCTTAACGCCATAAAGCCATTAACCGGGGAAGAAACGGAAATCATTGCATGGGCTATGGTTGGTATGCTTTCACAAGTTGCGCAGCTTTATATAGCTGATTCACATGATCGTGAAAAGCTTATCAATATTCTTGTAGACTTTACTATCGACGGGATCAGGAAAGGCGGTGGGGTAAAATGAATATAGGTATAACGGGTGTATCGGGTTACTTAGGGGGGCTTTTGGCAAGAGCTCTGGTGGAAAATGATACGGTCGAATCGGTAACCGGTATCGATCTTAAGGAGCCTTCATTCAAGCATGAGAAGATCAAATTTGTTACATGCGATGTAAGGGATAAATCACTTGAGCATGCTCTCAAAGGCTGCGATACTGTTGTGCATTTGACCTTCATAGTTCAGGAAATTAAGGATAAGAAGCTTACCTACGATATTAATCTCAATGGAACAAAAAACCTACTTGATGCTTGCCAGAAAAACAAACCAAGAAAACTCGTCATAGCAAGCAGCGTAGCAGCATACGGATGTGTCAAAAGGGATTACGTCATTACCGAGGATTCAGAGCTTCAGGGTAATAAGGCATCATACTATTCCGATACAAAAAGGATTGTCGAGGGGATGCTTGATGAGTTTGAAAGAAAAAATCCAAAAACAATTCTTACGAGGATGCGTCCATCAATATTCTGCGGCAAGAATGTCAATAATTTTTTCATAGATGTTGTTAAATTCCCGGTCATAACATACGTGAGAGGCAATCCGTATGGATTTCCTCTTGTTTATGAAGGCGATGTTGCCAGTGCATTTTATACGGTTATTATAGAGGATCATCCGGGTGCGTTTAATCTTCACGCCGGTTCTTTGACGATAAAGAGAATGTCGGAGATACTTGGTAAAAGAGCCATTGGTATTCCATACGTACTTTCAAAGATCCTTGCGGATATCAATTTCAGACTCGGTATTATGAAATTCTCCAGCCACTGGGTTGAACTCGGCAGGTATCCCATGGAGATAAGTACCGAGAAAGCCCAAAAAGTTTTACACTGGAAACCGACAAAAACAGCGAAAGAAGCCTTTATAGAGATGGTGGACAGCCTGGGTGTTCATACTTCATTAAAAAAATAATTGGGGAGGGATAATGGCGATAAATTTAAAAGAAAATCAAGAATCACAAAGGGTTAAAAATTATATTCCTGAGACTGGTGCATCGTTTAATGCCATTGAAGACGTTATTTATCGGAGGAGAAGCGTTAGATTTTATGAAAGGAATAAACAGGTACCGGAATATCTTGTTCGAAGGATCCTTGAAGCGGGCAGGTATGCACCATCAGCCGGCAATGGACAGCCGTGGAAATTTATCGTGGTGCAGGATCAGAAGATGATCAAAGAAATGGAAGACGATGTAATAAAAAAGTTGAAACTGGTAATGCGGTTTGCATGGTACCTCGATACGTGGGTACCCTACAAGAAATGGGTTGCGAAATTTCTTATGAGGTTTTTACCGAACATGTTCCATCCTGTGCCTTTTGGAGCCATGAAACTTATAGTTGATGGTAAACTTGGATTATGGCACGGTGCGCCAACAGTTATAATTTTGCTTGTGGATAAACGTTCCCCGGGTGACCCGTCACTCGATGTAGGTATTGCAGGAGAGAACATGGTGCTTACCGCACACAGTTATGGTCTGGGAACATGCTGGGTTAGTTTTATGACGCCGCTTTCGATGTACTCGAAGTGGAGGAAGCGCCTTGGTATACGCTATCCGTACAAGCTTGTCACCTCCATTGCTATTGGTTATCCGCGCGTGGTTCCTGACGGAAACGTTACTCGGGAAACACAAGCAATTGATTGGTTCAGCGAGAATGGAACCTTTAAAGTGGTTTACTGAGAGGTATATATGACTGAGCACATAACAATAAAAAAGAGAATAAGTATTGAGAGCTTCAACAGGATTGGTAAGGATGTTACCTTTGGCGTTGTTGTTATAGATCGGAATACATGCGATGGCTGCGGTTACTGTATTAAACCATGCCCGGCGCATGTTCTTGAAATTGTGAACAAGAAGGCTCGTATGGTTGAAGAGATGCCCTTCTGCATATCTTGTGGAGATTGTGTTGCAATATGTCCTCAAAATTCAATAGAGATCAAAGAGTTCATCAAATTCAAAAAACATTTCTATTACCTTGACCGCGGTGATGTTGAGCCGCCGCGTAAATTTTAGGAGGATCTTAGGATGAGAGACGTTTATGTTATAGGGGTTCACACCATAAAGTTCGGAAGATACCTAGATAACGGTATCAAAGAGCTTGTCGCATGGACATTGGAAGGTGTTCTTAAAGACGCAGAAATCGCTAAAAAGGATATCCAGTCCGCATGGTTTTCAAACTCGGGTTGGGGTGCGAGAAACTACCAGCACTGCATACGGGGACAGGTGGCATTACGGCCTGCAGGTATTGACGGCATTCCCATAACAAACGTCGAGAACGCATGCGCCGGAGGTTCTACTGCATTTCATGGTGCATGGGAGGATGTAGCCCTTGGTATATCGGATATTTCCTTGGCAATCGGTGTGGAAAAAATCTATGCTAAGAATAAATATGCAGTATTTGCTGGTTTCATCAGCGGCATGGATACTGGAGAGATACTAAGGATGATAGAAATTGCAGAAGAAATGAACAAGCAGTTATTTGATATTCCAAAAGAGCAGATAGAAGCTGCAAAAAAAACCAAGAAATCGAGAAAAGCTATGACCCTAAAGGAAAGAATAAGAGATTACTGGGATCAGTTTACGGTTTTTATCATCCTCGGAGAGGCACTTGGTTATGATACGGTCAGAAAGATCGCAAAAAAAGGGTTCGGCAGCGATCGATCCCCATTCATGGATGTATATGCCCACATAGCAAAAACCCACATGAAAAAATACGGGAGTACCCAGCGTCAGCTTGCAGCTATTGCTTCAAAAAACCACTGGCACTCTACGATGAATCCAAATGCACAGTATACCTTTAATCTTACCGTAGAGGATGTATTAAAAGACAGGCTCGTGGCATACCCTTTAACTCGAAGTATGTGCGCTCCCATAGGTGATGGTTCTGCATCGGCAATACTTGCATCGGAAGAGGTGGTAAAAAGGCTTGGATTATCTTCGCGTGCAATAAAGGTAAAGGCTTCTATTCTTGCTTCTGGCAGGGCACGGGGTGATGATGAACCTGACATAGGAGAAAGGGCATCGAAGCGGGCTTACGAACAGGCAGGTGTTGGTCCTGACGATATCAACATTGCAGAGGTTCATGATGCGACTGCATTCGGAGAGCTTTTACAGAGCGAATCGCTCGGTTTCTTTCCAAAAGGAGAGGGAGGGATATATGCAGAAAAAGGGTTCACCAAGATCGGCGGCAGCAAGCCGATAAACACTTCGGGCGGATTACTTTCGCGCGGTCATCCCATCGGTGCTTCCGGACTTGCGCAAATACACGAGCTCATAACACAACTCAGGGGAGAAGCGGGTAAAAGACAGGTTAATAATGCCCGCCTTGCCCTTGCAGAAAATGGCGGCGGAGCACTCGGTAATGAAGAGGCTGCCATGTGTATCCATATTTTTGAAAAGGCTTGAGGTTTATTCATAAGACACGAACAAATTTTAAAAAAATGGTATTTCCGACAGAGGGAATAAATAGAGGGAAAAGAAGATGAAACGATCGTTTACACAACGAATGGCTGCTACGAGCAAATTTAGCTTTAATTTTATATGGGGCGCTTTGCGTCTCATTGCTGATGAGTTCAAGCGCGGCACACTCCGGCAGACAATCAGCCTTACACGTAAGAACGGCAGATTGACAATTGCCAACGATGTATCGCATGCAGAGCTTCTCAGAGAAAGGGCGAAGGTCAATAAAGATCGCCCATTCCTTTATTTTTATAATCAGACCTTCACCTATAAACAGATGGATCAAAATGCCAATCGTGTGGCCAACTATTTGCTGGGCATAGGTGCTGGTCCGGGACAGAAACTTGCTATTATGATGAAAAATTCGCCGCGCTGGCTTGATACTTTTTTCGGAGCACAGCGTATCGGTATGTGTGCTGTTCCCGTGAATATTGCCCTAAAAGGCGATCAATTGGCACATATATTCAATCATTCTGGAGCTCGATTTGTCTGCATGGATCATGACCTTATTCCTTCCTTTGAGAAGGTTAAGGGAAAAATTGTCAACCCTATTCAAGCAATCGTTAATCTTCAGGGTGCAAAATCTGATTTTAGATTGCTATCAGGGTATACCTCTCTTGACAGGGTTTATGAGAGGGCATGGAGCGATAAAGACCCTGGTATAACCCCAAGACAAGGGGATCCCTGCCTTTTAATGTATACCTCAGGTACAACAGGTCTCCCCAAGGGCGTACCAACCTATTACGGCAGAACCAACATAAGATTAATGAGCATAATCAATAGAGCAACAATTCGCCCAAGGGATGTATACTTTACCTGTCTGCCTCTGTTTCATGCAAATGCGCTTATCCTCACGGTGACAGGTGCTCTGAATGCAAATGCCCGGGTTGCACTCAGTGAAAAATTTAGTGCCAGCAGGTTCTGGGATGAAGTTCGTTTCACAGGTGCAACAGTATTTAATACGATAGGAGCTATTATACCGATACTCATGAAACAGCCGGAAAGGCCTACAGACCGGCAGCATAAGGTGAGGTATACCCTTTCGGCAGCATGCCCAACGGACATGTGGGAGGCTTTTGAGAAGAGATTCGGAGTAAAAATTATTGAAGGTTATGGTGCTGTGGATACCGGAAGTTTTCTTGTGATTAATTTCGGTCAGGCACCTGTCGGCAGCATGGGGAAGCCTATTGGTGCAAAATATCGCATTGTTGATGACGGTATGAAAGATGTAGTGCCGGAGACTCAGGGTGAACTGATTTTTTATGCCGGCACAAAGAATAAAAAACCAATGGAGTACTATAAAGATGAAAAGGCCACTTCTTCCAAGGTTACGGATGGATGGCTTCATACCGGTGACCTTGTTTATGCCGATAAAAAAGGGTACCTCTATTTTGTCGGCAGGAAAACAGAATCTTTGAGACGCAGGGGAGAAAACATATCTGCTTATGAGGTTGAACATGCAATACTGCAATATGCCGGCATCCTTGAATGTGCGGTCTATGCTGTTCCATCAGAGCTTGGTGAGGATGACGTTATGACCGCTGTGGTGCCTGTTGAAGGTAATGCATTTGATGTGAAAGACCTGTACGGCTTTCTCAAAGGCCACCTCGCCAGGTTCGCCATCCCTCGGTATTTCCGTGTTATGCAGGAATTACCAAAAACAGAAACTCAGCGGGTTATAAAAGGTGTTTTATCAAAGGAGGGGGTTACGCCTGACACAATTGATATGGAAAAGATGCAAAACATAGGCGTGTGATTTTAAACTTACGCTCTTTAATACTAAAAGGAGGTGCTATGATTTCACCAAAGGAACGTCGATCTTTGTTGGATCGTGAACCACGGTTTGAGGATATTTTCTGCAGCCTTCAAGCCATGCCGCGACTGCCTAAGGGTATGCTGAAAGAAACGAAGTCCGCCATTGCCCTGGCCAGGAAGTTCAGTAACGAAGTTATTAAGCCAATAGCGTTGGAGGTTGACCGCCAAACGCATGCTGACCCGGAGTATCTGCCATGGGATCTGGTAAAGAAGGCCAATGAATGGGGTTTTTATACCATGTTCATACCAAAGCTCTTCGGCGGGCAGGGGGTTAATATGCCAGCTTCTGCTTATGTAATCGAAGAGCTCTCCTCTGCCTGTGTGGGCATAGCCAACGTTGTATTTGTCCACTATCTTGGAGTTGCAGGGGTACTGGCTTCATGGAACGTATCGCTGGCCAACAAGGTCTTCCGCGAGGTTGCCGAAGGTGAAAAAACCGGGAAACCATGCATTATTTCACTCGCAATCACAGAGCCCAACGCTGGTACTGATGTAGAGGAGAACGAGCTGATCGACCGTGGCCGCTTGAACTGCTATGCTGAGAAGGTCAAAGGGGGGTATATCGTCAACGGCAACAAGATCTTTATTTCCATGGGGCATGTGTCAACATGGTGCTGCCTTGTCGCATACACGGATCTGAAGAAGCCTTCGGAAAACACCGTATCATTTGCGGTCAAAACCGGTACAAAGGGTTTTATCTTTGGCAAGCACGAGGATAAAATGGGGCAAAGGGCCTGTCCGGCGAGCGAGCTGATTTTTGAAGACTGTTTTATACCGGATGAATATGTCCTTACCGATTCCCATACACTGCCGGCCTCCAGAAATCGTTCGACTGCAGCCATGGTAGAGCAGTACATACACTATGTGGTAGAGGTAACCAGACCCGCAGTTGGGGCATTCGGCACTGGTGTAGCAAGAGGAGCTTACGAAACTGCCCTTAAGTTTGCCAGCGAGACCGAGGTCAATGGTAAACCGCTTATCAATCATGAGTGGGCCCAGGCTATGTTGGCTGATATGTATAAGAACGTCGCTCTTGGTCGGCTCAGTTATGTTGAGGCAAACTATGCCAACGGACTACCAGGAGGCATCTACAACATCCTCCAGTTGAAATTGCTCTATTATTACCTTAAATATGTACCCAGAGTTATCCTCGATCGATTTGTAAGTCCGTTTCTGGACACGAAAATGATTCGCTGGCTCTTTCACAAGTTTTTTGTGGAGGGCCAATCTGTAGAAGAGCAGCGACGCGTTTCAGGATGGGCATCGCTTGCCAAGATCGTTGGAACGGATATGGGCGTGAAAAACAGTCAGATGGCTCTCGAAATGATGGGGCAGGCTGGCCTGAGATATGATCGTGGTGCTGAGAAGTTTCTGCGGGATTCCAAACTGCTGCAGATCTATGAGGGTACAAATCAATTGAACCGTATCAATCTGTTTGCAAATCTGATCGGCCGTTCTTTCAATCAAGTTCTGGTATTCGAAGAATAAAAGGGGGGTAAATAATGTTAACAACTATAAAAAATGAATTAAAATCATTTGAAGATCTCGCTCGTAACTTTGCAACGAAAGAGCTTATGCCAAACAGGAAAACAAATGATCGTTATCCATTTGGGACATTTTACGATAAAGTACTGACAAAGGCGAACGATGTGGGGCTCCTCGGTGTTACCTTGCCGGAAGATTGCGGCGGCATTGGCCAGGGTATAGCTGCTTTATGTGTTATCCTCGAAAATATCAGTGCAGTTGACGCAAGTTTGGCTGGTATTATCTTTACAAATGCCATGGCTCAGGAAATCATGCTCTCTGCCGGAGGTAAGAACCTCTTAACCGATATCGTAGGACAGAGTGCTGATGTCCATTCGGCTCTGATCGCCTGCCCGGTCTTTTTAAATCCTGCCGAAATAAAACCTTCTGTGGAGGCTGTGAAGAATAAGGATGCCTATATGCTCAATGGCAAGATAGAATATGTTGTGTTGGGTGGTATTGCAGGGCACGCATTAGTGCCGGTACACATCAAAGGCCGGGATGGCTATACATTTTTTCTTATTGTTCTGACCGATAAGGGGCTTACAAAGAGTGAACCAATATTCAGTTTGGGTCTGCATGCGTGTCCTGCTGTAGATCTTACATTGACAAACGCCAAAGGTACACTCATAGGTCAAGAAGGGGATGGTGCAAAGCATTTTGACCAAGTATCCGACCGCATGTGCCCTGCTGTAGCGGCTATGCAGTGCGGTATCATGAAAGGTTCCTTTCAAGAGGCATTGTCCTACAGCCAGGAGCGATTCCAGGGCGGTTGGGAAATCATAAATTGGTCAGGGCTGCGTATGCTGCTCGGTGAGATGGCAGTGAAGGTCAAGATAGCAGAAATGATTGTAACCGAGGCTGCTTTGGCCGTAGAGCAGGATGTCCCGCAGTGGAAACTCTATACCCAGGCAGCGGCGCTGCACTTATCAGAGCTTGCCTGCAAGCTGACCACAGACGGAATCCAGGTTCTGGGCGGCAATGGCTATATGAAGGATTATGGCCAGGAAAAACGCTTCAGGGACGCCAAACAGGTACAGGCACTTCTGGGTTTGACGCCCATGCGTAAGCTCAATCTGGTGGGTGCAGTAGTCAACGGATAAAATGTCTCATAAAAAATAGATAAGGATCCGTACGGTTCTATCCCTATACTTTGCGTTATTCCGGGAACGGTTAACCCGGAATATGCAAGGGAGAGATTGTTGTAGAAAACCGGTGTCTAATCTATTCCATCATTAAAACTAATTGACATCAGCTTCCTTATACGATAACTATATTAGTAAATGAAGGAGTTGCAATGAAGTTATCCCATTACAGGTTAATACTGCGTACTCCTCTAACACGAGGAAGAGGTTTATTTTTTTATTACTTTTAAGTCTATTATTATATTCTAAGCCTGCTCTATCATCACAAAATATACACCGGTCTAAGCATCTTACATGCATCCTTAACGTTTATAAAAGCACTGCAAGAATTCAGCACGCTGATATCATCTTGAAGCATCGAAAAGAATTAGACGCGACAAAATCGCTTTCAATGTTGGACATCTTTGCCTTATCACGAAGCAATATTTTGCTGGGTGATGAGAAATACAGCAAGGGAGTTATTGTTGAGAGCGGTGAACGTTCCCCACCTATCAATACAATCGAGATGTAAATAATTTCGGTTTCATCTGCCTGCCAAGGCAATGCGGCAGGAGTCGTTATGTTTAAATCAATATAGCTTTACAAAACAAAAAAGGAAAAAAATGGAATTCTTAAATAATAAGGATATAGGATTATGGAAGTGCATATCAAATACAGTAATAGGTACCTTTGTGGTAATGATGTCAGTATTTACCGGGTGTTCTTCTTTGAGTAATCAGCATCAACTATCCAAACAGCCTAACCCTGTTGCAATATATCAAATCGCATACCATGCGAACTCCAAGCAATTAAGTATTAACTCCATAAATGTAACACCTCCCTTAGCGGGACAGAATATAACCGGTAAGGCAGGTGTATTTCAAGTCGGCAATGCAATATTGAATGGGAGCTTAGTAACAGCGCCGGTGTACATAGTTAACAATGACTCAGTCCCATGGACAGGCGTTGAGATGCAGGCATATACCGTTATCTCTGGGAATCCTATGGTAGCTGATGCAGACCTTGGTACAGGCTGGTATACAAACAATCCTGGCCATGAAGCATGGGGATGGCTTTTTACATCAGGAACAGCCGGATTTACTATAGGTCCAGGGTCACAATCCCTTAACAAGGTTATCGGCTTTAACGCAACTTCGGACTTTGTTGCATTGGTATATATCTACGCAAATGTACCCATCATGAGCAGTATAAACCCTGCGGTTGGATTAATAGGTTCAACGGTTACTATTTCCGGTTATAATTTTGAACACCTGGCCAGGTTACATTTAACGGTATTGCTGCAACCGTGCAAAGTTGGACAGATAATACCATCGTTGCAACAGTGCCTGCGGGTGCAACAAGCGGTAATGTGATTGTAAAGACTGCTGATACAAATACACCGTATTCAAACGGTGTTCTTTTTACCCCATATTATAGTATTTCAGGTACCGTTGGTTATATAGGGTCTACAACCGGCTGGGTGTACATAAATGTCCAGAATAACGGCGGCGGAAGCACCATGTACGGGACAAGTATCAGTAGTACAGCTACATCATTCACCATCCATTGTGTGCCAAGCGGCAACTATGTGCTGAGTGCATGGTTGGACAATATAGGAACAGGGACGAGACATGACTCTAATCCAACGGGCACCTCCACCGCATTTTCGATAACTTCTACGGATGTTTTGGGCATTTCCTTTAGCCTTTCCGACCCCGGTCCTATTACATTATCAACGTCATCAGGGTTAATGGCTTATGCCTTTTCAGGGACAGCGATTGTTGTATGGAATGAGATACAGGATAGCAATGGTATAGAGATTCCAGACTCATACAATGTGTACTGGAATACAACCGGTACGCCGTGTTCTACAGCAGGTGGAGGGGTTACATCCGTTGTTGCGAATACGATGGGTGTTTTCCTTCAAAGCGGTCTTACCAACGGTACGATATACTATTACTCTGTCCAGGGGGTTGTAGGTGGTAGTGCAGGTCCATGCTCTTCAGTATATCCAGTAACTCATACAGCAAGTTCTGGTAATTACACTGTTTCCGGTACCATCACATCCAATGTTGCGCCAACATGGCCCTTATATATAGCCATAGGAAGCGGTGGGCATAATGGTGCGCCAGTATTCTATGGACTGGAAAGTATTCCTTCACCTTCAATCAGCCAATCGTATAGCATTTCAGGCATTCCGAACGGTACCTATTCGCTATTTATCATTGAGGATATAAACAATGATGGCTCAATAAACATCGGCGATATTACGAGCGGTATTAACGGGAACGGAGCTACGATAACAGTAAACAATGGCAATATGGCTCAGGATATTAGCCTGACAGGAGCACATGCTTTTGCTTCAGTCACAACACAGAATATCGCTGGAGCTTATACTGGGTATAACTTGAATGCCAATATCGGTGTAGGAATGAAGTTGCCTGTAGGAGTTGAGCTTATCTCTGGGCCGAATGTTGCGGTTCCTGTGGACATCGGCAATACCGGGACCAATGGAGGCATGAGAATTTTCTATGGCGAGTTCAATCTAACAAACACACCAAGCGTAGGGGATACATACACATTTGCGTTGACATATGCGGATGCTACCGCAGAAAATCTGAATGCCTCTGTTACTGGTGTATTGGACAGCTTTGCAGTAGCCACGTATCCTACAGCTACAGATGATGGAGATGGTATTACTCAGCCGACATTTACATGGAATGCACCGGCATCACCGCCAAGCCCATACACGTACGAACTCTGGATACAGCCAAACAATGGAGGGAACTATATCTGGGATATTACCATACCAAGTGGCCAGACTTCGATTGTGTATAATTCTGACGGCAGTGCATCCCAGTCCAGTTTGACACTTGGGACTACTTACAATTGGTCAATTAATGTTGTAGACAGCTATGGCAACTCTGCCAACTATCAAACACAGTGGAAACCTTAACCGAGGAACGAGTTACAACATTTGTAAGTGAACAGTAGGTCATTGAAAGGTTTATATAAGGAAGGCACAAATGCCTTCCTTATATTGTTAACCTAACTTTGTTCTTTTGCAAATGCATTTTTCTGGATAACCCAAAAAATGCATTTGAAAAATAGGGAAGTTTGTTGAATGAACGATAAGCCTGCGTCAAATATAGGTATTCTTCGAAAATCCGATAAGGAGAATACACCGGGTAATAGCATATAAATATACAGAGGACTAAAAGCTCGTTTCTATAAGAAAACTTAGAGATATTAGGTGGATCGCAGGATTGAGTGAATGAACAAACTTCCCTATTGCATTTTTTGGTGGTTAAAGGTTGCAAGGCAGAAAAACCTTGTTTCCAGTCGTATGAATGTAGTATAGATAAAAGATATGAAAAAAGATAAGGAACAGAACAAAGATAATGTGTTTAAGCTATGGGGAGGCAGATTCGAACAGGAGCCGGCAGAGGTCGTCAATAAATTTACCAATTCGCTGCTCATAGATTCAAGGCTCGCGATTTATGACATCAAAGGTAGCCTTGCCCAGGCTGAAGGATTGTTGCAGGCAGGTGTGCTTGACCCTTCCGAATATAACCGCATAAAACAGGGGCTGCATAAAATCGAGCTTGAGTTCAAAACGGAACACTTTACCTTTGATGAACATGATGAGGATATTCATACTGCGATTGAAAAAAGGCTGCATGCATATATAGGCGATACTGCGTACAAGCTTCATACCGGAAGGAGCCGTAACGATCAGGTTGTTACGGCCTTCAGATTGTATCTGCTTGATGAGATAAAAGTTATTATTTCAAAGCTGTTGGATGTGCAATCTGTACTTAGTCTGCAGGCTTTAAAAAATATGCGCGTTCCAATGCCAGGGTTTACACATACCCAGCATGCCCAACCAATATTGCTGAGTCACCAGCTGCTTGCTTATGCAGAGATGTTCAACCGTGATGTCGAAAGGCTTTTCCGCGCATACTATGCTACCTCTGTAATGCCGCTTGGCTCAGGGGCTCTTGCAGGAACGCCTTACAACATTGACAGAGAGGCATTATCAAAACTTTTACAGTTTAAAGAGGTCAGTACGAATAGTATTGATGCCGTATCGGACCGGGATTTTGCAATAGATACTGTTTATGCCGTAAGCGTTTTGATGATGCACTTTTCAAGGCTTTCAGAAGAGATCATCCTCTGGTCTACAGACGAGTTTGGATTTGTTTCCTTGGAGGATGCGTTTACAACCGGCAGCAGTATTATGCCCCAGAAAAAAAATCCGGATGTTGCAGAACTTACGAGGGGTAAGGCAGGCAGGGTATACGGTTCACTCATAAACTTACTTACCATGATGAAGGGTTTACCGCTTGCGTATGACAGAGATATGCAGGAGGACAAACCCGCAGTATTTGATGCAGTAGATACTGTAAAACTTGTACTGGAGGTCTGGGCACCGTTGATTGAAAGTTTAACGTTCAATACCGATAGATTGAAGGAGGCATTATCCCATGGAAACCTACTCGCAACAGATATTGCGGATTATCTTGTACGCCAGGGCATGCCGTTCAGAAAGGCACATGAACTTACCGGCAGGATAGTGCTGTATGCAATTAAGAACGGCGTAGATGTTTCATCATTGGATTACGAGGCCTTGAAAACATTTTCTCCTCTATTCAAGCCCGATATAAGGCATACACTCGATATTAAGGCTTCCATCAATAGGAGGGCTGTGCCAGGCGGCACTGCTGAAAAACAGGTGAAGATTGTTTTGGAAAGGCTCGAAAAAAAGATAAAGCACTATGGATCACTGCTCAAGAGGCTTTAAGCTCTACTTCGCCCTTTTAATTGTATTTTTGTTGTTTGTTCGGTGTGGTTTAAAGGCCCCCCCCGTACCCTATCCTCTTGCAAAGCCGGTTGCTATAACAAATCTCACTGCAATAGCAAGGGGGAACAGCATCATGCTGTTATGGAAAATTCCCGATAAAAATACGGACGGCTCTGTTTTGAAAAATATAAAAGGATTTAACCTTGTAAGGGCAGGTATACCTATAACGAAGACCGGCATAGAGGAGAAAGAAATATACAAACAGTGGAGATATGAATATAAACCCGGCGAACATTACATGAGTGTTAACGATACAGATATAGATTATGGTTTTCGATATTCATATCTTGTGTTTACAATCACGAAAAATGACATTTTAAGCGATCCCTCCAATATGGTTACTGTTTACTGGGGCAAGCCGTTTATGCCTCCATCCGATATAAGAGCTAAGTCCGGCTCACATTTCATAGAACTAACATGGGATCCGCCGGAATCGTATATTGATGGGACGAAAATAAATCAAACGGTCTATTACAATGTTTACAGAAGTTTTAAGATGAATAATTTTTCCTTGTTCCCCATAAACCCAGCCCTTATATCAGGCACAACATATATCGATGGTGATCTGAAAGATAATGTGCCTTACTTCTATGAGGTTACGAGTGTGTCCAAGATTAAAGATACAGCGGTTGAAAGTATTCCATCTTCTGAGATAATTGCGGTGCCTGTTGATCTGATGTCACCAGCAAGGCCTTATGGTTTGTCAGCAGCGCCTTTGAAAAACGGCATTGCCTTGAGCTGGGAGCCGAATACGGAATCGGATATCCTTGGATATTACCTGTATAGAAGATCAGGAAACAGTAAGTTCTTCAAACAACTGAATTCGCAACCCATATCTGGAACGACTTATGTGGACACCGGCGCCAAGAAAGGTTATAATACTTATTATGTGACTGCTGTCGACAACGCTCAAGAACATAATGAGAGTGCACCGTCGGAAAGTTCTAAAATTCTATACAGGAGATAGAAATGAATTTTTTTGGCTATAAAAATGGAGAACTTTATTGTGAGGATGTAAAAGTAAAGACTATAACAGAAAAGTTTGGAACGCCGGTATACATATATAGTGCGAAAACATTGAAACGGCACTACAATGTTTTTAAAAATGCATTTGTAAGAACGAAGCCGTTGATCTGTTACTCTGTAAAGGCAAATTCAAACATAGCCATTGTAGCACTATTTTCAGCAATGGGTGCAGGTGCGGATATCGTATCAGGTGGTGAACTCTTCAGGGCTGTCTGGTCCGGTATAAAGAGTAAAAAGATAGTATACTCCGGCGTTGGTAAAACATCAGAGGAAATAATCTATGGTCTGACCGAAGGTATACTCATGTTCAATGTTGAATCGGTAGAAGAGATCGATGCTATAGATGAGGCAGCTGCACTGTTAGGTGTAAAAGCACCCATCAGCATAAGGGTTAACCCGGATATAGATCCCCATACCCATCCCTATATATCAACCGGCATGAGAAAAAATAAATTTGGCATAGACATCAAGTATGCAAGGGAAGCATATAGAATAGCCCTGTCAAAGCATCACATAAATATTATTGGTGTTGACATGCATATAGGTTCTCAGTTGACAGATGTTGCTCCAATCAAAGATGCCTTAAAAAGGGTGCAGGGACTTATAAAAGAGATCGGGAAGGATGGGATAAACATACAGTACCTGGATATCGGTGGAGGGCTTGGTATAACCTATAAAGATGAAAAGGCAGCATCTCCTGACAAATATGCCGGGGCAATAGAAGATACTTTAAAGGATTTTAACAGTAGGCTTATACTCGAACCTGGAAGGGTTCTTGTTGGTAATGCTGGTATTCTAACAACAAAGGTGTTATATAGAAAAGATAATGGAATGAAGAAATTTATGATTGTAGATGCAGGTATGAATGATTTAATAAGGCCAAGTTTTTATGATGCTTATCACGAAATACTCCCTGTTGAGAAAACACAATCAAGGCTTTTTAAACAGGATGTTGTGGGTCCTCTATGTGAATCTGGTGATTTCTTTGCACATGACAGAAGCCTGCCTTTGCTCGAAAGGGGTCAAACCATAGCCATGATGAGTGCAGGTGCTTATGGGTTTTCAATGTCATCAAACTACAATTCAAGAAGAAGAGTAGCAGAGGTGCTCGTGGATGATAAAGAATATTATCTTATACGAAAAAGAGAAACGAACGTTGATCTTATGAGAGGTGAAGAAATCCCTTCCTCCATAAAAATAAGGAGTAAACATGCCTAAAAGGACTATAAAATTTACAAAGATGCAAGGAACAGGGAATCACTTTATAGTAATAGATTCTATCAAAAGGGAAGAAAAACTTTCTACCGAGCAGATCAAGAGGTTGTGTACTCCTGCATTTAGTATAGGAGCAGATCAATTGTTAATGATACTGCCTTCAAAGGTTGCGGATTTTCGTATGAGGATATTTAATGCCGACGGTGGAGAGGTGGAAATGTGCGGTAACGGCATACGGTGTATTGCGAAGTATATCGTTGAGCGCGGATACACAAAAAAACGAGAACTCGAAATAGAAACGCTTGCCGGAATAAAAAAACCGGTAATAAAGGGTGATAAAATAAGGGTTGATATGGGAGAGCCCATATTTGATGGCAAACTTATTCCTGTAAGGCTGAGCGGAAGGGTCATAAACAGAGCAATAAAGGTCGAAGATATGGATTTTAAAATCACTTGTGTGTCAATGGGTAATCCTCATACAGTTATATTTATGGATAAAATAGATAAGTTCAATGTCCAGAAATATGGCTCAGCCCTTGAAAACAACAAGATGTTTCCCAAAAAGACGAACGTGGAATTTGTCGAAAAGATAAATGACAATGAGCTTAAAATGCGTGTATGGGAACGCGGGAGCGGAGAGACGCTCGGATGCGGCTCAGGGGCATGTGCAGTCGGTGTTGCAGGCGTTTTAAACAATAAGAGCAGGGAAAACGTGTTAATACATTTAAGAGGCGGCGACCTTGAGATCGAATGGACAAAGGACAACCATGTTTATCTGACGGGTCCTGCTGAAGAGGTTTTTAGAGGAGAGATAGATGTCTAATACAAAAGATGTAAAAGGTATAATTACAGCCATAATTACACCTTTCAAAGAGAATAAAGTTGATAAGAAGGCTTACAAAGAGCTTGTAGAAATGCAGATAAAGGCAGGTATCTACGGCGTTGTTCCCTGCGGTACTACAGGTGAATCCGCCACACTGGATTTTGACGAGCATGAGATGCTTATAGATTACACCTTAGAACTTGTAGATCGCAGGTTGACCGTTATAGCAGGTACAGGCTCAAACAACACGAAAGAGGCGATTAAATTAACGGCACATGCCAGGAAAGCCGGAGCGGATGCAGCACTGAGCATAACGCCATATTATAATAAGCCGACGCAGAATGGTATGTATGAACATTTTCGGGCTATTGCAGAAGCAGTCGATATACCGCTTATTCTTTACAATGTACCGGGCAGAACCGGTGTAAATATGCTCCCGGAAACTGTCGCACGACTTTCTGAGATCAAGAATATAATAGGTATAAAAGAGGCAACGGGTTCTTTACAACAAGTCACGGAAACAATGAAGATGTGCAAGAAAGGTTTTATAATCCTTTCGGGTGATGACTTTACAGCTCTTCCAAGTATTGCCATTGGTGCAAAAGGAGTAATATCCGTAACATCAAATATAGTACCTGCTGAAATGGTGGAGATGTTCAAGGCTTATGAGAGCGGTAACATGCAGAAGGCTATCGATATCAACCTTAAACTATGGCCGCTGCACAATGCCATGTTTATAGAAAGTAACCCCATATCGGTAAAGGCAGCGGCACATCTTATGGGATGGATATCCAATGAGATAAGGCTTCCTCTTGTACCAATGGCAGGTGCAAACCTGAACAAACTTAAAACAGCTATGGCAGGCCATGGACTGATAAATGGTTGAGCAGGTTAGCGTTGCCGTTAACGGCATTATGGGAAGGATGGGCATGCAGATAGCCCGACTGCTGTCCAATGACGATTCTTTTGATATTGTCGGAGGCATAGAGAAGGAAGGCCATCCG
Organism: uncultured Pseudomonadota bacterium; assembly: GCA_964547905.1. Taxonomy (GTDB): domain Bacteria; phylum JAMCPX01; class JAMCPX01; order JAMCPX01; family JAMCPX01; genus JAJYLM01. Next base: position 10,313 of record CAZJPN010000067.1, on the reverse strand, counting down.
TCCCTTGGTGTTGATATCGGAATGCTTATTCATGGCAAAAATTCAGGAGCAAGAGTTACGGATAATCCGGGCAGTATAACTGCGAAACCGGATTGTATCATAGATTTTTCGACACCTGCTTCAACACTTGAAATCCTTAGGTATGCGAGAACGAAAAAAGTATCCATGGTTATAGGAACAACAGGATTTTCCAAAACAGAGATAGAAACGATCAGTCAGGCAGGAAAGGATATAGCCATTGTCATATCTCCCAATATGAGTGTACTTGTAAACCTTATTTTTAAACTCGTTGAACTTGCGGCAAATGTTGTTGGAGACGGCTTTGATGCGGAAATTGTAGAGGCACATCATAAAAATAAAATTGATGCGCCGAGCGGCACTGCGATTAAATTAGCTGATATCATTGCCCATGCCTACAACAAACCGCTTTCGGATACGGCAAGATACGAACGACATGGACAAATGGGCATTAGGCCAAGGGGAGAGATTGGAATTCAGACCCTGCGAGGAGGGGATATCGTTGGAGAGCATACAGTCATGTTCATAGGTACGGGTGAAAGGTTGGAGATAACACATAGGGCAACAAGCAGGGAGAATTTCGCCCAGGGTGCATTGCTCGCGGCTAAATGGGTTGTCAAAAAACAGCCCGGTGTTTACAGCATGAGCGATGTGCTCGGCTTAACCAAAAAATTGCAATAGGGAAGTTTGTCCATTCGCTCGGGGTACCCACTCGGGCACACAAGCGAAGCTTGGGTCAGAAGGGTCGTGCGATCCACCTTCTTAACGATTTAAACGGTTCAAGCGGTTTAAACCGCTCAATATCCTTCTTCGTGCAACCGATTCAAAGTTTATTGACATATTAATCAAAAGATATTTATACATCTAATTATTATAAAGGAGGCAATATGGTGTCTTTTGAATTAAGTGAAGAACAAACTCTGCTCAAAGATACATGCAAGGATTTTGCTTTAACAGTGATGCGAAAGCAGGACAGGCAGGCAGATGAATCCGGTGAGATACCCGCGGATATTATAAAACAAGGACACGAGCTTGGATTGACGACGGGCTTCATTCCCGAGGTTTACGGCGGGGCAGGTGGTGAGCTTTCCGCAATGAATAGTGTTATTGTGCTCGAGGAACTCGCGTACGGCAATCTGTCAATGACAGTAAATATTCTGGCACCATCTTTGATGAATATACCCTTGATGCTGTATGGTACCGAAGAACAAAAAAAGAAGTATTTCACTATGAACAAACCCGACCAGTTTCAAGGCTTTACATCGGCACTTGTCGAGCCTTCTGTTCGGTTTGATATTGAAGCGTTAAAAACATCTGCGGCAGACGATGGAGATGATTTTGTTCTGAACGGCGAGAAGGCATTTGTTGCAATTGCTGACTCTGCACGTGCGGCACTTGTGTTTGCAAAGAAGGGCAGCGGTGAAGGACTTGCAGGTATTGACGGGTTTATAATACCGGCAGGAGGCTTTATAGTTAAGGGAAGAGAAAAGAACCAGGGATTAAGGGCTTTAAAACAATTTACCGTATCGCTTGATGGGGCAAGGGTGCCGCGTAATGATGTGCTGAGGCTCTCAGGTGGTTTTGCTAATTTGCTTGCACGAGCAAGGACAGCCTCGATAGCCCTTACGACAGGGGTATGCAGGGCAGCTTACGAATATGCGCTTTCCTATGCAAAAGAGCGTGTAGCTTTCGGAGAACCGATTGCTTCGAGACAATCGGTTGCGTTTACTCTTGCAGAGATGGCCATGGAGATCGATGCAATGCATCTTATGGCATGGAAATCCGCATGGATGCTTGATAAAGGTATGGATGCATACAAAGAAGCGTCTATGGGCAAAAGGTATGCGGCGGATGCAGCCATGTTTATAACAAGGAACGCCACCCAAATACTCGGTGGGCACGGTTTTATAAGAGAGCATCCTGTTGAGATGTGGTACAGGGATGCAAGGGCATTTGCGGTATCAGAGTTTATGGCGATTATATAAGGAGGCTTAAATGATAGATTTTGAATTCACACCTATAATGAAGATGGCGAGAGAATTTGCCCACAACTATGCGCGTGATGTTATGAGGCCTATTTCAAGAAAATACGATGAAGAAGAACATGTAGAACCTACAGAATTCATACAGAAAACGCATGAGATGTTTTCTTCGCTGGGTTTTAGTTTCTCTACTTCAAGGACAAACGAAGAGTCGGAAGAGAGAGCAGAGAAAAAAGAAAGGCATGATAGACCAAAGATGGAAATGAACCTGCTTGGAGTCATTGTGACGGAAGAGCTTGCATGGGGATGTCCGGGTCTTACATTGAGGATTCCTGGACCTAGTCTTGGAGGTGCTGCAATAATGGCAGCAGGTACCCCGGAACAGAAGAAGAAATTCATGAAAATTTTTAGCGGTCCTAAACCAAGTTATGGTGCAATGGCTTTGACAGAGCCTGGTTTTGGTTCCGATGCCTCTGCAGTAGCCACAACAGCGGTTAAAGACGGTGATTATTATATACTCAACGGAACCAAGATCTTTGTTACAGGCGGTGATATGGCAGATCTTTATGTTGTTTGGGCTACGCTTGGCAAAGATCTCGGCAGGTCAGGTATAAAGGCATTCGTGGTAGAGAGGGGAACACCGGGGCTTAAGGTAGCAAGGCTTGAACATAAACTGGGCATAAGGGCATCGGATACTGCCGAGGTAGTGCTCGAAGATTGCCGTGTTCATAAGGATAACCTCCTTGGTGGTGAAAAGAAAGAAGAGAAGGGTTTCAAAGGGGCCATGCAGACATTCGATGCAACAAGGCCCATTGTGGCAGCCATGGCAATAGGTATAGCAAGGTCTGCATATGATTACGTGTACGAGGATTTTGTTGTGAAGAACGGCCTTGAGATAAATTATGGTGGGGCACTTTACAAAAGAGGATACATAGAAACGGTGATTGAAGATATGGAGGCAAAGATCAATGCGGCAAGATTACTTACATGGAAAGCAGCATGGATGCTCGATCACAATCTCCCGAATCTTAAAGAGGCTTCCATGGCAAAAGCAAAGGCAGGTACTATTGTGGATGAGGTTACCCAGAAGGCGATAGAACTCTACGGACCCGAGGGCTATTCAAGAAGGCACCTGCTCGAGAAATGGATGAGGGACGCAAAGGTTTATGATGTGTTCGAGGGTACCGGTCAGATTCAGAGGCTTGTTGTGGCGCGGGCGGTCCTCGATTATACGAGAAAGGAATTAAAATAGGAGGTATTGATGGCTTCTACATACAACGATTGGGACAAGCTTGATGATTTATCAAAGGACCTTGAAAGGGCGCGTGTTTCAATGACAGAGGAATTTGATGCGATAGACTGGTATCAGCAGAGGATAGCGGCTACCAAGGATCCAGAGCTAAAACATATATTGTCACATAACAGGGACGAAGAAAAAGAGCACGCTGCAATGCTCATGGAATGGATCAGAAAAAATGATCCCGAGCAGGGAAAGGCATTTAAAGATCACGATTAACCAGAAAAATGCAAGAGGGAAGTTTTTGCATTTTTTGGTTAGCCCCTATTTTTTAAATAAGTTTGTCTGTTTTGTTACCGGACTCTGTAAACCAAGGTGTCTGTATGCGAGTACCGTTGCAACCCTGCCCCTTGATGTTCTATCGAGCATACCGCACTGGATCAAGTATGGTTCATAGACCTCTTCTATTGTATCGCTTTCTTCACCTATAGCAACCGCTATTGTATCAATGCCAACGGGCCCGCCGTTAAATTTCTCTATTATGGTCTTGAGGATTTTTATATCCATTCTGTCAAATCCAAGATAATCTATGTCAAGCATGGAGAGTGCCTTTTTCGTTATATTTATATCTATGGAACCATCTCCTTCAACCTGCGCATAGTCCCTTATTCGTCTTATAAGCCTTATCGCTACTCTCGGGGTTCCGCGTGCCCTTTTTGCTATCTCATAGCTGCCTTCCTCTGTAATATGTATGCCGATAATTTTTGCCGATCGCTCAATGATTTTTTGTAAATCTTCCGTGGAATAAAATTCAAGACCTGCAGCAAAACCAAACCTATCACGCAAGGGGGCGGATAGCAGTCCTGTCCTTGTTGTTGCACCAACAAGGGTGAACCTGGGCAGGTCAAGCCTTATTGCCTTTGCAGAGGGTCCCTGACCGATAATGATGTCGAGTTTAAAATCCTCCATTGCCGGATAAAGGACCTCTCCGACAGACGCATTGATCCTGTGTATCTCATCGATAAATAAAACATCCCTTTCGTTGAGATTGGTAAGTATGGCTGCAATGTCTCCTGTTTTTTCAAGAATCGGACCGGATGTTGTTTTAAGTCCAACACCGAGTTCTGATGATACAATATATGCGAGTGTTGTCTTGCCGAGACCGGGAGGTCCATAGAATAAAATATGATCGAGTGCCTCGCCCCTTTCTTTCGCTGCTTGAATAAATACTTTTAAATTAGAAACAACCTTATCCTGACCGATATATTCGGCAAATCTATGAGGTCTGATCTTTTGTTCATACAATTCGTCTTCTTTCGATTTTCTTGGATCGAACTGTTCGGTATCTTTTTGGTTGTTCATTTGCTTAACCGTTTTAATGACAATCTTATAACATCTCCGATGTCCAGAGATGGATTATTCTTTAATACATCCTCTACTATATCCCTTGATTGCTGCTGTTTGTATCCGAGATTTACCAGTGCTGAGACGGCATCTGAAAGGACAATTCGATTGCCTCCTGCTCGATGGTCTGATAGCTGAAGGCTGCCCATCTTTTCTTTTAACTCCACAATGATCTTCTCTGCAGTTTTTTTACCGAGCCCCGGCACAGACGATAGCCTTGGCAAATCTCTTGTAACAACGGCACTTATGAGTTCATCGATCGGTATGTTTGAAAGTATATTCCTTGCGACTTTTGGGCCGATGCCGGATACGGATATCAATAATTTAAACAGCACCTTTTCCGCAGGAGTGGAAAACCCATAAAGATGTATATCATCTTCCCTTACCTGGGTATGCAAATAAAGCGTTACTATGTTTCCCTCGTCAGGCATTGTAAGATAGGTTATACTGGACACGGAAATTTCAAATCCTATACCATTTACATCAACGACTATGCTGTCCTGCTTTTTCTCAAGTAATGTACCCTTAATATGATGCAGCATTTTCTAAAAGCCTGTTTTTTAACTGTACGGAATTTATATGGCAGATTGCTACAGCCATAGCATCCGATCTGTCCAAAAGCAGCTCGATATTGATATTCAAAAGTCTCTTTACCATGAATTGAACCTGGTCTTTGCCGGCCCTGCCGTAACCTACAACGGCTTTTTTTATCATCATTGGCTGGTATTCGTTTACGGAAAGCCCTTTGTTCAGTGCGGCAAGCATGGCTGATGTTGCTGTCTGAACCAGCACAAAGGAACTCTTCTGGTTTTTTGAAAAAAAAACTGTTTCTATTGCTGCTGCTTCGGGTTTATAATTGTCTATAATGCCTGTAACTTCTTTATAAATAAACCATAAACGATTTGGAACGTCTGATATTCCTTTTGAATCAATCACACCAGAGTATACATGTTTGTAGCTGTTATTTCCTGACTCTATGACAGCCCATCCCATGATTTGTGAGCCTGGGTCTATACCCAGTATTCTCATTGTTCAAGTGCCTCCATATCTTTCTCCGATATGTCGAAGTTTGCATACACTTTTTGCACGTCGTCATGATCATCGAGTGCGTCCATAAGCTTGAGCATCTGCTCAGCCTCTTTACCTTTGAGAGGTATATAGGTCTGTGGAACAAGCGTAACTTCAGCGTATGTGTACTTTATGCTTTCTGTGTCGTAAGCCGTTTTTACAGCTTCGAAAGAAGATGGAGAAACAAGAACCTCGAGCATTTTGCTGTCTTCGTCATGGCTTATATCGTCCACGTCAAAATTCATCGATAGCTCAAGCAATTTGTCCTCGGTAATTATGTCATCGGGTATAAGAAACTGACCCTTCTGTTTGAACATCCAGCTTACGCATCCGGCCTCACCCAGATTTCCCCCGTAGCGGGAGAAGATATGCCTTATTTCTGCTGCAGAGCGGTTCTTGTTGTCTGTCATCACATTGACAAGAACAGCAACTCCCCCGGGGCCGTATCCTTCATACATCAACTCCTCGTAAACCTCGCCCTCTAGCTCACCTGTACCCTTTTTTATGGCATTTTCTATATTAGTCTTTGGCATATTTTCCTGCTTTGCCGCAGTAACCGCCGCTCTAAGCCTTGGGTTTGTGTCAATATTGCCGCCCCCGGTTCTTGCAGCGGTTATGATTTCTCTTATAAACTTTGTGAATAGTTTTCCTCTCTTCGCATCTTCTTTGCCCTTTTTATGTTTTATCGTTGCCCATTTTGAATGTCCTGACATGTTACCTCCATTTTAATATTACTTATTTTTGATTTTGAATTTTGAATATTGAATTTCTTAAACTTTATTCATTAGAGTCTGTATCCTCTTTGCTATACCTTCGGGGTACAGATCATAAATCTCCTTTAATTTGTTTTGATCTCCGTGTGGGACAAACAAATCGGGTATACCTATCGTAATGAATTTATTTCTGTTTATCTGCTTGTTATTCAACAACTCCATTACTGCACTGCCGAAACCGCCTGCAATTACATTGTTCTCTACGGTTACTATTACCTCAAATCTTGCGGCTAAATCATTCAACATTTGTTCATCCAGCGGTTTAATAAATCTTGCATTGATAACTGTAGCACTTATTCCGTACGAAAGCAGTATATTCCTTGCAATAAGTGAGGGCATGACCATGTCGCCGATTGCAACAATGGCTATATCGTTACCTGTTTCGAGGATTTCTCCACTGCCTATCGGTATTGATTTGAAGGTGTCCGATAGATTAACGCCTACTCCATTACCCCTCGGATATCTTAAAGCGCATGGCCTGCCAAGGTTGACCGCTGTAAACAGCATGTGCCTTAATTCTTCCTCATCCTTTGGCGACATCAAGGTGATATTGGGTATCAATCTCAAATAAGAGATATCAAAGGTGCCGTGATGTGTAGGTCCGTCCTGACCTACGATACCTGCACGATCCATTGAGATTGTCACTCCAAGGTTTTGCAGGCACACATCATGAATAACCTGATCAAAAGCCCTTTGCAAGAAGGTAGAATATATCGCCGCTATAGGTTTTAATCCCTCTGCTGCGAGTCCCGCGGCAAATGTTATGCCGTGTTGTTCCGCTATACCGACATCATAGAATCTATCGGAGAATCTTTTTGAGAACTCTTCCAGTCCTGTTCCATCAGGCATTGCCGCTGTTATCGCCACTATTTTTTTGTCATTTTCTGCCAGTTTTATTATTGACTCGCTAAAAACCTTTGTGTAGGTAGGGATAGAATTATTCTTTGACAATACCTGTCCGGTCTTTTTATCGAATGGCCCCACTCCATGCCAGAAAACAGGATCCTTCTCGGCATATTCGTAGCCTTTTCCCTTCTGCGTTTTTACGTGTACCAGTACAGCCCCATCCCAGTTCTTGACATTGTTAAATGTTTCTATAAGTTCTTTCAAATTGTGTCCCTTGATTGGACCTATATACTGAAAACCAAGGCCTTCAAACAGAATACCAGGGGTTACAAAGCTCTTAAATGAAGCCTCTGTACGTTGGGCAACCCTATATAAAGGGTCACCGAATCTTTTCGGTAGGGATAGAATAAAATCTTTTATACTTTTCCTCATTCTTGCAAATCTTGAGCTTGTTAGTTTTCTGCTGAAGAAATTGGATATAGCTCCAACGTTTGGGTATATACTCATGCCGTTGTCGTTCACGACAACTATGAGATTTCTGCGTAAATGGCCTGCCTGATCGAGTCCCTCAAAGGCCATCCCTGCTGTAAGTGAGCCGTCACCGATTACAGCCACTACCTTTGAATTCTTGTTGCCGCAGATTTTAAGGGCCTCTCTTATACCAAGGGCTGCAGAGATTGAAGTGCTTGAATGTCCGGCACCGAAAACGTCGTATTTACTTTCATCCCTCTTAAGAAAACCGCTGAGTCCGTTAAACTGCCTTAATGTCTTAAATTTATCCTTACGCCCTGTGAGTATCTTATGTGCATAAGCCTGATGTCCCACATCCCATATGATTTTATCGTTTGGCGTATCAAAAACGTAGTGTAATGCTATGGTAAGCTCAACTGTTCCAAGGCTGGATGCAAGGTGTCCCCCGTTGGTAGATACCGTGTTTGTTATTTCTTCTCTTATTTCGCCGGCGAGCCGAGAAAGTTCTTCTATGGTCAGATTCTTTATATCCGACGGATAATTTACTTTTTCAAGAATCATAAGCTGAACCCTTCCTTGATCCAATCACATATACCTGTCAAATAAATACCTTCTTTTTTGTATTTTATTGATGCTTTAGCCTTATCAATATATTCATAAAATAAATTTCTTGAATCTTCAATACCCAACACATTTACAATCGATGGTTCTTTACCGTCCTTTTTATAATCTATAATATCATCTCCAACCTGGAATGCCATACCAAGTGCCTCTCCATAATTCCGCATGTCTGCTATGTAGGGCTGTTTCTTGAGAAAAACCGGAACAGCTACAGCAGAAAATGTTATCAGTGCCGCAGTTTTATTCCTGTGTATAAAGCGTATGTCATCCTCGCTGACGGCCGCGTTTTTTTTCTCGAGATCCATAACCTGCCCGCCGACCAGGCCTTTTGATCCTATTGCGCATGTAAATTCATTGATCAGCGATACCAAATCCCCGTTTTTTTTGTAAGAACCGATGTTTCCCATGACTTCAAAGGCCTGTGTCAGAAGAGCATCACCCGTTAGTATTGCAACGGCCTCATTAAACATTCTGTGTACGGTCGGCTTCCCTCGTCTTAGATTATCGTTATCCATAGGGGGCAGGTCATCGTGAACAAGAGAATACGTATGTACCAATTCTATCATAGCCCCTATGGAATAAATGGTTTTGTCAACGGTAATGCCCATATAGTCGGACGAAGCTATTGCTATAATTGGTCTTAATCTTTTTCCCCCGTTGAATACGCCGTATCTCATTGCTCTGTGAATAGTGGAAGGTGATACATCTTCTTTCGGCAGTATACCGCTCAGTATCTCATCTAAATTTTTTTTGTGATGTGTAATATAATTGCTTAAGTTCAAAGGCTAAACAGCTTTTTTGTTTCTTTTGGGTTTTTCTTCTGCGGCTTCGTTCTCTTCGACGTAGTAGAGGATTCTCTGACAATGCGGGCAAAGAATAATCCTATTATTCATTATAACCTCATTAAAAAGCTGTGGAGGAATATTTACATGACAACCCTGACAAATGCTTTTCTTAACTCCAACAATGGCTATATCTCTCTGCTTCTTAATCTGTTCATACATACTTAACATGGATGGTGCTATGTTTTTTGCGATACTGTCTTTTTGCAGTTCAAGCTTCTGTATTTCTTTTGTCAAAAGGGAAACCCTGTTTTTATTTTGTTCTGATGTTTGCTGCAGTCTTTTGCCAATCTCTTCTATTTTCTTTTTTTCTTCCCCCCTGTTTTTATCTATCTTATCCAGTTCTTCCATTATTTTAAGTACAGCATTTTCTATTTCGTCTATATCCCTTTTTGCTCCGTTTATTTCCCGCATGAATGCCTGATATTCTCTTCCCGATTTAGCCTCCTTGAGTCTTGTGTCCCACCTTTTTATCATTTCGGTGGTTTGTTGAATCTCCGCTTCTTTTGCTTTTTTTTCCGATTCGAGTTGCTCATAATTTTTGTTGAACTCCACTGTTGTATTCTCTGCATCCCTGTATGCCTCTTCATCGCTTTTTAATGTCTGTTCCAGCTCATTTTTTTCCTGATAAACATTCGCTATTTGTATGTCAACGTCTTGAAGTTGCTTAAGCTGCTCTATATCCAACTTATGGTGCCTCCTTTTCTTTTGTTTTATTATAAATGGGCCCACCTGGACTCGAACCAGGGACCAAAGGATTATGAGTCCTCTGCTCTAACCAACTGAGCTATAGGCCCTTCGGGAAATGATACAGGCTTTGGGGAAACCCCTCACCACTGCTGACGCGGCATTCTACATTGAGCTTCGTTGTGGTTTCGGCCGCGCTGCGCGCCTAACTTGCGCTTTGCGTATTCAGCATGCGCCGCAATGAAGCCTAGACGCGCCGCGTTTAGGCTTCATTGTCCAGGAAGCTGCGCAACTGCTCCGAGCGCGAGGGATGGCGCAGCTTGCGCAGCGCCTTCGCCTCGATCTGGCGGATGCGCTCGCGCGT
>CAZJPN010000066.1:0-7128 GCA_964547905.1 uncultured Pseudomonadota bacterium | reverse complement strand
ATATAAAACAGATCAATGGCAAATAGCAGTAAAGCGGGCTTTTTGGGGTAGGATAATATTATCAAGTGTCTCTCTTGTTTTGATAGGATTATTTGGATACTGGGGAACATTTAAAGAAGCAACCCTCGCTGTTTTGCTTACTGGCATTATTGCTTCTATGTTCATACAACCAAAAAAGGAGTATTATGAATAACAACCTAAAAAGGTGGATTAAAAGAGTATGGGATAGATTAACTATAATAAGTAGAGAATTATTATTAGGAATTTTAGCTGTTTTGGGTGGTGTGGCTACTTTAGAAGTAATTATTGATCTATTATCTCGACCACAGTTTACATGCCCACAATGTCATGCTCCATTAACTTATCCCCAAAATATTTGCAATAGTTGTGGTACTCTGATTAAATGGATAATAAAATTTAAATGACTATTTATACCTGTAAATATTGTTTTCATAAATCCGATAAATGGTTAGCATATAATATGTGCTGTAAGGATAATAAGGAAATGGGAACAGGGAATCCTATAGGGATTCACTACGATGCTTATGGAATCAGACCAGTATATGTTACAGAAGAGTATAATTCAAACATAGCTAACGTTAAAATCAAAGAAAGGACGTGGATTCATATAAACGATGACTTCGATACGTATCTATCTGATGAAACAAGGATAGTTAACGGAACTCTTGTTAAAATACCTCATGGTATAGCAGAAGGATCAACAAATATAATACATGGATGGTCTGGTTCCGGTAAAACAGCTCTGGTCTTATATTTAATAGGCTTAATATCGTCAAATGGATACTCTGTGATTTATAATTCAACTGAAACACCTCTTCAAACATTAAAAAATAGGTTTATAGATAAACTTACAAATAGTTTCGATAAATGGAACGGAGAAGAGATTCAAGATTGGTATAATCTTCTTGATAAAATAGTAAATGTTCAAAAGCCGTACTTATTAGTTCTGGATTCATTGAATGATCTCCGTATGAAAGTATCAAGAAACGGAATTAAGAAAGAGGCAACTCTTCTTGACAAAGCACGGCACGTGTTAGATTATGTTCATAAAAACGGGGTTACATTGATTGTAATTATGCACGAGAACAAAGGCAAGCAATTAAAAGGTGATTCAGAAGTGTTACACGAATTTGATAACATCCATGTCGTAAAACGCTTAAAGGGCATGTCAGAGATATGTTGTGAAAAGGGAAGAGATGCAGATCGGGACGCTACGATGAAAATAAAGCTCATAGCAGGCCAAGGGATTCTTAAAGTGGAGGGATAGTATGCTATTGAATAGCACAGGTGAAATATGCAAATATCTGAACATAAGCCGTCCAACTCTGTACAGGTATATTCAAAAAAAGATATTGCCATTAAAAAAGTTAGGCGGCCGGTACATGATTACACAAGAAAAACTTGACGAATTTATTGCAAGTCATTTGACAAAAAAAGATAAATGAATACCGAAAGGTCTGACAAATGTTACTCAATGAAATAAAGATAGATATAAGATGTTCTGGGGACTCTGATGTCCAGTATATCAAGGACATCATAGATAAGATAAAGTCTGGAAATATAAGCGATGAGCTTAATGACAATGTAATTTTAAAAACTATTTACCTGTTTACAAAATCACACATAGATGACATTGTACTGAATTATGGAATCATATTAGAACAGGATAAAGTTGATAAAAACTATATCACTATCTATCTGATCAGAAGAGCTTTAGAAGATGATTCTGATTCCAGTGTCGAATAGATTTCAACTATTCTATGTTTGAACAAAAGGATATTATATTCCAATTTCTGATAGGTTTTCTATACATCTAATGATTTAAATACTATCATAATGTTAAGTTTTTGATATATTCTCATACTATCCTGATACTGTTTTCTACACAAACACCATTTGCATAGAATATTCCTATAAGCTATCTTGAACTCATGGATAGTATTGTAAAGTACACAAGCATAGGTTCTTTTGATGATGTTACCATGTCAAAAGAGACAATACCTGACGGGGACGCTGGAACAGAAAAGACGATAAACAGGATGATTGCCCTTATTGGTAAAGGCAAACTCAATCAAGATATAATCTATGCGGCCCGCCAGATAGCAATGCAAGCACCTGAAAGGGATCAGCTTGGTCAAATCGAAGCAATTCATAACTACATCAAAAAACACGTCTATTATATAAACGATCCGGACAAATACGAAGCCGTTAATGGTAAAATTAAAAATAAAAACGGCATAGAAGTTTTAGCCGATCCTGTCTGGATGCTGAATCAGATTAAACAACATGGTAAAGTCTCAGGAGACTGTGATGAATTTGTTGTTCTTGAAGGTTCTCTCCTCGGGGCAATAGGCTTTCCGGTATATATTCAAGCAATAGGCATGTTAGAGCATAACGGAAGATATGGGCATGTCTATATGTATACGTATACAAGTAAAGGCCAGAGAGTTCCGCTTGATGCAATAATCAAAAGCACTCCGTTTGAATGGGAAGTGCCTGAAAATCTCGTAAAAAAAAACTCGTTAAACAATTAGGAGGTCTTATGTTATCAGATTACAATGTTGATCAATATGGTCAAGTTGAAGAGCCGACAGGCTATGACGCAAATTATATTTCTGAACCAAGTATTAAGAACCAGATAACTCCGGCATCAAGTGCTACAACAACGCCAGTACCGAGTACTACAATAGCTACAATAAAAAAAGCTGTAAATCCGTTTAATTCGTGGATGGGATTTGGTAATATTTGGGAGGACTTAAGGTTTAAATCAGCACCGAAACCAGTTGGAAGAGTAACCACACCGGCAAGACCGAGTGGAAACTGGTTTGATGTGATGGCAAAAGTATCAAGGGTAATCGAAACAACTCCTGTACCTGTAACGAAACCAACAGCAAAAGTAGCTGCGGTAGAAGCTGGAGGAAACTGGATTGATATATTTTCTCATCTATCGAAAGTAAATCAAACAACTCTAGGAGCGGCAGCAGGAGCGGCAGCAGGAGCGGCAAAGAAACTGGCTATACCGGCACAAAACAAGGCTCCACAGAGCAATTATTTACAACAACTTTCAACAGTAATAGCAGGAGCGGCAAAGAGCAATATTTTACCGTTTGATTTTTCTAAAATAGCAGATGCCTCTGTAGAAAAGAAGGCTAATGAGCAAGTTCTTAAAAACATCCCACAAGGAAATAATCTTCAAACAATTACAAAAGAAAGGAAGCCCTTTCTCATAAAGAACATAGAGGATGCAGTCGGAATGAGCGGAATGAGCGGAGTAGGTGACTATTTATCAGAGTTTTCCGATCTCCTTACTGCCGGTTCTAAGCTATATAGCTCTATTAACCCTTCGAAGTCTTCATCAAGTCCGGCTCCGGCTCCGGTAACAGTAGTAGCTGCACCGGCAGCATCAACTGGAATGAATCAAACGCTTGAATATGGACTTATAGGAGTAGGTGCTCTGGCAGCACTGGCAATAGTTTATAAGGTTATTGCATAAAACATTTCACGTGAAACATGAAATATCTTGTTGATAAAAACAATGATTCAGGATTGTCAGGACTTGGAGCTTTTGGGCAGGGAGATGCTGCGACATTGTATCCAGGTCAACAGCTTACTCCTAATACAAGCATAACATCTGATAATGGTGTTTTCACGTTCGGTATGGGCGGAGACGGGAACTTATGGGTTGTAGATAATATTCGGGGTATAGTTTTACGTAGTTTCAATACTGCAAATCGTGGAGTGGTACGGGCAGTAATGCAGGGGGATGGTAACTTTGTTGCTTATGATTCAAAAAATAATCCAATATGGAATAGTGGAGCAAAAGGTGCAGGTGCATACATTGTTATACAAACAGACGGAAACCTTGTTATGTATCTCAATGGAGCAGTGAAGTGGCAGTCAAAAACAGATCAACCTTCTGATCTTGTAGCTTCCGAAGTTAAAGCTATTCAGAGGGCAAAATTGCCGGCATTCTCAGCTACCACATTGAGTCAATGGAAGGAAGCACAAGAAGCTGGCATATTAAGCCAAGCAGATATTGCAGGTTTGCAGGCTTTTGAAGCTGGTCTTCCAGCAGAAATAGCTCTTCAAGCAGGTGTTTTAAAGAACATAATCGATCGGATTATGATACAAGTCGATCATGATAAGAAACCGATTCCGGAATACTGGGCTATTCCGCAGTTGGTCCGAGACAGTGCCGATAGGATCTATTCCTCTATCCTTCCAGGTATTGATTTTTCAAACGTACAAACTGGAAGGGGGTTTTGGTCTAAGGAACAGACGCAAGCAATAATTTATAAAGTAATAGATAATTACATAAATGCTATAAATTCAATTGATTTATCTAAATTCGGTATACCAAGCAAAAAAATCATTTTGCACTATTTATTATATCCGTATGCATATTTTATGACACAGACGGTTAATCTCGGCCCCTTTGCAGCAGCAGGACATAGTGATAATAATAATTGGGGTGCGTTTCAATGGAACTATGATCCAGCGCAAACAATCCTTGATAAAATAAATCCTATTATTCAGAAGCTCGGATTCACAAATATGTATAATAACTTTAGCAACATATTTGCGTGGTTAGGCGGTACAACTGGAGGAAAAAATACCGGCGGAAAATACCCAACGGAAACGGGTTATCGTAAATTAGCAGATGAAGTATATAGGGCAATAGGAGATAAAAAAGCAAAAAGTTCAGTATTTATAAATCAAGTTGGTGAATTTTTTAATCAAATGGAAACTGAATTTTGGCACGGACTTATTATGCCAACCATTGGTCTGACATTGCTTGCTATAGAACTTGGAGGATTTCAAGAAGTAACGTTTACAATAGACCTTATATTCGGAACACATACAACAAAAGATATATATCATTTTATTGGTGGAATGCTTTCCGGCACTCCATTACTTGGCAAATGGATGCAGAACTTGGTAAATGCAATTGGTGATACCCTTGATAAATGGGCTAAGGAAGTTCATACTGCTATTGCAAACCTATTCAGTGCAGGAGACCTCAATAAGGTAAGAGATGAAACTGAATATGCTCAGCTTACATACCTAACGGACAATGAACTTGTGAACCTTGAAAAACAGCATGGGATGGTAACGATGATAATGAATGACTGGTCTTCTGACAGCAGAGATGATCTGAAACAGAATTTTATTCAAAATTTACAAAGCAGAGGGACGACAAGTTCAAACAAGATTCTTGCATCTTTAAAGATTATTGATGGAGCTGCATAATGAGCACTTTTAACGTAACTTCTACATTAACACAAGATCAGATACAGGCATGGCTTACTGATTACATATCATTCTGGAGTATAACAATGAGTCTTCCGGAAGACTGGTCTCATTGGAACGGAGACCCTCAAAATAACATACCGGTTCAGCTCTCTAATTTTAATAGTTTGCTTTCAAGCATAACAACCGATCAGTTTCAGGGCTTAATGGCTATAATGGATAGTGGGAATCCGCCTCAGCCTAAAATAGGCAAACTTCTTGCCATAGCTATGCTTTCAGCTCCCTACTGGATATGGTCAAGATTAAATAATTTGTTACAGGTAAAAGGCACAGACTCAGTTACTCTTAACTGGCTCATTAGTATGTGGACTCAGGCATATACTCTTAGTAATAATCAAGCTACTTTATGGATGTTAAATCCTGTAAACGATACTCTGAATACATGGAAAGTAGGATCAGATAGCGATATAATGAAAATGTATACTGATCCAACCGGAAAGATTCCAACTCCTGTCAATCTTCATAGTGTTATTTACATAATAAACACAATGAGAATGTTGACATTCCTTGATGATGGAAGTGCTAATGGCAGAGTACCGAATCCATCGCCAAGCTATATTTCAGCTATAACAGATTCAATAATAAATGCGGAGGCAAGCTAATGCCTACACCTGCATATCAACAGTTACAAACTTACGCAAAGGCATCTGGGATCGATCAGCCATTCCAGAGTGCTGGGACATTTCTATCAAACCTATCAGCTACGGTTACAAAGAATATATCAGAACACAAGGTTATATATATAGTATCTGCTATAGCTGCAATAGGGTTCTCTATTGTCGGGTATGAAGTATATAAGAAAAAAGGTAAATCTCATGCAAGAAAACGTTGATTATATAACTGAACAATACAACAACGAAGGTCTTGGTGACACCGGTATGCCGGTAAGCACTGCCGATACGAGTAATATCGGTGTAAATGCTTTAATGGGAGCTTCCCAAGGTGCTACCACCGGAGTTTCGTTTGGCGTCGTGGGAGCAATAATAGGTGGAGTTGCCGGCGGTTTAATTGGTACGATAGAAGGTATAATGGGTGCAAAAGCAGAGTCAGGTCAAGTTAAGTTGGCTGTTGCAAATGCAATTCAGAGCGTTAAGGACAATTCAGATCCTAAAGTGCTTCCATCAACTCCATTATACATGAATCCTATATTTATCATATCAGGACTATCAGGACTGGGGTTTATAGCAGGAATTATTTTCTGGAGGGTCAAAGTAAAAAAGAAAAAAGGTGGTCATCATGGAATACGTTAGAGGTCTCGGAGACACAACTCCAGTAATAGATATACCGACTTTTGATGTAATACCTACTCCTGCCCCTGCAAACATAACAACGGAACAGTCTGCACTGTCTCCTGCTCCAGAGCTTCAAAAGGCAGGCATCATATTGCCGGATTTGGCTAAGGGAGGCACAATCTCAAACATAATTCCCTCTACAACGCCTCCGGCAATAAATGCTACCAATGTAAGTTCATATTTAACCTATGGTCTCATAGCAGCAGGTGTAGCAACAATGGGAATGATACTGATAAAAGTATCAAAGAAACATAAACAATACGGAGGTAAATCATGGACAGCATAATTGGTACAGGAATAAGCGGAATATTAGACGACATAACAAGCTCGTATGAAGCTGCAAAAAGCAACATTGAGAATGTTGTAGTTCCGTTTTGGCAGTCAGAAACAAAATCAGCTGCTACTACAATATCGAACAAAGTAGCCGATCTAACAGGCTGGCTTACAGATGCAAATAACAACATTGCTGCCGGTAAGGCAATACTTGACCAACTCCAAGCCGCTG
>CAZJPN010000065.1:0-2096 GCA_964547905.1 uncultured Pseudomonadota bacterium | reverse complement strand
TTATAGGACATTGTGCAATCGAACACATTCGCCTCCTGACACCTCCCACTTTTTAAAAGTAAAAATCAAAAGGTTGATTTATCAATAAGTTATGAATAATAAAGTGGTGTGAAACCGCACTACGATAAAATTAGGAAGGTTAAAACAGGTTCTGGAGCAACAGCCATTCAGGTGGGCAGATACATTGGGAAGCGATTCAGATTAACAAAACACATTGGTTCGTCACATGAGGCTGACAAAATTGCGGAGTTAATTGGTATTGCCAAAGAATATATCCGTACCCATTTGCCACAGATGGAATTGAATTTCAATCCACAATCAGATGAGATTCTTTTTAAACGTGGCATAAAGGTCGAGGCAAGCATGCTGATGGAAGCGTTTACATATCTGAGTGATGAGAACAGCAACGAGCAGCAACGGGGTCAGCCCTTGACAGGCTGTTGAAAAACTAAGTATTTTTGAAGCAATTTAATCCATCAAATTGCATTCTGTTAATTGTTCGGGTTAGCCGACAAAATAATTCCGACATCCAAGTCATTTGAGATAAAAAAAGGGGCTTTTGCACCTCCAGGACTCCGTCCTGAGGCACTCTCCTTGAGAGCATTTTAACCATCCTCTTGATATTCTGTGCTGCAGCAGTCATTAATATCTGTTCTCTAACAAATTCAGTACCCCGAAACTTAGCCCTCCTTAATCCCATAAACTCTTTCGCCTCTCCAAATAATTCCTCGATCCGCTTCCTCATCCTTTGGGATATCCGGTATTCTATGGTTTTGTTTAATTGCTTCGCTGCATTTAGGGAATCCTCGTAGAGATGATAACTCACTGACCGCGCCCGGTCTCTCGTGCATTCTGCTTTCTTTACACACAGCTTACAATCTTTCCTGCTTGCCCGGTAGACATGCTGCCTGCTGTGTTTTTGTATCCCCCAATACTTCATTTCTTTCCCTTCGGGACATATAAATATATTGCCCTGCTTATTAAAAGCAAATTTCTCTATGGGATATATGCCCTTCTCGTTTTGGCCGCGATTATTTACTATCGGTATATGCGGTTGTATCTTCTCCTTCAAAATTGCATCTATAAACTCCCCAGCACAGTATCCTTTGTCTGCCCCAAGAGTCTGTGGCTTTATGTCGTATGTATCTTTTATTCTTTGTATCTGCCTCAGGGCATTCTTGCAGTCGGTATTCCTATCGGGCTTTCCTACATCTGTCCCTACTATTATCCTGCTTTTGCTGTCCATTACATAGGTTGCTGCATGGCTCAGCTCAGTTGCACCCATAGACGTTTTCCTTGCAAGCCGTGCATCCGGATCTGTATGGGATCTGTGGGTGTCGTTGCTTATCTTCTCACCCCGGTTCGCTTTCCCATATCCGGGTTCCCATGGCTTTTCTTCTCCAGGGTTCTCCTTCTCAAGCTTCTCTATGTATTCCTTAGGCTTCATCTCAACTACTATTGGCTCAAGGCTCTTAATCGATGCATTCGCTTTTATGTTCGTGCTGTCTACGGTAAGATGTTTCCCTGTTAATAAACCATTCGCTATACACTGCCTTACTATCTCATCAAATATCTCTTGAAATACTTTGCCTTCAGAAAATCTATCATGCCGGTTCTTTGAAAACGTCGAGTGGTCCGGTACCTTGTCGTCGAGATTTAATCCTACAAACCATCGGTACCCGATATGCATATTTACTTCCTCGCATAATCGCCGCTCCGAATTGATCCCGTACAAATATCCTACCAGAAGCATTCTTAGTAATATCTCTGGGTCTATGGAGGGACGGCCCGTGTGACTATACAGGTGCTTTACCTTATCTCTTATAAAACCAGAATCTACATACTTCTCTACAAGTCGTAATAGGTGATTCTCTGGGATCATTTCCTCTACCTTGATATGGTAAAACATCGGCTCTGTCCTTTGTTTCTCTCCTAACATCATGCCTCCTGTAAATGAATTACTAATGTTTTATCACCCTCGGTTCATAAAATAAATGGTTTTTTAAGAGGAGTTTTTCAACAGCCTGTCAAGGGCTGACCCTTACTCCCTTCCGGGAAATTTCCCGTTCCCCCTCTTTTTGAACTTGTAAGTATTC